>CAZNUQ010000054.1:0-10123 GCA_964576235.1 uncultured Desulfovibrio sp.
CATGGCCCGCAACTGGAGCCCCCGCAAGGGACAGGCTCCTGTGGACCCCGGCCGTGCGTCCCCTCCCCAGCAGACGCCGCGCCGGGGAGGGTGACCCCGGGGCGCGGAGGCCTGCTCGAAGGCCATGCTGCTCCTTTCTTTGCCAGGGCCGGCATGGTGCCGTTGGTTGCCAGTTCCGAAAGCTTGTTGACTAACGCTTCCGAAAAATTCGGTCAATGTCCGCAGTCTGTGCGCTTTGCGTCCTGGAGGCGCGGCGATCTGCAATCCTCATGTGGGATGCCTGTGCAGTGGTGATTTGCATTGCCGATGTGTTTTGAAGTGCTCGTTGAGTCGCTCCTTGTAGCTTAGTATCGTTTACTTTTTGCTTGTTGTGTATCGTTGTGCTTTGTAAATACTAGCGCTGCGTCTTGAAGGTATCCAACGGCTACGTAAAATAATATGGATGCCAATACTACGTCATCATTGTTCGGAGTGCTGATCGTTCCATCCTCAGTACTGCTTGTTGCCTGTATGTTTTTCTTGATAAAATCATGAATCAATATGAAATCTGATTCATTGGGTGCGGCATTTTGTTTTGTTTTTATGGATCGACATAAAGTTTCTATCGTACTTTTTTCTAGGTCGTTCATAAAAGTGAAGAGCCTTGACAGACTGGTGATATCGGCGTCGTTGCGGACAAAGCCATGGCGAAGGTGGCAGGCATAGGGAACAGCGACGAGGCCGATACATTTGCTGACAATGGTTTCAAAAACAGTCGCCTGTACTCCGAGGACAATGAATTTTTTTGGCGTTTTCCCCATGAGCACGGCTCGTTGTTCCGATGCGGCCAATTCAAGAAAACATTTCAGGTATTGCATTATTTGGGCAAGCGTTCGCGGTGAGACGCCGAGAACATCAAAACCATAACTATTTTTTATCGCCGTATTTTTGGGAAAATGCAAATCGATAATATAGGTATCGCATGTGCCAATGTCGGCCATGGATGCAGTCTCGATATAGCGATTCTCCGTAAATGGCATTCTTTTTTTATTTTCAATGTCGCGCAGGATGGGTCCATGGTATGTTATTGGCGTTGACCATCCCATGATCTTGAGCGCTTTCCCGAGAATGTGAAGAAGTGCGCTCTGGGCGCCGAAATACCCGATACGGGTATCCGTTGGGAGTGCGGAGAGCGCGTCTACAAGATAGGGCGTCACGCGCCGAGTGTCGTAGTAAAGATGTGCGTTAAATGATTTTACCGTATAAACGACATCACGCGGCTCTCCCCCTGTATCATCGAATACGGCGTCCAGCGCCTTGAGCGAGCCGCATTTTGTCCCGGAAAAGGTGACTTCTTCAAAAGTCGCATCCGGAAGTCCCCAGGATGCCTCTTGTTCCGGAAGATGTGGTGAGGCAACCTCCGCAAAGAACGGGCCCCAGTCATTTTCCGTGCGCGAAGCGGCATGGGCCAAAGTCGTGATGCGGGTATGATCGCAATGGTAGCCATGGAACCATTCCGCAAGGCTGCGCGTTTCGCCGTACAGAAGATGCAACCGTTTGCTCAAGTTGGAATCGACGTGCCATCCATGGATCATGGACTCGTTGAATCCATGAATCGCAGCTATCGCCTTTCTCGGAAAGAGCTGGAAATCTCCCGGTCCGTCATACAACTGGTATTTTTCGATAAGCACTTTTTCATTCAAAAAATACCGCCGCCCCCATGTGTCGAACTTGCGCAGTATCGCCGCGGGATCTTTCCTGTCGACCGATTCCCACATGGTTTCCGGGATCTCGAATCGCGGCAGGGCGTAATACCCTTCCGCAAGGTTGGCCGCGACTTCGCTGAGGGATTTCCCCTTTTGCGGTACGAAAACCATGTCGGTGTTGGTCGACAGCACCCAGGCATTGCCTGGACGCATCCGGCGGATGGCGATGTTGCGGGCGAGCGGTTCGTTGAGCGGCAGCCGTGAATCGCGCTTGACGGCTTGGTGGATGTGTCCCCTGACCCTGATGACCCGCAACCGCTTGCGGGCGGTGGGCGTCAGGGTGTCACGGATGGCCTCGGGAAAGGTCGGGAGGTCGGGGTCGCTGTTATAGTCGACGAAAAGGATTTCATCGTCGGGTTCGCTGAGAACCGCGGCCATGGCGTTCAAGCTGATCGCCGCCCGCTTATGGAGGTTGTAGCCGTAATTGTCGTTCCTTCCATAGAGCACGATGGATAGCATCGCCGGTCCTCCCCGCGTCGGGTGTGCCTCAGTTGTGAACGAGGCGAAGCCGCGCCCGAACCAGCTTCGCGTCGTTTTCCGTGCGAATTCGCGCCAGCGGACTCGTGATGCACTGGCCGCAGGCCCGGCCTGACGCGAACAATGTTTCCGCTTCCCGCGCCCCGGCGATGCTTGCGACCAGAAAGCTGCAATCCGGTTCGAACAGGGCCGGGAAGTCCTGGCGTCCCAGAATCGGGGCTCCGGTGCAGGCGTTGATGCACGCGCCCGAAGCGTCGTAATGCCAGAGCGTTTCCACCGGTTCGATACGCTCCACCAGATCGTGGGCGCCCGAGTGGATGTCTTGCAGCACCGCGTAAACAAACCCGTCTTGCGTCGTGATGTCCGGGTCCAGGGAGAGCCCGTTCGCGTCGTCGAGATCGATTGGCAGCGTGCGGGGGGAACATGGCGGCGCATCGCCGCCGGTGACAAACGGCTGGATTGCCGCGTGGGCCTTCCCCATGCCCGCGAGATGGGGAAAGCAAAGCCAGGCCCGGCCCGAGGCGTCGCGCGTGACCGCGGGAGGGATGTTTTCCTCCGGCATGGCCCGGGTCCGGACAATGGAGGCATGGAAAACGCCGCATGGGGTTCGCGAGGGATGGGGCGACGGAAACCTGTCCGGCCCTCCGGGAACGTCAAGGCGCGTCATGCCACCCTCGCCGTCCGCATCCCCCGGAAAGGGGCGGGTGCGTATCCGGCCGGACTCCCAGGCCTCGGGATCGAGAAGATGGACCATGCCGGCGTCGAGCACGCGGGAATAGCGGACGCACTGGCAGGGATGGTCCGCGATCCCGCGCGTGGCGACGAGCAGCGGCCCTTCCCCAGCTGCAAAGGCCGCCAGCGCCTTGGCCACGGTTTCGCCATCCAACGACGGATTGCGCACGTCGATGCAGAGGATGCCCCTGTCCCCACAGGCCTCCCCGGTTGCCAGATCGGCGAGGCGCGGGGCGTTGGCGAGCAGGTCGCCATCCATGTCGAGGGGGACGGTCGAAGGCCGCACGGCGATGGTTCCGGATTCGAGGTGCCGCCAGCGACCGGGTTCGGGCGTCACGACCAGCACCCGCCGAATCCCTGGCAGGAGGGCCGTCGATCGCAGCAGCCGCCGGATGTGGTCGAGACCTGGAGGCTGGCTCCAGAAGCCGGCCTCCAGGGGGCAGGCGAACAGAAGGGGTACGATGGCGTCCATGGGCGAAGGCTCCGGTTAGGCGAGCAGGGATCTGCAATACGGTTCCAGGGCGGCGAGAAGTGCCGTCCGGCCGGACGCCAGGGCTTCCCGCACGATGCCGCTCCCCAGTTGGACGTGGCGGCCGTTGTCCATGGCCAGCACCAGCGTGGCGTCCGGGGCGAGGTGCTGCCGGAAAACGGCGGCCATGCCCTCGGGATCCCATTCAAAAAGGCGCCGGGGCGGCGTGATCCAGAGTTGGTCCACGAGGCGATGGCCGAGGTAGTAGTGCCACAGTTCCTGATTTTCCAAGGGGAAAGGGATGAACGGTACGGGGTGCGGCCACCCCGGCCTGTCGCCCACCATGACGCGGAACGGTTCCTGGGCAGGGGCGAGCAGCAACCGGGTCTTCACGTGTCCCGGATTGCATTCGAGGACATGGGCGAAGGCTTCCCGGGCCTCGGCCTCTTCCCCCGCGTGGCGGTGGATTTCGGCGTCCTTGAAGCCGGCCCAGGCCTTGAGCGCGGGGAAACGGCCGGCATGGTCCCGCACGAGGTGAAAGAGGTCGTGGGCTTTGGCCGTCTGGCCCTGTTTCTGGAGTTCCACGGCGTGCAGATGCAGCGGTTCCAGAAAATCGAGCGTATCGAGCAGCAACGGAAGCACCGCGTCGAAAACGGAGCGCAATGCCTCCGAATCTTGGAAGGATGCGTCGCTTGCCATGACGTTATTCCTTTGAGACGGGAGGGCGCCGGATCTCGTCCAGCAGCGCTCCGATGCGGGCGTTCCAATACGTGCCGCGAAAATTCGGAAAGAACATGGCCTGGATCGAGTCGGCAAGTTGCGGCAGTGTCTCGCTGGTGGCTTCCCGCAGGCGCTGTCGCGGAAGCGGCGCCAGAAAGAGGGTTCTGGAGAGTTTTCCGCGCACGATGCGCGTCGCCTCGCCGTGGAGGCCGAGTCGGTGCAGGATGACGGCGGCCCGGAGGTAGAGCCAGCCCTGGCAGAAAAATCGCGGCTGGCACAAGGCGTCGGCCACGTCCTCGCACCGGCGGGCCAGATCGGCCTCGCAGGCGAGGCCGGCCGATTCCCGGGAAAACAGGCCCTCCAGCGCGAAGCAGGGGTTGCCCAAGGCCCCGTACGTCCGGACGCAGGCTCCGGCGAATTCCAGGGCCTGCCGGGTCTCCCCGAGGGAATGCAGCAGCAGGGCGTATTCGAACAATACGGGCGTGGGAGGCTGGCGCGAGAAGATGTCGAGCCTGATCCTGCCGAGGAGCGAGGCAAGGCTGGCGTAGGCGCGCCTGGCGGGCTCGAGGGCGTTGCGGCCCAGGTGCAGGCAGGCGGTCAGATGCAGGCGCAAAATTGCGATCGGTCCGTTCCCGGCCAGCAACGGGTCGTCCAGCACCTCCTGAAGCTCGGAAAACCGTCCCGTCTCGAAAAGGAACTGGGCCTGGGCGAGCAGGACCGGGCGATGGCGCGTGTCCCGGCCCAGTTCGGCCATGAAGCGCCGGTAGCTTCTTTCCAGCGTCCTTTCATAAAATGCCATGCGGCAGAAAAAAGGCAGATCGTCGTGTTCCAACCGGCCTGTCCCGCCGCCGAGCGCCGGTTGCAGGGCGCGCATGGCCTCGATCTGGGAAAGGCGTTCGTGGAGGAGGAAAAGGCCGGGGGCGAGGGGGGCGCCGGGGCGCCGGGGGAGGGGAATCCGGTCGAGCAGGGTCCTGGCCTCCTCGATTTTTCCGGCAAGGAGCAGGGATTCCGCCAGGGGCAGGGCGGCCGGGGAATCGGGGGAGGTGTCCGCGCCGGACACGCCGCCAGCGCGCGCTGCGTCGATCAGCCGTTCCGCCTGTTCCGTCCGGCCCGTTCGCATCAGGCCGTGAACGAGGCGGGGTAGGGCCTGCGGTGGCAGGGGGCCGCCTTCCCGCGCCAGGGACTCGAAACGTCGTCCCGATTCCTCGATCAGGCCGGCGTTGTAGACCACGGCGCCCAGCCGTTCCCGTTGTTCGAAATCCAGACGGCGCCACAGCGCCTCCACCGTTCCGGGCTTCCGGAAATGCGCGCCAAGCTCCCGGTCGAGGCCGGCATGCAGCAGGCCGTCGAATATCTGGAACAACTGCGATGGGGAGGTGACACCGCCTTCCAGTTGGGGAAGAAGCCACGTCGCGGCCGTCTCCGGGTGTCCGGTCAAGGCCCCGAACACCCCCATTTCCGTGGCGGGCCAGCTTGTCCGGACATGCTCTCCGCCAAGCGGCACTCCGGGGGCCGCCACGATGCGCTCGACGACGGCGGCCGCGCCGGACCAGTACAGAAGGCTCAGGGCGTTGGCGAAGGTCTCCGGTTCGCCGATGCATTCCCAGCGGACCAGGCCCAGCAGGCGGAGCGCCGGGTCGCGGCGGCCGGCTTTGAAGAGATCCACTCCGAGCACCGCGCGCAGGTTGTCCCCGCCGCCAGCCTCCAGCCCTTGGGAGATTTCCGGCAGGGCGCGAAGATGTTCGCGGACGCACGTGACGGCCGCGGCGGCCGGAGGGCCTCCGGCGGGCCGGTTCCAATCGAGGTGCAAGGCGGGGTGCGAGGGGGCGTGGCGGGCCAGGATTTCCAGCACGGCCTCCGCCTGTCGCGGTTGGCCGCGTTCGAGGTGCGCCGCGGCCGCCTCCACCAGGGACGCGAAGAGTTTTCGCATCTCGGTGCGCAGGGCTTCGCCGATGGCCCCGCTTCGCGGGGAGGGGCGCGGCGAGGCCGCATGGCCGGACGAAAGCCGCATCACCCGCTGGCACAGGCGCAGTTCCCCGAGCCTGTCCAGGAGATCCTCGAGCGGCGGGACGGATGGAGCCGATCCCGGATCAGGCGTGCGGCGCGTCGAAATCAAAAGCCCCTTCCTCCAGAATGGCTTCGGCCAGGGCGAAATCTTCCATGGTGTCGATGTCCAGGAGCATGAGCGGATCGGTGACGACGTGCACGTAGGGTGGCTTGCCGCCAAGGCTGTTGCACCCGGAAAAAATGCCGTAGGGCCGATGGAAAGGCCCGGCGGACGGGAAGGGCACGGGAAGCAGCCTGCCGCCGGGTTCCATGCGGCACAGACGGGGAAACCGGACGCGGCGTGCGGTCAGCACGGAAGAATGCCCTTCCCGGAGCAGGCCGCACAAAAGGTGCAGCAGGCCCGCCGTGCGGAAGGGACTCGTGGGAACGAGCACGATGTGGGCGTCTGGAAAATACCCGGAATAGCCCAATGACAGCAGGACATGATCGATGACCTGGCCGAGGTCGGCCTTGTCCCCGGCCAGTTCGGCCGGGCGCGCAAAAGGGACTTCCGCGCCGTACCGGACGGCGATTGCGGCGATTTCCGGGCATTCCGTCGAGACGACGATACGGTCCGCGGCGCACCGGCGGGCCGCCTCGATGGAGTAGGCCAGAAGAGGCTTGCCATGCAACGGCCGGGCATTCTTGCCGGGAACGCCTTTGGAGCCGCCCCGGGCGGGAATGATCGCAAGCATCCTCATGGAAGTCTCGCCTTCCGGAACGGCAGGGGCTGCGCGGCCGTTCGCTGTGGCCGGCACGGTTTTACGCGCCGTGTTCGGGAATGTTTCCTTTGAGGGACAACTCGTAGTAGAGCGCGCCGCACAGGGGATTTTCGCAGTACGGGGCGATCTGGCGGAAGCCAAGCTTCTTGTAGAGGGCGTTGGCCGCGGTCATGCTTTCGAGGGTGTCCAGCCGGATGGCCTGGTAGCCGCGCTGACGGGCGCCGGCGACGGCCGCCTCGGCCAGGGCGCGCCCCAGCCCCTGGCCGGCGTAGGCCGGACGCACATAGAGCCGCTTCATTTCGCAGCATCCGTCCTCCAGGGGGCGAAGCGCCACGCAGCCGGCCGACATGCCGTCCTGCCAGGCCAGCCAGATGCCTCCCTCCGGTGTGGCGTAGCGCCCCGGCAACCCGGCCAATTCCTCGTCGAAATGCTGGAAGCACAGGCTGAATCCCAACCCTTCGGCGTATTCCTGGAAAAGAATCCGCACCACGGCCATGTCCGTGGCCTGGGCGACGGGCGAGTGCTGTGGTTCGCGACCCTGCCGCGGCATCTGATTCATGATCGTCGTTCCTCGGTGAAAAAATGCGGCCCTTTGCCGTCGCGGGCCCGGCCCGCCCCGCAGGCGTGAAAAGCCGGCGGGGCTTTTCAGCGACGCCCGAACGGGGTACATGGCGGCCTTCGTCATCCGCCAAGCCCATTGATATTGCCCGGTTGGGCCACGATTATCAAGACGCGGCCGGAAATCCGGTCCACTCCCCGGAGGTCTCATGAAGGTCAAGTTCCTCGGCGCGGCCGGCACCGTCACCGGTTCCTGCCACGTGATCGAAACCGACTCCGTCCGGTTCGCCATCGATTGCGGCATGCATCAGGGAAGCGAACTCATCGAGCGCCGCAACCTGGACACGACGGTCTACGATCCCAGGAAAATGCAGTTCTTCCTGCTTACCCACGCCCATATCGACCATTCGGGACTGTTGCCGCGCATGGTCAGAACCGGCTTTTCCGGAAAGATCTACTGCACGCCACCCACACGGGACCTGCTTGGCATCATGCTCGAGGACAGCGCCCACATCCAGGAAATGGAGGCCGAGTGGGCCAGCCGCAAGAGCCATCGCCATGGCGGCCGGTCGGTGGAGGCCCTCTACACCCGGGCCGACGCGGCCGCGACGACGGCCCTGCTCGAACCGGTGCCCTACGGCCAGCCCTTCTCCCCGGCCCCGGGCATCACGGCCGTCTACCACGACGCCGGCCATATCCTCGGCTCGGCCTTCATCGAGCTGTGCCTCGACAAAAACGGCACCCGCACCCGGATGCTCTTTTCCGGCGACCTCGGCCGGCCGGACCAGTTGCTGGTCAACGATCCGGACCGCCCCGTGGATTCCGATTACCTGTTCCTGGAAGGCACCTACGGCGACCGGGACCACAAGAACGAATCCCAGAGCCGCGAGGAATTGGCCCAGGCCATCAACTACAGCCACGCGCGCGGCGGCAAGGTCATCATCCCGGCGTTCGCCGTCGAGCGCACCCAGGAACTGCTGTTCTGCCTGCACCTGCTGTCCCGGGAAGGCAGAATCCCCTCCGACATGCCGGTTTTCGTGGACAGTCCCCTGGCCATCAAGGCCACCGAAATCTTCAAACGCAATCCCCAGTACCTCGACGCCGAGACGCGGGCCTTTTTCGATCGGGGCGAGGACCCGCTGGCACTTCCCAACCTGCGCTTCACCCAGACCACGGACCAGTCGCGGGAGATCAACGCCCTCTCCGGGCCGGCCATCGTCATCGCCGCCAGCGGCATGTGCAACGCCGGCCGGGTCAAGCACCACCTGCGTCACAATCTCTGGCGCCCGGAAGCCAGCGTGGTTTTCGTGGGGTTCCAGGCCATGGGCACGCCGGGCCGCAAGATCGTGGACGGGGCCAGGAAGATCCGGCTTCTCGGCGAGGACGTGGCGGTCAACGCCCGCGTGGCCACCATCGGCGGTTTCTCCTCCCACGCCGGCCAAAGCCAGATACTGACCTGGCTGTCACACTTCAAGGTCAACCATCCGCAGGTCTTCCTGGTCCACGGCGAGCAGAAGGCGCTTTCCACCCTGGCCGGGATCATCCGGCAGCGCTTCGGGGTGACGGTGCGCATCCCCCAGTATCTGGAGGAGTACACGCTCGAGCCCGGAGTCGAGCCGGTGGTGTCGGTGGACGAGGCCAAGGCCCGGCCACGCATCGACTGGGATGTGCTGCTTTCCGAGATGGAAGGCCGCATAACCCGGATGCGGGCACGCAAGGAAGTCCTGGCGGCACGGCCTGTCGAGGAGCAAGCCGAGCTTCGCCAACGGCTTCTGGCCGTGGACAAGGATTTGCTGGAACTGCTCTCGGAATTCTGAGCCGGGATCCGGCGCGGCCTGGTGTGTGTCCGGGCCGCGCCGCCCTCGTCGGCGTGGGCGGCTTACTTGAGACGGTAGGTGATGCGTCCGCGGGTGAGGTCGTAGGGGGAAAGTTCGACCTTGACCCGGTCACCGGGCAGAATGCGGATGTAGAACTTGCGCATCTTTCCGGAAATGTGGGCGAGAACCTCGTGCCCGTTTTCCAGTTCCACACGGAACATGGCGTTCGGCAGGGCTTCCTGCACCACGCCGTCGACCTCGATGGCGCCTTCTTTGGCCATACGGTGTATCCTCCCGGGGTGGCGCCGGATGAACGCCAGCCCTTTCGCTCGATCATCAAGAACGGGGTAAAATAGTCTTTTCCAGGGGGGATGGCAAGGGGGCCGGCCGGGGCTAGGGCGGCAACGCCTCGAAATAGTCTCCGAGGTCGATGCCGGGAAAGGTGAAGACGACCGGCGTGCAGGCGCCCTGGCGGATGACACGCAGTTCGCAGGGCAGAATCCGGCCCGGGGCGAGGCCGTATTTGGCGGTAAAGCGCGGTCCGGGCGCCCGGCCGTCGAGCAGGGTCAGGAAGTGCGTCGCCCCCGGGCTGTGGAGGGGGACGCCGATGATCGGGGCGTCCGACGCGAAGGTGAAGGCCACGGCGAGGGAGGGATGGGGCGCCGCGCCCCCGTCGGGGGCGGCATGCGACGGCCCGACCGAGACGATGGTCGCCCGGCCCGGAAAAATTTCGTAGCGACAGGGACCCCCGACAAGCGCCGGTTCCCCTGCCGGGACCGGGACGGGGGCGAGCCAGAGGGACAGGGCGCACAGAAGGGCGGCGGGCAGGCGAGGCCG
>CAZNUQ010000054.1:10223-21461 GCA_964576235.1 uncultured Desulfovibrio sp.
CGGGGGCGAGCCAGAGGGACAGGGCGCACAGAAGGGCGGCGGGCAGGCGAGGCCGGGAGGTCATGCCGGATCCTGGCTTGTCTTGCGCGCCGATCGTCATTTCGCCAGAAGCCGCAGATAAAGGTCCCCGCGCATGGGACCGATGCGCCGCCCCATGCCCTTGAGCCGGATCGGGCGCCCGACCACGAAATCCGGCGGCAGGGTGATCTCCACCATGGTCGGTTTGGCGTTGCCCAGGCCGTGGCGCACGCCGACGCGGATGCGCGTGCCCGGCAGAAGGCTGGAAACCGGCAGGTGCACGGTCTGCTCGTCGTCGAGCTGTTTTTTGAAGTAATCCTTGAGGGATCCCAAAAATCCTTTGGAAATATCCAGGGATACTGCCTTATCCCCCCAGTGGAACGAAACCTTGCGCGGGCCTTTGGCCTTGACCGGACCGGTACCCGTGCGCTTGACCTGACGATAGATGTCTTCGAACACCTGCCGGGCGAAGGGATCCTTGAGCAGATCCTGAAGCACTTCCTCGCGGCGGAAGAAGAAACCGGCATCGGCGTTTTGGCGCGAGGCCTGGGTGTAGGCCTGCCGGGCCTGCCGTTCGCGGTGGGCCTGCCCGGTTTCCGGCCCGGCCGTCGTCTCGCGGCTGGCCTGGGTCCGGGGCCGGGCGCCCCTGGGGCGGGCCTGCCCGGGGGACGGCTTTTCAGCCTCCGGTCCTGGCGCCCGGTCGCGATTGGCGAGAAAGTGGCGCAGCAGGAGATAGGCTTCGTTGAGACGCTGGAACTTGCGTTTGGCGCCGGGATCGTCGGGATTGAGATCGGGGTGGAGGGAAAAGGCCAGCTTGCGGTAGGCGGATTTGACGGCCTCGATGTCGTCCGTCGCCGCCACGCCGAGCAGGGCGCGGGCCTCGTCAAGCCGCATCGCGTCCCGGCCGGCCATGGTCCGTTTCCTCCGATTGTTCCGGCGGGATGTCGGCCAGGGCCTCGGGGACGCCTTCGCCCCGGGCGCGGCTCAGCCCCCGGCTTGCCAGGTAGGCTTTCCCCTGGCGGGCGAATTCCGCGTGGGGAACCCCGGTGTTGATGCCGGGGCAGTCCTCGGCCGCCATGGCGTGGCTTTGGGGATCGATGATGTTGCCCCGGAAAAAGGGCCAGGCCCGGCAGACATCGGGACGGGCCGGATGGACCGAGCAGCCTTCGGCGTAGAACACGCAGAAGTCGTCAGATCCGGTGACGAGCCGGGGCTTGCCGCCCACGTGCTCGGCGAAACGGGCCAGAAACGATGCGGCATCCAGATGCAGATGCGCGGCCAGTCGCGCGATGTCGGTCTCCGACAGCACGATGCCGCCCACTCCCTGGCAGCAGTGGCCGCAACGGCGGCAGGTAAAGGCGGCGGTCGTCGGCATCGCTTCCCCCTACCTCCAAAGCCGGCGGTGTTCAACCATGATGCAGCGGTCCTCCACCACGACGATGCCTGCCGGGGCGAGGAGCGCCCTGGCCTCGGCGCACACGATCCCGCTTTGCATCCAGAAACAGGCCGGCGGGGAGGGCAGGGCGAGAGCTTCGGCGGCATGGGCCGGACAGTGTGCCGGGGCCCTGAAGAGATTGACGATGTCGATTGGCTCCCCGATGTCGGCCAGGGTCGCGAACGTCGGCAGCCCCCAGACCGAGGGCCGGGCGGGATGCACGGGGATGACGCGAAAGCCGGCGTCGATCAGGTAGCGTCCGACCATGTCCACCTCGGTGCCGGGCCGGTCCTTGGCGCCGACCAGGGCGACGGTCCTTCCGGGGGAAAGCAGGTCTTTGAGCGTGGCATCGGCGTAAAGCATGACGGGGGTGGTTTCCGTTTGTGGTAAAAAGGTGTATCCGCTTGGCGGCATTCCTGCATGGAGGTCAATCGCGCATGCCAGTTCCGACCATCGGCCGCATCGACATCGACGAGGCCCGCGCCCTGTGGGAGGGCGACGACGTTTTCGCCCTGGGCAGGAAGGCCCACGCCGCGAGGCTGGCCCTGCATCCGGAGCCGGTCGTCACCTACATTGTCGACCGCAACATCAACTACACCAACATCTGCGCCTGCGGCTGCCGGTTTTGCGCCTTTTTCCGGCCGCCGGGACAGCCCGGGGGCTACGTCCTCTCGCGCGACGAACTGGCGGCAAAGGTGGCCGAAACCGTGGCCCTGGGCGGATATCAGATCCTGCTCCAGGGCGGCATGCATCCTGAACTGCGCCTCGATTTCTACACCGGCATGCTGGCGTTTTTGCGGGAACGTTTCCCCGAGGTGGCCGTGCACGGGTTCTCGCCGCCGGAAATCGTCTTCCTGGCCGGAATGGAGGGGCTTTCCATAGCCGAGGTGCTCGCCGAACTCAAGGCCTCGGGACTCGCCTCGCTGCCCGGCGGCGGGGCCGAAATCCTTTCGGACCCCATTCGGGGAAGCGTTTCGCCTAACAAATGTCCGGCCGACGAGTGGATCGGGGTCATGGCCGAGGCCCACCGGCTCGGCCTGCGCACCACGGCCACCATGGTCATCGGGCTCGGCGAATCCATCGAGCACCGCCTGGAACATTTGCAGCGCATCCGCGACCTTCAGGACAAAACCGGCGGGTTCACGGCCTTCATCCCCTGGACGTTCCAGCCGGGAAACACCGCGTTGTCCGTGCCCGAGGCCTCGTCCTGGGAATACCTGCGCCTGCTCGCCCTCTCGCGGCTTTTTCTCGACAACATCCCCAACATCCAGGCCTCCTGGGTGACCCAGGGGCCCATGGTGGGGCAGATGGCGCTCTTTTTCGGGGCCAACGACTTCGGTTCCACCATGATCGAGGAGAACGTGGTGGCCGCCGCCGGAGTTCATTTCCGCATGGAAGAAGAGGAATTGCGCCGCCTGGTCGCCAAGGCCGGATTCGAGCCCGTGCGGCGCAACATGGACTATTCCCGCCGCGAGGCGTGACGGGAGCGGCCCGGCCGGGCGCTGAAGGCCACGCCGGCCAGGGCCATGGCGCCGCCCGCCCATTGCGTTCCGGTCAGGTTCTCGTCGAGCATGACCCGGGACAGCAGGCACGTGACGAGCGGGATCAGGTTGATGAAGGCCGCGGCCTTGGCCGCCGGCGCCCGGCTGACCCCGAAATTGTAGAGGCCGTAGGCCAGAAAGGTGACGCCGAGGCCCAGAAAGAGCACGGCCAGCGTCGGACCGGGGGGAAGGCTTCGGGGCAGCGGCGCGAAAAGGAGGACCGGCGCGAAAAAGATCGTGCCGGTGAAACTCTGGACAGCCGTCAGATAGAGCGGCCGGTGGCGGGCCGCCAGCCGTTTGGCCGTGACGATGTAGCCCACGGCGCAGCACATGGCCAAAAATTCCAGGAAATTACCCAAAATCGGATGTGGCGCGTCGCTTGTCGCCTCGCCGGTGAGGCTCATGACCATCACCCCGGCCACGGCCAGGACAAGACCGAAGAGCGTGCGCCGTTCCAGTTGCTCCTTGAGGACCACGGCCGCCACGGCGGCGGTGAGCAGCGGCAGGAGGGCCGTGACCATGGCCGCCTGCGAGGCCTGGGTCAGGGTCAGCGCCTTGGCTTCGAACACGAAATAGAGGCAGGGTTCGCAAAAGGCCATGAAGAGCAGCCCCGGCCAGTCGCCCCTGGCCGCGCGCAGGCCGCCCAGGCGACGCCACAGAAGGCCGAAAAAGGCCGAAGCCAGGGCCATGCGGCAAAAGACCACAAATAGGGGGGAAAATCCCTGCATCGCGATCTTCATCGCGGTGTAGGAACCGCCCCACAATACGGTTGCCGAAACCAGGGCCAGAAACGCCGGCCAATCCATACGGTTTTGCGTCATTGCGGCGTCCCTTGCGGTTTGTCCGGTTACGGGAACAACAAGCGTCCAACAGACCTTGCCCCCGAGGATATCCGGAAGGGCCGCTATACATTCTTAGCTTGAAATTGCAACACAAAATGGAGTCGTCATGATGACAGCCCTGGAACGTCTCCCCGAAGACGAAATGCTTTCCCGCCACGGGAAATGCCGCGCCGCCCTGGTCGAAATCGCTCCGTCGGCCGGGGGGATACTCGTTTTTTCGAGGGTTTCCATCTACTATCTGACCGGCTCCTGGGCCAACGGGGTTCTGTGGCTCCCGGTCGAGGGCGCGCCGGTCCTGCTGTGCCGCAAGGGGCGCGAGCGCGCCGTGCTGGAGTCGCCGCTGGCGACCATCCTTTCCTTTCGCTCCTATGGCGACCTCGCGCCGCTGTGCGCAGAGGCCGGCAGCCCGATTTCCGCGGTGGCGGCCGCCGACCAGATGGGACTGCCCTGGAACCTGGCCAACCTGCTTCTTTCCCGTCTGCCGGATACCGTCTTCGTCCCGGGAGACGCCGTTCTGGCCCAGGTCCAGGCCGTCAAGTCCTCGTGGGAACTGGCGAAGATGCGCCTTTGCGGCGAGCGCCACGCCCGGGGGCTGCGGGAAACCATTCCGTCGGCCATCCGTCCCGGCATGTCCGAGCGCGAGATCGCCCGCGCGTGCTGGGATGCCTTCTTCGACCTCGGACACCAGGGGCACATGCGCATGGGCAGCCATGGCGAGGAAATCTTCCTCGGCCACGTGGCGGCCGGAGACAGCGGCAACTACCCGAGCGTCTTCAACGGGCCGGTCGGCGTCCGGGGGGAGCACCCGGCGTTGCCGTTTTCGGGATACGCCGGAACCGTCTGGAAAAAGGGCGAGGTTCTCACGTTGGATATCGGCTTCGCCCTGGAAGGATACAACACCGACAAGACCCAGGTCTTTTTCGCCGGAAAGGCCGCGGACATGCCCGATGCCGTGCGCCGGGGCCACGATTTCTGCGTCCGGGTGCAGGAGGCGGCGGCCGCGCGGCTGCGGCCCGGGGAACTGCCGAGCGCGCTTTACGCCCTGGCCGTGGGCATGGCCGCGAAGGAAGGATTCGCCGACGGGTTCATGGGGCTTGGCGACAACAAGGTGCGCTTCCTGGGGCACGGCATCGGATTGACCATCGACGGCTGGCCGGCCCTGGCCAAGGGCTTCGACACGCCGCTGGAGGCCGGCATGACCCTGGCCCTCGAACCCAAGCTCGGCATCGAGGGGGTCGGCATGGTCGGTGTGGAAAACACCTTCGAGGTGACGCCGGACGGCGGCAGGTGCCTGACCGGCGACAGGTACGACATCATCTGCATCGAATAGCGGGCCGGCCGGTTTTCGCGACACGCCCGGGAGCGCCCGCGGCACCGGCCGGCTTCCGGGCCACGGGCGGATGGTGGCCGCGGGAGATTGCCGGTGTCCGTCGTTGTCAGACGGCCCACCATTCGGTCTGTTCCGGGGTGAAAACATCGCTCAGGGCCGGGCTCACCGTGATGTCCACCTCGGTTTCGCCGCGCACGACCCGAAGATGCGCTTCGGGTGGGAGTCCCGCCTGCCGGGCGATGTCCGACCAGCGCGCCGCCTCGGCGGCGACCAGATCCTCGAAGGCCGGTTCAGGGGCGGGCGGCGGAAAAAAGCTCGCGACCGTCACCCAGTTTCCCATTTTCTCGTTCATGTTCCCTCCTCTTCCTTCCAGCCCGGGACCAGTCGTTGTTCGAAGCCCAGGGCCTCCAGGACGCGGCCGGCCACGAAGGCGACCAGATCGTCGACGCTTCGCGGCTGATGATAAAATCCGGGACAGGGAGGCAGGATCACCGCCCCGGCCCGTCTGGCCGTCAGCATGTTGTGCAGATGGATTTCCGAAAGCGGCGTTTCGCGCGGCACCAGCACCAGCCGCCGGCCTTCCTTGAGGGCCACGTCGGCCGCCCGGTGGATGAGATTGCTTCCCAGCCCGTGGGCGATGGCGGCCAACGTCGCCATGGAGCACGGGCACACCGCCATGCCGTCGTGGCGCCAGGAGCCGCTGGCCGGGCCGGCGTCGAACGCGTCGATGCCGTAGGTCCGGTGCGCCAGGGCGGTCAGGGCGTTCGCGGATACGTCGGACTCGATCTCCAGCACGCGCCTGGCCGCGTCGGAAAGGATCAGGTGCAGTTCGACACCCGGCGCGGCGGCGAGAAACCGGGCCAGGGCCACGGCATAGGGCATGCCGCTGGCGCCGGTTGCGGCCAGGACGATGCGTTTGGGTTTCACGATCCTTCCTCGACGACCGGGCGCGCCACGGGAGCGTCGTTCCAGTCGGGCGCATGGGGTTCGAGCCGGCCGTCGCCACGGATGTGGATCACCCGCGCCCCCCGGGAAACCAGGGCCTGGGCGATGCGGTCGGCCTGCCGGCAGCGCTCCGGGAGGGATGTGGCGCACAGCAGGGCCAGACGCCGGGGCTGGCGCCAGTATTCGAGAATCCGGTCCACCCCCCGTTCCAGGGCCACGGCGTCCTCGACGCCCGAGGTCGAACGGTGGCCGCCAAGCGTCCAACCGAGAAAACGGTAGCGCACGCCCCAGGGGATGAGCGCCTTCTCCAGCATATCCGCCGAAAACTGCGGCATCGTCAGGGAAAACGGCCGGGCGCGCGCGTCGATGAGCAGGTTGATGCCATGGCAGGTCAGCAGGCTGATGAAGGAGGCTCTTTCATGGCCGCGTATCCCGAGGGTGAGGATGGGGGGGCGGGAAAGCGCATCGTTTGGCATCAGGCGGCTCCGCTCGGCTTCCGGCGACGGGAACGGCGTCTCGGACGGCCGTTGGCGCCTTCCCCGGTCTGGAGGACGGCGCGCGCGCCGGCAGGGCCGGCCAGTGCGAATACTCCGGATTCGGGTTCCTGGCCGCTCACCGTCCAGGCCGGTATCGGGCGCGGTTCTTCCATGGCCTGCTACAGTCCCAGTTCGCCCCACAGCGCGTCCACGCGGGCCTTGGTGGCCGCGTCCATGACCAGGGAGTCCGGCCATTCGCGCATATGCCCCTCCTCGGGGCCTTTCTTCGTGGCGTCGATGCCGATCTTGCCGCCGTAGAACGCCGTGGGCGAGGCGTGGTCCAGGGCGTCCAGCGGGCCGTCCACGATGACGACGTCGCGCCTGGGATCCACGTTGTTGCCAAGGCGCCACAGCACTTCCGAGGTGTTTTGCACGTTGACGTTGGCGTCCACCACCACGATCACCTTGGTGAACATCATCTGGCCAAGGCCCCATATGGCGTACATGATCTTGCGGGTCTGGCCCGGATAGCGCTTGTCGATGGAGACGAAGCAGAAGTTGTGGAAAACCCCCTCGAGGGGCAGGCTCATATCCACGATCTCCGGCAACTGTTTCTTGATGAGCGGCAGGAAGAGGCGTTCCGTGGCCTTGCCTATGTAGCAGTCCTCCATGGGCGGCGGTCCGACCAGGGTCGCCGGGTAGATCGCGTCCCTGCGGTGGGTGAGGGCCGTCACGTGGAAAACCGGGTAGTCGTCGGCCAGGGAATAATAGCCGGTGTGGTCGCCGAAGGGCCCCTCGCGGCGGCGTTCGCCCGGCTCCACGTAGCCCTCCAGCACGAACTGGCTCGAAGCCGGCACCTGCAGGTCCACGGTCTTGCACTGGACCAGTTCGACCGGTGCCTGGCGCAGGAAGCCCGCGAAGAGAAATTCGTCGATATCGTCGGGCAGCGGCGCGGTGGCGGCATAGGTGCAGGCCGGGTCCGGGCCGATGGCCACGGCCACGGGCAGGCGTTCGCCGCGCTTCTCGGCCAGGCCGAAGTGGTAGGCGCCCCCCTTGTGGCGGTGCCAGTGCATGCCGGTGGTCTTCTTGTCGAAGACCTGCATGCGGTACATGCCGACGTTGCGCTTGCCGGAAACCGGATCCCTGGTCACGACGGCGGGCAGGGTGATGAAGGGGCCCGCGTCGCCGGGCCAGGTGGTCAGAACCGGCATGACGGACAGATCCACATCGTCGCCGGTGAGAACCACGTCCTGGCAGCGCCCGTGGGCGACCGTCTTGGGGAAGATGCCGGCCATCCTGGCCAGCTTGGGAAGCATTTTCAGCTTGTCGACCAGCCCTTCGGGCTTTTCAAGCTCCATCACGGCGTCGATGCGGCGGCCCAGGGCGTCGAGGCTGTCGCATTCGAGGGCCAGATGCATGCGGGGGTAGGATCCGAAGGCGTTGGTCACCACCGGAAAGCGGGAGCCTTTCGGATTTTCGAACAAGAGCGCCGGCCCCACGGCCTTGGACACCCGGTCGGTGACCTCGGCGATTTCCAGGCAGGGATCGAGTTCGGGCCGTATGCGCCGCAGTTCGCCTTTTTTTTCGAGAAGCTTCAGAAATTCCTGCAAGTCCTTGTACGCCATTCGGGAACGCTCCGGGGAATGATCGATCCGGCGCAAAGGCCGGTCCCAAACCTTATACGCGAAGCCGCAGCCCCGTAAAGGGCCGCGCCGTCCGGGCCAGAAGCGGAGCCAGCAGCCCGCCGGCCAGGGCTTCGGGCAGCCTGGCGCATGGGGTCCGGCGCGGGGTGATCTCGGCCCGGCCGAAACGCACGCGGGAGAATCCGGCCATGATGTCCTCGGCCGCCTGGGGATGCTCGGCCGTGAGCCTGCAGAAGGCGTCCCCAGGCCGCCACCACGCCTCCGCGAGGATGCGCCCGGCGCCGGGCAGGCGCCCGAAAAGGCGCAGGGCGAACCCCCGGACGTTGCCGTTTCGGATCGGCGCGGCCAGCAATTCGGACTGGGTCAGGCCCGGATGGACCCATGGCGCGTAGAGTGGCCGGCCTTCTCCGGCCGCCAGGAATCCGGCCGCCAGCCGGAAAAGACTGCGCGTGCGTTCGTAGGCCGCCCCGGCCTCGGGCACCGCGGCCAGGAACGCGGCGAAACGCCTGCGCGCCGCGGTCAGGTCCAGGATGCCCCCGGGGGGGAAGGGGAATCCGGGCAGGAAATGCTCGAAGCGGCTCCGGGCGTCGGTCAGGGCGGCCAGCAGCAGGGCGGGATCGGAACGGGACGAGGGCGGCGGGGTGATGTCCCTGAGGACGAGATCGGGGTCCAGGCGTTCGATGCGGAAAACGAGTTCCACGCCCGGCACGGGCTCGTGATCGAGGCTGGCGAGGAGCTTGTGGCCGGCGACGACGACCCAGAAAAGCCCTCCCGGCCCCGGGGCGACAAGCCGGCCGCGCACGATCTGGCCGACCTGGCGGCCGCGTCGAAAGGCCCGGGGGTCGGAACGGTCACGGCCGTCGCCGGGGGCCTGTTCGTTGCCTGGGCCGCCGTATCGGTCGGATACGCGCATGTTCGTGTCCCCCTTCGCGTTCGGCGGAAGGCAGGTCGCGGCAGGGGGGCCGCACCGCCAATGGCCGAAGGCGCGGATACCCGGCTGTCGTCACCTTCACCCCGCCCTGTGCGCCGCAAGGGGCATTCTGCGGGAAGGCGGGGGAGAGGCGCCGGTGTGGCGCCTATTCGAAGTGGATTTCCTCTTCCTTGACGATCTGGAAGGCCTTGTTCGACTTGACGAGGCCCGGGATGCCCTGGAACTTGCGCACGCCCTGGACTTCGGCCTCGAGCAGGTCGTCCACGTCGTTGTCGAGCATGATGATGTCGCCGGGCTTGAGCGATAAAAGCTGCCGGCCCGTGATCTGGGACCGGCCGAACCGCACGACCAGCTCCACCGGCGTTTCCATGAGCCGTTCCTTGAAGCGCGAAATCCAGGCGTGGTCGACTTCCAGGCGTTCGGTCTGGAACGAGGCGTAGAGCTTGGTGCGGATGGGCTCGATGGTGGCGTAGGGCAGGCAGACGATCAGCGACCCGATGGCGTTTTCGAGCTCCACCTCGAAGGTGACCACGATGACCACGTCGCTTGGGGGCACGATAGCCGCGAACTGGGGGTTCACCTCGCTGCGCACGAGCTCGATGTGGACCTCGTGCACCGGCTGCCAGGACTCCTCCATGTTTTCCAGGGCGATGCGCACCACCCGGTTGATGATGGCCTGCTCGATGGGGGTGAAGTCGCGTCCCTCGATCTTGGGCTGGGAGCCGGCGCCGCCGAAAAAGCTTTCGACCATGGCGAAGACCAGCCTGGAATCCACGACCAGGATGGCGTTGCCGCGCAACGGGTCCAGCTTGAAGATGTTGATGGAGGTGGGAACGGGAAGCGAGCGCATGAAGTCCCCGAACTTGGACATGTCGATGGAGATGGGGTTCACGTCGGCCCGCTTGCGCATGGCGTTGGCCAGGGCGTTGGAGGCGAGCCGGGCGAAACGGTCGTTGATGATTTCCAGGACCGGCATGCGGCCCCGGATGATGCGGTCCTGGTTGGACAGGTCGAAGACCACGACCCCGGAATCGTCTTCCAGGATATCGGTTTCCGCCTCGATCTCGCCGCCGGAGAGTCCCCGCAACAGCGCATCGACTTCGTCCTGATCCAGAATCTTGCTCATATCACTGCCTTTCGGTCATCTTTTCCCAACCTATAGAGGTGTCGGGCCAAAATGAAAAGGGGCCCGCCAAAAACGAAGACCGGCCGCCTTGGGAGCGGCCGGTCGTTTGATCGTCGGTACATGGAAACCCTCGGAGGGCTGGCCACGTCAGAAGCTGACATTGAGGCCGAGGGTGCCGCCGAGGGCGCTGACGCCCTGGTTGTTGAACTGGCCGATGTGCAGGTACTTGACCGCGCCCTTGAGGCTCAGTTGCTGATTCAGGGCGAAGGTGGCGCCGAGTTCGCCGTTTTCGGTCACGCTGTTCTCGAAGCCGTTGTAGGGCACCTTGGCGTCGGCCCAGAGTCCGCCCACGCCGGCGCCGAGGAACATCGTGGCCTGGGACGTGGCCACGAAATGCCAGCGGGCGTTGAGATTGCCGTTGATGCCGTTGGCCGGCAGCGACTTGGAACCGTATCCAAGGGGCGTTTCGAAGCGCTTGCGCTGGTCGATGTACATGCCCAGGCCTTCGAGTTCCAGGGCGACGTTGTCCATGACGTAGTACCCGAACGCGCCGCCGTAGGACATGATGGAATTGACCCGTTCGTTGCTCGTGCCATAGGCGCTGAAGCGAGGCTCGAAGCTGAACGTCCCGGCCGTGAAATTCTGCGCCATGCCACACCCGGCCGAGGCAGCCATGATGATGCAGGCGGCACTGAGAACCAGCATCAGTTTGCGAAAGAGAACGTCCATAACCATCTCCCTGGATATCGAGTTTCTAGGACAAACAGAGGCTTTCAATAGTCGTGCCATTTGTCCTCGGGGTCTGTCGTTGATTGTCAATGCTTTGAAATAATTGGTTTTATCAATATAATGAGCTTTACCGGTCCGTGAGGGCACTTTCTTCGGACTGTTTGATTGTTTCAGAAAGTCAAACATTTCGCATGACAGATGATGCCCGGATCGAGGTCTTGG
>CAZNUQ010000055.1:0-18014 GCA_964576235.1 uncultured Desulfovibrio sp.
ATCCGCCGGACCTGATCCTGCTCGACATCGTCATGCCGAACATGGACGGGTACGAAGTCTGCCGGCGGCTCAAGGGGCATCCCGGCACCATGAACATTCCGATCATCTTTCTCACGGCCAAAGGCGACGTGGCAGAGGAAACCATGGGGCTCTCCCTCGGTGCCGTCGACTACATCATCAAGCCGGTCAGCGTCCCCATCGTCCAGGCCCGGGTGCGCACCCACGTGGAACTCAAGCGCCGGGGCGATCTTCTCGAATCGTTGTCCATGCGCGACGGCCTGACCGGCATCCCAAACCGCCGCCATTTCGACGAAGCCCTGCACCGGGCTTGGCGCCAGGCCATTCGCGGCCACACGCCGCTGTCCCTTGTCATGGCCGACATCGACTGCTTCAAGGCCTATAACGACACCTACGGCCACCTGGCCGGAGACGAATGCCTGCGGGCTGTGGCCCGCACTTTCGCAACCGCCCTCAAACGTCCCGGCGACCTGGCCGCCCGCTACGGCGGCGAGGAGTTCGCCATGGTCCTCGAGGACACGAGTCTTTCCGGGGCGTTGCACATGGCGGAGACCATGCGCCGGGAGGTGGCCGCCCTCGGCATGGAAAACAAGGGCTCATGGGTTTCCGACGTGGTCACCGTCACCCTGGGTGTGGCCTGGGCCGTTCCGACCCCGGTCCATAACCAGAAAATGCTGCTGTCCATGGCCGACAGCCAGCTCTACGCGGCCAAACAGGCCGGTCGGAACCGGGTTTTCGGCGCCAAGGCCTTCTGAGCCTGCGGCTGCCCCCCGGGGACTCCCCGCGCGATGGGGACGCGGGACCATCATTTCCCCCCCGCGCTTCGTCCCCAATGGATCACCGCGCCTCCCGGAGCCGTTCCACGGTTCTGTGCCCTTGATCGGATTGGGCTTCTCTGCTATCGGGTGACGGTTCCGAACACGCCGCGACGGTCACCAGCGCCGGAGCCTCCGGCGTTGCGGGATACGGCTTTGGCACCATCCAGCACCTCAACCTCGGGAGCGAACCATGCGAAAGTGTCTAGGCCTTGCTCTGGCCGCCGCGGCCGCCTTTGTCCTGTGTTTCGGCAGCCTGGCCCTGGCCGAGGAAAAAGTCTACGTCAACGGCATCGATTTCGGCTTTCCGCCCTTCGGCTTCGTGGACAAGGACGGCAAGCCCGCCGGCTTCGATGTCGAAGCCCTCGACTGGATCGCCAAAAAGATGGGCTTCAAGGTCAAGCACCAGCCCATGGACTGGGACGGCATCATTCCGGCCCTGCTCGCCAAGAAAATCGACATCATCGCCTCGGGCATGACCGCTTCGGCCGAACGCGCCCAGAAGGTCGATTTTTCCATCCCCTATTATGAAGTCACCCAGCAGTTGGTGGTCGGCGCGAAGGAAACCGGCACCCTGGACGAACTGCTCAAGTCCGGCAAGAAGTTCGGCATCTCGCGCGGCACCATCACGGGCAAGCTGATGGAGGAACTCTCCACCAAGCCCGGCTACAAGTTCGAGGTGGTTCCCTACGATTCCGCCGACCTGTCCATGGAGGACGTGAAGATCGGCCGTATCGCCGGTTCGGGCATGGACAACACCATCGCCAAGGAATTCCTGAAGAACCCCGCTTTCCGGGTCGCCGGCACCTTCGATGTCGCCCCCGAGAAGTACGGGTACGCCATGCGCAAGGAAGACAAGGAATTCCAGGAGAAGATCAACCAGGGGCTCAAGCTGCTCATGGCCGACCCCTACTGGAACGAACTCAAGGCCAAGTACGGCATCTGACAACCGACACGCCGTGCCGGCCCGGTCCGCCTTCGGCGGTTCGGGCCGGCCCGGCCCCCACCTGGACATATTTTCATGGAAGGTCTGACCCAAGCCGCGCTGGCCTCCTGGGAGGCCCTGCCCTACATCCTGGACGGACTGTGGTGGACGGCGGGGCTCATCATCGGGGCCATGGGCGTCGGGCTCGTTTTCGGCATCCCCCTGGCCGTGTGCCATGTCTACGGCGGCCCTGTCGCGCGCCACCTCGTCGCCGCCTATGTCTGGCTTTTTCGGGGCGTGCCCATCCTGGTGCAACTCTATCTTTTCTATTTCGGCATCCTGGCCTACCTGAGCGAAATCGACGCGTTGTCCTTCCTGCCGCTGTCCTCGGGCTTTTTCGCGGCCGTCCTGGTCCTTGGGCTCACCAGCGCCGCCTACCAGTCCCAGATCTTCCGCGGGGCCATCAAACACCTGCCGGCCGGACAACTGCGCGCCGCCAGAGCCCTCGGCATGAGCGACGCCACGGCCATCGCGACCATCATCCTGCCCCAGGCCCTGCGCCTGTCCATCCCGGCCTGGTCCAACGAATATTCCATCCTGCTCAAGGACTCCGCCCTGGCTTTCACCATCGGCGTCCTCGAGGTCATGTCCCGCACGCGTTCCGTGGCTGCCACCACCCACCAGCCGCTGCCCCTTTCCATCCTGGCCGGCGGACTCTTTTTCTTCCTCACCTGGGCCGGCATCAAGGCCCTCAAACGCCTCGAAGCCAAGGTGCGCATCCCCGGATACGCGCACCAGGGAACGCTGTAGCATGGACGATCAGGCCATTTTGCGCGTCGAGAACATCGTCAAGATCATCGGCGGACAACGCATTCTCGACGACGTATCCTTTTCCGTCAAAAAGGGCCGGCTCAAGGTGTTGATCGGCCCGTCCGGCGCGGGAAAGTCCACGCTTTTGTCCTGCATAAACTTCCTGTCGCCCCCGGATTCCGGCCGGATCTACCTGGACGGCCGCGAGATCAACGGCAAAAGCAAGAAGGAACTGCTGGCCCTGCGCCAGCAGGTTGGCATGATCTTCCAGGATTTCAACCTGTTCGATCATCTGACGGCCATGGAGAACGTGCGCGTGGCCCTGATCAAGGTCAAGGGCATGGACAAGCGCGCCGCGACCAACCGGGCCATGGAGGAACTCAGCCGCGTCGGCCTGGCCGACAAGGGGATGCTCTACCCGGCCCAGCTTTCCGGCGGCCAGAAGCAGCGCGTCTCCGTCGCCCGGGCCCTGGCCATGGATCCCAAGGCCCTCCTGCTCGACGAGCCCACCTCGGCCCTCGACCCGGAATTGATCGGCGAGGTGCTCACCGTCATCCGCGACCTGGCCGACGAAGGCATGACCATGGTCATGGCCACGCACCAGATCAGTTTTTCCGCGTCCCTGGCGGACGAGTTCCTCTTCATGGAAAAGGGGCGCATCGTGGAGCGCGGCGCGCCCTCCGTGCTGCTGGCCCGCGACGCCGGAAGCCGCACCCAGTCGTTTTGCGCGAAACTGAGCGAACTGGCCGGGGATGCCTCCTGCGAGATGCCCCAGGCCTCCTAGGGCGCTCGAACACCCGGCGACATTTCGTTCCCGACCGCCAACCGACAGCTACAAACAAGGACCTGATCATCCCATGGACGGCTTCCTCGAATTCGCCGCGGGCCGGATCATCCCGGCCTTGGACGCCGGCCTGTGGACGAGCATCCTGCTCATTGTGCCGGCTTCGCTTTTGGGCGTGGTCATCGGCGTCACCGCCGGCACGGCCCGCGTCTACGGGCCGCGTGCCCTGATCCGGGTCATTGACGGCTACGTGGCCGTCTTTCGCGGCACGCCGCTGGTCGTCCAGCTCTATTTCTGGTATTTCGCCCTGCCCTACATCTCCATCGGCGGCATAAGCCTCGTGCTCTCGCCCATGTGGGCCTCCATCATCGGCTTCGCGCTTTGCAGCGGGGCCTACCAGTCCGAATACATCCGGGGAGGCCTCCTTTCCATCAAGCGCGGCCAGTTGCGGGCCGCCCAGGCCCTCGGCATGACGCCCATGCAGACCATCGCCTCGGTGGTGCTGCCCCAGGCCTTCCGCCGGGCGCTTCCGGGCTGCGGCAACGAGATCATCTACCTCATCAAGTATTCGTCCCTGGCCTCCATCATCACGGTCAACGACCTGACCGGCATGGGACGCAGCCTGGCCAAGTCGACCTTCCGCAACACCGAGGTTTTCATCGTGGTCGGCCTCTACTATCTGGCCTTCGTGACGATCGCGACCTTCCTCCTGCGGATCGTCGAGAAAAAGCTCGAGATCCCGGGATTCGAGGGCAAGAAGGAATAGTCGTGGACGCCTCCCTCCTGCACGTTCTGGCCCGCGAACTGGGGCCGGATTTCTGCTTCGCCCCGGATGCCCTGGCCAAGGCGGCGACCGACGATTCGTCCATTCCGGGCCGCCAGGAAGCCGTCTTTTTTCCCCGAACCGCCGACCAGATCGGCCAGCTCCTGCGGCTGGCGACCCTGCACGACTTTCCCGTGGTGCCGCGCGGCGCCGGGACCGGCCTTTCCGGCGGCTGCGTGGCGACCCACGGCGGCGTGGTTCTCGACACCTCTGCCATGAACCGCATCGTCGCCGTGGATACCGACAACCTTGTCGCCGTGGTCGAACCGGGGGTCGTCACCCGGACGCTTCGCGACGCCGTCCGGGCTGCCGGTCTCTTCTATCCGCCCGATCCGGCGAGCCTTGATACCTGCACCCTGGGCGGCAACGCCGCCACCAACGCCGGCGGGCCGGCCTGCGTCAAATACGGCGTCACCCGCGACTACGTTCTGGGGCTCACGGCCGTTTTGCCCGACGGTGAGACGCTGCGGACCGGCGTGGCCACCCGCAAGGGCGTGGTCGGCTACGATCTGACCGGCCTTTTCGTCGGTTCGGAAGGAACGCTCGGGGTCATCACCGAATTGACGCTCAAGCTGATCCCCCATCCGCGCGACGTTCGGGCCGTGGCCGCCCTGTTCGCCGACGCCCGCGCCGCCGTGGCCGCCGTGTCGGCCATCATGGCGAGCGGGCTGACGCCTTCGGCCGTGGAGTTCATGGACCGGGCGTGCCTTGGACTGGTCGCGGAACTGCTTCCCTTCGATCTGCCAGGCTCCGAGGCGGCCCTGCTGCTCCTGGAGGCCGACGGCGACGCCGACGAGGCCTCCCGCGCCATCGGCCGCATCGAGGGCGTCTGCCGCGATCGCGGGGCGCTGGCCATCCTGCCGGCCGGGGACGACGCCCGCCGGGAAACGCTGTGGGACATCCGCCGCCAGATCTCCACGCGCATCCACGAAAGCGCGCCGGTCTTCTTTTCCGAGGACGTGGTGGTGCCCATCGGCCGCATCCCGGAACTGATCGCCGCGCTGCCCGCCCTCGGGGACCGTTTCGGGCTTCGCGTCTACGCCTTCGGCCACGCCGGCGACGGCAACATCCACGTCAACATCACCGGCGAGGAAGGAAGCCACGGCAGGACCCAGGAGCTGGCCCGGGCCCTCATCGAGGCGGTGCTCGGCCTTGGCGGCACCATGTCCGGCGAACACGGCGTGGGCGTCGCCAAAAGGCCCTTCATCGACATGGAACTGTCGTCCCGTTCGCTGGCCCTGCAACGCGGCATCAAGGATCTTTTCGATCCCTCGGGCGTCATGAACCCGGGGAAGGTTCTGCCCTGACGTTTCCCCCCGACGGTCCCGGAGAAATTTTCCTGCGGCACCCCGGGGGCGCGCCCCGTCTCCTCCGTGTCCTGATTCCCCCTCGGGGAGTTCCAGAAGGGGCTTCCCCCCTGCGTCCGCAGGCCTCTAGCCTTGCCCCTCCGATTCCCCGGCCTGACGGCGCAACCGGGCAAGCAGGTCGATCCGGAAATCCTTGCGGTCGAAGCTCACCAGATAGGGGTTGTTGGAAAAACGCAACGACTCCACCGGACAGATCCTGGCGCATTGGCCGCACAGGCTGCACAGCGAAAAATCCACGATGACCGCCCCAGGCGTCTTGCTCCCCTTCTGGGGCGCCGGCCCCATCCTGACCGGCCCCTCCTCCTCCCCGTCCTCCTTGGCCGGGACCGGACACAGGATGGTGAGGCAGTTCGAGGGGCAGGCCTTGACGCACGAACCGCAGGCCACGCAGCGCGGCACGGCCGGATCGTCCTCCTTGCCGACGAGTTCGACATGCCCCCGGAAGGAAGCCAGGTTGCCGACTTCCTTCATGGGATAGAGCACGGTGACGACGGGACGGCAAAACGTCTTGCCCGTCACGCCAAGGCCGACGACCAGACTCTTGAGACCGACATACGCCTCCTCGACAAGCCGCGCGACAGACATCTCAGCCTCCAAATCCGGCCACGACCACGGCCAGCGCCAGGTCAAGCAGCGCCAACGGGGTGAGCCACTTCCAGGATAGGTTCAGGAGCTGGTCGAAGCGCACCCGGGGGTACGTCCACCGCAGCCAGATGATGAAAAAAAGGACGCAGTAGATCTTGACCAAAAACCACCAGGCGCCGGGCAAAAAAGGTCCCTGCCAGCCGCCGAGGAACAGCGCGGCGGCCACGCCGGAAACGATGACCATGTTGGCGTATTCGGCCAGGAAGAACAGCCCGAAGCCCATTCCGGAATATTCGGTATGGAACCCGGCGGTCAGTTCCGATTCGGCTTCCGGCAGGTCGAAGGGCGCGCGGTTGGTCTCGGCCACGGCGCACACGAGGAAGATGAAAAAGGCCAGGGGATTTTTGAGGCCGTACCACTGCCAGGGCCAGCCGCCCTGCCTTGCCGAAATCTCGTAGAGATCCAGGGATCCGGCGGTGATGGCCACGGCCATGACCGCGAGCAGAAGCGGCACCTCGTAGGCCACGGACTGGGCCACGGCCCGGGCCGCGCCAAGAAGCCCCCACTTGTTGTTCGATCCCCAGCCGGCCAGGCACAGGGAAAGGACGCCGAGGCCCGAAAAGGCCAGGATGAGCACCAGTCCGAGATTCATGCGGATCGGCGCCAGATGCGGGTCGAAGGGCAACGGCAGGAAGCACACCGTCACCGGCGCGAAGGCCAGAAGCGGCGCGACCCAGTACAAAAGCCTGTCGCTGCCGGCCGGCGCCACGAGCTGCTTGCCCATGAGCTTGACCGCGTCGACGATGGGCTGGACCAGCCCATGGGGGCCGACATGGAGCGGTCCCGGCCGCAACTGCACGTGGCCGGCCACCTTGCGCTCCACCCAAACGAGCACCAGGGCGTTGAGGCCAACGAAGGCATAGACGCCCAAAAGCCCCACGACCAGACGGGTCAGGGGATAATCGAGGCGCAGCAGGAGTTCCATGTTCATCGGTCGATCTCCGGGATGACGAGGTCAAGGCTGCCCAGGATGGACACGGCATCGGCCAGCAGCGTTCCCCGGGCCAGTTCGCAAAACACGCTCAGGTTGGAAAAACTCGGCGAGCGCAGTTTCACCCGGTAGGGCTTGGGCCCCCCGTCGGAACGCACATGAACGAGGATCTTGCCCCGGGCGCCCTCGACGGCGAAGCAGGCCTCGCCCTTGGGGGGCTTGAGCGTCTTCGGAGCCTTGCCGGCGAACGGGCCACCGGGCAGATCGGCCACGGCCTGATCGACGATGTCGCAACTCGTTTCCAGTTCGTCCAGACGCACCAGATACCGGGCCATGGCATCGCCCCGGGGATAGGACGGGATGCGGAATTCGAAACGGTTGTAGACGCCGTAGGGTTCCGCCCGGCGCGTGTCCGCGGGCGCTCCAGAGCCGCGTAGCACCGGCCCGGTCGCGCCGTACCGCCGGGCGGTTTCCAGGCCCATCTCGCCGATCCCCTCGCAGCGGCCGCGAAGGATCACGTTGTCCGTGACCAGATCGCGGTACATGGGCAGACGCGACCGCAGACGCCGGGTGAAGGCCAGGCAGCGCGAGGCGAAATCGTCGGGCACGTCGGCATAGACCCCGCCGAAGGTGAAATAGGAATAGGTCAGGCGCGAGCCGGTCACGTCCTGGAGGATATCGAGGATCGTTTCCCGGTCGTCGAAGGCGTACATGATGGGGGTAAAGGCGCCGAGATCGAGCAGGTAGGCGCCCCACCAGACGAGATGGGAGCTTATGCGGTTGAGTTCCGAAACCGCGACGCGGATGTATTCGGCCCGCTCGGGCACCTCGATGCCGGCGAGCCGTTCCACGGCCCCGGCGTAGGCCCAGTTCCAGCACATGGCGTTGAGGTAGTCCACACGCCCCATGTTGGGCATGAACTGGTACCAGGTCTTCTGCTCGGCCATCCATTCGTGCATGCGGTGGATGTACCCGAGGATGGGCTCGGCGCGCAGAATGTATTCCCCGTCGAGCTCCAGCATGATGCGCAGGACGCCGTGGGTCGAGGGGTGCTGCGGCCCCATGCTGAGGATGAGCTTGTCCTCGGTCGGGCCGGGTTCGAACCTGACCGACGAGCGGTCGCCGGTCCGGCTGTGCTGGGCAAGGGCGTACATGGTTCCTCCCGACCTCAGGCGTCTTGCCGATCCGCCTTGGAAGCCTGGGCGGACGCGGCCTTGGGTTCTTCCGGCCCGGCCAGGCCGCAGGCCTCGAGATAGGCCTGGGACAGGCAATCTGCCAGGCGCTTGCGGCCCTTCGGTCCCTTGACCAGGGGATGGACATCGCTGTCCTCGGGCAACAGCAGGAAATGCAGGTTGGGGTGCCCGACAAAGTTGATGCCGTAAAAATCGAAACACTCCCGCTCGTGCCAGTCCGCGCCGGGGTAGACGGCGGCGATGCTCGGCGCGTCCGGGGCGCCGTGGGGAACGATCAGCCGCAGGACCAGCCGGTTGATCCCGTCGATGCGGCTGAAGTGGTAGGTCAGCTCGAATCCTTCGGCCAGATCCGTGGCCATGACATCCTCGAGCAGGAAGCCCTCCTTGTCGAGGACGGTCACGGTTTCGAGCAGCCGCTCCGGAACGACGGTCACGGACAGGGTCTGGCCGGTCGCGCCGTAGTCCATGGACACCACGCAGGCCGCGCCGAGCCTGGCGACGAAATCCGGGGTCATGACCGGCCTCCCTTGGGAACCTGCCACCAGCGCTTGCCGGTGATCTTCTGTTGCAGGGCGAAAAGCCCTTCGAGCAGGGCCTCGGGACGGGGCGGACAGCCGGGCACGTAGATATCGACCGGAACGAGCGTGTCGACGCCGGCCACCACGTTGTACTGTCCCTCGATGTTGAACGGTCCGCCAGAGATGGCGCAGTTGCCAAGGGCCATGACGAAGCGCGGAGCCGGCATCTGTTCGTAGAGCCGCACCACCGCCGGAGCGATCTTTCTGTTTACCGTGCCGGCCACGATCATGAGGTCGGATTGGCGCGGCGAGGGGCGGAAGACCTCGAACCCGAAACGGGCCATGTCGAAGCGGGCCATGCCCACGGCCATCATTTCGATGGCGCAGCAGGCGATGCCGAAGGTCATGGGCCAGATGGACATGGCCCGGCAGACATCGACGATCCTCTGGACCGCCGGCGCGGCCACGAGAGGCGGATCGACCGTCCCTACGGCCGGGGGGCAACCGGGATCTTGCGAGGCCATGTGAACACTCCCTTGCGCATGAAATACAGGATGGCGGCCGCGAGCACCGCGAGGAAAACCAGCAACTTGACGGCGGACTCGGCCCCCTGCGGCGTGGCATACAGGGCCGCCACCGGGAAAAGGTAGAGAATATCCACCTCGAAAGCCAAAAAGATGAGGGCGTAGAAGTAGTAGTTGATGCCGAACCGGACCCAGGAACGGCCGTGGGTGGGCACGCCGCACTCGTAGGTCTCGGCCAGGGCGCCGCCCCTGGCCCGGGGGGCCAGGATCAGTCCGGCCAGCAGCGGCCCGGCGGCGAAAAGCACCCCGCCCAGGAAAAAGAGCAGTATCCCCGCTTGAAACCAGGTGAAGACCATGCGCCGTCCTCCTGTCTCGTTGCCTCCGGCGGCCAGGGAGAGGCGTCGCCCCTCTCTGCACCCAGCCCACCGGGGGATCCTCCCCCCGGCCGCCGGAGCATCTTTTCACTTCTCCACTTCGCCTACGGGTAAAGCCCCGTACCGGCCAGGGCCGCCAGGTCGTAGAGCGTCGCCGGCAGCATGCCAAGCGCCAGCACCAACGCCGCCAGCACGCCGCCGAAGACCAGGGAGCCTCCGCCGACGACCGGGGCCGGGGCTCCGGATTCGCCGGTGTAGGCGTGGCGCACCATGCCCAGGTAATAGTAGATGGAGATGGCCGTATTGAGCACGGCCACGATGACCAGCCAGTGGTAGCCCTGATCCCAGGCCGCCGACAGGAGGAACAGCTTGCCGGTGAAGCCGGCGGTCGGCGGCAGGCCGACCAGGGCGAAGGCGGCCACGGCCAGGATCATGGCCAGGGCCGGGGCCCGGCGATAGAGGCCGTCGAGATCGTCCAGACTGGGGTTCTCCCCTCCTCCGGCCATGGCGCATATCACGTAGAACGCGGCGAGATTCATGAGGATGTAGGCCAGACTGTAAAACGCCGCGGCCGAAAGCCCGGCCGCCGAGCCGGCGGCGAGGCCGAGCATGACGTAGCCGGCATGGGCCACCGAGGAATAGCCGAGCAGGCGCTTGAGGTCCCGCTGGACCAGGGCGGCCAGGTTGCCGGCGGTCATGGAGACCGCCCCGAGGATGGCCAGGGTGTCGGTCACCCCCATGTGCGGCGCCACCAGCCCGGCCAGCCGCACGAGCACCACCACGGCCCCGAGCTTGGGAAGAGTGGCCACGTAGGCGGCCGTCTCGTTCTTCGCCCCCTGGTAGACATCCGGACACCAGAAATGGAACGGGAACAGGGCCAGTTTATAAAAGAAGCCGGCCAGGAAAAGCGTGAGGCCGAGCACGGCCAGAGGGGCCTCGTCGAAGCTCCAGCCGGTGCCGGCCAGGGCCGCGATATACGTCGTGTGCTTGGCGGCCATGATGTAGGACAGCCCGAAAAGGGCAAGGGCCGTCACCGCCGCGCCGAAAAGAATGTACTTGATGCCGGCTTCGGCCGCCCTCCGGTCCTGGCCGCGCAGGGGGATCAGGGCGTAGAGGCTGTACGAGGAAAGCTCCAGGGCGAGATAGAGGGTGACAAGTTCCACGCAGGAGGCCAGCAGCATGAGCCCCCAGGCGGAAAGCCCGAGCAGCAGGTAGTAATCCGGGGAGAGGTCCTGGCGTTTCCTGGCCGCGGCGCCGATGCCGACGACCACGGCGAAGCCGAAGGCGATGGCCAGCTTGAAAAACTGGGACAGGGCGTCGAGCCGGTAGGTGGCGTACAGGAACTCGCCCCGGGCGGAAAGGCCCGCGACGGCGACGCCGACGCCGATGACGGCCGCCGGGGTCAGCCAGGACAGAACGCTTTTTCCCCGGCCGTCGACGCTGGCCACGAACAGGGCGCACAGGACGCCGAGCAACCACACTTCCGGCAGCAGCTTGAGGATGGTCATGGAAGCTCCTTGCGGACGGCGTCGGAGGCCCCCGCCACGGCCACGGGGGCGGGCAGGCGCCACTTCTCGGCCAAGGGCATGTCGTCACGCAGGCCCATGGCCGTATTCCTCGACTTCATGGAGGAAAGGGTCCGTTCGATGGACGGCTCGATGATCCGGATGGCCGGGGCCGGGGCCAAACCGATGACGAGGACCAGGACGGCCAGGGGCGCGAGGGTGACCCATTCCCGCGGCCCCAGGTCCTTCCAGGCCGGCTTGAAGGCGGAAGGCTCGCCCCAGGTCACGCGCTGGAGCAGCCGCAGCATGTAGGCGGCGGCCAGCATGGCCCCGGGCACGGCGGCGAAGCCGATCCAGGGATCGGCGGCGAAGGCGCCGACAAGGACCAGCACCTCGCCGACGAAGCTGTTGGTGCCGGGGAAGGCCAGGGAGGAAAAGGAGAACAGCCCAAAGAGGAACATGAAGGCCGGCATGAATTTGCCGAGCCCCTGGTTGTCCACGATCTCCCGGCTGTGGCTGCGTTCGTAGACGAGGCCGACCATCATGAACAGCGCCCCGGTGGTGATGCCGTGGTTGAGCATCTGGAGGATGGCCCCGGAAACGCCCTTGAGGCTAAAAAGGAAGATGCCCAGGGTGACGAAGCCCATGTGGGCCACGGATGAATAGGCGATGAGCTTTTTCATGTCCGATTGCCCGAGGGCGATCAGGCCGCCGTACAGGATGGAGGCGACCGAGATGGCGATCATGGCCGGCGCGGCCGCGACCGAGGCGGCCGGGGTGAGCGGCAGGCAGAAGCGCAGGAAGCCGTAGGTGCCCATCTTGAGGAGGATGGCGGCCAGCAGCACGCTGCCGGCGGCCGGCGCCTCCACGTGGGCGGCCGGCAGCCAGGTGTGGAACGGGAACATGGGAACCTTGATGGCGAAGGCCAGGGCCATGGCCAGGAAGGCCCAGAACTGGAATTTGAAGGAGTAGGACTTCTCCATGAGTTCCGGGATGGCGAAGGTGCCGCCCGCCTGCCGGAAGGCCACGATGGCGGCGAGCAACAGCGTCGAGCCGGCCAGGGTGTAGAGGAAGAACTTGATGGAGGCGTACCGCCGTCTCGGCCCGCCCCACACGGCGATCAGCAGGTACATGGGAACGAGCATGGCCTCCCAGAAGACGTAGAAAAGCACGAAGTCCAGGGCGGCGAAGACCCCGATGCAGGCCGAGGTCATAAGCAGCAGGCAGAAATGGAACTCGGTGACCCGCTTGGAAATGTAGGTCCAGGAGCCGAGCACGCAAAGGGGCAGCATGAGCGCCGTCAGGAGGATCATGTAGAGACTCAGTCCGTCGACGCCCAGGTGGTAGGACATGCCGAGGGCCGGCAACCAGGGGGCATGTTCCACGAACTGGAAGGCGGGGCCGTCCGGCGCGTAGGAGAAAAGCGGCGCCGCGAGCAGGCACTCGAGAACGCCGGCGCCAAGCGTCAGCAGGCGCGCCACGCCGTCGCGGCGCAACACAAGCAGGGCCACGGCCGCGACCAGCGGCACCACGATCAGGGCCGTGACCACGGGGAATCCGCTTTGCGTCATCATCTCTCGCTCCCTTTCCCGTTCGCCGGTCAGCCGACGAACCAGACCGTCGCGAATATGACCAGTCCGACGACCACGGCGGCGGTGAGATAGTCCTGCAGTCGTCCGGTCTGGGATCTGGCCACCGCCTGCCCGCCAACGTCCCGCACGCCCTTGGCCGAGCCGTCGAGGATGCCGTCGATGACCTTGCCGTCGAAGACGTTCGTCGCCCATCCCGCTCCGAGCAGGCCCTTCAGGCCGATCTTTTCGTAGATATCGGTCCAGACGTTGTCGATGGCCGCGACAGGGACGCTGACGAGGGCCACGAATCCCCGGCAGACCAGACGGTAGAGAACGTCGAAATCGAGGTTGCGGCTCGGGTGGGGGGGAATGATTCCCCGCAGCAGATAGAATCCCAGCCCCGTGAATCCGAGCAGAAGACAGGTCTGGAGCACGTGCCAGGGCGTGTACGGCGCGTAGTCGGTCGGGAACGGCAGCAGCGAATAGAGGGTTTGGGGGAAAAGGCCGATGAAAAGGCACAGGAACGAGGAAAGCCCCATGCCCAGGTACATGTTCCAGGGAATGGGCCTTAGCGCCACGTCGCTTTTGGGCTTGGCCCAGAAAGCGAAGTACGGGAGCTTGATGCCCACGGAAAGGAAGGTGCCGACGGCGGCGATCTCCATGCCGAGGGCGAGCCAGGTGCGGTGGGCCTCGGCCGCGCCGGCGATGGTCATGGTCTTGGAGACGAAACCGTTGAAAAGCGGCATGCCCGAGATGGACACGGCCCCGACCATGTAGCCGATCATGACCAGCGGCAGCCGGGAGGCCAGACCGCCGAGTTCGGTCAGCTTGGCCGTGCCGGCCGCGTAGAGCAGGCAGCCGGCGCCCATGAACAGCAGGCCCTTGTAGAGAATGTGGGCGTAGGCGTGGGCGCAGGCGCCGTCCACGGTCATGGCCGTGCCGATGCCGATGCCGCACACCATGTACCCGACCTGGGAAACGATGTGGTAGGACAGGATGCGCCGGGCATTGTTCTCGATGGTGGCGTAGAAGACGCCGTAGAGGCACATGACCACCCCGCCGACGGCCAGGATCTCGAATCCGGCGTAGCCCCGGGCCAGCACGTAGACGGCGGTCTTCGTGGTGAAGGCGCTCATGAACACGGCGCCGGTGACGGTGGCCTCGGGGTAGGCGTCGGGCAGCCAGGCGTGCAGGGGCACGAAGGCGGCGTTGACCAGAAAGCCGATCAGGATGCAGTAATCGAAGTAGCGGGCCGCCTCGGGGGCCACGGCGGTGAAGGCGAAGGTGCCCAGTTCCGCGTGGCGCAGCAGCAGGCCGGCAAGCAGGAAAAGCCCTCCGAAGACGTGGAACAGGAAATAGCGGAAACCGGCGGCCGTGGCCTGGGGCGTGCCCCGCAGCCAGACCAGGAAGACCGAACCGATGCTCATCACTTCCCAGAAGATGAAAAGCGTCACGTAATCGCCGGCGAAAAGGCAGCCGAAGCCGCCGGCGACATAAAGGCAGGCGGCCATGTGCTGGCCCCTGTCGGCCACGTGCAGGGCGTAAATGAAGCCGACAAGGGCCTGGATGGCGAAGACATGGGCGAAGACCAGGGCCAGCGCGTCCACCCGCCCCAGGCTCAGGGTCTGGCCGAGATAGTGGAGGGTGGCCAGCTCACGGGGACCGCCGGGGCCGAGGGTGAGGGAGACCACCGAGGCGATGGCCATGACGGGCGGGGCCAGCAGCAGCCAGCGCCACGTGAGGTAGTGTGCGTTTTTGAGGAAGGCCATGACCAGGGCCAGGGCCAGAAAGCCGATGGACGGATGCAGGAAATGGACGCCTGGAAGCGCTTCAAGGCCGGCCATTGTCATCCTCCGGTCGCGCGAGCAGGGGATAGACGATTTTTTTCAGCACGACGACCATGACCACCGAGGCGCCGAGGGCGAAAGCCGCCCAGAATCCCGGCGCGCCCTCGCCCGGAAAATGGGCCTGGTGCGGCGTGACGAAAAAGTTGAGCGCCACGAGCACGGCCAGGACGACAAAAAAGGCCTTCTGCCAGCCCCGGACGTTCGCCCTCGCCCTGTCGAGCCAGGCGCAAAGCGATTGCGGTTCCCGCATGGCGTCCTCCTCTTCCTCGGCCCGGCCGGTGACGGCCCCGGGCCCTCGATGCGTTGGTCCATCCGGCGTCCGGCCGCCCCGGTCCGGACGCTCCGGGCATTGCCTCAGAACTTGCCGAAAACGTCGACGAAGGCGGCGAACAGCCCGGGGAAAAGGCCCAGGGCGACGGAAACGACCGCCGTCAGGCAAAGCGGCACCACCATGACCATGGGCGCTTCCTTGAAATGGGAATGATCGACCCCGGCTGCCGGCGGCCGGAAAAAGGCCCGGTAGACGACCGGCACGAAGTAGCCGGCATTGAGCAGCGTCGAGGCCAGAAGCGCCACGAGCAGGATGTTCTGGTGGATGGAGACGGCGCCGTTGGCCAGATACCATTTGGTGACGAAACCGCACACCGGCGGCACGCCGATCATGGAAAGCGAGGCCACGGCGAAGGCGCCGAAGGTGAAGGGCAGCCGGCGGCCCAGGCCGTCCATGAGCGGGATCTTCTTGAGGTGCGTGGCCACGTAGATGGCGCCGGCGGCGAAAAAGAGCGTGATCTTGGCGAAGGCGTGGTGGGCGATGTGCAGCAGTCCGCCCTTGACGGCCAGGGGGGTGAGCATGGCGACGCCGATGATGATGTAGGAGAGCTGGCTCACGGTGGAATACGCCAGCCGGGCCTTCAGATCCTCCTTGGTCAGGGCGATGACCGAGGCCGCGACGATGGTCAAGGCGGCGAGGTAGGCCGTGACGAGGCCGAGGCCGAGACTGCCGAGGAGGTCCACGCCGAAGCACGAAAGCATCACGCGGGACACGGAAAAGACCCCGGCCTTGACCACGGCCACGGCGTGCAGCAGGGCCGAGACGGGGGTCGGCGCGACCATGGCCGAGGGCAGCCAGTTGTGCAGCGGCATGATGGCCGCCTTGGCCAGCCCGAAAAGGAACAGGTAATAGGCGATGGTCACGAGTTTCGGATCGGCCCCGGGCGGAAACATGCCGCGGGAGATGTCGCCGAGGTTGAAATCGAGCGTGCCGCACAACACGTAGGTGAGGATCATGGCCGGCAGCAGGAAGAGCTTGCTCGTGCCCATGAGGTAGACGAGATACTTGCGGCCGCCATGGTACCCCTCGGCGTCCTGGTGGTGGGCGACCAGGGGATAGGTGAAGACGGTGATCACCTCGTAAAAGAGGTACAGGGTGACAATGGTTCCGGAAAAGGCCACGCCCACCGCGCCGAAGATGGCCACGGCGAAACAGAAGTAGTAACGGGTCTGGGCGTGTTCGCCCAGGGAACGCATGTAGCCCACGTTGTAGCTGGTGGCGAAAAACCACAGGAACGTGGCCACCAGGGCGAACACGAGGGACAGTCCGTCCACGGCGAAGGCGATGGAGACACCCGGAAAAAACGTCACCAGCCGGTACGTCCAGACGGCGCCGTCGAGGACGCCGCCGGCCAGGGACACCACTGAGGCGAAGGCCAGGGCCGCGGCGGCGAAGGAGACTCCCTCGCGCAGGTCGGGATTCTTGCGCAGAAGCCACAGGGCGAACGGGGCCAGGAAGGTGATGCCCAGGGGCGCGAGCACCCCGGCGCTCTCGATGGTCGAAAAGGCGGCCATGCGACTACCCCTTGAGTTCGGTGGGGGCGTCCGCGGTGGCGTCCCCGAAGCGTTTGTTGACCACCAGGACGATGGCCAGGACCAGGGTGGCCTCGGCTGCGGCCAGTCCCATGACCAAAAGCGCCCCGAGCTGGCCGAGGGCCGCGTCCATGGGGGTGAGCTGGGCGGCGGCCACGATGGAGAGGCCGGCGCCGTTCAACATCAGCTCCACGCCGATCAGCATGCCCACCAACGTCCGCCGGGCCACCAGGGCGTAAAGCCCCAGGCAAAGGAGCAGCACGGCCACGACCTGGTACAGGATCAGGGGATTGCTCATTTGGCGCCTCGCTTTTCGAAGGCCAGCAGGACGGCCCCGGCCATGGCGGCCAAAAGCACCACGGAAATCAACTCGAAGGACAGGGTGTACGGGCCGAGGAGTCCGGCCCCGAGCTGTTCGGGCGAAACGTTTCGCGGGGTGGGGAATCCGGTCGCGCCATGGACGGCGAGAAAGGGGACCAGGATGCCGGCCGGCACGAGGAAGGCGAGAATGGCCCGAACGCTGCCGGCGAATCCCGGCCCGTCGGCCTCGCCCCCGTCGGCGGCGGCGCGCGTGAGCATGATGGCGAAAAAGATGAGGACGGTGACGGCCCCGACATAGATGAGGATCTGCATCAAGGCCACGAATTCCGCCAGAAGAAGGAGATAGAGCCCGGCCACACCGAAGAGCGAGACGACAAGGCCGACCATGGCTCGTATCAGGCTCGACGACGCCACGGCCGCGATACCTCCGGCAATGACGATCAACGTGTAGAAGGCGAAGGCGATTTGACCGAGATAGGCTTCATTCATAGACGCCCCGCTACATATTTATACAACAATAATCATATCAAAACACCATAACGATACAAATATCAAGACCTCATTCTCAAGATAACACCAAATAATAATCTCTCCCGCACAGGTAGAATACAGTTCACGCACGAACCAGCAATCCGCTGAAGGTGTCATTTCCAGCCGGGGCCTGCAGCGAGGGAGATCGACTTGGCATTTCGTGTTATTTATTTAAAAAAAGTATCACGCAAACCTACCGGCCTATACCGTCATGACATCTGCCGGTCAAGCCCAAAAAATACACACCCGCGTACTGGGAAAAAAAGTTATCCTAGTGTATCATGGAACCAGTTCCGCCGCCAGCCCCTGCCGCCGCAAAGTGGCGATCTTTCCTGGCCAACGAAGGATACCCTCTCCTTTTCCACTGAAATCAAAAGATTTTTCAAGTACATTATTTTACGCGCATGGAGCCGCCACCCGACAGATTGTGTACCTTGACCGGGACAGGCCCCCGTGACGAATTGATCCCCGGAAAGACATCTGTTCCCGGCTCACGGGAAGCCGAGCGGGGGGAGGACGCCTGCTTCTTCTGGAGGCACCGTACGCCGACAAAACAACATACTGGAATATCTCGTATTATCGGCAACACTCCCAAAGAAGAAACTCATTGCCAGACCGGTCCGAAGCGGGTATCCCTTCACAATTTGCC
>CAZNUQ010000055.1:18114-19505 GCA_964576235.1 uncultured Desulfovibrio sp.
AAGAAGAAACTCATTGCCAGACCGGTCCGAAGCGGGTATCCCTTCACAATTTGCCGGCCCGTGCAGACGTTCAAACGGGATCCTTCGGGGTTCCCCTCGGCTTACCCGGTTCAAGGGACGCCGTTCGCCAGGCGCCGCCGGGCCCGCTCACGGGACATGCGGAACCACCGCCGCACCACCTGCGGATGCGCCGTTTCGCCTCCCCACTCGTCATCGCCGCCCCGCCGGGGCACTGGCAATTTCGCCGCGTCCTCAACCGCTCGGAGCCCTCTTGTCGTTTCCATCCTTAACCATCGGCGATCTGCGCATTTCCAAGGCCATTATCCAGGGCGGCATGGGGGTCGGCATCTCCCTTGCCGGTTTGGCATCCGCCGTGGCCGCCGCCGGCGGCTTCGGCGTCATCTCGGCGGCCGGCATCGGCATGAACGAACCGGATTTCTCCTCCAACTACGTCGAAGCCAACAACCGCGCGCTGACCAGGGAAATCCGAAGCGCCCGCTCCGCCACCACCGGCGCTGTCGGCGTCAACATCATGGTGGCCATGGCCAACTTCGCGGAATTGGTCAAAACGGCCGTCCGGGAAAAGGTCGACGCCATCTTTTCCGGGGCGGGCCTTCCTCTGGATCTGCCCGCCTACCTCGCCGAAGGTTCCAGAACCAAACTCGTGCCCATCGTCTCGTCGGCCCGGGCCGCCGTGATCCTCTGCAGGAAGTGGCTGTCACGCTTCGATCGGACGCCGGACGCCTTCGTGGTCGAAGGGCCCATGGCCGGCGGACATCTGGGATTCAAGGGCGAACAGATCGACGACCCGGCCTTCGCCCTGGAAAACCTCGTGACCGAAGTCGTCGCCGGCGTCGCGCCCTACACAGCCCCCAACGGCCGGCCCATACCCATCATCGCCGCCGGCGGCGTCTACACCGGCGCGGATATCCGGCGCTTCATCGAGCTTGGGGCGGCCGGCGTCCAGATGGGAACACGTTTCGTGGCCACCGAGGAATGCGACGCCGACGCGCGCTTCAAACAAAGCTACATCGATGCCACCGAGCGCGATGTCGTCATCATCAAAAGCCCTGTGGGCATGCCCGGCAGGGCCATTCGCAACGAATTCCTGGAAGCCGCCTCGAACGGCGAAAAGACCCCTCCCCGCTGCCCCTACCACTGCATCCATTCCTGCAACCACCAAAAGGCCCCCTACTGCATCACCCTGGCCCTGGCCAACGCCAAGAAAGGCCGTCTCAAACACGGGTTCGCCTTCGCCGGGCAAAACGCCTGGCGCGTCGACCGCATCATGTCGGTAGCCGAACTCTTCGAGGAGCTCACATCCCAGTATGCGGCGGCATGCGCCGCTCCGGCCTGAGGCAAGGCGCCCAGGAACCGTCGCAGGCGGCCTG
>CAZNUQ010000056.1:0-18729 GCA_964576235.1 uncultured Desulfovibrio sp.
CAATGCCTGATCGAGGTCCGCGATGATGTCCTCCGCGTCCTCGATGCCGACGGAGATGCGCACCATGTCGGGCGGAACCCCGGCCTGGGCCAGTTCCTCGGGTGTGAGCTGCGAATGGGTGGTGCTGGCCGGATGGATGACCAGGGTCTTGGCGTCCAGGATGTTGGCCAGATGGGAGCACAGCTCCACGGATTCGATGAATTTGCGCCCGGCGGGCAGGCCGCCCTTGACGCCGAAGCCGAAGACCGCCCCGGGGCCGAGGGGGAAGAATCTTTTGGCCCGGGCATGGTCCCGGTGGCTCGGCAGGCCGGCGTAGTTGACCCAGGCCACCCGGGGGTGGCCCTCCAGGAATTCCGCGATCTTCTGGGCGTTGGCGCAATGGGCCCTGGCCCGCAGCGGCAGCGTCTCCACGCCCTGGATGACCAGGAAGCTGTTCATGGGCGAGGGCGTGGCCCCTATGTCGCGCAAAAGCCCGGTGCGCACCTTGGTGCAGAACGCCGAACGCGGCATGCCGCCCTCGAGGGCGGACAGGGCCTCCCAGAAATTGGCCCCGTGGTAGGTCGGATCCGGGGCGGTGATCTCGGGAAACTTGCCGCGCGCCGCCCAGTCGAAGGCGCCGCCCTCGACGATGGCCCCGCCGAGGCTGGTGCCGTGGCCGCCGATGATCTTGGTCAGGGAGTAGACCGCGATGTCCGCGCCCACCTCGAAGGGGTTGAGGATCGGCGGCGCGGCCACGGTGTTGTCGAGGACGAAGGGGATGCCGGCGGCGTGGGCCACGGCGGCGATGGCCGGCAGGTCGTCCACGTTGCAGCGCGGGTTGCCGATGGATTCGGTGTAGACGAGGCGGGTGTCCTCGTCGATGGCGGCGGCGAAGTTGGCCGGGTCCGAGGAGTCCACGAACCGCGTCTCGATGCCGAAGCGCCGGAGGGTGTGGCTGAAAAGGGTGTGCGTGCCGCCGTAGAGGTTCCGGCCCGAAACGATGTTCTGGCCGGCCTTGGCGATGGCGGCCACGGCGTAGAAGATGGCCGACATGCCCGAGGCCGTGCACACGCAGGCCGGGGCCCCGTGCAGCGCGGCCAGGCGGCGTTCCAGCACGTCCGTGGTGGGATTGCCCAGGCGCGTGTAGATGTAGCCGGGCTCCTTGAGGGCGAACAGGTTGGCGGCGTGCCCGGCGTCGCGGAAAAGATAACTCGTGGTCTGGTGGATGGGCACGGCCCGGGACAGGGTGTCCGCGTCCGGATCGTGGCCGGCGTGCAAGGCCAGCGTCTGGGAATGCCACGGCTTCCTGGTCATGGATCGTCCTCGCGGTTGGGTGTGGCGGCGGCCCCGGCGGGGCCTTGCCGCATGACGGTCATATAAGGCAATCCCCGGACGTCCGAAAGGATAAAGTGACCCGGTTTGGTCCTTGACAAGCCGGGAGACGGAACCGACAACCAGGGCCGATGGCCGGTTCCCGCCGGCCGTCCGCCACCGACATTCCCGGGAGGTTTCTCATGCGTGTGCACGCGTTTTACCACGTCCCCTTCGAGGACGTGGGTTCCATCAAGGCCTGGGCCTCGCAGGGGGGCCACGACCTGGCGACCACCAGCTTCCATGCCGGCGAGACGCCGCCTGCGGCCTCGGAATACGACATGCTGGTGGTCATGGGCGGCCCCATGGGCGTGTACGACGAAAAGGACCATCCCTGGCTGGCCGGGGAGAAAAAGGCCATCGAGGCGGCCGTGGCCGCCGACAAGGCCGTGCTCGGCATCTGCCTCGGGGCCCAGCTGCTCTCCGTGGCCCTCGGCGGCGCGGTCACGAGGAATCCCGTCCCGGAAATCGGCTGGTTCAAGGTCCGGATGACCCCGGAAGGCCTGCGGGAACCGGTCTTCGCCGGCTTTCCCGAGGCGTTTTACGCCTTCCACTGGCACGCCGACGCCTTTTCCGTCCCTCCCGGGGCCGTGCTGGCCGCCTCCTCGGACGCCTGCCCCAACCAGGCCTTCGTTTTCGGCCCCAGGGTCGTCGGCCTGCAGTTCCACCTGGAAACCCAGCCGGCGGGCATGCAGAATCTCATCAAGCATTGCGCCGCCGACGTGGCCCTCCCCGGTCCGACCGTCCACCATCCCAAGCAGATGCATGCCGGCCGCGAGGCCTTCAAGGATATCAAGGTGCTGATGCACGGCCTGTGCGACGCCCTGGCCGGGGCGTAGCGCGGCGGGGGCCGGATCCCCGGATCCGCCGGAAAGGTCGTCGCGCCCCTGGCGGGGCGAAGCCGGACGCGATGTCCGCAGGAGTTCGCCATGCGCAAGAAAGAGCGGGAAATCACCGACAAAAGCGTGCTGGAGCAGTTGCTCATGCAGGCGCGCATCTGCCGCCTGGGGCTCTACGACGGGAAGTGGCCCTATGTCGTGCCGGTCAACATGGGCTACGACGCCGGCCGCATCTATTTCCACTCCTCCCGCAAGGGAAAGAAGATGGATATCCTGCGCGACAACCCCAACGTCTGCTTCGAGGTGGACGGCGACGTGGAGATCGTCTCCGGCGAGCTCCCCTGCGACTACACCACCAATTACAAGTCGGTCATCGGCTTCGGCACGGCCGCGCTGGTCGAGGACGAGGCGGAAAAGCTCGATGCCCTGCGCCTCATCATGCGCCGCCACGGCGGGCCGGTGGAGGGCTTCCGCCCCGAGATCCTGCCCGTGACCGCCGTGGTGCGCATCGACATCGTCTCCATGACCGGCAAGGCCAATCCGCCCTTCGAGGAATGGGGCTAGACGTCCCGGGCCGATGCGCGCCGGCGCGGCCCCGGCCTCGGAAGAAACAACAGGAGATGTCCCATGCGCGTGGTCTTCGTCGGTGATTCGCTGACCGTCGGCGTCGGCGACCAACTCTACCTCGGCTGGGTCGGCCGGCTGTGCGCGGCCGCGCCTTCGGCCGGCCTGCCCCTGACCATGTACAACCTCGGCGTGCGCTCCGAAACCAGCCGCCACATCAAGGGGCGGCTTTCCCGCGAGCTGCCGCCGCGCCTGCTGCCCCGCGACGAGGCCCGGGTCGTGCTCTCCTTCGGCGTCAACGACGCCAAGGTGGAAAACGGCCGGCGCAAGGTCGAACTGTCCGAGTCCGTGGACAACCTCTTCGACATCGTCACCCAGGTCGCCAAATACTGCCCGGTCGTCATGGTCGGTCCGCCGCCGGTCCTCGACGACGCCCACCGGACCCGCGTCGAGGAACTCTCCGAAATTTTCGGCCGCACCTGCGACGACATGAACGTGCCCTACCTCGAAATGTGCCGGGCCCTTTCCCGCGAGCCGGCCTATCTCGACAGCCTCGTGGCCGCCGGCGACGGCTACCACCCCGAAGCCGCCGGCTATGCGGCCATCGCCGACCGCGTGGCCGGTTGGGACGCCTGGCGGGCCTGGCTGCGCGGCTAGCGTGGCGTCTCTGAAAAATACAATTTTTTTCGAGGACGTGACGCCGGCCGGCCCGTTCCTTCGGGCCGGGGCTCCGGCACGGTCCCCCGGTCCTTCCGACCGGGAGCCCCGGGGTCAGATCTTTTCCAGGTGGACGTTTTCCATGGGACGGCCGAGGAATCGGCCGCCGATGTCCAGGAACCGCAGGGGCATGTCCGTGACGTGGAAATCGTAGCGGGGCGGCCTGCCGGCCGGATTCTTGAGGCGCGTTTCCTCGAGGACGGCCTCGGCGCCGGCGGCCACGGCCGTGGCCGAATCCTGGAGGCGCACCGAGGGGCCGGCGACTTCGGCCAGCAGCGGGGCGAGCAGGGGATAGTGGGTGCAGCCGAGGATCAGGGTGTCGAGATTCTCGGACCGCAGCGGGGCGAGGTACTCCTCGGCCACGAGGCGGGTGGCCGGGTGGTCGAGCCAGCCTTCCTCGACCAGGGGCACGAAGAGGGGGCAGGCCTTGGCGGCGATGTGCACGTCCGGGCCGCCCAGGCTCACCAGGGCCTGCTCGTAGGCGCGGCTGGCGATGGTCGAGGGCGTGGCGATGATGCCGATGCGCCCGGCGCGCGAGACGGCCAGGGCGCTGCGGGCGCCGGCGCTGATGACTTCGAGCACGGGCACGGGCGAGAGGGCGGTGATTTCCGGCAGGGCCACGGCGGCCATGGTGTTGCAGGCGACGATGAGCAGCTTGACGTTGCGCTCCAGCAGGAAGGTGGCGATCTGGACGGCGTAGCGGGCCACCGTCTCGGGTGACTTGACGCCGTAGGGGACGCGGGCGGTGTCGCCGAAATAGACGATGTTCTCGTGGGGAAGCCGGTCCATGACGGCGCGGGCGACGGTCAGGCCGCCGACGCCGGAGTCGAAGATGCCGATGGGGCAGGATGCGTCGCAATGCACGGGTGAAAGCCTTTGCGCGGGGATTTGGCGTCGCTGGCGACGCCGGGCGCTCGACCGCTTGAACCGCCGCCCGGCCCCGGCGTCAAGCCTTTTTTCGGGGTTCCTCCCCGGCGGGGCCGCGGCTTCGAGCGGGAGGGCGGATTTCCGGGGCCCGCGGCTAGCGGATGGGCAACTCCACGGTGAAGGTCGTGCCCGAGGACGACGAGACGTAGGAAATGTCGCCGTGGTGGTCCTCGACGATGCGTTGGCACACCGCCAGCCCGAGTCCCGTGCCGGATTCCTTGGTGGTGCAAAACGGGTCGAAGAGTCTGGCCCGCACGGCTTCGGGGATGCCGCCGCCCGTGTCCGCGATGGTGACCCGCGCCCGTTCCCCCGCCGTCCCGGTGGCGACGCACACCGTGCCGCCGTGTTCCATGGCCTCGACCGCGTTTTTGAGGAGGTTCAGGAGCACCTGCTTGATGCGGGCCGCGTCGTGCGGCACGGGGGGCAGGCTCCTGTCCAGCTGCGCGGTCACGGCGATGCCCCTGGATTCCATGGCGTCGGCCATGATGGCCAGCGACTCGTCCACGGTCACGTTGATGTCCCGGGCCTCGATCTGGGGCGGAACCGGCCGGGTGAAGTCGCGGACCTCGTTTAATAGCGTTTCCAGCCGGCGGGCCTCGGCCTCGATGATGCCGAGCTTTTCGAAATCGGTCCCGTCCTGGGGGAGGTGCCGGCGCACCTGGTTGGCGAAGCCGCCCATGAGCATCAGCGGGTTCTTGATTTCGTGGGACAGCCGCGCCGCCGCCTCGCCGATGGCGGCGAAGCGTTCCGAGCGGATGAGCTTTTCCTGGGCGCCGAGCAGTTCGCGGGCCGTCTTGTCCACCTCGCGCTTGAGGGTCTCGGACCAGCGCAGGGCGAAATGCATGGCCGTGACGAAGCCGGCGAAGACCACCAGTTCGAAAAGCCCCACGATCAGCCACTCCCGCACCAGCAGCCGGCCGATGAGCCCCTGCACCTCGTCCTCGGGCGCGGCCAGGGCCACGGCCCAGCGGTTGTCCGGGTCGTCCCCGGACAGGGAGACCGAACAAAAGGCCACGAACTTCTTCACCGTGCCGATGCGGTCCCGGTGCCAGCCCGAAATATACCAGTCCATGCCCCGTTCCCCGGAAAGCACCCGGGTGCGCAAAAGCCAGGTCAGCCGGGTCCAGTCGATGTCCGGGTCGCGTTCCTGCCGGACTTTCAGGGATTCCCGTCCGATGAAGGCTTCCTCGTGATGGTCGAGAAACACCCCGGCGTCGTCGATCACCCAGGCGTAGCCCGTTTCCCCCGAACGGATGCCGTGGGCGTAGCGGGCGGCCACGGCCATGGCGTCGATCAGGAGCACGAGTCCCCCCGTGCCGCCGTCGTCGCCGACCAGCGGCATGGTCATGGCCACCAGCCGCCGGCCGGCCAGGGGACCTGTCTGGGACGCGAACGCGCGGCTGACGGCGATCCGTCCGGGCTTGGCCGGTTCGGCGAAGGCGGCGCGGCAGATCTCCCGGCACAGGTCGGCGTCGAGCAAGACCTCCCCCGCTGCGTCGTAGAAGACGAGGCCGTCTTTCCCCGGGCGCAGAACCCCGAGGGCCCGCACGTTCCATTCGGAAAAAATGCCGTAGAAGGCCGGCATGACGAGCCACGGCTTGCCCTCGACCGTCGTCTCCTCGCGCCACATGAGGGAAAGCCCCTCCAGGCAGGTGCGCAGGAAGGCGAAGTGGTCGCGAATGTCCTCGGCGATCTTTTCGGCCAGAAGGAGTTGCTGGTGGTTGAACTGGTCCGTGACCACGGCCTCGATGTCGGTCTTGGCCCGATACCCCAGGCCGGCGATGGCCAGGGTCAGGAAGACGAACAGCAGACAGGCGGCTATCAGATACTTGCGGGTCATCGGCCTCCTCCAGCTTTTTTCCGAATATCCGATTTCCCACACCCCCGCAATCGCTTACGCGTCGCGCGGCCCGCGCCGGCGCCGCATCGCCCTTGCGCCGATCGCCCGGGTCGCGCATAAGGCCGCCATGGACATACAGGAAGGAACGGAACTGGAACTGGCCGTCACCCGGCTGGCGTTCGGCGGCAGGGGCGTGGCCCGTCTTGACGGGCTGGTGGTTTTCGTGGACGGGGGGCTCCCCGGAGCCCGGGTGCGGGCCAGGGTGGAGCGGGTCAGGAAGGGATTCGCCGAGGCCGTCGTCCTGGAAACCCTGGAACCGTCGCCCGAGGCGGCGACCCCGGCCTGCCCGCATTTCGGCGCGTGCGGCGGCTGCGTCTGGCAGGATCTCGACTACGGGGCCCAGCTTTTCTGGAAGCGCGAGCAGGTGGCCGAAACCCTGGCGCGCCTGGGCGGGCTCGGCGACGTGCCGGTCGCGGCCACGGTTCCCTCGCCCCGGACCCTCGAATACCGCAACAAGATGGAGTTCGCCTTCGCCGGCCGGCTCCATCTGGGATTGCACGAACGGCACCGGCCCGGAAGGGTTCTCGACATCGGCGACTGCCGCCTGATGGCCCCGTGGGCCTCGCGGGTGCTGGCCTTCGTCCGGGAGCGCTGCGCGGCCACGGGCCTGGCCGCCTTCGACCCCCGCACGGGCAAGGGCGTGTGGCGCCATCTGGTGCTGCGCGAATCCGTCGCCACCGGGGAGCGGCTCGCCCATCTCATCACCGGCCCCGCGGGCCGGGCCGGCGACGCGGCCCACCAGCTCGGCAAGGCGCTGCTCGCCGCCTTCCCCGACATGACCGGCTTCGTCCATTCCGTGCGCCGCGCCCCCTCGGCCGTGGCCCTGGGCGAACGGCAGGTCTTCGTCCTCGGCCGGGACCATCTCGAGGAGCGCATCGGCCGGGCGCGGCTGCGGGTGTCGGCGGACGCCTTCGTCCAGACCAATACCGGCGCCGCCGAGGCCCTGTACGCCGAGATCGCCCGGGCCGCCGGCTCGGCCCCGGACGGCACGGCCTGGGACCTCTATTGCGGCTGCGGCGGCATCGCGCTCACTCTGGCGCCGGCCTTCGCCATGGTCCACGGCGTCGAGGCCGACCCGCGCGCCGTCGCCGACGCCAGGGAATCCGCCGCGCTCACGGGCGCCGAGAACTGCCTTTTCGCCGTCGGCGACGTCACCGCAGCCCTGGCCGACCTGGCCCACGCCGTCCCTTCCGTGGTCGTTCTCGACCCGCCCCGCTCCGGAGCCGCCCCGGAGGTTCTCGCCGCCGTCATGAAGGCCGCGCCCGGCAGGATCGTCTACGTGTCCTGCAATCCGGCCACCCTGGCCAGGGATCTGAAGATCCTCGGCGACATGTACGCCGTGGCCGGCGTCACCCCGGTGGACCTTTTTCCGCACACCGCCCATATCGAGGCGGTGGCGGAGCTGCGGCTGCGCGGCTAGGGGAGACCTCCGGGGATTGACATGGTCTATTGCCGGAGATAACTTTTAATTTTCAAATAGTTCTAGGATCGTATCGTAACGGGGAGGCGTCGCCATGCTCCGATCTTTCCGGTTCCGGGCCCTTGTTTTGCTTGCCGGGCTGCTCCTTGCCGGCTGCCAGGCGAGGACGCCGTCGTCTCCGCCGGTTCCTCCGGCGCCCAGCGCCGTCGAGCGGCTCGACGCCGGCCGCAAGGCCTTCGCCGCCGGCGACTGCGCCAAGGCCGGCCCGGCCCTGGCCGAGGCCGCCCGGCTGGCGCCCGAATCGGCCGAGGCCCGTTTCCTGTCGGGATTGTGCGCCGCCCGGCAAAACGAGGCCGAACGGGCCGAAAAGGAACTGCGCCTGGCCGCCGCCCTGGACACCTCCTCGCCCAAGCCCCTGGAGGCCCTCGGCATTCTCCAGTACACCCTCGGCCGGCGCGAGGCGGCCCGGGAGACCTTCGCGGAAGCCGCGTCCCGGGGCTCGTCCAACGCCCAGGTCGCCTATTACCAGGGCAATCTGGCCATGTTCGCCGGGGACTGCCCGGCGGCCCTGCTCGCCTATCGCCGGGCCATGACCCTCGACGCCTCCTTCGGCGCGGCCCAGACCGAATACCAGGCGGCCCGGGTGGCCTGCGCCAGGGCCGAGGCCGCGGCGTCCAGGCCCGCCGCCCAGCCGGACAAACCGGCCGCGAAACCGGCGCCCAAACCCGCCAAGCCGGCCGTCAAGCCCTCCCCCGCCCCGACATCCAAGCCCGCGCCGGCCACCGATCCCGCGCCGGCTCCGGCCCCCCCGGCCCCCGTCGCCGTCACTCCCTGACGAAAAACGGCGGAGCTTCCGGCTCCGCCGTTTACACTGCCGCCGCCATCGGAGCGCTTTTCCCCGCCCCCCTCCTCGCATGGGCACGGGGGGGCCGGGGGGAATGATTCCCCCCGGCGGGGTCCGGGGCGGCGCCCCGGCTCGCCTCAGTCCTTCCCGACGGCGGCCAGGATGGCCGCCACGACCGCGTCCTCGGCCATGGCCGAGGTGTCGATGCACACGGCGTCCGGGGCCGGGCGCAGGGGGGCGATGGGGCGGTTGCGGTCCTTGGCGTCGCGCCGGCGGATGTCGTCCAGGATGGTCGCGTAGTCGGCGGGCCTGCCGAGGGCGAGGAGCTGGAGCCGGCGGCGTTCGGCCCGGACCTCGGGCGAGGCGTCCAGGAAGAATTTGCGGGCGGCGTCGGGGAAGACCACCGTGCCCATGTCCCGGCCCTCGGCCAAAAGAGGGGAGCGGCGGCCGAGGTCCCGCTGGACGTCGCGCAGGGTTTCGCGGACCACGGGCAGGACGGCCAGATTGGAGGCCCATTTGCCCACCCGCTCGGTTCGGGCCGCGTCGGGCAGCGGCGCGCCGTCGACGAGCAGCCGGGTGGCCTCGCCGGTCCCGTCCAGGGAGAAGGTCATGGCGCGCAGGGCCTCCCCGATGCGTTCCCCGGGCAGCCCGTCCCCGCCCTCCCCCAGGCGCAGGGCCAGGGCCCGGAACATGGCCCCGGTGTCGAGGTAGGCCACGCCGAGGGCCGAGGCCACCCGGCGCGAGACGGAGGTCTTGCCCGCCCCGGCCGGCCCGTCGATGGTCACGATCCGGGGCGCCTCAGCAGCCATGGCCGCAGATCTCCCGGAAGGCGGCCAGGAACAGGCCGTTTTCCTCGTCGTTGCCGATGCTCACGCGAAGCAGGTCGGGCAGACCGTAGCTTTTGAGCGCCCGGACGATGATGCCGCGCCGCAAAAGGGCCTCGAAAACGTCGAGGGCCGGCAGCGGCGGCCGGAACATGAGGAAGTTGGCCTGGGACGGGTAGACCCGGCAGCCCAGGGCGGCGAGGCCTTCGGCCACCAGGGTCCGGCCGCGCAGCACGGTCTCGCGGCTGGCCCGCAGGAATTCCCGGTCCTCCAGGGCGGCCAGACCGGCGGCCTCGGCCAGCAGGTTGACGCTGAAGGGCAGGCGCACCCGCAGCAGGTAGTCGGCCAGCCAGGCCGGCATGACGCCGAACCCCAGGCGCAGCCCGGCCAGGCCGTAGAGCTTGGAGAAGGTGCGCAGGACCACGATGTTGTCCAGTTCGCCCCAGCGGGCCAGCATGGAGTGCCCGGCCTCGGGCTCGGTGAAGTCCACGTAGGCCTCGTCGACCACGAGCAGGGCCCGGGGCGGCAGGGAGCGGGCCAGGGCGGCCACGGCCTCGGAGGGCACGGCGTGGCCGGAGGGGTTGTCCGGGTTGGTCAGGAAGACCAGGGCGGTCTTGTCGTCGGCGGCGCCGGCCAGGGCGGGCAGGTCGAAGGCGAAGTCCGGCCCGAGGGGCGCCTGGCGCAGGGACACGCCGCAAAGGCGTGTTTGCTGCACGTAGATGGAAAAGCACGGGGAAAAGGCCACCACGTTGTCGACGCCCGGACGGCAGGTGACGCGCACGAGCAGGTCGATGATCTCGTCGGAGCCGTTGCCGGCCACCACGCACTCCCGGGGCACGCCGTGGGCCTGGGCCAGGGCGGCCACCAGGGCCGGGTTGCCGGCCCGGGGGTAGCGAAAGACCGTGTCGGCCTTGCGGGCCAGCACGCGTTTGACCAGGGGCGAGGCCCCCAGGGGATTCTCGTTGCTGGCCAGCTTCACCACGCGGGCGAGGCCGTGGCGCTCCTTGATCTCTTCCATGGACAATCCGGGAGAATACGGGGTGAATTCCCGCACATCCTCCCGGATCCGGTCGCAAGGCTGCATGGACGGTTCTCCGAAGGTTGTGGTGCGCCGGCCGCCGGGGGTCCGGGCTTCCCCGGCGGCTGGCTGGCGGCGATGGCCGGGGCGGCGCGACGCCGGACGCGCCCGGCGGTTCAGGCTTCGTCGCGGGGTTTGACGGTGAGGACCGGGCAGGCGGCGCTCATGACCACCTTTTCGGCCACGGAGCCGAAAATGATCCGGTCGATGCCGGTGCGGCCGTGGGTGCCCATGACGATCATGTCCGCGTGGTGCGCCTCGGCCGCCTTGAGGATTTCCTCGGCCGGGTAGCCGGTCAGGACCACGCCCTGGACGGTCAGGCCCGGGAAATTGTCGTCGGTGAAATCGTGCATGGTCGCCTCGGCTGAGGCGACCACGTCGCCGATGAAGGTGTCCAGGGCGGCCTGGGGCACGTTGAATCCCACGTATTCGGCCAGGGAGGGGGCGACGTAGAGACAGAGGACCTCGGCCTTGGACGCCTGGGCCAGGGCGGCGGCATACTCGGCCACCCGGGGAGAGCCCTCGGAGAAATCCACCGCGCACAAGATTTTTTTCACTGTCGGCATGGAGGCGGCTCCTTTTTTGGGCGTGTGTTTGTTCCGCGCTCAAGCTCGCGCCGGAATGGCCGAAAAAGACACCGGCAACCCGGCTTTGCCCAGGATGCCAAAGGAAATGGCAATAGACAAGGCGTTTTCCCTGCACTATGGATTGCCTCAGGGGTGCCGGGGACGAGGCAAAAAATTCCGGGTGGCCTCTTTCGGTTTTTTAATTGATATCGGATAGATATGGCATGGAACTGCTTGGCAGGATCCTTGCAAGCGATAGGGAAACGTCAACGCGGGGGAAGGCCGATGAAGATCCAGACTGACCAACTGAGGGCCTTGCAGCAGGCCGCGGAGCAGTCCAAGGGAAAGCGGGACGATTCGGATGCCTTCGCCGCCCTTCTGGCCAAGGAGGTCGGCACGGAGCAGCCGGCCCGGACGACGGGCCTCGCCGCCCCGCCGCTTTCCAGCCTGGCCGGGCTGGACCTGTCCGGTTGCCAGGCGGCGGAAGCCACCGAGGCCACGGGGCAATTCACCGAACAAGAGCGGGCGGTTATGGACAACATGGACACCTTGCTGGCCAAGTGGGAAAACTACGCCGACAAGCTCGCCGCCGGCTCGGGAACGGATTCCCTCAAGCAGGCCTACGGCGTCCTGGAGAACATTGAAACCGGCGTCAAGCAGCTCAAGGACGATCTGCCAAGCGACGCCAACGCGGGCCTCGGTTCCCTGGTCAACGAACTGGAAGTCATGACCGTAACCGAAAAAATCAAGTTCAACCGGGGCGACTACGTGTAGTCCGCGACGTTTTTCGGCGGGCGGGCGATCTCCGCGCCCTTTTCCCGCCGCCGGCCCACGGGCCGGCATTCCCCGGCCGAACAGGCGCCGCCCCTTTTTCGGGACGGCGCTTTTTTTTCGTGGGCGGGTCGGTCTCAGGAAGCCCGGGCGGCGAAATCCCCCAGGCTGGCGTAGCGCGGCCCGTCGGGGCCGAGCTCCGAGCGGAACAGCGTGAAGGCCGTCACCGCCACCGTCGGCCACGCGGCCGCGTCCAGAAGCCGTTGCACGGCCGGCCAGTCGCCGCCGATCCCGGCGTCCCGGACCCGGGCCAGGGTCAGATGGGCGGCGAACGGCCTCGCCTCGGGGGCGAAGCCCAGGGGGGCCAGGGCGCGTTCCACCCCGGCGGCCAGCTCCCGGCACGGTCCGGCGCCCTCGGCCATGCCGGCCCAGACCACCCGCGGCCGCGCCGGGCCCGGAAAAAAGCCGCCGCCGGCGAAACGCAGCGCGAAGGGAGCGAAAATCACGCCGGAAAGGGCCTGGACGACGGCTTCGATGCCGTGCGGTCCCCGCGCCGGCACGTCGCCCAGAAATTTGAGGGTGATGTGGGCGTTGCCGCGCCGGGTGCGGGACAGGGACGCCCGGGAAAGGGCGGCCAGCCGCTGCGTCAGGGCGGCGACGATCTCCTGGCAGGGTTCGGGCAGCGGGATGCCCACGAAGGCGCGCACGGTTTCCATGTCGCGGTTCCCTCCCATGGCGGTGGGGCGGGGCCGTGGGATGGCCGCCGCCGGCCCCCGGGGGCGGGGGCAGGATCTTCATGCGGGGAAACCCGGGGAGGCGTCAAGGCTTGGGGGCGCCTCATCCGCCGGGGACGCACTCCGGGGCTGGGCGGCGTGGGAGACGGCGCCGGCAACGCGCCGGGAAGGCACGGCGCTGCGCCCGGAAAAGGGCCGGGCCTAGGGCTGGCCCTGGCCGGTTTTCGCCCTGGGGGGAAGGCCCGTGAAGTAGCGTTCCACGAACTCTTCGATGACCACGGCCGGTTTTTCCCGCCCGATGGTTTCCTTGTCGAAAGTGCGTATGGCGCGGGCGTTGGCGGGGAAGGGCCACAGATAGGTGACCCGGTTGAAGTGCTCGGACAGGAAGGGCACGAGTTCCTGGGCGAAGGAATCCCGGATGACGACGGCGTCGGGGAGGGCGGGATCGTTGGTCTGCATGACGACCGTGGGCTGGAAATTGCCGCCTTTGGGCGGCGGAGGCGATTCGACGGCCCGTCTGGGCGTTTTGGGGAAGAAAACCACCCGCTCCTCGGGGAACAGGCTGCCCAGGGCGAGCATGCTGGCCAGGCCGCCGTTGAGCCCCGGTTCGAGGACGACATCGAAGTCTTCCCGGATCTCGGAGTGGAACCGGGGAAACCACGCGCCGAGGCGTTTCATGATGGCCGCGTAGCCGGCGTGGGCGCCGTGGGACGTCCAGTGGGTGTCGGTGTGGTAGTAGGCCAGGGCCGATTTCTTGGCCTCGGCCATGACCGGCCGCAGGTCGAGCACCGGCACGTCGGCCGCGGCCAGGGCCGTGACGAGCTGGTCGGTGCGGCTCGCGGCGTTGATGCGCGTGTAGGCCTCGGGCAGAAATTCCGGGTAGACGGAATGCTTGTTGGGAGCCACCACCACCAGGTAGCGGATGCCCTGGTCCGCCAGCCAGTCCCGGCGGCTTTTGAAGACCGATGTCCACCAGTCCAGCTCGGCCGGGGTGAACAGCCGCCCGGAGCGGTAGTCTTCGATGACGTTGAGGTCGCTGTTCTCCGTGGCCAAAAACAGCCAGTCGCCCTTGCCCTTGATGACGCTTTGAAAGTGCGTGGAGGAATCCAGCACGAGGTAGTCGAGGATGTTTTCCAGGCGGACCAGGTTTTTCCTGAAGCCGAAGGTTTTTTCCAGGTAGCCGCGCTGCAGCGTGTTGAACCCCTTGGAGGCCTGGGACAGGGAGAAGGGGGGCAGCTGGGCCGGGTCGTTTTCCATGAGTTCGACCCGGGGGGCCAGATCCAGGAAGTGGTCGGCCACGGGCAGGCAGATGCACACGAGGAAAACCAGGATGCCGGCCCAGGAGATGGCCTTGTGGCAAAACGTCGCGGCGCTGGGCATGGAATTTCCTAGAACTGGAAATAGATGAACGGGTTATGTGTCCCGCTGGCCAGGGACATGGCGCACAGGACGAAGACCGCGGGGAGCAGGACCAGGCTGACCAGGAATTCCACGCCGTCGTCCACGGCCACGGGGCCGAGGCGCCGGACGGCCAGATGGCGTTCGCGCAGCCCTTTGAGCCAGGGCATGACGGGCGTCGCGCCGATGCAGGCGGCGGCGAGCACGATGAGGACCTTGGGCTTGAGGAAAAGGGCCAGGTTCCACTCCAGGCCCGATCCCTGGGCGAAGCCGAACATGGCCTTGAGATAGGTCAGGGCCATGGGCAGGGTTTCGACCCGGAAGAAGACCCAGGCCACCATGACCACGAGCATGGTGTAGGCGTGGGCCACGATGCGCGAGCCCTGGGTCAGGCGTTTGCCGATGGAGAAGCGTTCGATGACCGAGAACAGGCCGTGGAACATGCCCCAGAGGACGAAGTTCCAGCTCGCCCCGTGCCACAGGCCGCACAGGAAAAAGACCATGACGAGGTTGAAGTACAGTCGGAACTTGCCCACGCGGTTGCCGCCGAGGGGAATGTAGAGGTAGTCGCGGAACCAGGTGGACAGGGAGATGTGCCAGCGGCGCCAGAATTCCTGGATGGAGCGGGCGATGTAGGGGTAGTTGAAGTTCTCCATGAATTTGAACCCGAACATGTGGCCGAGGCCGATGGCCATGTCCGAGTAGCCCGAGAAGTCGAAATAGATCTGGAAGGTGTAGCAGACGATGCCGAGCCAGGCCACGGGCGTGGTGAGGTGCTCGGCCGGGATGGCGAAGATCTTGTCGGCCGGCAGGGCCAGCACGTTGGCGATGAGCACTTTCTTGCCCAGGCCGATGATGAAGCGGTTGATCCCCTTGGCGAAACGCTCGCTGTCGACGATGCGGTGGGTGATCTGGGAGGCGATGTCCTTGTAGCGGATGATGGGGCCGGCCACGAGCTGGGGGAAAAGCGAGATGTAAAGGGCCGTGTTGGGCAGGGACATCTGGGGCGGCGTCTGTCGGCGGTAGATGTCCATGATGTAGGAGACACAGTGGAAGGTGAAAAAGGAGATGCCGATGGGCAGGTGCACGTGGCCCACCACGAGTTGCGGCAGCCCGAACTCGGCGAGCAGCAGGTTCAGGTTGGCGACGAGGAAGTTCGTGTACTTGAAGATGACGAGCAGCACCAGGTTGAAGGCGATGGCCACGCCCACCTGGAGCTTGGCGTTGCTGCGCTCGTGGGCCTTGTAGACCCATATGCCGAGAAAATAGTTGGTGACGACGGACAGGAGCATGACGGCGACGAACTCGCCTTCGCCCCAGGTGTAGAAAAACAGGCTCGCGGCCAGCAGTATCCAGTTGCGCAGGCGTCCGAAGCGCACGCAGGGGAAGTACAGGGCCAAAACGACCGGCAGGAAATAAAACAGAAAGGAAGCGGAACTGAATACCATGGCATGTGTCGGGTAGGGGTTTCCCGGCCGGAACCACGGGGCTCCGTCACCGGCGCACGGAGAGGCTGGAAATCGCCGTGGCCGGAAACCGGCACGGGTGAACGCTCTTACCCAAGCCGGAGCCGTTTGACAACACCCTTTCCCCGAGACCCTCGCCGGGCCGGCCGCCGGCGGCGTCAGGGCGTCGGGAGTCCGGCGGCTTTCAGGCAGGAGGCCACCCCCGGGCCGGCAGCCCCGGAATCCGGGGCCTCCAGGCACGGGTCCAGGCCCGGGAGGGCTTCCGGTCCCAGGCCCAGCCAGGTGACGGCCACGAACCGGGCCAGGGCCTCCCCGGCCAACCGGTTGCCGTCCACGTTCCAGTGGGTTTCGCGCGGGTAATAGTCCGTATCCCCCCGGGCGGCGGCGCAGCGAAAGACGGGATTGAGGTCGAGGACCGGCACTTCCGGGGCACTTCGGGCCAGGACGGCCCGGGCCATGCGTCCGGGAAGCTCCCGGTCGAAGCCTCCCGGGTCGGCTCCTGTCCTGCTGGCGGTTTCCGGCCACAGCCCGTCGCGCGCCACCACTTCCGAGGGCGAGAGCATGATGGCCACCTTGACCCCCCGTTCGCGGCCCAGTCGCGAGAGCCCGCGGGCAAGATCGGCCAGTCCCTGCCATCCGCGCGCCAGTTTCGCGCATTGCGCCGGATCGCCGGCGACGGCGTGCCGCCGCATGGTCCGGAAGTAGGTATCGTCGCCGAGGGGCCCCAGGGCGAAGGTGTAGGGCTCGGGGATGTCCCGCAGCACGTAGCCGCCTTCCCGGGCCATGACGAGATAGGCGTAGGCGTGGTCGAGAAGGCGCAGGCCGGAGGCGTGGGGCACGGCGGCGAGGCGCTTGCGTCCGGTGCCCACCTCCACGAAATTATCGCCGAAGACGCGGTTGATGGCCGTGTCGTCGGGCACGTCCCCGAGGGCCACGTCGGTGATGTCGTTGCCCAGGAAGACGTTGACCACGATGGCGTCGGCCTCGACGAGGCCGCTCCAGTGGACGGCGGACTTGAGGTACTGGTGGAACGAGGCACTCGGTTCGCCGAAATTGGCCAGCCGGACCGGCCGGGCTGGGTCCAGGCGGGAGAGGAGCCCGGCGGCCACGCCATGGTAGGAGTGGGGGTACTTGACGATGGCGTGGCAGAAGGAGTCGCCGAAGTCGAGGATGCGCAGTTCCCCGGCGGCTTTGCGGGCCGGCACGGCGGTGTCGTTGTAGTTGAGGGCGGCCAGGTCGACCATGCCGTCGACGGGATGCATGGGGACCGAGAGGGCAAAGCGTTCGTAGAGACGGAAAAGCCCCTCGCAGGCCAGGACGGCGCATAGCGCGGCGGCAAGGGCCAGAAGCAGGTTTTTTCGCATGGGGCTTCCTGGTGTGGCCGGCGGGGGCGGCCCCGCGTTGGAGGTCCATGGGAAACCGGGGCGCCGGCCCGGATGGCGGGGCCGGGCGGTCCATGTCCTTTTCGCCGTCTCGAAGGCGCCTTGTGCCACAAAGGCCGGGGGAAAGGCTACCGTTTCAGGAAGGGGGGCCGTCCGGGCCTTCCCCTTGCCGCCGGCAGCCGGTATAGACAGTAACGGTGAGACACGGGCCGCGACGGGAATCCCCCCCAGGCCCCAAACCCAGCCGGAACGCCATGCATCCATCTGCCGCCGGGCTTCGCTGCGACATCCGCCGGGCCTTTTCCCTGGCAACCGTCCGCCGGGTGCTGGACGAGGTCCTGCCCGCCCACGCCCACGTCTTTCCCGCCGACCGTTCCGCCCCCGTCCTGGTCAAGCCCAACCTCAACGCCAACATGAACGCCCTGACCGGCAACACCACGGATCTGCGGCTTCTGGCGGCGCTTTTGTCCTGGCTGCGGGACGCCGGCTACGGCAACGTGGTGGTGGGCGAGGGGACGAATTCGGGATTTTACCGCAACAGGATCGGGGTGATCGCCCGGCTTCGGGTCGACCGGGTGGCGGCGCGTTTCGGCTACGCCGCCGTGGACCTCAACCACGAGCCGGGGCTGCCGGTCCCCTTCGAGGGGGGAGTGGAGGCCCTGGTCGCCCGGCCGGTCATGGAGGCGGGACTGGTCATCAACCTGCCCAAGCTCAAGACCCATTTCGAGGCCGGCATGTCGGTGTGCCTGAAAAACCTGATGGGCTGCCTGGTCGGCCAGGAGAACAAGAAAAAGACCCATCAGAGCCTCGCCGCCAACATCGTCAACCTCAACGAGGCCGTGCGGCCGGGGCTGCACATCGTCGACGGGCTGGTGGCCATGGAGGGGCTCGGCCCCACCCGCGGCACGCCGCTTCGCTGCGACACCCTGGTCGTCGGCGAGAATCCGTACCTCGTCGATCTGGTGTGCGCCCGGCTGGCCGGCTTCCCGGAGGAAAGGGTCCGTCCCCTGGCCGAGGCCCGGCGCCGGGGACTGGTGACGGCGGACATGGACGCCGCGGTGCGGGCCCTGGAACCGGCCCCCGTGGCCGGACGGCCGTTCGCGCCGCCGGTGGCCGGGCGCCTGGCCTCCTTCGTTCATGATCCCGGACGCCAGAAATATTTCCTGGCCGTGCGCAACACGGCCTTTTTCCGCTGGCTGGCCGGCACGGACTGGTTCGGGGCCCTGCTTTTCAGGACGGGGCTGCGCCAGGATGTCTTTTGCCGCGAGGAGATGCGCTGCGAGGGGCTTTCCCTCGACCGGGAGGCCTGCGACGGCTGCGGGGCCTGCCGGGACTTCTGCCCGGCCGGTCTCGATCCGGCGGCCGTGGCCGCGGCGGGCGGCCACGGGGACTGCTACGGCTGCCTGTACTGCCATCTGGTCTGCCCGCGCCGGGCCCTGGTCTTTCGCGGCGAGCCGGGGTTTCTGGCCGAGCAGATCCGCCAGTACGACGGGTTGGTGCGGGGGCTGGCCGCCGGCCCGGACGGCAAGGGGGGCCCGCCCCCGAAACGGTGAGCAGGCCCCCCTCGTGCTTCTGGGAAGGCGTCCGGCCGCCTAGGCCTTGCGCAGCTTGCCGATGATCTGTTCCATGTCGCCGGACAGGTCGGCCAGGGCGTGCACGGCCTGGGCGGATTCGTGCATGCCGGCGCTGGTCTGCTCGACCACGCCGCTGACCTCGTTCATGGCCCGGTTGATCTGTTCGGCCGCGGCGGACTGCTGTTCGGCCGCGGCGGCGATGCCGGCCACCTCCCGGGCGCTGGCCTCGGCCAGGGATACGATCTCGCGCAGCACGGCGCCGGAGCGGCCGGCGAGTTTCGTGGCCTCGGCCACGGCCCCGGCGGCCTTGTCCGCGCTGTCGATGTTGCCGGCCACGGACTGCTGGATGCTGACCACGGCCTGCCCCACCTCCTT
>CAZNUQ010000057.1:0-18241 GCA_964576235.1 uncultured Desulfovibrio sp.
GCATGGTCGGCACTTTGCCCCTGAAATGGCAGGAAAAAAGGCACGGAAGGGATGCCACGAAGAGGCAGCAGACAACGGGAGCAAGGAATTTCATGGCGCATCCTTTTGGCCACGGATAGCAAATGATCGTCCGGCTGTCCCGAGAAAACGCTGGGGCTGTCCCGGTGCCGGCCCAGCGGTGCAGCACCGCGACGCGAGCGGCGTCCGGGAGAGACGCCGCTCATGGTGTCCCCGCTGTCGGCGAAGCGTCACGGAGGCGACCCTAGTCCGCGCCTCCGGCGGCCACCCGTTCCGGGCTCGGATCGCCGGCCACGATGCGCACCTCGCGCTGCGGGAAGGGGATATCGATGCCTTCCTCGCGAAAACGCCTGTCGATCTCAAAGCGGATGTCCGAAGTGGTGGCGATGCCGCTCGATACATTGTCCACCCAAAAAAGCAGTTTGAAATCCAGGGAGCTTTCGCCGAAATTCTGGAACTGCACCGTCGGTTCCGGATGCTTGAGCACCCGGGGATGGTTGCTGGCCACTTCGAGAAGGATGGCGCGCACCCGTTCGGTGTTCGAACCGTAGGCCACCCCCACGGCGATTTCCCGCCGCACGGTGGGGTCGCGATGGGTCCAGTTGACGAGCTTGCCGGCAATGAGGTCGGAATTGGGCACGAACAGCGTCGCGTTGTCGAAGGTCTGGACGACCGTGTTGCGGATGTTGACCTTGCGGACCTGCCCCCAGATGGTGTCGATCTGGATGGTGTCGCCGGCCTGGATCGAACGGCCGAAAAGCAGGATGAGTCCCGCCACGAAGTTGTTGACGATGTTTTGCAGGCCAAAGCCGATGCCCACCGACAGGCCGCCGGCGACGACCGCCAGACTGGTGAAGGAAAATCCCAGCAGGAAAAGCGAAATAAGGACGTAGAGGCCCCACAATACGTACATCGAGGTGGTGTCGAGCACGTCGCGCACGCCCGGATCGACCCCCGGGCGCAGCCGCGGCAGGTCGCGGACGAACGACCGCACGGCGTAGAGGGTCGAGCGGGTCACGAAAAAGCCGGTGAGGATGAGCGCCAGCCGTCCAAGGGTCACGGACACATCACCCACGGTCACGGTGAAGGAGACGGCTTCCATGAAAAGCTCGTGCCCCCCCAGTTCCGTGGAGAACCAATAGAGGACCAGGAAGAAAAGCGACAGGAAGATGAAGGGGAATCCCAGGCCCGAGATGCAGGCCCGGGTGACGACGGAAGCCCCCTCGCGGGCCGCCTGGGACTGCCAGTGGGAAATCAGCCGGGACAGGCCCGCCCCGGTCTGGATGGCGGCCAGAAGTAAAAACCACCCGGCCAGGGCCAGCACCGACAGGTGCTGCCAGCCCAGGGCCGAGGTGAAGCACCACAGGATGGCCAAAAACGGCGTGACGCGCCCGATCAGCCGCAGAGGGCCGGCATCCCGGCCTCCGTCGCGACGGCGGGAGAACTGGAAAAAAAACAGGAGGGAGACGATCCAGGCCGCGGTCAGGGCCGGTTCCGGGATGTCGGCGACCTGGAGCAGGAGCCCAAGGGAGAACATGATCCACAGGCGGCGCAGGGGGTTGCTCCCGGTAACCGGGGTGTCGCCCGGCGCGGTGCGCAGCAGGTACCAGGAAAAGACGGCCAGTCCGGCAGCCAGGAAAATTTCCGCCAGGACGTTCAAAAGTTCCTGAAGCAGCAGCGGCGCGCCGCTCGAAACCCAATGCAGGATGAAGCCGAGCCCCGCGAGCAGCCAGACCCGTCGCAGGTGGCCGAGCCTTTTCAGGTTGGGATAGCGGCGGCGCAGACGCATGGCGGCCACGACATCGGCGATGAGAAGAATCGCCAGGCCGGCTCCCGCCTTGACCAGGACGGGGACGGCGCGGGCGGCGTCCGGACCGTGGAGCAGGGAACGCAGCATCGAGCCGTTGGACTTGGCCCAAAGCTGGGTCCGCTTGTCGAGGTCGCCCCAGGCCTTAAGCGAGAAAAGCTCCGCGGCCGGCGTGAAATAATACCCTTTCCAGGCCTTGGGGATTTTCTGGCGCAACGCCTCCTCGGTCTTGTCCAGGGCCGCCAGGAAGTCCCGCGCCGGCCCGAGTTCCTTTTCCAGGGTGGATTTGACCCCCGAAAGCGACGAACGAACCCCTTTGAGGTAGCGCAGGTAGTAGTTGATGGCGTCGGCGATCTCCGGTTCCGGATCGTCCTCGAGTCGCTTGGAGAACTCCTCCTTGAGGGAGTCGAGCCGGGTGGCGATCTTTTCCAATTCGTCCCGCCCCTCCTGGAACGGGGCCATGAGCGCCTCGGTCGCCCGGCGGATGCGGGCCATATCGCTCAAGACCGCGCGCAATTCCCAGGGATTGCCTCCCGAGAGGCTGATGATGAGGCCCAGTTCGTCCAGCTTGCCTTCCTGTGCGGAAAGGTCGGCCCGAAAGCGACGAATGTTCTTGGGCAGGAGCTCTTCCATGGACTTGAAGCGCGAGGCCTGCTGGACGACCGACTCCTGATGGATGGACAGCAGCACCTGCCAGTCCTTGGGTTCGTTGGGGGCTGGTTCGGCCTGTCCCTTGTCCGTTGGGGACGGTTGGGGTTTGGCCGGAGGAGCCTTGTCGGGCTGTTTGGCGGCCGGCGCCTTGGCGTCGGCCGGAGCGGCCGTGGGAGGCGTTTGCTCGTCGGGCTGGGCGGCGAAGGACGCGGTCACGGACGAAAGCAAAAGGCACGCGAGGCAGGCCGTTGCCGCGAAAAGGCGAGTACGGGAAAACATGTCTGTCCTGTCGTGGCCTGCCGGCGGGGCGCCGTCCCGGCGGATGCGCGCCGAAGGACGGGACACGCGGCAGGCTGTAAGAGGGTTGCCGGTAACGGCGGCGTCGCCAAGGCGGCGGCCCTAGGCCCTGCGCTTGTCCATCGGGGTGTAGGCGTGCCGCTTGCGGCCGGTGTAAATCTGACGTGGCCGGTGGATGCGCTGGTCCGGGGAATTGGTTTCCTCGTTCCAGTGGGCGATCCAGCCGGGCATGTTGCCGATGGCCGTGATGACCGGGTACATGCGGGACGGCACGTTGAGGGCGCGCAGCAGCAGGCTCGAATAGAAGTTGGTGTTGGGGAATAGCTGGCGCGAGGTGAAATACTCGTCGGCCAGGGCCCGTTCCTCGATCTCCTGGGCGATGTCGTGGAAGGCGTCGCGCTTGGCGTAGCCGTTTCTGACCAGGTTCTGGTAGGTCCGCTTGATGATCCTGGCCCTCGGATCCTCCACGTGGAAGATCCGCTGGCCGAACCCCATCAACCGCCCGGCATGGGTCTTGGACGCCTCGATGATGCGGCTGACAGTGGTGCGTCCGGCCTGCACGTCCTCGAACATGCACAGCGCCGCGGAACTGGCGCCGCCGTGGTGGCGGCCCCACAGGGCGCAGATTCCCGAGGATACCGAGGCGAAGAGGTTGGCCTGGCTCGAACCCACCATGCGCACCGTGGCGCAGGAGGTGTCGAGGGCCTGGTCGGCGTGGCAGATCAGGAAGATATTGAGGGCCCGCACCACCTGGTCCGGCGCCTCGTAGATCCAGAAGGGCACCGAGAACATCATGTGCAGGAAGTTGCGGCAGTAATCCAGGTTCGGATTGGGGTAGTTCAGCGGCAGCCCCTGGGATTTGCGGTAGCTGAAGGCGGCGATGGTCCGCACCTTGCTCATGATCTTGGCCGCCGCCAGGCGGAAATCGGCGGGCGTGGTGATGTCGTAGAGCTCGGGATAGTAGCTGCCCATGGCGTTGACCATGGCCGAGAGGATGGCCATGGGATGGCCGTGGGGAGGGAACCCGTCGAGATGGCTCAGAAGGTCCTCGTGCAGGAGCTCCTGGTCGCGCAGCATCACGCGGAATTCCTCGCGCTCGGTCCGGGTCGGCAATTCCCCGAACATGACGAGCATGGCCGTTTCGACGAACGTCGCCTTTTCGGCCAGTTCGTCGAGGTCGTACCCGCGATAGAGCACCGTGCCGTTTTCACCGTCGAAATGGGTGATGGAGCTTTTGCAGACGGCGGTGTTGGCGTAACCGGGATCGAGGGTGATCCAGCCGGTCTTGGCGCGCAGTTGCCGGACATCCAGTCCCTTTTCGGCGTTTTCGCCAATTATGACCGGAAGTTCGATACTTTTGCCGTCGAAGGTGAGCGTGGCCGTGCGGGGTTCGTTCATGGCGCTTCCTTTTTCGTAAGGCGCTTTCATAGCCGGCGTGAAGGAAGCTGTAAAGACGGAGGCCCTCCGGCCCTTCCTTGACCCCGGGCGGAACTTGCGTAAGTTGCGCCCCCACGCAAGGAGGATGACGACGTGGAAGCCTTTCTCTTCATTCCCTGCCTGGTCGAGCATGTATTGCCCCGGGTGGGGGAGGCCACGGCCGAGGTGCTGTCCCGGGCCGGCGTCAGACCGCGACTGCCGGATGGACAGACCTGCTGCGGCCAGTTCGCCTACAAGCGGGGCCGGCCCGATCTCGCCCGCCCCCTGGCCGTCCGCTTCATCGAGCTTTTCGAACAGGCCCCGGCCATCGTGTGTCCGTCCGGTTCCTGCACGGCCATGGTGCGCCGGTATCCGACGCTTTTCGCCGAGGACGACCCCTGGCGCGGCCGGGCCGAGGCCGTGGCCGCGAAAACCTTCGAACTCGGCCAGTATCTGGTGGATGTCCTCGACCGCCCCGATGTCGGGGCGCGCTTTCCGGCCCGGGCGGTGCTGCACGCCTCCTGCCAGACCACCCGCGTGCTCGGCGTCGGCAACCAGACCGAACTGCTGCTGTCCCGGGTACGCGACCTGACCCTGGTCCCCTTGTCGCGCCCCGAGCGGTGCTGCGGCTTCGGAGGCGCCTTCAGCATCGACTATCCGGAAATCAGCCAGGCCATTTTGGCCGACAAGGTGGACGACGTGATCGCAAGCGGCGCCGAGGCGGTAATCACCGCCGAACCGAGCTGTCTGCTCAACATAGGCTCGGCCCTGGCCAGGCGCGAGGTTCCCATCCGGCCGTTGCATCTGGCCGAGGTCCTGGCAGGAGGGGCCTTATGACACGCAGTCCGCGCAATTTCTCCAGGGCCGCCGCCGCCGCGCTGGCCGACACGGGACACCGCGCCATCCTGGCCAAGGCCATTTCCCACATCCAGGTCTTGCGGCAAAAGTCCGTGGAGGCCATGCCCGATTTCGAGGAACGCCGCGCCCGGGCGGTCGCCGCGCGGGAGCGGACCCTGGCGTTTCTGCCCGATCTGCTCTCCCGCCTCGAGGCCAACGTGACCGCCGCCGGCGGCACGGTGCATTTCGCCGAGGACGCACCCGCCGCCGCCGCCCTCGTCACGAACCTCCTCGCTTCCCGGGGCGTCAGGCTCGCGGTCAAGGGCAAGTCCATGATCGGCGAGGAGATCGGGCTCAACGAGGCCCTGGCCAGGGCCGGCATCGAGGCCGTGGAAACCGATCTCGGCGAGTATATCATCCAGCTCGCCGGCGAGAAGCCGTCGCATATCCTGTCGCCGGCCCTGCACGTATCCAAGGAACAGGTTTCGGCGCTTTTCGACCGCACGCTCGGCCGCACCAGCACGGACATCCCGGAGATGACCCGCATCGCCCGTGAGAGCCTGCGCCGCAAATTCCTGGCCGCGGATGCCGGCATCACCGGGGTCAACATCGCCGTGGCCGAGACGGGCACGCTCATGGTCCTCGAAAACGAAGGCAATATCCGGCTTTCCACCACCTGTCCGCCCGTGCACGTGGCGCTGATGAGCATCGAGAAGGTCGTGGGGACGCTGGCCGACGCGGCCGCCGTCCTCGACATCCTGCCACCGGCGGCCACGGGCCAGACGATGCCCGTGCACCTCTCGCTGTTGACCGGCCCGCGTCGGGACGGGGAGCGCGACGGGGCCGCGGAAATGCACCTGGTCATCCTGGACAACGGCCGGTCGCGGATCCTGGCCGATCCGGTCCTGCGCCCGATCCTCAAGTGCATCCGTTGCGGGGCCTGCCTGAACGTCTGTCCGGTCTACCAGAGCGTGGGCGGCCATGCCTACGGCTCGGTCTATCCCGGTCCCATGGGCTCGATCCTTTCCTCGCTGCTCGCGGACGCGCCCGGCGACCCCCGGCAGCCCTTCGCCTGCACCCACTGCGCCGCCTGCGCCGCCGCCTGCCCGGCCGGCATCGACCACCCGGCGCTGCTCCAGGAACTGCGCCGCCGCCGCGCGGCCGAAACCTCCGATCCGGCCACGACGGCCTTCGCCGTCCTGGCGCGCCATCCGCTGCTCTTCGACACGGCCGCGGCCGTGATCCGGACGGTGGACCCGAAGCTGACGCGCCTTGCCGGACTGGCCCCGGTCTCGCCCCTCGGCCGGTTCCTGCGCTGCCGGAAGTTCCCCGGTTTTTCCCGTCCCTTTTCCCGGCGGTGGAAGGCGATCGTCCGCCGCCTGCCCCGACATGGAGGCCTGTCGTGAACGCGGACCCAAGAAACGCCATTCTCTCACGCCTGCGGGACGCGACCGCGTCCATGGACGCCCCGGCTGCTCCTCCGGAGCCGCGCCGCCCCGGGAACGGCGTGGCGGATTTCGCCACCTTCGCCAAGGCCCTGGCGCCCCTCGGGCCGACCTTCGATCTGGCCCGCGATCCGGAGGAGGCCCGGGCGGCCCTGGCCGGGGTGATGGCCCTCCACGGGGTCGGATCGGCCGTGCGCTGGGACCATCCGGACCTCGACGCCGTGGATGCCGTCGCCGTGATGGAGAAGGCCGGGGTGTCGGTCATCGCGCCCGAGGCGTTGCCGCACCGGGTCTGTCCGACCCTTGCCGCCGTGGACATGGGCATAACCGGCGTCGCCCACGCCCTGTGCGCCACGGGCACCCTGGTGCTGCACGCCGGGGCGGGCCGGGAGCGCGGCGCGGCCCTGGTGCCGCGTCTGCACGTGGCCCTGGTCGCCAGATCGCGGCTTCTGCCCGACCTGCCGGCGCTCTTCGACCGGCTGGCCGGAACCCCCATGCCGAGCGCGGTCACCTGCGTCTCGGGCATCTCCAGCACGGGCGACATCGAGTTCGTCTACGTGCGCGGCGTCCACGGGCCGCTTTGCGCCCACGTCATCGGCCTGGACTGGTTGTAGCGCCGGCACTCCCGGCCTCCGGGCATCGCCCAGCGGGGAACGCTTCCGGAAAAGGACATGGGAACGGTTGTCAGGGCCGGTTCCCCTGTCCTATAATCCGATCGGGAAAACACATACCCGGCGGATCCGCCTCGCGCCGGAACGGCCGGCGTCGATCCCGGAACCCGCCGGGGCGTGCCTGCAACAGGAGGGATACATGTCGCGCGCGTGTTCGTTGCTACTTGTTGGAGTCCTCGGACTGCTCCTGGTCGCTTCCACCGCCATGGCCAGGGAAAAACAGGAAAAGTCCGTCCCGGACGTGACCGGTGTCTGGAAGGGGGAATCGGAATCCGTGGCCGCGGGCAAACTGGGCCACACCGAGCCCAGTGAAACCCCGAAGTTCCTGCGCGTCCAATGGACGCTGACCATCGACAAGCAGGAAGGCCGGGTTTTTTACGGCAGCAAGGCCTCGGCCCGGGGCAGGGAGACGGTCGTCGGGGTCATCGACGGGGCGACCCTGACCATGGCCGACGACGACGGCGTGTACATCGGCAAGCTGACGAGCAAAAACAGGATGATCGTCAAGTACGCCGAGGCAGGCAAGGCATCCAAGGTCGCCAGCATCACGCATTACGCAAGGGAAGACGCCGCGGACAAGGCTGCGCCGGCGGCGCAGTAGCGGTCTTTGCGCGGGGCGCGGAAAACGCCTCCCCCGGAATATCCTCCCTTACTGTTTCACGTTCACGGATTCGCGGGCTGCGGCGCTGGTCGCGGCCCGCTTTTTTTGCGGGGATGGGTGGTGCCGTCCCCGAAGATGCGGTCGTATTGCGCCGTGTCGCCGGGGTGGCCGTCGTAGCAGTCCGAGGTGGCCACCGGCCGCCCCGCCGCCAGCAGTTCGCTGACCGTGACGCAGGTGTAGCCGCGTTTCGCGAGTTCGGCCAGAAGCGTCGGCAGGGCTTCCGCCGTGCCGTGGCCGTTGCCGTTGGCGTGGCCGATGATGATGTCGCCGGGCTGCACACGCTCAAGCACCGTGGCGACGATGCGTTGCGGCGTGGTGTCGGCCTCGGGGTCGCGGGTGGTCAGGTTCCACTGGATGGCGGCCAGGCCCATTTCGGACAGCATGGCCAGGGCCTCCGGCCGGCAGCGGCCGTAGGGAAAGCGGAAAAGGACCGGCGCGGCCGGGAGCTTGGCGATTTCGGAGGCCGGCACGCCGCGATCCCCGGCCAGTTTCGCCGCCTCGGCACGAAGGGCGCCGTACTGGGCCTGGGTCCAGGCTATTTCCCGGCGCATGGCGGCGGCATCGAGCTGGCCGAAATTGCCGTGGGTCCAGGCATGGTTTCCGAGCTCGAAGAGGGGGTCGGCGAGCAGTTGCATGGCCCTTCGCGGATGGGACCGCATCCATTTGCCGCCGGCGAAAAAGGTCGCCTTGGCGCCCGCCGCCCGCAATGCGTCGACCACGGCGCCGTCGTAGCCGGAAACCTGGTCGGCCAGTTCGCACAGATCGAAGGTGAGGGCCACGATTTTCCGGCCGTGGGTGTCCACCCGGCGGATCGATCCCGTCAGATGTCCGGGCAGGGGGGGCAGGGCGGGAACGGCCGTGGCCGGCGGCGGCGAGCGGTCGGGATCGCCGAGGCGGCCGGATTTTTTTTCGGCCGGATCGGCCGCGAGGGACTCCGGGGACCACAGGGTGGAGAGTACGGCCTGGGAGCCGCCGGCCCTGGCCGGGGCGGCGATGCCGGAAATGACCAGGCCAAGGGCCAGCGAGAGTATCAGGAAACGGCGCATCGATCCCTCCTCGGTGGGGAAACGGGAGCCTCTGGCGGGAGCGTGGCGGCCCGCCGGAGCGCGGCGGAAAATGCCATGTTCCGGCCGGGCAAGGCAAGGGGCGCGGCGGTGCGCACCGTGGGCATCCGGAAAACGCCGGCCCCGGCCGGAGGATATCCGGAGCCGGGGCCGGCCGGGAAGGAGGGGAGTCCGTTCTCCATGCGATCGTGGCGGCGGTTACTCCGTGACCAGCATGACGCTGGAAGCCTTGATCATGGCCTTGACCGGGTCGCCTTCCTTGAGCTCCATGGCCTCCGCCGAATGCTTGGTGATAACGGAGACGATCTCCACGCCCGGCGCGATCTCGACAACGACTTCACAACTGACCATTCCCTTGGTGATGGACTTGATTTTGCCGGGGACAAGGTTGCGCGCGCTGATCTTCATGAGCATCTCCTCGTTGATGTGGAAAGATGGCATCCATAATACTGACGGCTCATGATTTTGGTCAACGCTGTCATGAAAATGTTTTTTGCGTCACGGATATGGGGAACAACATGTCTGTGACATGCCAATATCCTCAAATCCCGTATCCTGGCGGAAGGAATTTGAGGAGAAACGGGGGCCCCTGCAACAAGGCGCCGGATTTCTTACCGGGATGTCGAAAGAAAGCGGTTAGCGGGTCGAGGCCCCGGTTCGCTTGTGGTGCTTGGACGACGTATGGGAAACCGTCCGGGTTTTCACGGCCTTTTCGGCTTTGACGGACTTGTGGCGGCTGGATTTCACGCTGGCGTCATGGGCGTCGAGACGGGCGGAGGCTCCGCGATGGGCGCCGATCTTGGCCCTGTGGTCGGATTCGGCGATGCGCAACACCTTGGCATGCCGGCCGGATTTGGTCCGCTTGCCGGAAATCTTGACCGGGGCGTCGTCGGTGTCCCTGGCGGCCATCATGGAATTGACGGAACCGGAAAACGAGGCATCCAGAATGCGGGTGGCCTCGCGGTTGCGGACCTGTTTGCTGCGGCCGCCGAGAATCACCGCGATGATGCGGGTGTCGCCCCGCTTGGCCGTGGCGATGATGTTGTAGCCGCTGGCGCCGACGTAGCCTGTCTTGATGCCGTCCACGCCCTCGCAGACGCCGAGGAGGCGGTTGGTGTTGCCGTGCACCGCGCCCAGGTGATTGATCTCGGTGGTGGAATGGTAGCGCAGCGCCTGGGGATAATGGCGCAGGTAGCTCGTGGCCAGTTTCATGAGGTCGCGCGCGGTGGTGAACTGGCCGGGGGCGGGCAGGCCGTTGGGGTTCTTGAAGGTGGTGCTGGTCATGCCCAGTTCCTGGGCCTTGCGGTTCATCATGTCCACCCAGCGGGGGACGCCGCCGAAGTGTTCGGCGATGGCGATGCAGGCGTCGTTGCCCGAGGCGACCGCCATGCCGCGCATGAGTTCGTCCAGGGTGACGACCTCTCCGGCGCGAAGGCCCATGGAGGAACCGCCCGTGGTGTCGGCACGGCGGCTGACCTTGATCTTTTCGGACAGGCTGGCCCGGCCGGAGGAGAGGGCGTCGAAGACCAGATACATGGTCATGACCTTGGTCAGCGAGGCCGGGGCGATACGTTTGTCGGCGTCCTGGCTGTAAAGGACGTTGCCCGAACCGTATTCCGTGACCAGCGCGGATTTGACGGCCAGTTTCCCGGAGTTTTTCGCCGGAAAGGCCGTTTTGGGTCCCACGAGGCACAGCACGATGAGCAAGAAGACAACGCGTCGCATGACGCCTCCCTGTTTCAAGAAATGATACGATCCCGCCGCCGTTCGAACATTCCCTCCGGCCAGGCCGGGGCAGCATGAACCATGCCAGCAAACCGCCATCTGTTCGCGGCGAAACCGCAACATCCTTTTTTCGATACGTATTTGAAACGATGCCTGGGCGTTTCGGCGCTGGCCGGCAAAGAGGGGGGCGAAGGCCCCCGGAGCCTGTTTGTATTTGTCAAACGGCGTGTTTGATAAACTCAAACATGGCCGGAGGCAAGCGACAACCGCCGAAGCTCCTCGATTTTTTCCAGATACTCCCGGCGGTAGGCCTCGCCATTGTCGACGAACGCCCCGGCGCGTTTGCCGTGGATCAGGCACCAGGCCGCCAGGGCCGGGTTGCGGCGCCAGGCCCCGTAGGCCCGGACCATGTGGAGCAGGTTGTGGCATACCGGCATCGTTGGCGCCGCCTCGACGAGCAGTTCCGTGAAATCCTCCTCCGGCCGGAAAAAGAACTGCCCGACCGCCCGGGCCGCCAGGTAGTTCGAGCCCGAGGCCAGAAGGCCGGACATGGCCGCGGCGTCGAGGCGTTCCGGCGAGAAGGGCCGGTGCCAGGAGGCGGGCACGGTCTCGTCCTGGTCGTACTCCACGCGGCCCGCGGCCAGGGCGCGAACGATCTTTTGGACCAGGGCCGGCCAGAGACTGCCGGCGTGCTCCAGGTCGCGGCTCGGTTCCGGGACGGCCCGCCCCGGAACCGGCCGCAGGCGCAGGAAGGGGAAGTGGGCCTCGACCGGCTCATCGGTGCGCCGGGCCACGCCGCCCATGATCCGATCGGCATCGAGGAAGTGCATTCCGGGCTGTTCCACGACCCAGGCGGCGAACGCCCGGCCGGTGGCGAAGCAGGCCTCTCCCCAGCCTTCCAGATAGGAATGCGGGGACGGACCGAGGCCGGGGTAATGGGAAATCCGGCCGACGACGAGGATGGGCACCTCCGGCAGGGCCGCCCGGTAGGCGAGCAGCATGGAGGCAAGGCGGTCCAGGTAGGTGGCGGGGTTGGGCACGATGGCCCGGAAGTGGCGGTTCACGAAGCGGCCCAGGCCCGGAGCCGCGTCGAACGCGTTCGGATCGAGATAGAAGGCGTATCCCTCCCGGTCGTGGAGAAAAAGCGGCCTGTTCTCGTGGAAGAGATTCACCACCAGGGCCTCGGGCCTGGGGACGGCCGGAGGCGGCAGAAACTGGTCGGCCAGCTCGCGGGTGTGGAGATACTCCCCGACGCCGGCGGAGGCCAGCATTTCGGCCAGAAGCGGCGGCACCCGGCCGGGCGAGACGGCAAGCGTCATGGGCGAGGCCAGGGAGGCGAAGGAGGCCTCCAGACCGGCGGCCCGGGCCGCCTCGGCGCAAAACTGCATCTGGCAATTGCCGCGGAAAAGGATCATGACCTGCCTCGCGCGTTCCTTTCGTTCCGTCGGCAAGCCCCTTGCAAGGCACGGACCGGGGAGGACGATTTTTCACGCCCATGGTCATCAAGACGATTCGCATGAACCCGCTTGGGGTCAACAGCTATCTGCTCTGGGCGGCGGACGGCCGGGCCGTGGTCGTGGACTGCGGCGGCGAGCCGAGGCTCGTGCTCGAGGAACTCGCCGCGAGGGGGCTTTCGCTTTCGGCGGTGCTCCTCACCCATCTGCATTTCGACCATGTGCTGGGCGTCGCGCGGCTTTCGCGGGTCACGGGCGCGCCGGTCTTCGCCTGCGCCGCCGACGCCGTGCCGGCGGGAGGCGGGACGAGGAGGGCCGGCGTTCCGGACATTCCCCCCTTCGCCTTCGAAGACGTGGCGCCCGGCCGGATGACCGTGCTGGGAGAGCCCTGCCTGATTCTTCCCGTTCCGGGGCACACCCCCGGCCATCTGGCCTATTTCTTTCCGAAGTCCCTGGTCGCCTTCACCGGGGACGCGCTCTTTCGCGGCAGCGTCGGCACGACGGAAAGCGCGGAAGACGGCATCCTTCTTCTGGACTCCATCCGAAAGCGCCTGCTCGTCCTGCCCGATGCCGTGGAGCTTTTCCCGGGGCACGGGCCGTCGACCACCGTCGGCCGGGAAAAGGCGGAAAACCCTTTCTTTGCCCCACCCCGGGGTCACACGCCGTAGACGGCCTCCGCCTTGGCCCGCAGGTGGCGCACAAGCGGCGCGGCCGTGGGCGCCTCGCCGGTCGCGGCCGCGATCAGTTCGCGCGGGGCCAAAAGCCTGCCCTTGGCATGGACGTTCTCGCGCAGCCACAGACAAAGCGGCGCGAACCGGCCGGCCTCCATGTCCCGGGTCAGCTCGGGCAGGGCCTTTTCCGCCGCCTCGAAGAGGCAGGCCGCGTAGATGTTGCCGAGGCTGTAGGTGGGGAAATACCCGAAGGAACCCGCCGCCCAGTGCACGTCCTGCAGGCAGCCGGCCGCGTCGTCGGGCGGGGCGAGGCCCAGGATGTCCCGCGACGCGTCGCTCCAGGCCCCGGGCAGATCGGACACGGCCAGATCCCCCCGCACCAGGGCCAGTTCCAGCTTGAAGCGCAGCACGATATGCAGGTCGTAGGTGAACTCGTCGGCGTCCACCCGGATAAGTCCCCGTCGCATCGCGCCGACGGCCCGGAACACGGCTTCGGGCGTCGTCGCCTCGAGGGCCGGAAAGTGGGAGGCGGCCAGGGGCAGGGCGTATTTCCAGAAAGGAAGGGCGCGGGCCACCTGGTTTTCCCACAGCCTGGATTGAGATTCGTGCACGCCCAGGGAGACGTATTCGCCCATGGGCGTGCCGTAATGGGCGCCGGCATGGCCGAGGCTGTAAAGGGCATGGCCGGTTTCGTGGGCCACGCCGAAAAAGGCCTTGGTGAAATCCGCCTCGTCGTAGCGCACGGTGATGCGGGCATCGCCCGGACCGATCAGGGTGGAGAAAGGATGGGCCGAGGTGTCGAGGCGCGAGGCCTCGGCCGGCAAACCGAAAAGGACGGCGGTCCGGCGCAGGAGGGCCTCCTGGGCGGCGGCGGGATACGGCCCGGCAGGCAGCGGGTCCGGCTCCGGCGCATCGGCCACGGCTTCGAGGATGGGACGCGTGGCCTCGCGCAGCTCTTCGAGCAACGGGGTGATGGACGCGGTGGTTTCCCCGGGTTCGTACGCATCGAGCAGGGCGTCATAGGCCTCGCCGGCAAATCCCAGGGCCCCCGCCTTTTCCCGGGACAACTCGAGCAACGTGGCGAGGTGCGGGGCGAAGGCGGCGAAATCGTCTTCCGTCCGGGCCAGTTCCCAGGCCCGCTGGCCGGCGCTCGCCGCCCGGGCCAGGGCCACGGCCAACGCTTCAGGAATCCGCACGGCCTTTTCGAAATCGCGCCGCCACTGACGGATGTTGGCCGCCTCGGGGGCGAGGGGATCGCGTGTCAGCGGAGAATCCTCGCAGACGGACAACCATTCGGCGATGCGCGGGTCCGTGGCCCGGCGATGCAGGATGGCGGTCAGTTCCCCGATCTGGGGGGCCCGGCCGGCGTGGCCCGCCGGGGGCAGCATGACCTGCTGGTCCCAGGACAAAAGGCTCAGGGCCGAGGCCAGGTCCGTGCTGGACCGGCCGTGGGCCGCGAGCCGGTCGTAGGCGTCCCTGGCGTTCACGGTCTGGCGCTCCCGGCGACGCGCCTCGGCGGCTGTCCGGCCTTGCGGGCGGCCATCATGCGTTCGTAGATGGGTTGATAGAAAAAGCTCACGTCGCCCTCGTTCTCGGCGGGGTGGTAGGCGCAGTAGATGTTGACGTCCCCGACGTTCCAGGCGTGATAGTATTTTTCCGGCACTTCCTGGGCCGGCGGTCCGTAGGCCCGGATCAGGCCGGCCAAGGCGGCCTTGTAGGCGGCCATGCCGTCGAGGTTGAGCCAGACGTGGTAGAAGCGGCCCTGGTGAAATTCATAGAAAGCATCGCGGACGGGGGCTCCGTAGATGTCCTTGGGCCCCTGGGGCCAGACGCAGACGGTGATGCCGTGGGTCGCGTCCTCTTCGTAGACGGCCAGTCCCGGATGGTCCCGGAACGAGACGCCCCAGTCGAGCCCGCCGAATCCCGTCGGCGGCGCGGTTTCCCTCGGGGCGGCGGTTTCCTCCGGCGGCTGCCCGGATGACGGCGATATCGGGGCCAGCAGCGGCGCCGACGGCGCGGGCGAAGCCGGGGCGAAAGCCCCGGCGGCTGGTCCGGTTTTGGACGGCAGGGCCTTTCTGCCTGTCTGGACGGTGGCCTGGGGGGCTGTGGCTCGAGGCGCGGGGGCGCAGGCGGCGCCGCACAGGATGATGAACACGATCAAAAGGCGAGAGATGCGGGACATGAAAAACTCCGGGCGGGGACGTGGCGTTGCCGCATGCATAGCCAAAGCCCGGACGAAAGGGAAGGGAGGCGGTCCGTCCGGGGGGGCCTCCAGACTCTGAGTGGACTCGTCCGCGAGGCCGCCCTACCGGGGCGCGGTGAAGCCGAACCGGGCAAGAATGGCCCGGCCCTCGGGCGAGACGAGGTAGGCGAGAAAACCCGAGGCAGCGTTTTTGTCCCTGGCCTCCGTCGTGACGGCGGCTGCGTAGACGACCGGCGGGATCAGCGGAATGGTCGCGGCGATCTCCACGGGCTGCCCGGGAATCCTGGCGTCGGTGGCGTAGATGAAGCCGGCGTCGCATTCGCCCTTGGCCAGGGCGGCAAGAACGTGGCGCACGGAAGGATAGTATGTGAGCTTGGAGGCCAGGGCGAACCACTGGGCCTGATGCTGGAGGGCCCGCTTGGCATAGCGCCCGGCGGGCACGGATTCGGGGTTGCCCACGCCGATGCGCCTGACGCCGCCCAGGGACAGGCTGGCGAGTCCGGTCACGCGGGCCGGGTTTCCCGCCGGCACGGCCAGCACCAGGGCATTCTCGGCGATATCGGCGCGCGTGGCCGGATCGATCCGGCCCTTGCCGGCCGCCGCGTCCATGGTTTCCATGTCGGCGCTGATGAAAACGTCGCACGCCTCGCCATTGTCGATGCGTCGCAGCAGTTCCCCGGAGGCGGCGAAGATGAACCGCGGCGTGTCGCCGGGATGTCCGGCCTGAAAATCCGCCCGCATGGTCTCCAGGGCATCGGTGAGACTGGCGGCGGCAAAAACCGTTATTTCTCCGGCCCGGGCCGGAAGAGCGGTTACGACGAGAAGGAAGAGAAGGGCGGTCACGCGTTTCATTTCTGTACCCTTGGGCATGGTGTAGCCGGCGCTATAGCCTATCCGCGTCCTGAGGGAAAGAGTGACGCGCCGCATGGATGGCGGAGCGGGGCGCCATCATCGATTGCCGCAGTCCCAGTATCGCATGGCGCCATTGCAATCACGGCCATGGCGTATCTTGCTGACTTTTTATCGTGTCTTGCTGTTTTTCTTGACAAAAAAATACTGGTGTGTTCTTTGGCGACATAGGCCGGACAGTATTTTTTGCATGTCGTGTCCCGGTGCCGTCGCCCCCGCACGTTCGCGTTACTACGCGAAATCAGCCTGAAATTGGAGTAACGGATGGAAATGAAAATCAATCTCCCCGAAAGGGAAATGCCCCGGCAGTGGTACAACGCCCTGGCCGATCTGCCGACCCCCCTGGCTCCGCCGCTCGATCCCCAGACCAGACGGCCCGTGACCCCGGAACAACTCGAGGTCATTTTCCCCAAGGCCATCATCGAGCAGGAACTCACCACCTCGCGCTGGCTCCCCATTCCCGAGCCGGTCCTCGATATCTACCGCCTTTACAGGCCGACCCCCCTGGTCCGGGCCAGACGCCTCGAGGAGGCCCTCGGCGTCAAATGCAGGATCTATTATAAAAACGAGTCCGTCTCCCCGGCCGGTTCGCACAAGCCCAACACCGCCGTGCCCCAGGCCTACTACAACAAGCTCGAGGGCGTGCGCCGCATCAGCACCGAAACCGGCGCCGGCCAGTGGGGAACGGCCCTTTCCTTCGCCTGTTCCATGCTCGGCCTCGACTGCACCGTGTACATGGTCAAGGTCAGCTACGACCAGAAGCCCTATCGCCGCATCCTGATCAACGCCTACGGCGGAGAGGTCTTCGCCTCTCCCTCGGAAAACACCCGGACGGGCCGGGCCATGCTGGCCTCCGATCCCGATTGCGCCGGCTCGCTCGGCCTGGCCATCTCCGAGGCCGTGGAGGACGCCGCCACCCATGACGACACCAAGTACGCCCTCGGCAGCGTGCTGAACCATGTCCTCCATCATCAGACCATCATCGGCCTGGAAGTGGAAAAACAGCTCGCCATGGCCGGGGAGAAGCCGGATTACCTGGTCGGCTGCGTCGGTGGCGGCAGCAACTTCGCCGGGCTCGTGCTCCCCTTCCTGCCTCGCAAGCTCGCCGGCGAGGCCATCCGGTTCATCGCCGTGGAGCCCAAGGCCTGCCCCACCCTGACCCGGGGCCAGTTCCGCTACGATTACGGCGACGTGGCCAAGCTCACACCGCTTCTCAAAATGCACACGCTGGGCCATGCCTTCATGCCGGCGCCGATCCACGCCGGCGGCCTGCGTTACCATGGCGGCGCGCCCATCGTGAGCAACCTGGCCGAAGAGGGACTTGTCGAGCCCACGGCCTACTATCAGACCGAATGCTTCGAGGCGGCCCGGCTGTTCCTGCGCACGGAGGGATTCCTGCCCGCCCCGGAAACCTCCCATGCCATCAAGGGGGCCATCGAAACGGCCAAGCGCGCAAAACCCGGCGAGACGGTGGTCTTCCTGTACTCCGGGCACGGCCTCCTCGACCTGGCCTCCTACGACGCTTTTTTCCAGGGAAAGCTCACCGATTTCGCCTATCCCGAGGAGCACATCGCCGAGGCGCTCAAGAACTGCCCGGATATCGGGGAGTGACCCCTCCCGTGCATGTCGTGCGGCCCGGCGACGCCGTCCCCGGGCCGCGTGCCGTTTCAAAGGGCCGCGATTCGCTTTCGACAAGCGCGGCCGCCCATCCCGGCTTCGCGCCGGTTGCGGCCGTGCGGTTCTGGTTTGTGGTCCAGCGGCCCGCCCTAGTCCGTGCTCAGGATCACGCTGAACGCCTTGAAGAAGAACCACACCCGGTCCTGTTCCTTGATGTCGAGGCTCTCGACGGATTCGGCGGTGATCAGGGCGCACATGGGCGTCCCCCCCTCCAGGATCCCCATGATCTCCACGGCCACCCCGTCGCCCCGGATGCCCGTCACGATGCCGGGGAAGCAGTTGCGCGCGCTGGTGCGCGATTTGAGCTCGTCCTTGCCGAGCAGCACCCACGGAGCCTTGACCAGCGCCGTCACCGGCTCTCCCTCGGACAAGCGCAAGCGCTCGAAACTCTCGTTGGTAATGACGGAAACGACTTCGAAACCGTTCTGGGCGGCAAGCGAGACTTCCGTAAGCAGCGGGCTCTTGCGCACGCTGTTGACCGAACCGAAAAACGTGTTGCGGGCGCTGGTTTTCATGCGGCTCTCCTTTGCGACGCAGTGGTTGACGATGCGCTGGCAGTCCTGATCCGAAAAGGAACAATACAGTGATGTCAGCGCCAGACTCGAATGGCCGAACATGACCTGGACCACCGGCAGCGGCACGCCGCCGCGCAAAAGTTCGATGGCCCGGGAATGGCGCAGGGACGTGGGATTGACCAGCCCGGCGGAAAGTCCCGCTTTCGCGGCCTGCTCGTAG
>CAZNUQ010000058.1:0-17874 GCA_964576235.1 uncultured Desulfovibrio sp.
ACGGCGCGCGAACCTTTCGCCCGGATGATGCGCGCGAACGGGACGGGGCGGCGCGACACCGCAGGGTTCCTACGCGCCTTGACGGTCAGCCGACATTGGCCGCGTCCCGGTCCGGGAGAATCCGCGCCCTGGGCGCGCCCGAGGCGCATACCTGGTTTCGTCCCATGCTTTTGGCCTGGTAGAGGGCCTTGTCCGCCTTTTCCAGAAGATCCTTGCGCTTGGTCAGGGCTCCGGGCAGCAGGCTGGCCGTTCCGATGGAGACGGTGATGGAAAAGGTCTGGCCGGCATGGACGAATCTGGCGTCCGCGATCAGGCTGCGCAGCCGTTCGGCCAGGACATGCGCCTGCTCCTCGCCGGTCTGGGGCAGGATGATCACGAATTCCTCGCCGCCGTAGCGGGCCGTGAAATCCGTGCTGCGAAGCGTTTCCGAGAGCAGTCGGCCCACTTCGCGCAACACGTGGTCGCCGACGAGATGCCCGTAGGTGTCGTTGATGCGTTTGAAGTGATCGATGTCGAGCATAAGCAGGGTCATCGGATGGCGATAGCGCTGGTGCCGCCGCAGTTCCTCCACCAGCCGTTCGTCGAATGCCCGGCGGTTGTGCACGTGGGTCAGTCCGTCATGCTCGGCGCGAATCTTCACCTGGCTGAACAGCGTGGCGTTTTTGAGCGCCAGGGACAGGTGGTTGACCGAGGCGTAAAGCGCCTGCACCTGGTCCTTGCCCAAAGGGCGGCCCTTGTCGCGGAAAAGGGCCAGGACGCCGAAGACCTGCCCGCCCGCCCGCAGCGGCAAAACGATGACTTCTTCCGCCCGCTGGGGGATGCCGACCGGTTCACGGCCGCCGCTGCCGTCGAGGAACGTCGTCTGGTAGCTGTGCATGGGCTTGCCGGCGATTCTCGCGGCCTGTCGCAGCAATTCGTCGGTCCAATGGCGTTCGGCCTGGTGGTCCATTTCCGGTTCGAGGAGAAGCTCGGCCTGCAGTTCCCCCGATTCTCCCGTTTGCCAGAAGATGCCCATCAGGGCGCGCATGGGCAGCAGGAGTTCCAGATCCTCCCTGGCCTGGTCCAGGATGACGACGGGGTCGAGGGATTCGCTGGCCCTGGTGAGGATGCGGTTGAGAAACATCACCAGATCGGTCTTGCGGGCGAGCAGTTCTCGTTCCAGCATGATCTCGCGGGTCATGCGGAAGATGTCGTCGTAGAGGCTCTTGACCTCCTTGGCCCGGAAGATGATGTCGCGGATTTTCTTGTCGGTCAGCGGTTCGGCGACGGCCGTCAGAAAACCGTTGTCCAGGAGGTCGTCGAAATCGGCCACGGAATCCCGGGAGGAGAGTACCAGCACGCGTTGGGGCACGTCCCACTCTTCCAGGCGTCGTCTGGCGGCTTCCGGGAGAATGTCCCAGGCTTCCTTGACGATGAAGATGACGATGGGGGCGGCCCGGCCGAATTCGCGTTCTCCGGGGCGTTCGCCGCGCTTCCAGTTGCGCAGGACGTACCCGCTGCCGAGCGCGTCGGCAACGGCCGTCGCCGCGGCTTCGGAAAGCCCGATGCCCCAAACCTGTTCTGGACGTATGCCGCGAGTCATCTCTCGCCTCCTTGAGGTCCGGGAGGGAAAACCCTTCCTTCCCGCGCCTTGGTTTGCAAGATGGGGGCCAAAAACAACTTCCGGGCTTCGTTTGACAAGCCGGCCAAGGTATGGCTCCGTCCCCCCATGCATGGGCCGCGCCTTTGGGGAACCCTCGATCCCTTCATCGAATCCGGGGCCGTCATGGGCCGCACCGTGGCCGGCGCCGCGTTCCTGGATGCCCTGTTGCGGGCCGACCCCTTCGACGCCTACCATTTTTTCATGCCGTCGCCCCGGGAACGGGACATCCAGCGGCAGACCCTGGCGGCGCGGTATCCCGGCGTGGAGGGGCACGGGAAGTTCAAAGTTTTGACGCGAAACGAACTGCCGGAGGCCCTGGCCGGGACCGCCTACGCGGTCTTTCACCTCTCGGACGCGATTACCTCGCAGGCCCGCCTGGCCGCCGCGCGAAACGTCCTGGCAGCCAATATCTTCCCCATCACCGCGACGACCCATTCCCTGAGCTATGCCGCCTACGGTCAGGCCTTCCTGGCCCATCTCTGGCCCGGAACCACCCGGCGCGACGCCATCGTGGCCACCTCCACGGCCGGACGCGCCGTGGTTTCCGCGATTTTCGACGGCTTGCGGCGGGGGTACGGCCTGGATCCGGCGTATTACCCCGCGCCTCGGCTGGCGCACATTCCCCTGGGCGTGGAGGGGGCCGCATGGAGACGTCTTTCGGGGGAAGCCCGCGCCGCGGCCCGGGCCGGCCGGGGGATCGCCCCCCAGGCCGTGGTGCTTCTGGTTTTCGGCCGCATTTCCCACAGCTCCAAGATGGATCTGTTGCCGCTTTTGCGGGCCGTGCAGCGCCTCGCGGCCGGCGGATGCGACCCCGCCGGGCTGTGTCTGGTCGTGGCCGGCTGGACCGGGGACGAGGACCGGCCCTTTCTCGACATACTGGCCGAACTGGCCGCCAACATCGGTCTGCCCCTGCGGTTTTTTCTGCGCCCGTCGGATGCCGAAAAGCGTGAACTGTTCGCCCTGGCCGACATGTTCGTGTCCCTGGCCGACAACCCGCAGGAAACCTTCGGCCTGACGCTGCTCGAGGCCATGGCCGCCGAACTTCCCGTGATCGCCTCGGATTACGACGGCTACCGCGATATCGTCGTCTCCGGCGAAACCGGCCTTCTGATTCCGACGCTCGGTTCGGACGACACCGGCTGGCGGGACGTGCTGGCCCCGCTGTGCTACGACAACCATACCCATCTGCTCCTGGCCCAGGGGCTGGCCGTGGACGTTCCCGCCGTGGCCGGAGCCCTCGGCCGGCTCGTGGATGACGCCGGGCTGCGCGGGGAGATGGGCCGGGCCGGAAGGGCCAGGGCGCTGGCCTCCTTTTCCTGGGACGCCGTCATTTCCCGCCATCTGGAGCTGTGGGAGGAACTCTCCCGGGAGCCTGTCCCGGACCGCGAGGCGTTGCGCCGGTTGCGCCACCCCTCCGGTCTGGCCTACGGGACGATTTTCCGGGGGTATCCGACCGCCGTGCTTTCCGACGCGCAGGTTCTGACCTGGAGCCGCGCCGGCCGGGCCGTCTACCGGGGGAGGGATTTCCCCGTGGTCTACGCGGGGCTGGATCGGGAAATCCGTCCCGAGGCCGTGCGGACCCTGCTTTTCCTGGCTCGCGGCGGCTGCCCCGCCGAGACGCTCGCGGCCCGCCTCGCGGCGTCGGCGTCCCTCGACCCGTTTACTGCCCGGTTTCATGTGCTGTGGGCTCTCAAGCAGGATTTGCTGGAACGCGAGGAATAACCATGAATCGGGAATGCCATTCCAGGCGCGCCGCGCCGGACGCCGCCACGGAGCCGTTCGCGCCCGCCAAGCGCAGTCTCGGCCAGAATTTCCTGGTGGACCGCAACATCGCCGCCAAGATCGTGAACACCCTCGGCATCGCTTCCGGCGACACCGTGATCGAGATCGGGCCGGGACGCGGGGCGCTTTCGGGGCATATCCTCGATGCCGGCCCCCGGGCCTATCTGGCCCTGGAAAAGGATCGGGAACTGGCGGGCCGGCTTTCCAGGGAGCATCCGGGCGTGGCCGTGGCCATGATCGACGCCATGCGCCTGGACTGGCGACGGCTCGACCGCCTGCCTGGAATCAAACTCATCGGCAATCTTCCCTACAACATCGCCTCCCCCTTGCTCTGGGACATCTGCGCGGCCTCCTCCCGGTTCGGACGGGGCGTGTTCATGGTGCAGCACGAGGTGGCGCGGCGCCTGGCCGCCGGCCCCGGGGGGCGGGAGTACGGGGCGCTTTCGGCCTGGGTGTCCAGTTTCGTCCGCGTGGAATACTGCTTCAAGGTGCCGCCGACGGTTTTCGTGCCCCGGCCCAAGGTGGATTCCGCCGTGGTTGCCGTCACACCCCTTCCCGCCGGGGAGCGTCCGGTTGATCCGGCGGCATTGGCCCGGTTGCTCAAACTGCTTTTTTCCTTGCGGCGCAAGCAGTTGGGAGGAATATTGAAAGCGTGGCGCGATGCCGCGCTGTTTGCGTTTTTCCTCGAGCACGGCATCGACGAACGCGAACGGCCGGAGGATTTGTCGCCGAAACAGCTCGAGGCGCTTTCCAGATTCCTGAAAACGCGCTTGGCCTCTTGACTTTGGGCCTGAAATCGATTTTCTTTTGGCCACTCGCGCCGAGGCACGGTGCGGGCACTTTGCCGTGTTCGCGAGCCAGACGGGTCACAGGCCGGATGCCCTCGTCATGGGGAGGCGGGCGGGTGCCGGTTTTCCGACGGAATTTTTTGAGGGAGCTGTCTCGGGAGAGGGTCGGGAACATTGCGCCGCCGCGCGGCGTTCGGTGTTTCAAACGAGGAGGAGAGGACTGATGACCAAAGCTGATTTGGTAGGAAAAATCGCCGAAAAGACAGGGCTGACCAAGGCCAACGCCGAACGGGCCCTGAATGCCTTCATCGAGGCGGTCGAAGCCACGCTCGTCGGAGAGGGGAAAATCACCCTGACGGGATTTGGCACGTTCATGGTCGACGAGCGCAAGGCTCGCACCGGTCGCAATCCGCGCACGGGCGCCGAAATCAATATTCCGGCATCCAAGGTGGTGAAGTTCCGGCCTGGCAAGTTGTTGAAGGACGCTATCCAATAACACCCCTGGAGACGCTTCATGTTACACGGAGAAACCGTTCATAGCCCGTTGCCCCAGGATCTTCCCTGGTGGCAGCCCGATCATTTCGTTTTTTTCAGCGTGCTCTACCTGGTGCTCTTCATCATCGCTTCCGGCATGGGGTATTGCGTGATCAAGGCCATCAAGGACACCAAGGACGCCGCCGCGCACGGCCACCACTAGCCCCGCGCGGTCTCGCGCAACATGCATTCCGTGTCCGCCCGGCCTGTGCCGGGCGGATTTTTTCGGAATGGGCCAGGTACGCCCTTGACGGCGAGCTGGTTTCCGGTTAAAAATGCCGGTTTCCACACAGGGAATTCCCCAAGAAGGGGGTGAGGTTCATGCCCGGAGTCTATCTTGATGATTCCGACAACTTCGACGTGGCGCTGCGTCGCTTCAAGAAGCAGGTCGAGAAGTCCGGCATTCTCTCTGAGCTGAAAAAACGGCAGCACTTTGAGAAGCCAAGCGTCATGCGGAAGAAGAAGAAGGCCGCCGCCCGCAAGCGGTTGCTCAAGAAAATGCGCAAAATCAACATGATGTAATGAATCTTACGGCCCGAATCGAATCCGACTATCTGGCTGCCATGAAGGCCAGGGAAGAGCTCTCCGTGAGTGTGTTGCGCATGCTCAAGGCCGCCGCCAAGATGCGGCAGGTGGAGTTGCGGCGTCCCTTGTCCGACGACGAGTTGCTTGATGTCGTCGCCAGGCAGGTCAAACAGCGCCGGGAGTCCATCGAACAGTTCGCCAGGGCGAACCGGGTCGATCTTGTCGAGAAAGAGGAGCGGGAACTGGCCGTGCTTGCGACCTATCTTCCCGCTCCCCTTGCCGACGCCGAGCTCGACGCCGCCGTTTCCGCGGCCGTGGCCGAACTGGACGCCCGGAGCATGAAGGACATGGGTCGGGTGGTGCAGTCCGTGCTGGCCGCCCACAAAGGACGGGTCGACGGCAAGCGGGTCAGCGACGCCGTCAAGGCGCGCCTCGCCTCCTAATCGAACCCGCCCCCCTTTTTTTTATGGAATCCAGAACCCTCTCGTTGCTGGAGTATCCTAAGGTTTTGGAGCGGCTTGCGTCTCTTGCCGCTTCCGAACCCGCGGCCGCCGCCTGCCGGATGCTGGCTCCTCTCGGTGATCCCGGCCTTGTGGCCCGGGAACAGCGCAAGCTCGCCGAGGCCCTGGAACTGCGCCGCGACGCCGCATTCACTTTTTCTTCCTTCCCGGACATCGCGCCGCTGCTGCCGGTGCTCGAAAGCGAGCTTCGGGTGCTCGACCTTGACGCCCTGGTCGCGCTGGGACACGTCCTCGCCCAGGTGTTCGCCCTGCGCGAGGCCCTGGGCTCGGGAGAGCGGGCGGCCTCGCTTTTGCGCGACACCGTGGCCGCCACGCCCTGGCCACGGAAGACCCATGCCGCGCTGGCCCGTTGCCTCTCTCCGGACGGCCGCCTGCGCGACGAGAGTTCGCCGGAGCTTTTTTCCGTGCGCCAGGAAATCCGTTCCATCCATCAGACCATTCTGGCCCGGGTCAAGGAGTTCATCGGCGAAAAGGACATCGGCCCGTTTTTGCAGGACGATTTCGTCACCATTTCCTCGGACCGGTACGTGTTGCCGCTCAAGGCCAATTTCAAGGGGCGGCTGCCCGGCATCATCCACGATTATTCCCAGACCGGGGAAACCGTCTACGTGGAGCCGTTTTTCCTGGTCGAAGTCAACAACCGGCTCCAGGAACTCAAGAACGAGGAACGCGAGGCCGAAGCCCGGGTCATGGCCTTTCTGACGGGGCTCGGCCGGGACGAACGCCGCGAGGTGGCCGCCTCCTATCGGCTGCTCGTGGATTGCGACGTGCTGTGGGCCAAGGCCGCCCTGTCCGATCTCATGGGCGGCACGTTGCCCGAGGTGGGCGAGGAGAGTTCCGTGCATCTGCTTGCCGCCCGGCACCCGCTCCTCGTCCTGGCCTCAGGTCAGGATGCCCCGTCCCGGGTCATTCCCCAGGATCTCGTCCTGGAGCAGAACCAGCGGGCGCTCATCGTCACCGGGGCCAATGCCGGCGGCAAGACCGTGTGCCTGAAAACCCTCGGCCTGCTTTCGGTCATGGCCCTCTCCGGCCTGCCCGTGCCGGCGGGGGAGGGGAGCCGGCTGCCTTTTTTCCACAAGATTTTCGTCTTTTTGGGCGACGAACAAAGTCTGGAGGACAACCTCTCCACGTTTACCGCCCAGATCCGCCATCTGTCCCGGGTCTGGCCCGAGGTGGACGGTTCCACCCTCGTTTTGCTCGACGAATTCGGCGCCGGCACCGACCCTTCCCAGGGCGCGGCCCTGGCCCAGGCCGTGGTCGACGGCCTGCTCGACCGGGGCGCCTATCTCGCCGCCGCCACGCATTTCCCGGCGCTCAAGGCTTACGGCCTCTCCAGGCCGGGCGTGCGCGCGGCCTGCATGCTGTTCGATCCCAGGACCAAAAAACCCGTCTACCGCCTGGCCTACGATCAGGTCGGCGCCTCCATCGCCCTGGACGTGGCCCGGGAACACGGCCTGCCCGAGGATATCCTCGAGCGGGCCAGCCGGTATCTGCTTCTCGATGGGACCGACGCCGGCCAGGTGTTCGACCGCCTCAACGATCTGGCCCTGCGCCGCGAGCGGGAATTGGAGGAGTTGGCCGTCCGTCGGGCCGAGGAAGAGCGTCGCGTCCAAAAACTCAAGGAATCCCTGCGCAAGGCCCAGGAGACGCTGGTCGAGGAGATTCGCGACCTGTCCCGCGATATCGTGCGCCGCCACGAAGCCGGCCGCCTTGGGCGCAAGGAAGCCCAAAAGGCCCTTGCCGACGCGCGAAAAAGACTTATTGAAGAAAGCAATGCGATAACCGGTGGACGGACCGAGCAACCCCCGGCGTCCCCGGGGGTGGATTTCGCCGTTTTGGCCCCGGGCGATGCCGTGCGCGTCATCAGCTGGGACAAACCTGCCACGGTGCGGGAAAAGGACGGCAAACGGCAGGCGGTGAAAGTCGACATAGGCGGCGTAAGCCTGTGGGTTCCCGCCGCGGACCTTGCTCCGGCCGGCGCTCCGGCGGCACGGGGCGGCGTCGCCGTCACCACTGCCGACCGTGGGGAGGGGCGGGCGTCCGGCCTGGGGCTGGTCCTCGACCTGCGCGGCATGCGGGCGGAGGCCGCCGAAAGCGAACTGGCGGCTTTTCTCGATGCGGCCATCCTGCGCGGCCACGGGGAACTGGAGATCGTCCACGGCAAGGGCACCGGGGCGCTGCGCCGCGAGGTGCATCGGATACTCAGGGAACACCCGCAGGTCGCCTCGTTCACCCTGGCCCCGGAGGATCGCGGCGGCGACGGCATGACCATCGTCATGCTGAAATGACCACGGGAGACACGTCCTCACGGACGTCTCCGCCGCATCGGCAAAAACGATGAAAAACGATTCCGGAGCGGTGGCGGCCGTCAAGGCCCGGGCCAACATCGCCGAAGTGGTGGGACGGTACGTGACCCTGCGGTCGGTTGGCGGCCGGCTGGTCGGTTCCTGTCCGTTCCATCAGGAAACCAAGGGGTCCTTCAACGTCCATCCCGACAAGGGCTTTTTCCACTGCTTCGGCTGCCAGGCCTCGGGGGACGTGATCGATTTCTATTGCCGCATCAACGGCCTGGAATTCCGGGAGGGCCTGGAGCGGCTGGCGGCGGAGGTCGGAGTGGACCTCGGCCAGGCCCGGCGCGACCCACGGGCGGCCGCCCGCAAGCGCGAGCGCGACGACTGTCTGGCCATGCACGAGTTGGCCGACCGCTACTACCGCCGCGTGCTCGCCTCGGCCGATGGCGCCAGAGCCCGGGAGTATCTCGCGCGACGGCAGGTCGACGCCGCGATGATCGAGCGGTTTTCCCTGGGGGTCAGCCCGTCGGGGTGGCAGGGGTTGCTCGGCGTGCTGCGGTCCCGCGGGTTTTCCGAGGATGCGGGGGTGCTGGCCGGGCTGCTCAGCATGGGGAAAAACGGCCGGACCTGGGACCGGTTTCGCGACCGGCTCATGTTTCCCATCCGCGACGGCGGCGGCCGGGTGGTGGCCTTCGGTGGGCGCATCATGGGCGAGGGGGATCCGAAATATTTAAACAGCGCCGAAACGCCGATCTACACCAAGGGGCAGCACCTCTACGGCCTTTTCGAGGCCAGGCCGTTTATTGCCAAAACGCGTCGGGCCCTTTTGACCGAAGGCTACATCGACGTGATCAGCCTGCATCAGTTCGGCTACGGCGAGGCCTGCGGCGTCCTCGGCACGGCCATGACCCGGGAGCAGGCCAGGCGGTTGACAGGGTTTTCGCCACGGGTGGACCTCGTGTTCGACGGCGACCCTCCCGGCCGCAAGGCGGCCTTGCGATCCGCCCAGATGTTGCTGACCCTCGGCGGCGGCTGCCGGGTGGTGCCGCTTCCCGACGGCGAGGACGTGGACAGCCTGCTGCACGCCCGGGGGCGGGAGGGGTTCGAGGAATGCCTGGGCCGGGCGGAGGACGGACTGGCCTTTTGCCTGCGCACCGTGCGCGAGACGTTTTCGCCCGGAGACATGGCCTCCTGGGCGGTGGATTTTTTAACCGGCCTTGGCGACGAGGCCCTGCGGGCCGTGTTCATCCCCCGCGTGTCCTCCGGGCTGGGACTGGCCGAGGCCGAGTTGCGCCGCTCCCTGGCCGGGGCGGAGCGTCGCTCCAGGCCCCTGGCGCGCTCCACCGCGCCGCGACCGGACGAGTTGACGCTGTCCCCCAGGGACGCCCAGTTGCTCGCCTTTGCCGTTCGTTGGCCGGACCAGGCGGCGGCGTTGGCCCCGGAAGGGTTGGCCGAGGCGCTCTCCAGCGGGGCGGCGAGGGCTTTTTTCGCCAAGCTCGTCGGTGTCGGCTCCGACGAACTGGCCACGCGGCTTGACGCGGCCGAAACGGCGTTTTGGGCCAAGGTGCAAATGGAGCCGGCCCTCGATGACGAGGAAGCCTCAGCGGTTTTTGAGGAAATTCGGATTTTTCTCCATGGGGCGCGGGAAAACGACCGGCGCAAGGCCATCATGGAGGCCATTCGCCGGGCGCAGGAACAGGGCGCGCATGACGAAGCCCTGCGGCTTCTCGGGGAACTACAGGCCCTTTCCGGGAGGGGTGATGAGTAATCTCAAGGAAATCCAGCAGATCAAAAGCCTCATTGTCAAAGGCAAGCAAAAGGGCTTCCTCACCTTCGACGAGGTGAACAAGGCCCTGCCTTCCGAGGTGAACAATCCCGAGCAGCTCGAAGAAGTCATCGCCATCTTCGACCAACTCGACATCAACATCGTCGACACCGACAAGGACGGCCGCAAGATCGAAGCCGCGCCCGCCGAGACGGATGAAACGCCGGATGCGGATCTGGAACTGACCGAGAGCGAGGACGCCCTCGACTACTCCTCGCGCAGCACCGATCCCGTGCGTATGTACCTGCGCGAAATGGGCGCCGTGCCCCTGCTCGATCGCGAGGGCGAGGTGGTCATCGCCAAGAAGATCGAAAACGGCGAAATGGATGTGCTCTACGCCCTGGTCGAGGTTCCGGTGGCCGTGGAGGAACTCATCCAGGTGGGCGAGGACCTCAAGATCGGCCGCATCAAGCTCAAGGACGTGGTCAAGACCATCGAGGAGGACGATCCTTCCGAGGACGAAATGAACCAGCGGCAGCGGGTCATCTTCCTCCTCGACGAAGTCAAGGTGTCGTTCCGCAAGAAGCGCAAGATTTACGCCAAGCTCGACCAGTGCGCCTGTCTCGACCGCCGGGTCTACGGCATCCAGCGGGAGATCCTCGTCTTCAAGGAAGAGATCGTCACGCGCCTTCGCGACATCAAGCTCGAAAAGACCCTCATCGACCGCATCATCGAGATCGTCGAGGACTACGTGCGGCAGATGCACAACTGCCAGAGGGATCTCTCGGCCTACATCCTGTCCGTGGGCAAATCCCAGTCGGAAATCCAGGAGATGTTCGCCCAGCTCGACTCCCGGGACATCAACCCGGTGGTGGCGGCCGAATCCCTGGGACTTACCGTGGAAGAGCTTTTTTCCTTCAAGGAAATGCTTTCGGCCAAGATGGAGATCCTGGAGCGGTTGCAGGAAAAGTGCTGCCACCACGTGGGCGAGCTGGAAGAGGTGCTGTGGCGCATCAAGCGCGGCAACACCGCCGCCCAGCGGGCCAAGCAGGAGCTGATCCGGGCCAACCTGCGCCTAGTCGTCTCCATCGCCAAGAAATACACCAACAGGGGCCTTCAGTTCCTGGATCTCATCCAGGAAGGCAACATCGGCCTGATGAAGGCCGTGGACAAGTTCGAGTACCAGCGCGGCTACAAGTTCTCGACCTACGCCACCTGGTGGATCAGGCAGGCCATCACCAGGGCCATCGCCGATCAGGCCCGCACCATCCGCATCCCGGTGCACATGATCGAAACCATCAACAAGCTCATCCGCACCTCGCGCTATCTCGTCCAGGAACTGGGCCGCGACCCCACCCCGGAGGAAATCGCCGAGCGCATGGACTATCCGCTGGAGAAGGTCAAAAAGGTGCTCAAGATCGCCAAGGAGCCGATTTCCCTCGAAACCCCCATCGGCGACGAGGAGGATTCCAGCCTGGGCGATTTCATCGAGGACAAAAAGGCCCTGGCCCCGGCCGAGGAGGTGGTCAACACCAAGCTCGGCGAGCAGATCGGCAAGGTGCTCTCCGACCTCACGCCGCGCGAGGAGCAGGTGCTGCGCAAGCGCTTCGGCCTCGGCGAAAAGTCCGACCACACCCTGGAAGAGGTGGGCAAGCTGTTTAACGTCACCCGCGAGCGCATCCGGCAGATCGAGGCCAAGGCCTTGCGCAAGTTGCGCCATCCGGTCCGCAGCCAGCATTTGCGCTCGTACTACGAAGGCTGATCCGGGCGGCGTTCCGGTTTCCGTTATAACGCGAAAGCCCTCCCGGGATCATGTCCCGGGAGGGCTTTTTCCTTGCGGCGCGCCGCCGGCGGGATGCTCCCCGCTACGGTTTGAGGTCGCGTTCCCTGGGCGGGGCGTTGTCGTGAATCTTGGCGTCTTTGGGCGGCGTGAAGGAGAAAAGGGCGTCGTCGAGCTTCGGGTTGACGACCAGCTTGGCCAACGTCAGGTCGTTGGTGTTGGCGTAGAAGTCCTGGATGAAGACGCGGGCGATCAGGTCCGTGGACAGATCGACCCAGACCTTGGCCATGACCAGACCCGGCTCGGGTTCGCGGGGGGCGAGTTGGAGCACCGCCTGTCCGGGCCCGGCTTCCTCGGGTTTGCCGGCGGCGACGATGAAGTCCTCGGTCAGGTTGGCCTTGCCCGTCAGAAACCGCAACATGGTCTTGGAATTGATGATGTCCTGCACCGCGTAACGGTAGGCTTCCTTGTCCTCCTCGAAATAGTCCCATACCGCGTTGGCCCCGACGATGAGCAGTTCCTTTTCCGGCTTGACCGTGTCCCAGCGGACGAGCAGGGGCTTTTTGAAAAGAAACGAGCCCGACCGGCGCTCGGTGTCGCCGCTGGCGGCGTTGCGGATGGCCTGGGAAAACTCGGCGGAAAAGGCGCCGATGGACGCGTATTTTTTCTGGATGCGGCCGGCAAGCTCGACGGGGTCGGCGGCCCTGGCCGGGCCGGCGGCGAACAGCAGCGCGGCGGCAAGAAGGGCGAGCACTGTTTTCATGGATACTCTCATGCGGACAAAGCGGGTTGAGGGGTTGGACACGCGAGGGATATAGGCGGTATGGGCGCCGTGAGCAAGCGGCGGGGGAAGGGGGAGGCCTTGTCCGGCCGGACAACGCCTCCCGTCAACAAGGAAGGTCCGGGAGGGGCCGAGCCCTTCCCGGCCGCCGGAGGCATTCCCTATTCCTTCCCCCGGATGACCGAACGCGGCTTGCTGCCTTCCTGGGGGCCGAGCAGGCCGTCGCGTTCCATTTGTTCGATGAACCGGGCCGCCCGGTTGAAGCCGATGCGAAAACGCCGCTGGATGAGCGAAATGGACGCCTTGCCCTGTTCCATGACGAACTCCACGGCCTGGGGGTAGACAGGGTCCGATGCGGTGTCGTCGCCGCCTCCCTCGCCGCCGAAATCCCCGCCGCCGCTGTCGGCGTTTTTTTGCCACTCGTTGAAATCCAAAGAGTAGTTGGGGGCGGCCCGGCTCTTCCAGAATTCCACCACCGCGGCGGTTTCCTCGTCCGAGACGAAGGCGCCGTGCATGCGCACGGTCTTGCCGCCGCTCGGCTTGAACAGCATGTCGCCCCGGCCGAGCAGGTACTCGGCGCCCACGGCGTCGAGAATGGTGCGCGAATCGTGCTTGCTCGTCACCTGGAAGGCGATGCGGGTGGGAAAGTTGGCCTTGATAAGGCCCGTCACCACGTCCACGCTCGGCCGCTGGGTGGCCAGGACCATGTGGATGCCGGAGGCCCGGGCCAGCTGGGCCAGGCGCACGATGCTCACCTCCACTTCCTTCGCGGCGGTCATCATGAGATCGGCCAGCTCGTCGATGACGATGACGAGGTAGGGCATGGGTTCCAGGGCGGCCAGTTCCTCGGGCCTGTTGTCGCCGAGCTTTTCGAGTTTTTCGTTGTAGCCGGCGATGTTGCGCACTCCGAGAAGGGCCATGGCCTCGTAGCGTCTGTCCATTTCGGCGACGGCCCAGTCCAGGGCGGATTTGGCCGTCGCGGTTTCGGTCACGACGGGGTGCACCAGATGCGGCAGATCGTTGTAGACCGACAGTTCGATGCGCTTGGGGTCGACGAGCAGGAGCTTCACCTCGTCCGGCGTGGCCTTGTAGAGGATGGAGAGCAGGATGCCGTTGATGCACACGCTCTTGCCGCTGCCGGTGGCGCCGGCCACGAGCAGGTGGGGCATCCGGGCGAGGTCGGCCACGTGGGGCCGGCCCTGGATGTCCTTGCCGATGGCCAGTGTCAGTTTCGAGGTCGCAGCCCGGAAGTCCTCGGCGTCGAGGATGTCCCGGAAATAGACGGTCTGTCGTTTGGCGTTCGGGATTTCCACGCCGACGGTGTCCTTGCCGGGAATGGGGCCCTCGATGCGCACGGCCAGCGCCTTCATGGCCAGGGCCAGATCCACGGACAGGCCCACGATGCGGCTGATCTTGACGCCCGGGGCGGGCTTGACCTCGAACATGGTGACGACCGGACCGGGCACCACCCGCTGCACCTCGCCCTGGATGCCGAAGTCGTTGAGGCAGGTGATCAGGCTTTCGGCCTGCCGGCGGCAGACTTCCGGCTCGACCGGCACGGCCTCGCCGGCCGGCGGCACGCTGAGGAGGTCGAGCGGCGGCAGGACGGCATCGCCTGACGCAGCGGCCCGGGCCGCTGCCTTGATCTGCCGGGCCGGAACCGGTTTGGGCGGGGAGGGGGGCGGCGTGTCGTTCCCGGGGGCGGGGGCTTTGCCCTTGGCCGTCCCCCTGTCGGCCACCTTGCCCGTGCCGACCTGCTCCACGATGGCGTCGAGAAAGCGGTCCACGGCCTCGGACGGCGTTTCGTCGGGAACGGCGGCCGTGGGCGGCTCGGATTCACGGCGCGCCGGACGCGGTTCCTTGCGCGGACGCGAGGGGGGCGCCACGGTCTGCCTTCCGGCCAGGCGGGCCTCCCTGGCCAGAGCCCGGCGCTGACGCCAGGCCTGCCAGGCATCGAAAAGCCGCCAGCATTTTTCGTCGGCCATGGTCATGGCCGGCCGCCAGAAGTTGTCCCAGGTCAGGCCGAAGGTCAGCTGCACGGCGGCGACCAGGGCGAAGGCGAGGAGGAAATAGGCCCCGACGGTCCCCAGATACCGGTCAAGGACATGGAAGGTGAGCTGTCCGATGTAGCCCCCGCCCTTGATCGAATGGATGCTGACCATCGAGACGCCCCAGGCGGAACTCAGCAGCGTCATGAGCACGAGGGACAAAAATCCCGCACCCAGCCAGCTGTGCACGGGAAGCCGCAGCCAGGAGGCCACGCTGCGCGCGCCGAGCCAGGCGAAAGCCACGGGCACGAGAAACGCGCCCAGCCCGAACACGTCAACGAGCAGTCCCCCCCAGGCGGCTCCCGCGCGTCCGCCCTGGTTCTGGATGACCTTCACGGGGACGGCGTAATCGCCGGGGGAGTAGGTCAGCAGGGCCAGCGCGGAAAAAACCGCCAGGAAAAGGGCGGTTAGTCCCGCCATTTCCCGGGTGAGGCGGAAATTCCCGGAAGGAGCAGGCTTGTTATTCCCGGCCAATGTACTCGCCCGTACGGGTGTCCACCTTGATCTTCGCGCCGATGTTGATGAAAAGCGGCACGTTGACGGTGATACCGGTTTCCAGGACGGCGGGTTTGGTGGCGCCGCTGACCGTGTCGCCCTTGACGCCGGGTTCGGTGTCGGTGATTTCGAGCACCACCGAGGCCGGCAGGTCGGCATCGATGGGCTGCCCCTTGTAGAGGAGCATCTTGAGTTCCATGCCGTCCTTCAGGTAGCCGCCTTTCTCCCCCAGATGCTCGCTTCCCACGTGGAGCTGCTCGTAGTTTTCCAGATCCATGAAGACGAACTCGTCTCCCTCGCGATAGAGGTACTGCATTTCCTTGCTTTCGAGGTCGGGCTTGACCATCTTTTCGCCGGACCGGAAGGTGTTTTCCACGACCCGGCCGTTGAGCATGTTTTTGAGCTTGGTACGGATGAAGGCTCCGCCCTTGCCTGGCTTGACGTGCAGGAAGTCCACGATTTCGTAGGGCACGCCGTCCATTTCGATCTTGAGGCCGCGGCGGAAGTCGGTGGTGGAAAGCATCGTATCTCCTTAAATGAAGTTTGGATTCTGGGTGATTTGCCGCCACAGGGCCAACACGGCCAGGGCGTAGCCAGTGAGTCCGAAGCCGGCGATGCAGCCGATGCAGTTCCTGCCGATCAGGCTTTTTTGCCGCAACGGTTCGTCGGTCCGGGCAAAGATGTTGGAAATGTGGACCTCCACACAGGGGATGCCGATCCAGGCCAGACAGTCGGCCAGGGCCAGGCTCGTATGGGTGTAGGCGCCGGCATTGAGCACGATGCCGTCAAGCCCGTCCTTCCAGGCCTGCTCCAGACGATCGATGCAATGTCCTTCGCTGTTGGCCTGATGGAATTGCAATTCCAGGCGGTCGGCATCCTGGCCGAGCATTTCCCCGACCATTTCCGGAAGGGCCTCGATGGTCCGGCTGCCGTAGATCTCCGGTTGACGCACCCCGATATGTCCGAGATTCGGGCCGTTTAAGACCAGTATTCGCACCTTTCGCATGTTGTCTTCCTTTTGCGCCGTCCGCCGGCGACCTTGACGCGGGTTCGCGCGGCGGTCACAAGACCGTTATGGACAGTCTGCAAAACCGAACGGAACTCGATCTGACGCTCATCGCCACGGCCTATCTGCCCAGCCAGCTGCCGACAGTGGACGCCCCCCAGATCGCCCTTGCCGGACGCTCCAACGTCGGCAAATCCACGCTGGTCAACTGCCTGGCGGGACGCAAGGCGTTGGCCAGGATCAGCGCCACCCCGGGCAAAACCCGCAGCCTCAATTTCTACCAGGCCCTCGCCGGCGGCTACTGCCTGGTCGACCTGCCGGGTTACGGCTACGCCCGCTGCTCCAAAGCCGAGCGGGACAAGTGGGGCCGGCTCATCGAGGCCTATCTCGACAAGACCGAGCGGCTCCGGGCCGTGGCGGCGCTGCTCGACTGCCGCCTGCCGCCGCAGCAGCTGGATCTCGAACTTGTCTCGTGGCTGCGGGCGCGACGCATACCCGTGCTGGTTGTTCTGACCAAGGCCGACAAGTGCTCCCAAAAGGACCGGGAGGCCCGAAAAAAAGAGTGGCGGGAACTCGCGCAACCCGCCTTCCCGCCGATTCTGTTTTCCGGCAAGACCGGGCTTGGCCGGGAGGCGCTTTGCCGGGTCCTGTCCGAAGTCGCCCTCAGTCCCGAGGCCCCCCGTTCCGCTCCTTGAAAAAATTAATCAAGAAATGCGATTCCTTAGGGCTCAAATTGAAATTCATGGCCGCCTTGTCGACGAGCGCGGCCAGCGGTTCTCCCGTTTCCCCCCGGCGTTCGTCGATCCATTTGACGGCCCGCCGCATCAATTCGCCCTGGGGCATGATCGTGGCCATGAAGCCTCCTTGATTGCCCTAGGGGCATACACGAGGCAGGCGCGGCTTGCAACTTGCACGGCCATCGGGTAGAGCCGGCACCGGATTTCCGTCCAAGGAGAGCGCACCCCATGACCGAATCCCTTGCCGCTGCCGTGCTCGGCCTCGTCGAAGGCGCCACCGAGTTCCTGCCCGTTTCCTCCACCGGCCATCTCATTCTCGTCGGCCACCTCATCGGGTTTACCGGGGACAAGGCGGACAGTTTCGATGTCATCATCCAGCTCGGGGCCATCCTGGCCGTGGTCGTGCTTTATTGGAGACGGTTCTGGTGGCTTGTGGTTCCCAAGCCGCTTTTCGCGTTTTCCGGCGCGCGCGGTCTGTGGCTGCTTTTCCTGACCTCGCTCCCGGCTTCTGTCGTGGGTCTTATCGCCCGGAAATACATCAAGCTCCACCTCTTCGGCCCGACGACCGTGGCCCTGGCCCTGGCCGTCGGCGGCCTGATGATCTTCTGGGTGGAACGCCGGCGTTGCCGCGACCGGTACTACACCCTCGACGAAATGACGCCAGCCCTGGCCCTGGGCATCGGCTGCTTCCAATGTCTGGCGCTTTGGCCGGGCTTTTCGCGTTCGGCGGCCACCATCATGGGGGGCATGCTGCTCGGGGCCAAGCGGAGTCTGGCGGCGGAGTACTCGTTCATCGCCGCCGTGCCGATCATGTTCGCGGCCACCCTGTTTGATTTCTACAAGAGCGCCGCCTTGTTCACCGGCGACGATCTCGGCATCCTGGCCATCGGCTTCCTGGTGTCATTTCTTTCGGCCCTGGCGGCGGTGAAGGGGTTCATCGTCCTGGTCAAGCAGGTTTCCCTCAAGCCTTTCGCTTTGTACCGGCTGGCCCTGGCCGCCGCGATCTTCCTGTTCTGGCCGAAATGAGCGGGCGTGGAAAAAATGCTTGCCAAGGCCATGGGGATCGTATATTAACCCGTTTCTCCGTTCGCGGGGATTTTTGGCGAGGTAGCTCAGACGGTTAGAGCATGCGGCTCATATCCGCAGTGTCGGGGGTTCAATTCCCTCCCTCGCTACCAA
>CAZNUQ010000059.1:0-17538 GCA_964576235.1 uncultured Desulfovibrio sp.
ACCACGTCGCCGTCGGCCATGACGTATTCCTTGCCTTCCTGGCGCAGGACGCCGGCGGCGCGGCATTTGGCCTCGGACTGGTGCCTGATGTAGTCGTCGTAGGAGATGACCTCGGCGCGGATGAAGCCGCGTTCGATGTCGGAGTGGATCTGTCCGGCGGCGGCTGGCGCCTTGGTGCCGGCGGCGATGGTCCAGGCGCGGACTTCCTTGGGGCCGGCGGTAAAAAAGCTGATGAGCCCCAGGGAATGGTAGGCCAGACGCGCCACGCGGTCGAGCCCGGACTCGGTCAGGCCGTAGGAGGCGAGGAATTCCAGCCGTTCCGCGTCGGAAAGGCCGGCCAGTTCCTCCTCCATGCGGGCGCACACGACGACCATTTCCGCGCCCCGGGCCTCGGCCACCTTGCGGATCTGCTCCACGAGCGGGGATTCCCCGCCGAGGTCGGCCTCGGAGACGTTGGCGCAGTAGATGACGCGTTTGGCGGAAAGCGGCCGGATGTCCTCGAACAGGGAGAGCATGCCCGGGGTGTCGGCGCCCTCGACGGTGGAGGCGGGCTTGCCGGACATGAGGTGGTCGATGAGGCGCTTGCCGGCGGCGACCTTGTCGAGCAGTTCCTTGTCCTTGCTGCCCTTGGTCTGCTTGACGAGGCGTTCCAGGCGGGAATCCAGGACCTGGGCGTCGGCCAGGATCAGCTCGGTCTCGATGACCTCGATGTCGCGGGCCGGGTCCACGGAGCCGGCCACGTGGACCACGTCGTCGTCCTCGAAGGCCCGGGCGACGTGGACGATGACTTCGGTTTCCCGGATGTGGGCCAGGAATTTGTTGCCGAGGCCCTCGCCGCGGCTCGCCCCGGCGACAAGGCCGGCGATATCGGTGAAGCGGACGGTCGCCGGCACGATCTGGGCCGGGTTGACGAGGGCCGCCAGGGCGTCGAGGCGGGCGTCGGGCACGGGCACGATGGCCACGTTGGGCTCGATGGTGCAGAAGGGGTAGTTGGCGGCCTGGGCGTTTTGGGCCTTGGTGAGGGCGTTGAAAAGGGTGGATTTGCCGACGTTCGGCAAGCCCACGATACCGACGGAAAGGGCCATGGGGCGATGATCCTTTTGCGGCGGCGAAGGCGCCGCCGGATGGGGCCGCGGGCGGCCGTTACGGGGGGCCGATCCGGGCCGCCGACGGCGGCCCCGGCCGGATTACTTGATGTCCCGCGTGCGCAGGACGGTTTTTTCCAGGAAATGGATGAGTTCGTAGTCCGAGGCCATGCGGCTGAGGGCCTTGGACACGGTCATGCTGAGAAGCTTGTCGAATTCCGGCTCCACGCCCTCGGCCGGGAGCTTCCAGACGGTTTCGCCCTCGTAGTTGCGGGTCATGGTCTGGCCGTTGTTGTCGGCGACGACCGCGACCACGGCCACGGCCCGGGCGGCCAGCTGGGTGCCTTCCTGTCTGGGCTTGTAGGCCAGCTCCTTGAGTTCCACGGTGACGTTGCGCACGACGGACTCGGCGGCGACGGTGGGCGTGAACCCCTTGTCCTTGAGGCCCTTGCGCACGGCGCCGAGGATGGCCGGAGAGGGGTCGCAGGCAGTGGTCAGCTTGCCGCCCACCGTCGGCGAGGCGGGATTGCACAGGCCGACCTCGGCGCTCGGGCGGGAATCCTTGACCGTGACGGCGACATCGACGCCGCGTCCCAGGGATTCCTGTTCCACGACGACGGTCGGGCTGACCGTGGCCTGCTGCCCGGCGCAGCCGCAAAGGACGAGCAGGGCCGCGAAGGCCGTAAAAAGGGCCGACGCCCGAAGGCGTCGGCACCGGGAAAAGGCGGTGTGTTTCATCGTAGGTTCCGGCGGCCGCTGTTGCGGCGGACAGCCTCCGTCTCTACAGGACCTTGTCCAGGGCCGCAAGGGCGGCGGCGTAGTCGGGTTCGTTGGTGACCTCGGAAACCAGCTCCATGTAAGCCACCTTGCGGTCCGGGCCAAGCACCAGCACGGCCCGGGCGAGCAGGCGCAGTTCCTTGACGAGCAGGCCGTAGGCCAGGCCGAAGGCGGCGTCGCGATGGTCGGAGAGGGTCACGATGTTGGCGACGCCGGCGGCCTCGGCCCAGCGTTTCTGGGCGAAGGGCAGATCCATGCTGACGACCAGCGCCCTGGCCTTGCCGGCAAGGCTTTCCATTTCCTTGTTGAACCTGCGGGCTTCCAGGTCGCACACGGCCGTGTCCAGCGAGGGAACGGCGATGAGGATAAGCCCTTTCTCCGTGAAATCGGCCAGGCCGGCCGGAGCCAGTTCATTGGTCAGGACGGTGAAGTCCGGGGCCTTGTCGCCGACGCCGACCGGGTCGCCGACAAGGGTCAGTCCGTTGCCCAGAAAGGTGATAAGGCCGGTGCGCTCGCTCATGGCGCGTACCTCCCGAAGGGAATTTGCCGCCCGGGGGGCGGTCATTCCACGTTATGTCCCCAGGCAATCCCGGCGTCAACCTGGGAGGGCGTCCGGGAACGCGGCCGCCCCTTGACTTGGCCCTTCTTCAAGGCATTGTGCGCGGAAAAGGAGCCCGCCATGCCGCGACGCCACATCGCCTTTCCCGTCTGCGTATTGCTTTCCGCCCTGCTCTTCGCCGCGACGGCCGCCCGCGCCGGAGGTCCGGCCACGCCGGAAGCCGCCGGGCTGGTCGACATCGCCACGACGGCCCCGGACATCAAACGCGACATCCGCTACGCCACGCCGGACAATTTCGCCCACGTGGCCGTCTACCCGTCGCCCCGCTGCCTCCTGCGGGCCGACGTGGCCGGGCGGCTGGCCCGGGTGCAGGCGGCCCTGGCGAAGGAAGGCCTGGGGCTCAAGGTGTTCGACTGCTACCGGCCCTTTTCCATCCAAAAACGGTTTTTCGCCCTGGTCCCCAACGAGGACTGGGTGGCCAGGCCCGTGGAAAAGGACGGCAAGCCGGTTTCGGGTTCCAAGCACAACCGGGGGGCGGCCGTGGACCTGACGCTGGTGGACGCCTCGGGCAACGAACTGCCCATGCCGTCCGGATTCGACGATTTCACGGAAAAAGCCCGCCGCGACTATACGGGCGGCGACGCGGCGGCCCGGGCCAACGCCAAGCGGCTTGAAGCGGCCATGGCCCGGGAAGGCTTCGAACCGCTGCCCTCGGAATGGTGGCATTTCGACGGGCCGGGCTGGCAGGGCTACGACCTGCTCGACGTGCCCCTCAACTGACGGGGTCCCGCGGCGGTCGCTGGCACAGCGGCAAAAACACCTCGAACAGGCTGCCCCGGCCGGGCGTGCTGGCGACCAGGACCGCCCCCCCGCAGCCCTTGACGATGCCGTGCACGGCGGCCAGCCCCATGCCCGTGCCCTGGCCCGGCTTTTTCGTGGTGAAAAAGGGCTCGAAAATGCGGTCCCCGATGTCCGGGGCCATGCCGTGCCCGGTGTCCGACACCCAGAGGCGGGCGTAGGGGCCGGGCGCCAGTTCGGCCAGGGGCCGGCCGGCGGCGATGCACGGGCCGCTCGGACGCGGCGGTTCGGGCACGGACGCGAGTCCCACCTCCAGAAGCCCGCCCTCGGGCATGGCCTGGGCGGCGTTGAGGCACAGATTCATGAGCACCTGGTGCATCTGGGCCGGATCGGCCTCGACGACCAGGCTCTGTTCCGACACCCGCTGGCGCAGTTCCACCCGGGGATCGACCATGCCGCGCACGAGCTTCACCGTCTCCTTGACCAGCGGGGGCAGCGGCAGCTCGCCCACGGTCAGTTCCCCCTGGCGGCTGAAGGTCAGCAACTGCCGCACCAGATCCCTGGCCCGTTTCGAGGCCCGGACCACGTCGGTCAGGGGCTTGCGCAGGGGATGCTTCCAGGGGATGTCGGCCAGGATCATTTCGGTGTTGAGCAGGATGGGCGTGAGGATGTTGTTGAAGTCGTGGGCCACGCCTCCGGCCAGCACGCCGACGGCCTCGAGCTTCTCCGCCTGACGCAGCCGCTTTTCCAGCCCGAGTTCGTAGGTCACGTCGCGCACGAGCAGGATGTGGTTGGCGATACGGCCCGAGGCGTCGCGCACCGGGGAAATGAGCGTTTCCGCCACGCCCTCTTCGCCCTCCCGGCGCGGCAGGCGCACCCGCCCCGACCAGCGCAGCCCCAGGGCGAGCATCTTGCGCACCGACTCCCCCAGAAAGGGAGCCAGCCGGCCCTCCAGGTCCCTGCGGCCGTCCGTCCCCGCTCCGGCCTCGACGATCTGGGCGAAGGCCGGATTGGCATACTCCAGACGGAAATCGCGGCTGACGATGACCAGCCCCTCGGCGCTCTGGTCCACGGCCGACACCAGCAGCATGCGCTCGTCCTCGGCCCGCTTGCGGTCGGTGATGTCGCGGGCCGCGCCCTCCACCCGGGACAGGCGGCCGGAGGCGTCCATCACGGCCCGGGCGTTGAGGGACAGCCAGACCGCGCGGCCGTCGCGGCGCACCACCTGCATCTCGAAATCGAAAAGCCGGCCCTGCTGGGCCAGACGCCGCAAAAATTCCAGACGGTCCTCCTGGCGGGCCTGGATGCGGCGGAACAGGTCGCCCTGTTCGAGCAGCACCTCCGCGGCGGAAGCGTAGCCGAGGATGCGGGCCAGGGCGGGATTGCAGGCCACCATGGTTCCGCCCGGATCGAACTGGAAAATGCCCTCGGCGGAATTCTCGAAGATGTCCCGGTACTTGGCCTCGCTCTTGAGGAGCTCCCGCTCCATGTGCCAATAGGCGGTCACGTCGCGGCCGAGGGCCTGGAATTCCCCGATCCGGCCGGCGGCGTCGAAAATGGCCCGCACGGTCCAGCTGACGCTGCGTTCCGACCCGTCCGGAAGGACGAGCAGGTGCCTGAAATCGCACGTCGGGACGCGGGCATCGAGGGCGAGAATCCGTCGGCGCAGGGAGGCGGCTTCCTCGGTCGGAAGATTGTCCAGGAAAAGCCCGCCCAGGACGGCCTCGGGCTCGCCGCCGGCGAACCGGGCCATGGCCGCATTGACGAATGCGTAGCGCAACCCGGGGGTGAGCCGCGCCACCAGTTCGGCGTGATCCTCGACGACGGCCGGGAGCCGCCGCCGGCTCGCGGCGAGTTCCCGCCCGCTTTTCCGGGTGGTTTTGAGCTCGCTTACCATGAGACATGTGGCGTTCACCCGTCCGTCGGCGTCGGCAAGCGGCACGGCCGCGGCCAGAAAAACCCGTTCCCGTCCTCCCAGCCACAGCCTGAGCTCCTCCTCCCGGCCCCGGCCGGCGGCGTTGCCGCGCCGGATCAGCCCCTCGAAGCGGGCAAGGTGTTCCGGATCGAGGCATTCCGCGGCGGCGCGGCCGAGAAAGGCCCGGCGCGGCCGGCCGTGGAGCCGCTCGGCGGCCTTGTTGACGGAGAGCAGGCGCATGTCGCGGTCAAAGACGAAAACCGCCGCCGCGGCGCATTCCATGGCGTCGGCCAGGGTTTGGACTTCCAGAGCCGGCCGGCCAGGGACGAAGGCGCAGACGACCCCGCCCGGCGCCTCCCCGGCTCCGGCCAGGAGGACGCAGGCGGTACGGCCTGTGTCGTGCGGTTCCCCGGTATCCAGGGGGCATGCCGGACAGGGGGTGTCCCGCCCATGGAGAGCCCCGTGGCAGGACACGCCGCCCTCCCCCTGCAAAAACGCCCGGCCGGCGGCGTTGCCGCGCAGGAAAAGGCGTCCGGCGTCCAGGACGGCCACACCGCACGCCACGGCCTCGACCAGGGTTCGGACCGGATCGCGGGCAAGCGCCGCCATCCCGTCGCGTGACAGGGACGCGGCCAACCGCATAGGCGACGCCGGCATCATGAGACGCCCTCCCTCCGGGGCCGGCCGCTCCCTGACGGCATCATCCCCTCCCCCGTTTTGGCCACACTAACGCCCCGTTCTCGCCAAATGCAAGACGATGGACGAATTCCCCCGCGCGGGGGCTGGCTTTTCACCAGCGCCCCGTGTAGCATGACTATATCATTGAAACACGGCGGATGTTCTTGCATGGAAAAAGTGCTCATTGTCGAGGACAGCAAGGTTTTCGCCCGGATGCTCATCCGTAAAATCGAAGATGAACTTTTCTTCGATGTCTGCTGGGCTTCCAACTTCGAAGAGGCCCGCTACCTCCTTGAAGACAACCCCGACGGCAATTCCTATTTCGTCGCCCTGCTCGATCTCCACCTTCCCGATGCCGATGACGGCCGTATCGTGGACTACGTCATCGCCAGGGGCATCCCTTCCATCGTCTTCACCGGCGACGTGGAACCCGAGATCCGCGACCGCATCTGGAGCAAGAAGGTCGTGGACTACGTGCCCAAGGAGTCTCCGGACAGCCTGGACTATCTCTGCTCGCTGGTGCGGCGCATCTCGCGCAACAAGTTCGTAAGCGTCCTGGTGGTCGACGACTCGCCCACCGTGCGCAACCATCTCGCGCGTCTGCTCGCCGCCCACGAGTTCGTCGTCCACGAAGCCGCCGACGGGAACCATGCCCTGGCCATGCTCGATGCGCACCCCGAAATCAAGGTGGTCGTCACCGACTATTTCATGCCGGGCATCGACGGCGTGGAACTGACCCGGCGCATCCGCCGCAAACGCCGCAAGGACGATCTGGCCGTCATCGGCATCTCCGCCTACGACAACACCCTTCTCTCGGCGCGCTTCATCAAGAACGGCGCCAACGACTTCCTGAACAAGCCCTTCTCCAGCGAGGAGTTCTACTGCCGGATCACCCAGAATCTGGAAATGCTCGAATACATCCAGAAGCTGCGCGAGGCCTCCATCCGCGATCCGCTGACGGGACTCTACAACCGCCGCCATTTCTTCGAGGCCGCCCAGGAACTTCGCGCCCGCGCGCGTCGGGACGCCGAACCCATGACCCTGGCCATGATCGACATCGACCACTTCAAGAAGGTCAACGACACCCACGGACACGCCGTCGGCGACGAGGTGCTGCGGCACGTGGCCCAGGGCCTGGGGCACCGTTTCCGGGGACGCGACGTGGTGGCCCGGCTCGGCGGCGAGGAGTTCTGCGTGCTGGCCATGGGCCTGGGCGGCGCCCAGGCCGGGGAGGTCTTCGACGACCTGCGCAACAGCATCGAGCGGTCCAAGGCCAAGGCCGGGGGCACGAGCGTCGGCGTGACCATCAGCATCGGCCTGTGCGACGCGCCCCTCGAATCCGTGGACGCCATGCTGGCCGCCGCCGACGCCGCCCTCTACGCGGCCAAGCGCACCGGCCGCAACCGGGTGGTGCGGGCGGAGTGAGTCCCCGCGCCCATTTCCCGACAGGGGGGAATCGCCGCTTTACCAGGATCGGGGCGGCAGGCCCGTGAGTTCGCGAAAATGGTCCTCGGTGGCCAGGAGATAGGCCAGGGCGGCCGGATCGTCCGGGGCGGGGGCGAACGGCGCGAAGTCCTTGTCCGACATGGCGTTGTACGGGCCGGGTTTGACCTCGAAAACGGCCGTGTCCGGCTCCAGGGCCAAAATGGCGTGCCAGCCGCCGGCCGGGGCGTCCACGGCCAGGGTCCCGGCGGCCCGGTCGAGCACCACGCAGTCCCCGAGGCCGAAATTTCCGTCGTCCCGAAAGCAGATGAAGCCCAGGGAACCGGCGAGCAGCACGAAGGCCTCGTCTTTCGGCGGCGTGAGATGCCGATGGGGTTGCACGTAGGTACCGGGTTGCAGTGTGTTGACCATGCGGTGCAAAAGCGCCCCGTCCCCGGCGTGGAAAAGGTGGATTTCCCGCTTGCGGGGATTGGCGGCGGCATCCCGGGCCTTTTGGGCGAGAAGCGCCGCATCCACCACGGCGAACCGGTCGTGGAGCGACCGGGTGGCCAGGGGCGAAATGCGGCGCAGGGGAAAATCGGCCATGGGCCGGCCTAGCCGTGCAGCGGGATGCCGGCGGCCAGCAGACGCTGGTAGGCGGCCAGGAGCTGCCCGGAAAGGCACATGTCGCGCAGCAGGAAGGCCGCGATCACGATCCAGTAGCCCCACCGGCAGGTCGTCTCCTCCACGCCGGAGGTCTGGCCGCGCTGGATGTGGAACAGGACCACGCTGGCCAGGGCCAGCGGCAGCATGATCCACCAGCGGATGGTGGTGGCCTCGAAAAACATGAAAACCACGAACATAAAGCCCAGGGCGCAGGCCGCCTTGGTCATCGGGGCGAATCCGCCGCACGGGCAGCCGCAGTGTTGGTCGGACATCATCGACTCCTTTTGAGGTTTCCTCCGAGCATTGCCCCGCTTTCCTTCGGATGTCCAGACGCGGCGGCGCCGGACCTGGCTCCCCCGCGCCCCGGCCTACGGCGCCAGGAAGACGGCCGCGATGGTCCCCGCGCCAAGCAGGACCGCGACCACGCCGTTTAGGGTGAAAAAGGCCATGTTGATCCGCGACAGGTCGTTTTCCCCGATCAGCCGGTGCTCGACGAGCAGCACCGCCGAGCAGAGCCCCCAGAAAAGGTAGTACCATCCGGAAAGTCCGGCCGCGTATCCGGCCAGCAGGAAAAACGCCGAGGCGTCGACATGGGCGAAGGCGGCCAGGATCAGGGCCGTGCCCACGCCGAACCGCGCCGGCATGGAGGCCAGCCCCTGGGCCCGGTCGAACTCCACGTCCTGGCAGGCGTAGAGCACGTCGAAGCCGGCCACCCAGCAGGTCACGCCGCACCCGAAAAGAACCGCCGGGAGGGCGAATTCCGGCCGGAAGGCCAGCCAGCCGGCGACCGGCGCCAGCCCGAGCACCGAACCCAGCGCGAAATGGCACAGCCAGGTGAACCGCTTGGTCAGGCTGTAGAAGGCGCCCCAGACCAGGGCGACGGGCGAAAGGACAAGGCACAGGGTGTTGAGGCCGAGGCAGGCCGCGACGAACACCACGGCGCATCCCGCCGCGAACAGCCAGGCCTGGCGCACGGAGACCTCGCCCGTGACCAGTTCGCGCCGGCTGGTGCGGGGGTTTTGCCGGTCATAGCGCAGGTCGGCCAGCCGGTTGACGGCCATGGCGAAAGACCGCATGGCCACCATGGCCACGGAGAGAAACAGCAGCGGCCGCCAGCCGGGCCAGCCCCGGGCCGCCACGAAAAGTCCGATGTACGCGAACGGCAGGGCGAAGACCGAGTGCTCGATCTTGACCAGCCGCGCCAGCGCTCCGATCATGGCTCCTCCTTCGGGGAAGCGCGGAAACGCCCCCCGGACATGCGCGCAACGGCTCGCCCGCGAACGCTGCCGCGGGGGCCGGGAAATGGTTCCCCCGGCGGAGGCAGCGGCGCCCCGGCCGTCAGCCCAGGGTGACGACGCCGTAATTCTTTTTGCCCTTGCGCAAAAGCAGGATGTCGCCGCCGATGAAGTCCCCGGCGTCAAGGGCCCGGTCTTCCGACTCGACCCGGACGTTGTTCAGGTACACGCCCCCGGCCTTGATGTCCTTGCGGGCCTGGGAGTTGGACGGACAAAGCCCCAGGTCGGCCAGGAGCCTGGGCAGCGGCGGCACCTCGGCCAGGGAAGGGTACCGCTGGCCCGGGGCGGCCTCCAGGGCGGCCCGCAGGGTCTTGGGATCGACGGCCCGGAGGTCGCCGCCGCCGAAAAGCGCCTCGGTGACGGCCTCCACCTTGGCCAGTTCGTCCGCGCCGTGGATCATGGTCGTGGTTTCGCGGGCCAGGACCTTCTGGGCCTGGCGCAGATGGGGCCGCTCGGCGGTTTCGACGGCCAGGGCGTCGATGGCCTCCCTGGACAGGAACGTGAAGTAGCGCAGGTAATTGACCGCGTCGCGGTCGTCGGCGTTCACCCAGTACTGGTAGAAGGCGTAGGGGGAGGTCAGTTCCGGGTTGAGGTAGATGGCCCCCTTCTCGCTCTTGCCGAACTTGGCGCCGGAGGCGGTGGTGATCAGCGGGAAGGTCAGGCCGAAGGCCTGCTGCGTGCCGGCCTTGCGGCGGATGAGTTCCAGCCCGGCGGTGATGTTGCCGAACTGGTCGCCGCCGCCGACCTGCAGGGTGCAGCCGTATTTGGTGTGCAGCAGGTGGAAATCGTAGGCCTGAAGCACCATGTAGCTGAATTCGGTGTAGGAGATGCCGGTTTCCTCGCGTCCGATGCGCGATTTCACCGAATCCTTGGCCATCATGTAGTTGATGGTGAAATGCTTGCCGGTGTCCCGCAAAAACTCGATGATGGAAACATGCGCCATCCAGTCGAGGTTGTTGACCGGGGTGACGGCTTCGGCCACGCCCTGGCGTTCGAAGAAGGCCATGGCCTGGGCCCGGATCTTCTCGGCCGAGGCCCGGACCAGATCGACCGTGCGCAACTGGCGCTCCTTGTCCTTGCCGCTGGGGTCGCCGATCATGCCCGTGGCGCCGCCGAGCAGGAAAAGCGGCTTGTGTCCGGCCCGGGCGAACCGGGCCAGGGCCAGGAGCGGCACGAGGTTGCCGATGTGCAGGCTGTCGGCCGTGGGATCGAAACCGCAGTAGACGCCGCGCCCGGAGGTATCGCAGTGGGCGCGCAGCCCGGCCTCGTCGGAGGTTTGATGCACGAGGCCGCGCCAGGAAAGTTCTTCGAAGATGTTCAAGAGATGATCCTTTTGGAGATGAGGCCGCGCGGACGCGAGGGTCAGATTTCCTTGGCCGGAATGGCGCTTTTGGGGGCCTTGACGGCGCCGCCCCGGAGGACGGGCTTGAAACCGCTGAGGCTTTCCAGCCGGGCCAGGGTGTCCGGACCCTTTTCGTAGAGATCCACGAGCACGTTGAGGCAGAACTGCCCGTTTTTGATATCCGTTTCGATGCGGCTTTCGAAGCCGTTCCGGCCGAGCTTGGTCCGGAGGTCTTCGGCGGCCTGCTGCCTGGTGAAGGTGCCCACGAGATAGGTGTCGTGGGGGCGCTGCCAATCGTACACCTTTTCGTCGGCGCAGCCGCCGAGCAAGGCCGCGATGACGGCGAGCGCCAGGAGGAAATGTCTCTGCATGGTCGCGCCTTCTCAGGGTTTGCCGTCGGCGTGGCGGCGTTGCTTGTCGTTGTATTCGATGACCTCGGTGCGGCCGTTTTGCTTTTCGGTCACCAGCATGAGCCTGTCGCCGTCCACGTTGATGTTGACCAGGCGCGAACACTTGTTGATATCGGGGGTGACGGCGAAGGACTTGTCGCTCCCGACGGTGACCAGATCGTAGGTGATGGGGCACTCGGCGTTGCCCACGCCATGGCGGATGAGCACGGCGTCGTAGCCGTCGACGGGATCCCCGACGCTCATGTAGGATTGGGCGGTCAGGGCGCCGCCCGCGGACTGGTGGATGACGCGCCCGCCGAGAAGCACGCTGGAGGACGCCCCGTCGCGAACCACTTCGAGGGGGCCCCCGACGGTCATGTAGATGGCCAGGCGTTCGGGCGCTGCCAGGGCCGGGACGGCGGCCAGACAGACGAGCATGGCGGCCATAAGCGAGGTGACGCTGCGGAGCATGGCTTTCCTCCCTGGCGGCGTTCGCGGCCTCAAACGGCCAGCCGCCAAGCCGATATGTTTACGGCCTTGCCGGTGCCGGCGTCAATATCCAGCAGGGCGCCCTGCATTTCCGGCGCGGCCCTGGACACGACGAACCGTCTGGGCAAGGCGGTCAGATAGCGCTCGATGACCTCTTCGGGGGCCATGCCGATGGCCGAGGCGGCGGGGCCGGTCATGCCGCAGTCGGTCAGAAAGGCGGTGCCCCGGGGCAGGATCTGGGCGTCGTTGGTCTGGACGTGGGTGTGGGTGCCGAGGACCGCGCTGACCCGGCCGTCCAGGAAATAGGCCATGGCCTTTTTCTCCGAGGTGGCCTCGGCGTGGAAATCCACCAGGCGCACGGTCACGTCGGCGGGCAGGCCGGCCAGGATGGCGTCGGCCGCGCGGAAGGGGCAGTCCACGGCGGCCATGAAGACGCGCCCCAGGAGATTCACCACGGCGAAGGGTTCGCGCCCGGCTGGCCGGTAGACCCGGAAGCCGGCGCCGGGGGTGCCCTCGGGGTAGTTGGCCGGACGCAGAAGACGGTCGGTGGATTCGAAGGCCTGGGCGATGTCGCGGTGGCGGAAGGTATGGTTGCCGCCGGTCAGGACATCGATGCCGGCCTCGAGGAGCTGCCGGGCGGCCCTGGGCTCGATGCCGACGCCGCCCGAGGCGTTCTCGCCGTTGGCCACCACGAGGTCGAGGCCGAGGTCCCGGCGGATCTGGCGCAGACGGTCGAAGACGATGGAGCGTCCGGGACGGCCGACGATGTCGCCGAGAAAAAGCATTCGCATGGCGTGCGCATCCTTGCCCGCCGTCCGGGCGAAGCGGCCGGAGCCGTGTGCCGGGAACGCGTCGGGGACGCCGCGCGTCCCCGATCGATACTGCGGCCCCGGTCTCCCGCGCCCCGGAACGCCGGTCCGGCCGGCGTTACTTGGCGAACCCGACGGCCCGCTTCTCGCGGATGACCGTGACGCGGATCTGGCCCGGGTAGGTCAGGTTGTCCTCGATGCGCTTGGCGATGTCCTTGCACAAAAGAAACGTCTTGTCGTCGTCCACGTTTTCGGAATCGACCATGACCCGGATTTCGCGGCCGGCCTGAATGGCGTAGGCCTTGGACACCCCGTCGAAATCGGTGGCCAGGTTCTCCAGCTCCTCCAGCCGCTTGACGTAGCTCTCCAGCAGTTCCTTGCGGGCGCCGGGCCGGGCGCCGGACAGGCTGTCGGCGGCCTGGACGAGGGTTGCCAGGATGGATTTCGGCGGCACGTCCTCGTGGTGGGCCTGGATGGCATGGAGGATGTCGCCGGGCTCGCCGTATTTCTTGGCCAGATCCGCCCCGATCAGGGCGTGGGGCCCCTCGATCTCGTGGTCCACGGCCTTGCCGATGTCGTGGAGCAGGCCGGCCCGCTTGGCCCGTTTCACGTCGAGGCCGAGTTCGGCGGCCATGATCCCGGCCAGGGCGGCCACCTCCAGGGAATGCTGCAGGACGTTCTGGGAGTAGCTCGTCCGGTACTGGAGCTGGCCCAAAAAGCGCACCAACTCGGGATGGATGCCGTGGACGCCGGAATCGAAGGTGGCCTGCTCGCCGATCTCGCGGATCTTGACATCGAGCTCCTGCTCGCACTTTTTCACGATGTCCTCGATGCGGGCGGGATGGATGCGGCCGTCGGTGATGAGCCGCTCCAGGGCCATCTTGGCGATCTGGCGCTTGAGGGGCGAAAAGGCCGAAAGGATGACGGTCTCGGGGGTGTCGTCGATGATGAGGTCGACGCCGGTGGCCGCCTCCAGGGCGCGGATGTTGCGGCCTTCGCGGCCGATGATGCGCCCCTTCATCTCCTCGGAGGGCAGGGTCACGGCGGTGACGGTCTGCTCGGCCACGAAGTCGCCGGCATAGCGCTGGATGGCCAGGGCCAGGATCTTCTTGCCACTCTTGTCCGCGGTCTCCTTGGCCTCCATCTCGATCTGGCGGATCATGCGGGCGGACTCGTGGCGGGTCTTGGCCTCGACCTCCTCCATGATGCGCCTTTTGGCCTCCTCCATGGTCAGTCCCGAGATCTCCTGGAGGCGCTTGTCATGCTCCTGGGCGAGTCCGGCCAGTTCCTCGGCCTTTTCCTCCAGGTCGCGTTCCTTGGCGGCGAGCCGTTTTTCCACGGCCAGCATCTCGGATTCCTTCTGGACGAGCTGCTCCTGCTTCTCCTCCAGTCGTTCCCGGCGCTTGAGGACCTGCTCCTCCTTTTCCTCGAGGGCGGCGGTCTTCTCCCGGTACTCCTTTTCAAGCTCCTGCTTTTGGCGGAAAAGCTCGTCCTGGGCGGCCAGCACGACCTCCTTCTTGTGGGCGGAGGCCTCCTTGCGGGCTTCGTCGAGGATGCGATCGGCGAGACTCTTGGTCTCGTTGAGGGTTTTCTGGGAAATCCACTTGTCGAGATAATAGCCGGCAGGCAGACCGAGGCCCACGCCCACGATCCCCATGAATATGGTCGAGAATTCCATGGCTTCTCCCGAAGCGATGGGAAAACGGCCGATGGCCGAAGGCAAGGAGCCGGCTGCCCTGGGCAGTCCGGGGATCGGATGGCGAGTGCCGCGTGGGGATGGCGCGCCCCCAGAAACGCCCCCGGCCTGAGACATTGCCAGCCGGGAGTCGGTCTGGTCGAGTAATAGCCCCGGAGCGCCGTGTCGTTAATTCTTTTGAACCTTGGCAACCAAGGTGGACGCCACTGGTTGGCCTTCAGGCCACCCGGACGCGCCGGGCACGCACACCAGCCACTCGACGCGGCATCCTATTTTTGAGTATCGGCTCAAAAATAAACCAACGATCACGCACACCCCAGGGAACTTTTCCGGCCGCCGCCCCCGCGGACGGCGACGATCAATCTATCTTGTTCAGCAGGCTTCCAATCCGCTCGCGCAGTTCGTCAAGCTGCTGGTTCGACACAAGCACATCGTCGGCCAGACCCAATGCGACAAAGGCCAGCAATTTCTCCTTACCGAGAGTTTTCCCGCCCGCCTTCAGCATGTTGTATCGTTGCTCCACCAAATCCCTGGCGGAGTTGACGCGCTCCGGTCCCGCGTCCGTCTTAAACGACAAATCAAAGCCAGCTATGGACAGATTGTAACTGGGCATCGACTAAACCGGAGCGATCCCGGCTGCTTCTGCGGCCAGCCGGATCATTACTGTTCGAGCTCCTCCTGAAGCTTTTCCAGAAGGCCGTCGATCCTGGCGGCCACGGCTTGCTTTTCCTGTTCAAGCCTGGCCACGTCGGCCCGAAGGGTCGCGTTTTCCTCTTCCAGGGCCTTTTTACGGGCCAAAAGCGACGCAACGCGTTCTTCGAGAGTATCGAATATGTCCATGAAAAAATTCTATCCCGGTTCCGTCATAAAAGCAAGCCGGCGCGTCATTTGCGGGGCTTGGTCACCTGCCGGCCGCGCCCCAGGGCCAGCGTGCCGGCCGGCACGTCTGAAGTAATCACGGAACCGGCGCCGACAAGGGCCCCGTCGCCGATAACCACCGGCGCGACCAGGGAGCTGTTGGAGCCGATGAAGGCCTTCTCACCGATGCGGGTCCGGTGCTTGTTCGCGCCGTCGTAGTTGCAGGTGATGGTTCCGGCGCCGATATTGGCCCCGGCGCCGACGGTGGCGTCGCCCAGGTAGGTGAGATGGCCGGCCTTGGCTCCCGGGCCGAGGGTGGATTTCTTCATCTCCACGAAATTGCCCACGCGGGCCCCCTCCTCCAGCACCGCGCCGGGGCGCAGCCGGGCAAAGGGGCCGGCCTGGCAGGCCGTGCCCACCCTGGCCCCCTCCAGGTGGCAGAAGGAATGGACCGTGGCGTCCCGTCCGATGACGGCATCGGTCAGGACGCAATGGGAGGCGACCGTGGCGCCCGCCTCGACGCGGGTGGCGCCGTACAGTTCCAGGGGACCGGTGAGCTCGACGCCCGGGGCGATGACGACCCGGGGGCCGATGCGCGCCGAATCGGCCGCCCGGACGACCACCCCCGCCTCGATATGGCCCTCCAGGATGCGCCGGCGCAGGATTTCCTCGGCAGCGACCAGCTCCCGGGGGCTGTTGATGCCGAGATAGGCCGGATCGTCGCCCCGGTTGACGGCCAGGACGGACAGACCGGCCGCCCCGGCCAGGCCGACGAGGTCGGTGATGTAGTATTCGCCGCTTTTGTTGTCGTTGGAAAGTCCCTGAAGAAGCGGCTCAACGGCGGACAGTCGCAGGAGATAGACGCCGGCGTTGATCTCCCCGGTGGCCGGGCCGTCGCGGCCGGGATCGAAGTCCTTGGCCTCGACGATGCGCACGCTCCCGCCGCCGCGCACGACCCGGCCGTAGGCGCCGGGGTCGGACAGGTCGATGGAGACAAAGGCCACGTCGGCTTCGGCCGCGAGGGCCGCGTCCACGAACCGCCCCAGGCTGGCGGTGGTCACCAGGGGGGCGTCGCCGTTGACCACCAGCGCGTAGGAATACCCGGCCGCGACCAGGGCCGGGAAGGCCACGGCCAGGGCGTGCCCCGTACCGAGTTGCTGCGTCTGGCGCACGAAGTGCCCCGCAAGCTCGGGGAAGGCGGCCTCGACGGCCTCGGCCCCGTGCCCGGTCACGGCCAGGACGCGGTCGCCGCACAGGTCTTCGAGAGCCTTCTGCACGTACCACAGCATGGGCTCCCCGAGGAGCGTCTTGAGCACCTTGGGGGCGTCGCTTTTCATGCGGGTTCCCTTCCCCGCCGCCAGAACCAACGCCCCGATCCGATTAGCCATGCGCGATCTCCAATCCATCCGCCGTCCAGACGGTTTTCGTTACGATCAGTCGACGAAGCGATACGCTTCGGCCCCTCGCCGGGGCGAAGAGAGGCGACACAGGCACCCGGAAACCTTGATCAATGCCGCAGCCCGCCCCGGGCGGCAGCGGAAAGGCCGGCCTCCTCGTGGAGCTTCAGCCGGGTGACCGCCCGGTGCAGCGCCGCCTTGGCCCTGGCGTAATCGATCTTTTCCCGGCGTTCGGTTTCGAGCCTGGCGGCGGCCCGCTCCCTGGCCCGGCGCGCCCTGTCCACGTCGATCTCCTCGGGGAGTTCGGCCACTTCGGCCAGGACCAGCACCTTCGCCCCGGTCACGTCGGCGAAGCCTCCGCCGACAAAAACGTAGTGGAGGCGGCCGTCGAGCCTGTAGGTGAGCGACCCGACCCGCAACGAGGACAGGAAGGGGATATGCATGGGAAGCACGGTGAAATCGCCCAGCGTGCCCGGGGCGCCCACGGATTCAACCTCCTGGCGGAAAACCAGCCGGTCGGGGGTGACGACTTCCAACAGCAGAGTCCTGGCCATACGGACCTCCCTTGGGATGCCGCCGGGACGGCCGCAAGGCCTCTCCCCGCCTGCCGAAACCGCGGCGGCGCTGTCTCCCCGTGCTGTAGCAGAAATTGCCGTCAGGCAAAAGGCGGGCCGCGCCATAAAAAAGACGGGCGGCCCCTTTCGGGACCGCCCGTCGCTTGCAGCTTGGTTGGGCCGTCGCGCTAGTGCGCGGAGACCTCGCGCACCTTCATGCGGTAGAACGCGCGCTGCAGGGCCGATTGCGCCCGGGCGTAGTCGATCTGCTCGCGTTCGCGCTCCAGGCGCTGCTTGGCCCGTTCCTGGGCCTTGCGGGCCCGTTCCACGTCGATGTCCTCGGGGCGTTCGGCCACCTCGGCGAGGACGGTGACCTTGTTGCCCGACACCTCGGCGAAACCGCCGGAGACGAAGACGTAGCTCGCCTTGCCGCCGACCTTGTACATCAGGCTGCCGATGCCAAGGGCGGACAGGAACGGGATGTGGTTGGCCATGACGCCGAATTCGCCCAGAAGGCCCGGCGCGCCCACGTAATCCACGTCCTGGGACAAGACGAGCTTGTCCGGAGTGACGATTTCAAGAAGGAGTTGCGCCATGACGCTTATCCTTTCTTGGCGTTTTCAACGGCCTCGTTGATGTCGCCGACCATGTAGAAGGCGCCCTCGGGGATGTCGTCGTGCTTGCCTTCGATGATTTCCTTGAAGCCCTTGATGGTGTCCTCAAGCTTCACGTAGCGGCCTTCCTTGCCGGTGAACTGGGCGGCGACGAAGAAGGGCTGCGACAGGAAGCGCTGGATCTTGCGGGCGCGG
>CAZNUQ010000060.1:0-14268 GCA_964576235.1 uncultured Desulfovibrio sp.
TGCGGCGGCGTGCGCCCGCACGGCAAGACTAGTCCGGGAAGGCCCACCGAGCGCCGGGGGGTCATGGGAAAAACCATGACGCACCATCATCGGCAAGGTCGCGGATCACGCCGCGACCCTTACGGAAAAACGGCTAACACCGGACGCGGTGCAAAGGCAATCCGAAACAGCGGCCGGAGGCGGCCATCCGGCCCCCTGAAATCCGTTCGCGCCAATCCCAGGGGCGACAACCTGCCCGGCGCCGGGCCCTAGGGCCTGCTGGCCGAGATCGCCAGGGAGCCGGCGAATTCCCGGACCAGGGGGAGGCGCTCCAGCACCCGGCCGAGGCGCTGGGCGAGGGGGATGCACGGAGCGGGAACGGCCGGGTGCAGCCAGTCGAACGGCTCGATGCGGATGTCGCGGAAGCGCGTCTCCGCGAGCATCCGGCGCAGCCCGCCGCGGATGAAGGCCGTTTCGTCCGGGGACACGTAGGAAAAGAGTTTCCAGTGGGAGAAGCGCCGTTCCAGATAGACCTGGGGGTTGAGCAGGTTGGGCTCGGCAAAGGCGATCTTCCCGCCGGGTTTGAGCAGGCCGAAGATCACCCGCAGGGCCAGGGGCATTTCGAGGTGGTGCAGGATGCTCGATCCGATGACCGCGTCGAAGGGCCCCAGTTCCGCCGCGTCCTCGAAACGCATGTTCAGGAAGCGCACGTTGCCGTGGGGGAAATGGCGCTGCCCGGCCTTTTCCAGCAGGTCCGGAGAGATGTCCACCGCCACCAGGTCGCAGCGGCTTTCGGCGAAGCGTTCCGTGAAGTTGCCGGTCCCGCAGCCTATTTCCAGGGCGCGGACGCCCGGGCCGAGCCCTGCCATGTCCCGGATGATATCCGCCCGCCGGGCGGCCCGGAGCCGGCCCGCCGGCGTCCCCCAGCCCCACAGACGTTCCGTGTCGCCCGCCGCCAGATATTGGCCGTGGCCTATTTCGTTGTCGGCTCGCGTGGACATCGTGTCCGCTCCTTGTTCGATGGTTGCCGCCGCGTTGCCGCCGGAGGCGGCTGGCCGCAATTTCATGGAATGCGGCCCTCGGAAGGACCGTCCGTCAGCATTCGTTCCTTCAGGGCCTCGAGGCCGATGCCCGTGACCCGCTCGAAACTCGGACAGACCGCGCCGATGACTTTGACGGCGAAGAGAAAATCCGAGGGGGGGCCGGTCGGGGTCTCCCAGCCGCGCATGACGGGCGCCCGCTGGGGAAGGACGGCCAATAGCGCCAGCCCGGCGGCGAACCATGCGGCCGTCGGAAGGGCCGCCAGACGCTTCGGGACGGGGAGGCGCCAGCCGGGTTTCGACAGGGCGCACGCGGCCGCCAGCAGGTAAAGCGGCAGCGTGTAGACATGGTAGTACGCCGCCGACATCCCCCGGGCGGTCGTGGTCCGGGAGGTCATGATGCAATCGAATCCCACGCCGGCAAGGAACAGTCCCAGCGCCAGGACGGTCTGCCGCTCGGGGAGGCCGGAAGCCGCGTCTTCCGCTGGCTTCCGGCGCTGCCAGACCGCCAGGGCCAGTCGCGCGACGACCACGGCTCCGACGATCAGGGCCAGGTTTGCCGCGCCGGGCAGCGGAATGTCCGAGGTGCGCTGAAAGGCCAAGAAACTATCGACTTTTTGGGCGAAAGACAGTTTGTCGCCCCAGCCCATGCCGGTGCTCGGCCCCTCGCCATAGACGGCGTAGGAGGCCATGCCGAACAGGATGTTGTTGACGCTGCCGAGAAAGGCCCTGATCCCGCCGAAACGCAGGTTCGGCAGTGCCGTGAGCAGCAGGGCGGCCACGCCCCCGCCGGCCATGAGCAGGGTCTGGCCGGCCGCCGTCCGGACCGGGGGGCGCCTCGAGAAAGCGGCGGCGACAAGCAGGAGCACGCCGGCCGCGCCCAGGCAGAAGGCCGTGAGCCCGGCGTCCGGGACCTTCACCGTCAGATAGTAGCCGCCCGAGACGTACGGGCTTTTCAAAAAGCCGAGGGTCGCGGCCAGGGCCGCCAGGGCCGCCGGCACGAGCAGGGCGGGACCGGCCGCGGCGGACGGCCCGGTGCCGGGCCGGCGCCGGAACATGGCCAGGTACGCCAGCGGCGCGAGGGGGAGCACGGGAAGGATCTGGATTTTCGACAGGACGGCGAAGGCCAGCAACGCGCCGAAAACGAACGGCGCCAGCGGGGTGTCGAGCCTTTCCCGGCGGACGGCGAAAAGGATCGCCAGCATGAGAAAGAGGATGGAGAGCAGTTCGGGGCGCACGGCGGTGGCCTGCTGGGCGAAGGCGTTGTTCGTCACGTAGAGGATCGAGACGAAAAAGGCCAGGGCGCGGCTTCGGGTCACCCACAACGCCAGGCAATAGAATGCGGCAATGGCGGCCGCCGCGATCCATAGGGCCGCGTCCCAGTGGAAAAACACGGAGTCCCGAATGGCGGCCGTCACCGCCGCCGCGTCGCCGTGGGCCGGGGCATCGGCCCCGGTGAGCATCGCCCGGTAGAGGTAGGCCAGGTTGACGGTCGCCCCCGGCCACACCGTGCATTCCAGCGGGGCGCCCAGGCGCTGGGTCACGGCCTGGGCCGCGAAGGCCTGGCAGGAATCGTTCCAGGTGAAAGCGTACCAGGGGCGTTCGCCGTTGCGCTCGTGCGCCCCTTGGAAGACGAACAGTGGCAGGCAAAGCGCCAGGACGGAGACGATTTCCAGGGCATGTCCGCGCGCGAGACGCAAGACCGCGGCGACGCTCACGCGCCCTCCCCGCGGGCAGCCTTGCGCAGACGGATGCAGGCGAAGCAGGCCAGCAGGCCCATGCACGGCGCGAGAAGCCGTTCCAGGCCGCGCCAGACGGCGTAGCTCCACCCCGGCGACAGGCTCCTGAGGGAAACCCCGCCCGAGGCGAGGTAGCTGAAAGGGTACCCCGTCCGTATGGATTCGATTTTCAGTCGGGGATAGCGCTTCTCGTACAGGGCGCGGTCCCGCTGGAACACGATCCAGGGCAGAGCGCCGTTGGCCCCGGAGAGAGGCCCGCCTCCGGGCAGGGTCCATTCCGCCGCGTCCGGCTCGAAGGGCTCGTGGTGGAGCCTGCCGTACACCAGGCGGGACCAGGGGGTCACCCAGGGCTCCACCATGGCCACGACGCCGCCGGGAAGCAGGCAGCGGTCGGCCTCGGCGAGGAAGGCCCCGACATCCGGAACGTGGTGCAGGACATCGACAAGGACGATGCCCCGCAGGGTCCGCGCCGGGAAGGGCAGGCGGCGGCCGTCCAGGACCAGCCGCGCCTCGGGCGTGGGGAACACTTCCGAGGTGACGAGCCCGGGCAGGTAGTCGCCGAGGAATCCCCCGCCCGATCCGAGTTCGAGCACCGGCGCCCCGCCTTCGGGTATGGCGCCGGCCAGGGCGCCGTACCATTCGGCGTAAAGCGCGCGCAAAAACGGCTTCCCCTGGATGATTTCCCGGCGCAGGGCCGTGGTCCGGGGGTCGTCGACGGACAGGCCGCGGGTGAGGGGATGGGCGAGAAGGCGTTGCAGCATACCGTCAGTTCATATGAACTTGATACGCCGTGCCGCGAACAGCACCAGGCGCAGCAGCACGCAGCCGTCGCGCCAGCGCGATATGTTCGTGTCGCCGTAGAGCCTGGCCCGGTAGCGCACGGGCAGGTCCACGATCTTCAGGTCCAGCTTGGCCGCGCCGAAAAGCAGGTCGAAATCCCCGAAGGGGTCGAACTCCCCGAAGTATTTCCGGTTGTCCGCGATCTTGCGGTAGTTTTCCCGCGACAGGACCTTGGTGCCGCACAGGGTGTCCTTGACCGGGCGTCCGAGCATCCAGGAAAAGGCCAGGGAAAAGAACTTGTTGCCGAGCAGGTTCATGAAGCGCATGGCCTTTTTTTCCTGGGGGTAGACCAGGCGCACGCCGTTGACGAACTCGGCCCGGCCCGAGACGATGGCCTCGTAGAAGGACGGCAGGGTTTCCGGCTGCACTGTGAGGTCGGCGTCGAGGATCATGAAGATGTCGCCCGTCGCCGCCTCGAACCCCTTGCGCACGGCGTCCCACTTCCCTTTGCCCTCCTGGCGCAGGGCCAGCACGTTCCGGTGCGCGTGCCGCGCCCGGGCCTCCTCGATGACCGCCCAGGTGTCGTCCGTGGAATTGCCTTCCACGAAGACGATTTCGGTCCGGGAGCCGATGTCCGGGGTGCGCTCGAGGACCTGCTCGATGTTGCCCGCCTCGTTTCTCGCCGGAACGATGATCGATACGGTCTTGTCCCCGGAAGGGACGGGCTGCGGCCGGCAGACGACGAAATGCGTCAGGTCGAGGAAGGAGAACGGGGCGATCCGGGAGAGGTAGCGGTTGCACAGGGGGGCGAGCACGGGCGTGTCCCAGGGCCAGAGGAAACCGTCGTACTGCTGGATGCGGTCGAAGCCGGCCAGGGCGAGGAGGTTTTCGATGTCGTTTACGGTGAACCAGTTCTGGGCCAGCCGGGGCGTCACCTTGCCGGACTTCTGGTACCACTGGAAGGGGTGCTCCCAGAGGTGGCTGTGGAAATTGATGATGATGCGGGTGTGGTCGGCGCACAGCGTCCGCAACCGTTTGAAGAGCTCCAGGACATCCCAGGCGTCGTTGACCAGATCGGACAGGATCACGGCGTCGAAGGGTCCGGCCAGGTCCGGGTCGGCGGCGGGGGCCAGGGCGTGGGCGTCGGCCTCCACGAAGCGCAGGTGGGGATGGCGCTCCCGGGCGGTTTCCAGCATCAGGGGGGAAAAATCCACCCCGACCCCGAAGGATGGCTCCACGGCGGCCAGCAGGTCGCCCTCGGCGCAGCCGATCTCGAGGACGCGCAGCCCCGCCGGGATGTGGAAGCGGTACTGCTTGCGGAGATAGTCGTGGTAGTTGCGGCGCATGCCCCGGCGGGTCGGCCGGCGGCGGCACGCCACGCCGTCCCAGTGGGCGACGCGTTCGCTCCGGTAGTGGTCGGCGGTGGCGGTGTACTGGACGCTTTCCGTCTTGTTCATGGTAGAAATCCCGTGGCGCCGCGGCGCGCGCAAGAAAATTTCGGGAAAAACCGGCGGCCCCGTGCCTCCGGTGCAGCGTATGTCCGTTGCGGAGGACGCCCGCCGGCTGTCGCCGGCGGGCCGGTCAGGCGTCGCCCGCGGGCGCGGACAAAATGTCCCGCAGCTTCTCGCCGTGGGCGTAGCCGTCCACCAGCGTGCGCAGCGACCGGTCGATACCGGCCGCGTCGTAGCGCCGGCAGGCCTCCCACAGGACGGACAGGGCGGCGGACAGATCGTCCCAGGCCATCCTGCGCTCGAAGGACTGCATGATCATCGGGTGGCTGGTGCCGGTGATGTTGTCGCCGATGAAAAGCTCCTCGTGGAGCTTCTCGCCGGGCCGCAGCCCGATGATCCTGATGCCCACGTCGCCTTTGGGGTTGTCGGCGTTCTTGATGGAAAGGCCACTCAAGGTGATCATCTTCTGGGCGATTTCGTAAATGCTCACCTGTTCCCCCATGTTCAGGACGAAGACCTCGCCGCCCTTGGACATGCTGCCGGCCTGGAGCACGAGCTGCACCGCCTCGGGGATGGTCATGAAATAGCGGGTCACGTCGGGATGGGTGACGGTGAGCGGGCCGCCCTGGGCGAGCTGCTGCCGGAAAAGCGGCACCACCGAGCCCGAGGAGCCGATGACGTTGCCGAAGCGCACCATGGAAAAACAGGTCTCTTCGGTTTCGGCCAGGGCCTGGAGCACCAGTTCCGCCAGGCGCTTGGTGGCGCCCATGACGTTGGTGGGGCGCACGGCCTTGTCCGTGGAAATGAGCACGAACTGCCGCACGCCGGCGACGGCCGCCGCCCGGGCCGCGTGGAGGGTGCCGAAGACGTTGTTGGTCACGCCGGCGACCATGTTGTACTCGACCATGGGCACGTGCTTGTAGGCGGCGGCGTGGAACACGCAGTCCACCTTGAACTTCCTGAAGACGTGGACCAGGACCGCCTCGTCCACGACCGTGCCGAGGACGGGCAGGATCTCGATGCCCTGGTCGTTTTTGGCCCGCAGCTCGGCCTCGATCTTGTAGAGGGCGAACTCGGAATGCTCGAAGAGGATCAGCCGGCGGGCGCCGTGCCTGAGGATCTGCCGGCACAGCTCCGAGCCGATGGAGCCGCCCGCGCCGGTGACCGCGATGGACTTCCCCTGGATCGCCCCGACCACGAGGGCCAGGTCCGGGGCCACGATGTCCCGGCCGATGATGTCGGAGATGTCCACTTCCTTGATGTCGTTTGCCAGGTTGGCCGGGGAGACGATCCCGCGCAGCCCCTGGTAGACCTTGATCCTGACGCCGAGGGGGCTCAGGAAGTTGACGATCTCGCGGCGGCGCTCCCTGGTGATGCCGGGCATGGCCAGCAGCACGCAGGTGACGTCGTAGCGTTCCACGAGCTCCTTGAGCCGCCGGGGAGCGTGGACCCGCAGGCCGTGGATGATGCCGCCGTGCAGGTCCTTGTTGTCGTCCACGAAGGCCACGGGCTTGAACTGCGGGCTGCGGTTGAGCTCCTTGCACAGTTCCGCGCCGGTGGTGCCGGCGCCGTAGAGCACGGTGACGTTGCCCTGGCTGCAGCCCTGGAAGCTGTCGGCCAGCTTCTTGATGACCGAGCGCGTCGAGGCGATGCCCAGGAAGGCCAGGGCGAAGTGGATGAAGAAGACGGACCGGGGGATGTTCAGGTCGCCGAGAAGGTAGATGGCCGCGAAAAGCAGCAGGATCGACAGGCTCAGCGCCTTGAAGATCGTGGCGTAGAAATGGAACTCGGTATAGCGGACGATGAAGTTGTAGAGGTTGAAGCGCCAGAAGACGGGCAGGGCGATGAGCGGCCCGATGACGAAGGCCTTCCAGTACGGGGCGATGTCGAGATAGGGCAGGCCGAGCCTGATCAGCAGGGCCAGATAGAAGGAAACGGCCAGGATTCCCATGTCGCTGAGACAAAGGATCAGCCGTTTGGTGCTCCTGGGCAAAAGCAGCGAGCCCGACAGGAAGTTTCTGATCGTCGTGAATCTTTGCATGTGGCAATCCGTTGCGGGCCGCGTCGGCGACGCCGGTTTCCGGGCGACCCGCCGGCCGGGCCTATGCCCGGTCCAGCCTCCCGAGGGCCTCGATGGCCCGGTCGAGATCGCGGTCTTTCTTGGCGTAGCAGAACCGGGCCAGTCCCCGGCCGTCCCCGTCGTGGAAGAAGGCCTCGCCCGGCACGCAGGCCACCCCGGTGCGGCGCAGCAGGTGCATGGCCCGCTCCTTGCCGTCCGCGCCGGGCAGCCGGGAGATGTCGGCCAGCACGTAATAGGCGCCCTGGGGCACGTGGGGCGTGAGCCCGGCAGCGGCGAGGGCGGCGCAGATCCGGTCGCGCTTGGCCTGGTGGTCGTCGGACAGCCCCCGGTAGTACTCCGGCCCCAGGGTCTCCAGCCCGCGGGCCACGCCGATTTGCAGCGGCGCCGGGGCGCAGACGTAGACCAGGTCGTTGAAGTGGCCGATGGTCTCGGCGAAGCGGGCGTCGCACACGGCGTAGCCCACGCGCCAGCCCGTGACGCTGAAGGTCTTGGACACGCCGCTTATGGTCACGGTGCGTCCGGCCATGCCGGGCAGCGTCGCCGGGCTTACGTGCTCGCGGCCGTCGTAAAGGAAGTGCTCGTAGATTTCGTCCGTGAACACGAACAGGTCGTGGGCCTTGGCGAAGTCGGCCAGGGTTTCCAGCTCGGAGCGGCTGAAAACCTTGCCGCAGGGATTGGCCGGCGTGTTGATGAGCAGGGCCCGCGTCCTGGAGGTGACGACGCGCTCCAGATCGGCGGGGTCGAAGCTCCAGTCCGGGGCGTGCAGGGACACGTAGACCGGGACCGCGCCCGTGGCCACCAACGTGGAGACGTGATAGCCGTAGTAGGGCTCGAAGACGATGACCTCGTCTCCCGGGTCGAGCAGGGCCAGACAGGCGCAGTAGAAGGCGCCCGTGGCCCCGGCCGAGACCACCACCTCGCTTTCGGGATCGGCCGCCGGCCCGCCGAAGCGGGCCATCTTGGCGGCGATGGCCCGGCGCAGTTCGTCGAGGCCGTCGTAACGGGTGTAGATGTTGTACCCCTGGCGCATGGCTTCGGTGACGCCGGCCATGACCACCTCCGGCACCTCGGTGTCGCACACGCCCTGGGACAGGTTGATGCCGCCCATGGCGTCGCACTCGATGGACATGGAGCGGATGTCGGACTGGCGCACCCATTCGCGCCGCTGGCTGAGATAAAGGGCCATGTTCTCCCCGTCTTGCCGCCTGGCGCCGCGTCCCCGAAAGAAATACTCTTTCGGACGCAACGCATTTGAATACTTGTTTTTCCTCAAAAGATCCCGTCGTGTCCCCCGGGGGACGCCACGCTAGGCCTTGCCGTAGAACGACCGGACCGTGGCGATGACGTGATCGAGTTCCTCGTCGAGAATCTCCACGTTCATGGGCAGGGAGCAGACCTCGCGGGACAGGGCCTCGGTTTCCGGGAAGCCCCGGTCCACCAGCTTGAGGGCCTCGTGGCGGTAGTAGGGCTTGCGGAACTGGGTGAGCACCTCCACGCCGTTGGCCTTCATGTGGTCGGAGAAGGCGCTGCCCTGTTTGGAACGCAGGGTGTAGTTCTGATAGACGTGCACCCGGCGGGAATCGTCGTAGTGGGGCAGGAGCAGGTCCGGCAGGTCGGCCAGGGCCTGGCGGTACCTCTCGGCGATCTGTTGGCGCCGCTCGATCCACTCGGGCATCTTTTTGAGCTTCACGTCGAGAAAGGCGGCCTGGAGGTTGTCGAGCAGGCAGGTGAAGCCGTGGCCGTGGTATTCGCCGGTCTCGCGGTCCTCGCCGTTGTAGCGCATGCGCCGGGCGAAGGCGGCCACTTCCGGATCGTTGGTGGTGATGGCTCCGCCGTCGCCGTAGCCGCCCAGGATCTTGAACGGGTAGAAGCTCCAGCAGCCGGTCAGGCCCATGGAGCCGACCTTGCGGCCCCGGAAGGAGGCCCCGAGGCTCTGGCAGGCGTCCTCGACCACCACCAGCCCGTAGCGGCCGGCGATCTCCAGAATCCGGTCCATGTCGCAGGGCCAGCCGGAGAGGTGCACCGGCATGATGCCCTTGGTGCGCGGGGTGACGGCCTTCTCGGCCAGGTCGGGGTCGATGCTGAAGTCCGGCAGCACGTCCACCAGCACCGGAGTGGCGCCGACGTTGACGATGGCCGAGCAGGAGGCCACGAAGGTGTGGGCCGGCACGATGACCTCGTCGCCGGGGCCGATGCCGGCGGCGCGAAGCGACATGTGCAGGGCGTCGTAGCCGCTGTTGAGGCCGACGGCGTAGGTGGTGCCCACGAAGTCGGCCAGGTTCTGCTCGAAACTCCTGAGCTGTCCCCGGTCGATGAGGTCGCCCTTCTCCATGACGGCGAAATACGCCGCGTCGAGCTCGTCTTTGAGCGTCCTGTACAGTCTGGCTGGATCGACGAAACGGACCTTGGTGGCCACGGTGTTCTCCTTGAATTTCGAGGTGGCGGTTCCGGGGAAGGTCAGCGGCCCATGACGGCGCGGACCGCCGCGACGATATGGTCGGCGGTGACGTAGTAGGCCTGTTCCAGCACGTGGCTGGCCGGAGCCGGGATGTCGGGCAGGGTGACCCGGCGGACGGGCGCCCGCAGGGCGTCGAAAACGTTCTCGGCGGCCAGGGCGGCCATCTCGGCGGCCAGACCGCAGGTGCGCCAGGCGCCGTCGGCCACCACCAGCCGGCCGGTCTTGCGCACCGAGGAGAGGAACATCTCCTCGTCCAGGGGCTTGACGGTCAGCGGATCGAAAACTTCCGCCTCGATGCCTTCGGCGGCCAGGGTTTCGGCCGCGGCCAGGGCCTCGTGCACCATGTAGGAGGTGGCGGCCACGGTCACGTCCCGGCCTGTCCGGCGGATGACGCCCCGGCCGAGGGGGGTCTCGTAGATCTCCTCGGGCACGTCCCCGACGAGCCCGTAGAGCTTGCGCTCGTCGATGTAGAGCACCGGGTTGTCGTCGCGCACGGCGGCCACGAGGAGGCCCTTGGCGTCGCGGGGGTGGCTCGGCATGACCACCGTGAGCCCGGGCACGTGGGCGTACATGGCCTGGAGGGCCTGGGAATGCTGGGCGGCCTGTTCCCCGTAGCGGTTGACGATGCCCCAGATGGTCAGGGGCACGGAAACCTGGCCCCCGAACATGTAGTGCCAGGGGGCGGCGTGGTTGCAGATCTGGTCCATGGCCAGATACATGAAATCCAGGCGGGGATGCTCGACGATGGGTCGCATTCCGGCCAGGGCCGCGCCCACGGCCGCGCCGGTGACGCCGCCCTCGGAAACCGGGGTGTCGATGATCCGCCTCTCGCCGAAGGCGTCCACGAGGCCGACCGTGGTCTGGCCCACGTACCAGGGACTCTTGACGCCCTGGCCGATGAGGAACACCGCGGGATCGTCGGCCAAAACCTGGTGCAAGGCCTCGTTGATGGCCTGACAAAACGTGCGCTCGCGCATCCTAGGCCCTTCCTTTGTAGATGTATCGCGTCAGCTCTTCCGGAGCCGGCGACGGCGCCCGCCGGGCCCGCTCCACGGCCGCGGCCACGGCCGCGCGCACCTCCGCGTCGATGGACGCCGCCCCGGCCCTGTCCAGGTGCCCGGCCTCGAGCAGGTATTCGCGCAGGCGCCCGATGGCGCAACTTTCCACCCAGGCGTCGTATTCCTCCCGGTCGCGCAGGCCCTTGTCCACGTCGGTGTTCGGCCCCACGTGGCCCCGGAAGCGGTAGGTCAGGCATTCGAGCAGGGTCGGCCCCTCGCCGGCCCGGGCCCGGGCCACGGCCTCGCCGGCGGCCTCGTGAACCTCGCCGAAGTTGTAGCCGTCCACCCGCCGCGCGGGCATGGCGAAAGCCCCGCCCTTCTTGTGCAGCAGCGGCTCGGCCTGAATCTCGGCGATGGGCATGTGGGTGGAATAAAAATTGTTCTCGCACACGAACACCACCGGCAGCTTCTTGAGGGCCGCGAAGTTCACGGCCTCGTAGAAGGCCCCCTCGCTGGTGGCGCCGTCGCCGAAAAAGGCCACGGCCACGTTCGACTCGCCCCGGATGGAGAAGGCCAGGGCGGAACCGACGGCCAGGGGGATGGTGCCGGCCACGATGGCCGAGGAGCCGGGAAAGCCGATGGACGGGTCGCACAGGTGCATGGAACCGCCCCGGCCGTGGGAAGCGCCCTCGGCCCGGCAGAAGACCTCGGAAACGAGTTTTTGCAGGTCGCCGCCCTTGGCCAGGAAGTGACCGTGGGAACGGTGGGTGGAATACACGTGGTCGGCCGGCCGCAGATGGGCGCACACGGCCACGGCCACGCATTCCTGCCCGGCGTAGAGGTGGCAGGGGCAGGCGATTTCCCTGGCCGCGACCAGGTCGGCGATGGCGTCCTCGACCGCGCGGATGGTCGCCATCATGCGGTAGCATCCGACGAGGCGCGGGCCGGTCAGCCCGGCCAGGCGCCGCGGATCGATGGGGGTGCAGGAAGGCATGTTGTGCATGGGCCTTGTCCTCGCAGGGCGTTTAACGGCTGGAGTCGCCGCGCAGTTCGCGCACGGCCTCGCTTTGCGGACTCACCACGGCGAGCAGGGTCAGCCAGATGATCCTGAGGTCCGTGGCCATGGAGCGTTCCCGGACGTACTTGAGCTGGAGGCGCAGCTTCTTCGGCCGGATGAGCTCGAAATAGGCCTGATCCGGATCGGCCGCGCCGGCCAGCACCGCCGCCTCGTCGCAGTTCCAGATGGAGGCCCAGTCCGTGATGCCCGGGCGCACGGACAGGATGGCCTTCTCCTCCTCGGTGTAGAGGTCGGTGAACTTCCTGACCTCGGGCCGGGGACCGACCAGACTCATGTCGCCCACCAGGACGTTGATGAGCTGGGGCAGTTCGTCGATCTTCCCGGAGCGGATGAAGGCCCCCGTCCGGGTGATGCGGGAGTCGTTTTTGGCCGTGGAGGAAGCGCCGCGTTTTTCGGCGTCCACGACCATGGAGCGAAATTTGTAGATGCGAAACGAACGGCCGCCGAGCCCCACCCGTTCGCCCCGGTAGAAGACCGGGCCGCCGTCCTCGAGTTTGATGGCCAGGGCCACCGCCCCGAGCAGGGGGGACAAAAGCACCAGCCCCAGGGCCGAGGCCACGATGTCGAATGCGCGTTTCATGTGCGTGTGCCGCCTGGGTTACGGGCGCCCGGGGCGCCGTCCGATCGCGTACAGGATTTTCCATTCCTCGGCCAGGGAGCCCTCGGCCACGGGCACCGGCGGGGCGTAGGGGGCCATGTCCTCGGGGATGACGGCCGGAATCGGCTTGAGGGGGCCGAAGACCAGCCGCTTGAGCCGGTTTCGCGCCTCCAGGGTCCCGGGGATGAGATGGAAAGACAGCGCCAGCCGCTTGCAAAGCGAGATCAGCCGGTCGGCCATCCCGGACGGGGCCGTGGAGAAGGCGCCGCGCAGGGACACCGTCTCGAAGCGCCGGCCGAGCAGCCCGGCCAGCTGGGGCGCGGTGAAATAGGCCGGGGCGTGGGGCGAGGGATGGAAGTCCTTCCAGGCCGGATTGACCGTGCACACCACGAGGGTGCCGCCGGGGCGCAGCAGGCGCCAGGCCTCGTCCACGAAGCGCGCCGGATCGGGCAGATAGTAGAGGGCCTCGAACAGCAGCACCAGATCGAAGGAGGCCTCGGGCAGGCCGGTGTCCTGGGCGTCCATGAGCCGGGCCGTGACGGGGGTGCCGGCGTAGGTGGCCGCCGCCCGGTCCACGTTGACCGGGTCGATGTCGCCGCCGAGGACGCTTCGCGCCGTGGCGGCCAGATATCCCAGGCCCATGCCCGCGCCGCAGGCCATTTCCAGAACGTCGCCGCCGGCGGCGAACTCCCGGGCGAAACGGTAGCGGTGAAACAGCCGCGCGAGTTGTTCGCGGCTGGCCTCCAGGCCCGGTGCCTCGGTCAATACATGAAACTGCGGAGCCTCTTCGGTCATCGGCGTGGTATCCCTTGCCTTGCGGCCAGTTGTTCTATCCGGTCGGCGTAACGTTCCAAAATGGCGCCGCTGTCGCCCTCGGCGGCGTGAAAGGCCGCCGCCGCCGCGCCCATGGCCCGCCGGCGCTCCGGATCGCCGAGCACCGTCCGCAGGGCCGCCACCAGCCCGTCGACATCGCCCGGGGCGTAGGACAGCCCGAAGCCGTGCCGGGCCAGCAGGGTTTCCATCTCGCCCCGCAGGGAGGCAATCACGGGCAGGCCGTGGGCGGCGTATTCGAAAATCTTGTTGGACACGGTGCCCGGCGCCATGCGGCAGGGGGCCAGTCCGACGCTCGCCCGCACAAGCAGGGCGGCGATGGTGTCACGGTCGAGCCAGCCTGGCAACAGGAGATTGTCGCATTTCCCGGCCATGGCCCGCAGGGCGTCGGCCTGGCCGCCGTCGCCGGCCACGACGAAGGCCACGTCGCGCTCGCCGGCCTCGTGGAAGATCCGGGCCGCCCTGGCCACCAGCTCCAGCTCGTAGGACCGGCCGAAGGTGCCGACAAAGACCGCCAGCCGGCGGCCTTCGAGCCCGGCCAGCCAGGAGGGGACCGGGGCGTCCTCGGGATGGCGGCGCCTGGGATAGCCCAGGTAGAGGGTCTGGTCGCGGTCGGTGGCGGCGCGGCCGGCCTTGGCCAGCCCCCAGTCCAGAAAGGTGCGGCTGACGGCCACGATGGCGTCGGTCTGTTGGAAAAGACGCCTTGCGCGGCGCAGGTCGCCCCAAAGGGCCAGGCGCGCGAGCGGCCGCAACGGCGCCGGCAGGTAGTCGATGATGATGTCCGGCCAGGGGTCGCGGATGTCCACCATGGACGGGATGCCCCGGGCGGCGGCGAAGGCCACGCCCTCGTAAGCCAGATTGTGGCAGGGCAGGGAGGCCACCACCACGTCCGGCCGGGGCAGACCCGGGGCGATCCGGCGGAAGGTCCGGGCCACCAGGGCGTGGTCGCGGTAGCGGGCCAGGGACATGTTGGAGGCGTAGCCCGGGCTCTTGATGACCTGCAGCACGACGCCGTCCGGAAGCGTCAGCTCCGTGTCGGCGGGAAACCGCATGATTTTCCGCTGATGCTCGAAGGAACTGACGAACCAGCGCACCGCATGCCCCCTGGCCGCCAGGAGCCGGGCCAGGAGCCCTGTGCGCATCAGGCGCGCGCCGGGGTCGAGGGGCAGAGGTTCGCCTGTTTGGAGAAGCCAGATGGTTTTGCGCATGCGTCCGTGATCGTCGATGGTCCGTGTT
>CAZNUQ010000060.1:14368-17484 GCA_964576235.1 uncultured Desulfovibrio sp.
AGTGACAAGCTGCCGCCGATCAGCAGGACCGAGGAACAATTGAAGGCGTTGCCGTAGAAAAAGAAGGCCACGCCGCAAAGGGAGAGCGATTGCCACACAGGGGCCCTGGCGCCGGAAAACAGCAGCCGGTCGAGGACAAACAGGAGCCCCGCCAGGAACACGCCGAAGACGGGGAAATACAGATACCCGCCGTTGCGCCAGATGTCGCCTATCATGGTCACCGGGAAGGCGTCGTGGTACTTGAGGGTGGGCTTCTCCAGGGGATGGACGTAGCGGGCCAGCCCCAGGAAGCTGAACAGCCGCGTGGACGACCAGTGCAGGAAGTTCGACTCGTTGTAGTTGTCGTAGGCATAAAGGATCATGATGACCGGCGACAGGGCGACGCGCCCGATAGTGGAGGAGACGGCGAAGGAAACGAGGGAGCCTTGCGGCGCCGCGCCGGAGGCGCTTCCAGTACCTTCTTTGGAATGCATGATCTGGGCCATGTAGTCGGTCTTCATGTCCGATGGCAGCCGGATCTTGCCGTACTGGATCATCTTGAACGAGGAGGTGATCAGCATGATGGCCAGCAGCGCCACGTAGAACTGCTTGTCGAAAATGATGTACTTGTTTCTGTGCTTGAAAAAGTAGGCCATGTAGAAGATGACGACATACATGACCGGAACCGAGCGTTCCAGCGTGCACAGCACGTTGAAGGCCAGGATCGCCCACACCAGAAACGTCAGCAGAGGACGCTTCCGGACCAGGCCGTCCGTGAAATAGTACCCCAGCCAGCAGGCGGGAAACACGAAGCGCCGGACGATCTCGAAGAACAGTTCCACGCCGAGGGGAAGCAGGCTCGCCCCCAGGCGCATCTGCAACTCGTCGTAGGGGGGCACGTACTGCCGGTCCAGGAGCTGCCTGACGAGTTCGAGGGAAGCCGAGGTTTTCGCGAAAATGAAAAAGACGGCGATATTGACCAGGGAAAGGCCCAGGAAAAGGTACCACACCTTCGCCGCCGCGCCCGGGGCTCCGGCACGCGGCCAGGACGACCGGCCGCTCCGGGGGACGTACCGCGACAGCAGGAAATAGACCAGGCTCGTGCAGACGAGCAGCACGGCCGAGGAGTTGAAGGCCTTCAAGGCGCTCGGGTCACGGGCCATCAGGTGGACGATCGCCAGGAAGACCATGAAAAAGGCCATGCAGATCAGGAAGAACTTGAAGCAGGTGATGGTGAAAAGACGCGCCCATGGCCCCTGCCGCCCCAGCCCCTCGACACCATCCATCCTTGTCACCCGGACCTCCCGAATTTACGAGACAATTTCCCATCAACAGGTCCAAGGGCGACCGGCGAAGGAGTTCCCCAGGGAGTTGCATGTTCTGGGAGGCGTGGCTTTACCGCGCGCGCCGCGTCTTCGCAATCCTGTTCTCGTGGCGGCCGCCGTTTCTTCAACGCTTCGACACGGCAGGGAAAGACATATCCCGCGCCGTGGCATGCCGCCCGTGATTTTGGCATGGCTAAGGGAATCCCCGCATGATGTCAATTCCAGGGCGTAATTGGCACGCTCATCTTGAAATACGTGCCACGCACGCCGACGCGCGCCTTCGTTTCGCGGTTCGCCGGACCGACGCGACGTGGGTGGAAGGCGTCGCGGCATCGCGTCTTGTATCGGCGCCTATCGGATGCGGTACATCACGACGTAAAAGCAGACGACATATTCGACGAGGGACACGGAAACCAGAAGCTGGAGCAGGGCGAAGACGGGCAGCCGCAGCAGGGCGCCCGCGCCGAACACGGCCAAAAGACTCCCGAACAGCAGCAACGAGACGATGAACTTCGCGTTGAGGGTGTCTTTCACGAGCAACAGCCGGGTCAGAATGGTCCCGGCCATGTGCATGCCGCTGAGGGGGATGAGGATCTGGCTGATGTGGCTGGACGGCGTCCAGCCCTTGCCGAAGACCAGCGCGAAAAGCTCCGGCGCGTACAGTTGGAGCACCAGCCAGATCGGCAGGACGATGGCCACGACGACCCCGAGGATGGCCAGGGTCAGGCGGGCCAGGGCGCCGTGGTCGCCGCGCATGTCCAGGGCGCGCTTCTGGTACACGTCGGCCAGGGCCTTGCCCACGAGGGAGGACGGGGCGCTGATCAGGCGCTGGGCCAGGGCGAACTGGCCCGCCGTTTCCGGCCCGTAGAGAAGGGCGACCAGGGGGGTTGAAACCCAGAAGGTGGCCGTGTCCAGCACGGACCCAGGCATCTGGTAGAAGGCGAACCGGCGGTTGTCCAACAGCAGCTTGCCGCATTCCCGGGCGTGACGGAACAGCTCCCGGACCGAGCGCCGGAACAGCCGGCCCTTGTCGAGCAGAAGAATGCTGACGAACCGGCCCACGAGATCGCCCAGGGCCAGCCCCAGGGCGTTGCCCAGGAGCACGGCCCCCCCGAGATTGGCCAGACCGCGAAGGCCCGTCACCCCGAAGGCGCTGATCGCCACCTGGCGCAACTTGTTTTCGCGCAGATACCAGTACTGGAAGACCGAAAGGCCGTTGGCGAAAAAGGTCGTCGCCGCCACCACCGGCGCCAGCCACAGGGGATAGCTCGTGTCCCGGGCCCACAGGGAGAGCCCGCACAGGACCACGGCGCCGGCGGCCGCGCCGAAGGCGGACAGGGCCAGGACCCCGGAGATCAGCCGCAGGGCCTCCCGCCGGCCGGCCCCGAGCACGCCCATTTCGTAGCCCAGGGAAATGATGACCGAGAGCACCGCCACAAAGGCCGTGAAGATGCCGAAGACGCCCATGTCCGTCGGCGAGACCAGACGGGTCAGCACCGGGGTCAGGGCGAACAGGAGCAGGTGTCCGGCGATGGTTCCGCCCGTGAGCATCCCCAGGTCGCGGAAAAAGCGCGCGATGGCGTCGAGTCTTGACCGGGCGGCCATGGTCGTTGGATCCTCCAGTCGTGGCCGGCCTGACGCCATCCGGCGTCCGCCGCGGCCACACCCCCGGGACGGCCTCGGGCCACGCCCTATACCGGGTATCCCAAGGCCAGGCAAGGCGCGGGGCCCGCGTCCTCATTCCCGTCCGGCCCCGACCTCCTCCAGCGGATGCCACCAGCCCGGATTTTCCGCCACGACCCGGCCGTAGCG
>CAZNUQ010000061.1:0-17249 GCA_964576235.1 uncultured Desulfovibrio sp.
GTCGCCAGACGCCAGCGGATAAGATGATGCGGGCGGCTCCCCGCCGGTTCGAGGACGCGGCGCCGCCGGAGGTCGAGGGCGTCGGCCAACCAGCCGGCCGGACCGTCCGTGGCCACATCGAGGGAGGTGTGGGCGGCGTAGAGCCAGGCGCCGCGGCCGAGCACCATCCGCAGGACGGCATGGTAATCGTCCGTGCGGTCGGGCAGGCGAGGGCTCAGGAGAAGTGGATGGTGGGTGAGCAGGAAGGTCGCTCCCCAGTCGAGGGCCTGCTCGACGAACTCCGGCAGTGGATCGAGGGCCACGGCAAGGCGTTCGCAACCTCCGACGGTCCCGGCGATTTGCACGCCCGATCTGTCCCAGCTCGCCGCCAGACGCGGATCGGCCGTGGCTTCGATGCGGCGTATCAGTTCCCGTGCGTCCATGGAGCAATGAAAAAGGCGCTTTTGCGGGCCGGCAGGGCCGAAAAGCGCCTTTGTCGCATTCCCGGGGTGGCCGCATCAACGGAAACGGCGAAGTCGGGACGTGTTACGGAGTTGGCCATGGATCCTTCGTGGTGGGCCTACCAGGATTCGAACCTGGGACCTGCCGGTTATGAGCCGGTGGCTCTACCAACTGAGCTATAGGCCCATGTTGCGTCGCGAACTGGAATTTATAGGACAATGTCTCATTTTCTGTCAAGAGGTTGGCTGATTGGCCCGGGCATTCCGGGCCGCCGTCCGCTACTGCGCGAAGCCGGAAGCCGGCACTCCCGTCACTCCTGTCCCCGCCTTTGCCTTGGCATGGGCAATGGCCGCCCGCCCGGCCTTGGCGCCCTCGCCGACGGCCACGCTGATCTGCATGAAATGCCCGACGCAGTCTCCGGCGGCGAATACGCCGGGGATGTTCGTCTTCTGTTCATGGTCCGCCTCGATGAAGGCCCCCCGGGTCGTGACACCGAGGGTCCGGGCGAAATCCAGGGCCGAGGCCTGCCCCATGGCCACGAACAGGCCGTCCAGGGGGATGGTCGCGCCGCTTTCGAGCATGGCCCCGGACAAGGCCGGGGTTCCGGAGAGTCCGACGATGCTGTCCGTGAAGAGGCCGATGCCGGCAGCCGTCAGTTTGTCGTTGAATTCCGGAGCGATCTGAGGGGCCTTGCCCTGGGTGTAGATGGCGATGTCGGAGGTGAAGTTGGTCAGTTCGAGAGCCTGGTTGGCCGCGTAGTTGCCCTCGCCGACCACGACCACCGGGCGCCCCCGATAGAAAAAACCGTCGCAACTCACGCAATAGGAGACGCCTTTGCCCTCGTAGTCGCCGATGCCGGCGATGCCCGGCCGCACCCGGTTGACGCCGGCGGCGATGATGACGGCCTGGGTCTGGTATTCCGCCTTGTCCGTCTTGGCGATGAAGGAGCCGTCCCCGGCCATGTGCACGGCCAGCACGCGCTCGCAGGCAATCCTGGTGCCGAAGCGTTCGGCCTGGCGCAGTCCCCGCTCGATGAGTTCCCGGCCGGAGATGGCTTCGGGGAAACCGAAGTAGTTGTCTATGGTGTAGTCGCCCGCGATCTTTGGTTCGCAGCCGGCGACCACGGTGTCCATGCCGGCCCGGGACGTGTAGATGGCGGCTGAAAGGCCGGCCGGCCCGGCCCCGATGATCAGGCATTGCGTACGCTCCATGAGTTCCTCCCTTCCGGGATATCCGGCATTGCGGGCATACTAGCCCGAAAATGGCTTTCCGGACAAGGCGTGACGCGCCGAAACCTCGCCGCGGGCATTTTCCGGCGTTGTCATACGGGTCCGGCTAGGCTAGGTGTCTGTACACCATCCCAGGCGGGCAGGCTGTCGCCCCGTCGACCGGCATGCCGGTCCAGGCATCGAAACGCGACGGGGAGTCACACGGAGGATGTCGGCATGGAACGCACCGACGCGGACACGCGGGGAAACGACCTGCGGGAGTTGAGCCGTTTTTACGAAAAGGCCCCGGTCATGCTGCATTCCATCGACGGGTCGGGCCGATTGTTGTCGGTCAATGACCGGTGGCTCGAAAACATGGGATTTACTCGGTCCGAGGTGATCGGACGCCCTCTCGGGCAATTTTTCACCGAGACAGCCCGGGCCGACCTTATGGCCACGCTGCCCGGTTTTTTCCGCGAGGGGCGCATTTCGCAACTGCCGTTCCAGATGGTGACCAAGGACGGCCGGATCATCGAAATCCTGCTTTCGGCCGTGGGCGAGTTCGACGCCGCCGGCCGTTTCGTCCGCTCCCTTGGAGCCATCGAGGACGTCACCGAGCGCCGCAGAGCCGAACAAGCCCTTTGCGCCAGTGAGGAACTCTTCCGGATGGCGTTCGAAAGCGCCAACGAAGGGCTTTGCATCATGGGCGTGGACGGGAGCTTCCTGCGCGTCAACGAAGCCTTGTGCCGTTTTTTCGGCCATGACGCCCAAAACCTCCTGGGCATGAACATCAACGATCTGGCCCTGGCCGACGGCCAGGCGGTCAGCCCCCGCCAGATCGTTTTGGCCCTGGCCGGGGTCAAGGAACATATCCGCTTCGAAAAAAGTTACCGGCACGCCTCGGGGAGCAATATATGGGGCCGGGTGTCGGCCCGGCTCGTACGGGACGGCGCGGGCACCCCCCTCTATTTTATCGCCCACGTTCTGGACGTGACCGAGGCCAGACACAATGCCGCCCAGTTGCGGTTGCACGCGGACACCTTGGAGGCGCTGCTCCTGCTGGGGCGCATGCGCGAGTCCTCCATCGAGGAATTGGGCACTTTCGCCCTGGCCCGGGCCACGTTGCTGACCGGTAGTACGGGCGGTTTTGTGGTCGCCTGGGACAAGCAGGCGAACGGCTTCAGACTGGTTGCCCATGATCCGGCATCCCTTGCCGTGTGCAGCATGAGCATGCAGTCCGATATGTTTCCCCTGGCTTCGGCCGGTTGCTGGGCGGAAGCCTTTCGCACGGGCAGGCCGTTTCTCATGAACGACTACGCCGCGCCGCATCCTGCCAAAAGGGGCCTGCCCGCCGGCCATAGCCCCCTGCGACGCGTCCTCGTCGTGCCGGCCCTCGACGGAAAGGAAATCCAGCTTCTGGTTGCCGTGGCCAACAAACCGGAAGACTATGACGAGGCCGACATCCGGCGGGTGTCCCTGGTCGGTGGCGGGGTGCTCGCCCACCTGAAGGACCGGCGCCGCGAACGGGACCTGGAAGAGGCCAGGCGTCACGCCGAGGCGGCAAGCCAGGCCAAAAGCGGTTTTTTGGCCAACATGAGCCATGAGATCCGCACCCCGTTATCCGGCATCATCGGGCTGACCCAGATGGCGCTCGGCCAGTCGCCGCGCCCCGAAATCCGCGAGAATCTGGAGATGATCCTGGATTCCTCCCGGGCTCTTCTCGGCATCGTCAACGACATCCTGGATTTTTCCAAGATCGAGGCCGGCAAGATGGAGTTCACGCCGGTCGATTTCGAGATGCGCGAGATGTTGGACCGGACCATGAAGCCCTTCCTGTTCGCCGCCCGCCAAAAGGGACTGAAGCTTGCCGTGCGCGTCGCCTCGGACCTGCCCGAGGCCATGCATGGCGATCCCGACCGCCTCATGCAGGTGGTGCGCAATCTGGTGGGCAATTCGCTCAAGTTCACCGAGCAGGGTGAGGTGTCCGTGAACTTCCGACTGCTGCGGCCGGGGGATCCCATGCTGGTGGAATGCGCGGTCCGCGACACCGGTATCGGCATTCCCGAGGATCGGATGCACGAACTTTTCCAGGTGTTCACCCAGCTCGAGACGGCCAGGACCAAGCGTTTCGGCGGCACCGGCCTGGGACTCGCCATCAGCCGGCGGCTGGTGGAGATGATGGGGGGCACGATCAGCGTGGAAAGCCGTGTCGGACGGGGCAGCACCTTCTCCTTCACCGTTTCCCTGCGTCCGGCCGCGGAGGAACAACCCGTGGGAGGCGGACGTTCCTCCCTGTCCTCTTCGCCAGGCGGTTTTGCCGGTCTACGTGTGCTCCTGGCCGAGGACAACCAGGTCAACAGGGTGTTTTTGAAGCATTTTCTCGTCGAGGCCGGCTGCGAGGTCACCCTGGCCGGCTCCGGCGGAGAAGCCCTGGCTCTTTTGCGCCAAAGTCCGGCCGACCTCGTGCTTATGGACATCCAGATGCCGGAAATGGACGGTGTGGAGGCCACGCGCCGTATCAGGGAGGGCGTGGCCGGGGATGCCGTCAGGGGAATCCCGGTCGTGGCCTTGACGGCCTACAGCATGAAGGGGGACCGTGAGAGGTTTCTGTCCGCCGGACTCGACGACTACGTGTCCAAGCCGGTGGACGTGGAGGAACTGTTCATGGTCATGCGCCGGGTGCTCGAGCAACCGTCCGCGCCAGGGGAAGAGCCGGAGGGCCGGGACGCCGCGCCCCCGGAGGCGCCGTTCGATATGGCCTATTACGAGGAACGGGGAAAAGGCGCCTTTGCCAGGGAGATCTGCCGCATGTTCCTGGATGCCAGTCCGGCGACGGCCGCCTCCCTGGAGCGGGCCATGCGGGAGGAAAACTGGAAGGCGGCTGGTGAGTTCGCCCACACCCTGCTTGGCATGGCGGTGCCGTTACGGGCCGTGCGCCTGACCGAGGGAGCGCGGCGTCTGCAGGAAGCCGGACTTCTGGGGGACGCGACGGGCTGCCGCGACGCCTGCCGGCTCGTGCAGGATGAATTGAACCGGGTCGAAACCGCCATCAGGGAATTGTTGGCCTAGGAGGGCCGGTTCGTTTTTCCAGCCCGGACGACTGCACGCGGGCCCGCATCGCAGTGGTGGGGAAGACGGGAAATCCCGGGGAACGGCAAGGCCCAAGCGCGGCATCCCCTGATCAACCGACGGCTCCGGCGAGTTCCATGACAAAGGCCCCCCCGTCGTCGGTTCCGCCGGCCAGCCTCCGGCCGTCCGGCGACCACGTCAGGCAGGTGATCCGCCTTCCCTCGACGAGAACCAGCGGGGCCGCGGCCTTGCGCTCGGCGCTCCCCAGAAAAACCACACCGCCATCGAAGCCGCCAGCCACGAGCGGCAGGGCCGGATGCGCGGCCACGGCCCCGAGCAGGCCATGCTTGAAGGCGCCGAACACCATGGCCTCCCTGGCCGACGGCGAAATGCCCGCGTCCACGGGCCAGCCCACGAAGGCCTGTTCGCCGCCAGTCCACAGCATCGCGCCGTCGAAGCCGAAGGACAGACTTCTCACCTTGGCCGGATAGCCCTCCAGCAGGTAGCCGGCGGCCTGGTCCAGGTCGTAGACGCGCACGCTCTTGTCCTGGGTGGCGCAGGCCATCTTGGTCCCGTCGCGGGAAAAAACCAGGGTCAGGTTGGAGCCGGCACCTTCAAAAGTGTTGCCGCGGCTTCCAGGGCGGGGCGGGGCATACACCGTCACCCCGTCGTAGTGGGCGACGGCCAGGGCGCGTCCGTCGGGACTGACGGCCAGGCCGCCTACGGTGCTCGGCAGTTCCCCCAGAAGGTGCGGGGCGGGATCGTCGCCCCGGAAAAGGGCCACCTGCCTGCCGACGGACGCGGCCAACACCGAACCGCAATCGCTTGCGGCCACGTGCTCGATCCACTGGCCGGGAAAGACGGCCAGTTCGCGCAGGGCGCCGTCCGGGGCGGTCAGCGCGACGCGCCCGTCGTCCCCCCCGGAAAGAAAGCCCCGGGGGCCGCCGGCCAGGCACAGGGCCGCGCCGGCATGGGCCTTGACACGCAGGGTCCGGGCCGTGTCCAGGGTGAAAAGGGCCAGGTTTCCGTCGCCCAGGGCGAACGCGGCGGTGCCTCCCTCCTGACTGAAGGCGCAACCCGAGACATGCGACTTGAAGTTCGTCGTGAAAAGCCCCGGCAACTCACGGTCCGGCGCGAACGTCATGACCGTCCTCCCTTGGCCGCGCAGGCGGCCAGCCCTTTTTCGATGTCTTCCCTGACGAGATCGCGGCCGATGAAGACGGCCCGGCTCGAACGTTCCTCGCCAGCCTTCCAGGGCGTGCCCCAGGCGGTTTCCAGATACATGTGCACGCCCTGGAAGATGAAGCGCTGTTTCGCGCCGGCCACGTCCAGGATGCCCTTGCAGCGATAGATGTCCTGGCCCCGTTCCCGCAGGAGGCCGGACAAGAACGTCCCGACCCGTTCGGGGTCGAGAGGGGCGTCGACGGTCAGGCTCATGCTCTGGATGCCGTGATCGTGTTCGTGGGTGTGGGAATGGGCCAAGCCGGGATCGGCGAAGAGCAGACGGCCGATGTCGAAGGCCTGGCGGTCGAGGAGCCGCTCAAGGGGCACGTCGCATCGCGTGGCGGTCAGGATCTCGGCCGAGTCGTTGACACGGCGCACCCTGGCCTCGATGTCCGCCAGCGACTCGGAGTCGGACAGGTCGGCCTTGTTGACGATGACGAGATCCGCGTAGACCACCTGTTCGAGAGCCTGCCGGTTTTCCGCGACATGGCGGGAAAAATTCCGGGCGTCCACGACGGTGGTGACCGAATCGAGGGCAAAGGCGTCCCTGGTGTCCTCGTCCATGGCGAAGGTCTGGATGATGGCCGCGGGATCGGCCAGTCCCGTGGTTTCGAGCAGGATGGCGTCGTAGCCGCCCCGTCGCTTGGCCAGACCGCCGAGAACGCGGATCAGGTCGCCGCGCACGGAGCAGCAGACGCAGCCGTTGTTCATGAGGTAGATCTCCTCGTCCGAGGAGACGATCAACTCGTTGTCGATGCCGATTTCACCGAATTCGTTGACGATGACGGCGAAGCGGTGCCCGTGGTCCTCCGTCAGGATGCGGTTGAGCAACGTCGTCTTGCCGGCTCCCAGGAAGCCGGTCAGAACCGTGACTGGTGTGGAATGCATGGACGTTCTCCCGATCGTGAAGTCGGGCCTGGGGGTAGCACCAAACTCCGGAAAGGGCCAGCCGCAAAAGGCGGCCGGGGCGCGGTGCGTGAAAGGGGGGCCGCCGGCCGGGACGACGGTGCAGCAACCGCGTCCCGGCTGGCGGAAACGCGGGCTTATTTGCCCTTCTCGTCGGGCCGCATGGACAGGACCGGGACTTTGGCGGACTTGATGACCTTTTCAGCCACGGAGCCGAAAAGGATTTTGTCGATGCCCTTGCGACCGTGGGTGCCGAGCACGATCAGGTCCGCGCCGACCTCCTCGGCCGCGTTGATAATTTCCTCGGCCGCGTAGCCGGACACGACCCGTCCCTCGACCTCGACGCCCTTGAAGTATTCCTTGACGAAGGACTCCATGGTGTCCGAGGCGCCACTGACGATCCCAGTGACGAAATCATCAATGTAGCTGGCCTGGACATGGAACTCCACGTATTGGGTGAGCGAGGGAGCGACATACAGGGCCACGATCCTGGCCCCGCAGGTTTCGGCCAGGGTGCGGGCGTAATCGGCCACCTTCGGGCTGACTTCCGAAAAATCCAGGGCGCACAATATGGTCTTGATCTGGACCATGGACTTGCTCCTTGACGACGGTTTGCGGGTTGATGGCCCCAGAAGCCTAGCATGCTGGGCGGGAAAGTGAAAGAAGCTTTTGCCGGCGGGATGTTAGCCGCCCAGGATCGTGTTTTGGTGCTTCGGGCGGCGAACGGAGCATGGCCGCGGTCCCGGGGAAATGTGTTCCGGGCCGCGTCGCGGTTTCACCGGGCTGCCAGGACGCGTCGTTGACGATACCGCTCGAGGGGGTCCGTCACCAGACGGTTGAGCGCCAGGCAGAAAAGCACGGTGGCGGTCAGGGCGAGGACGGGCAGATGGGGTCTGCCGCCGAAATACTCCACCAGCATGATGATGGTCCAATGCGAGATGTAGATCGGATAGGACAGTTCGCCGATGGCCCGGTCGAAGCGGCTTTTCTTGGTCAGCAGGAACAGGAAGGGGATCGATGCCACCGTCAGGGCATACAGGAACAGTTCCTTGCCCAATTCACCGGGCAGGTACTGGAACAGGACGATGACGCCGAGATAGAGCCCGGCGATCAGGCGCAAGGTCGACCGGGGAATGCTCACGCGGGCGAGGGACGCATAGAGGCGGTAGGCGAAAATGCCCAGCAGAAAAAAACCGAATTCCACGGGGAAAAATCGTTGCTTCCAGGGATCGAAGGGGAAATCGCCCAGATAGATCCAGACGCGGACGGCGAAACTCGCGGCCATCAGAACGGCCAGACAGGCGTTACTGCGCCGCACGAGCCAGGGCGCCAGAAGATAGAAGAAAAGTTCCAGGGAGACGGTCCAGGCCTGGGGGATCAGCAGGAAAAACCAGGCAGGCGTGGCCTTGTACACGGCATCCAGGGCGAATTGCAGGTTCCCGCCGCCCGTGACATGGGTGAAAAAAAGGATGTCCTGCCCCAGAATGGTGATGTTGGCCGTGACGAGGGTCACGATGGTGGCCAGATCGAGCCTGTCGCCCCATTGCTGCCAGGGACCGAGCAGCAGGGCGGTGTGCAGGGCGTATTTGAAGAAAAGCGATACGCCAAGCGAAATCGCGAGCACCACCCAATAGAGGGGAAGAAGCCGCAACAGCCGATTGGAATAGAACAGGCGGCATTGGGATGGTCCCGTGTATTTTTCCGACAGGATAAGCGACATGTAGAAGCCGGAGATGATGAAAAAGACCTTGATCGCCATGTAGGCATCACAAAAAACCAGCCCGAAAAGCGGGCCGGTATGGTTGATGACCACCGTGGCGGCAAGCAGAAATCGAACCAACCCCATGAATGATCCGTGTGTATTGCTCCGCGGGCTTGGCCCTCCCGAACAGGAGGGTATGCCTTTGCGACCGGGCCGGCCGGGGGAAAAATGACCGGAACCCGGCGACCCGATCGCGGAGGAGGAATGTCTATCCCTTGAGGGCCTGGGTGAGCTTTTCCTTGTCGTCGCTGAACAGCTTGTAGTTGATGGCGTCTTCCAGGGCCTGGAAGCTGGCCTCAATGACGTTGTGGGAAACCCCGACCGTCACCCAGCGGCGGTTGGCGTCGCCGCATTCCACCAGCACGCGCACATGGGAGGCCGTGCCGCAGCCGCCCTTGCCGCAGTCGTTCTGCTTGGAGCCCGAGAGCACCCGGACCTTGAAATCGAGCAGGCGCATTTCGGCCAGGCGCGGATAGAAGCCGCTCAAGGCTTCGCGGATGGCCTTATCCAGGGCATTGACCGGACCGCGGCCCGTCGAGGCCGTATGTTTGACGAGCCCGCCCACCTTGATCATCACCGTGGCCTCGGTGAGCGGCTCTTCCCGGTCGTAGGCGTTGTCGTCGAGAACCCGGTAGCGAACCACCGTGAAATAACTGCGGGCCCGGCCGAGCACCCGGTTGAGGAGCAGTTCGTAGGAGGCCTCGGCCGCGGTGTATTCGTACCCCTCGGCCTCGCGTTCCTTGATGGTGGTCAGCAGTTCCAGGACGAAGGGATCGTTCTTGTCCAGGCTGAAACCGAATTCCCGGGCCTTGTAGAGGATGTTGCTCTGGCCCGACAGGTCGGAGAGCAGCACGCGGCGGACGTTGCCCACTTCCTCCGGCCGGATGTGCTCGTAGGTGAGGGGGTTTTTGACCACGGCGCTCACATGCACGCCGCCTTTGTGGGCGAACGCCCCGTCGCCGACGAAGGGCTGGTTGTTGGGCGGGGCCTGGTTGACCATCTCCGAGACGAAATGGGCCGTCGGCGTCAGCAGCGGCAGCTTGCCCTCGGGCAGGCAGGGTATGCCGAGCTTGAGGACAAGCGAGGGAATGATGGAGCACAGGTTGGCGTTGCCGCACCGCTCGCCGAAACCGTTTATGGTGCCCTGAACCTGGACGGCGCCGAGTTCGACGGCTTCCAGGGTGTTGCCCACGGCCACGCCGGAATCGTTATGGGTGTGAACGCCGAATTTGGCCTCGGGCATGGCGGCCACCACCGCGGCCATGATGCGGCGGAAATCGCCCGGCAGCGTGCCGCCGTTGGTATCGCAAAGCACCAGGACATCGGCCCCGGCCTCGAAGGCCCGACGCAGGACGGCCAGGGCATAGTCGGGATTGGCCTTGTACCCGTCGAAGAAGTGCTCGGCGTCGAAAAAGAGTTCCCGGACGTTCGGCCGCAGAAAGGCCAGGGAATCGCCGACCAGGTCCAGGTTGCGGGGGAGGGTGGTGCCGAGGGCCTCGGTGACGTGGATGTCCCAGGTTTTTCCGAAAATGGTCACCACCGGCGCGCCGGAATCGACCAGGGCCTTGAGGTTCGGGTCGGCGTCGGCCGTGGTCCGGTGATTGTGGGTGCTGCCAAAGGCGGCGATCGAGGCGTGTTTCAGGTCATAATTCTGGATTTCCTGAAAAAAACGCTTGTCTGTGGGATTGGATCCCGGCCAGCCGCCCTCGATGTAGGCAAGGCCCAACTCGTCAAGCTTGAGCGCGATGCGCAGCTTGTCCTCGGTGGTGAGGTTGATGTCCTCGGCCTGGGTGCCGTCGCGCAGGGTCGTGTCGTAGATGGAAACGCGTCGCATAGTGGTGGTTCGTTCCGGGGAGGGCGTCGCCTTGCCGTCGGCCATGCCCCCGCCTGTTGATTGTGACCACCGCCAGGGAGGAGCCGGCGTCCCTGGCGGTGGCGAAACCGTCAAAACACGGCCGTGTCTTCGCTGGACACGACGCAGCGATACACGGGCGGTTAGCAGGCCCTGGCCGGCCCCTTGGCCAGTTCGAAGGCGTCGTGCAGCGTCCGCACCGCCAGTTCGAGGTATTTTTCCTCGATCAGGCAGGTGATCTTGATTTCAGAGGTGGAGATCATCAGGATGTTGATGTTCTCGTTTTTGAGGACCGAAAACATCTTGGCGGCCACGCCCGAGTGGTTGCGCATGCCGACGCCGATGACCGACACCTTGCAGGTGTTGGTGTCGTGCTGGATCTCCTCGACCCCGAGGAAGGGACGCAGCTGCTCCAGGATGGACATGGTCCTGTCGAGGTTGGCCCGGGAAATGGTGAAGGTCATGTCCGTGCGGCCTTCGCTGCTGGTGTTCTGGATGATCATGTCCACCAGGATGCCGGCCTCGGCGATGGGGGTGAAAATGGCGGCCGCCACGCCCGGCCGGTCAAGGACGTTCTTGACGGTGACGCGGCACTGGTCCTTGTCGTAGGCAATCCCCGAAACCAGAACGTCTTCCATTTCCGTATCCTCCAAAGTGACCAATGTGCCCGGATCGTCGGTGAAGGTGGAGCGGACCCGAACCGGAACGTTGAATTTCTTGGCGAACTCGACCGAGCGGATCTGCAGGACCTTGGCGCCCTGGCTCGAAAACTCCAGCATCTCGTCATAAGAGATGCGTTCCATTTTCCGGGCGTTGCTGCACAGATTCGGGTCGGTGGTGTATACGCCGTTGACATCTGTATAGATTTCACAGAGTTCCGCGCCAAGGGCGGCGGCCAGGGCCACGCCCGTGGTGTCCGAGCCCCCGCGGCCGAGGGTGGTCAGGCGTCCGTCGCAATCCACGCCCTGGAATCCCGCCACCACCAGCAGGTCGTACTCTTCCAGCAGGCTCCGCAGCCGCGCCGTGTCGATATCCATGATGCGCGCCCGGCCATACTTGTTGTTGGTGGTGATGGGAATCTGAAAACCGAGCAGGGAGCGGGCGCGAAGGCCGGCATCCTTGGCCAGCATGGTGAAAAGCGCCACCGAGGCCTGTTCGCCCGTGGTCACGAGCACGTCGAGTTCGGCCGGGTCCGGGCAGGCGGAAAATTCCCGGGCCTTTGCGAGCAGGCGGTTGGTTTCGCCGGACATGGCGGAAAGCGCCACCACCAGCTTGAATCCCTGGGCATGGGCCGCCTGGACCCGGGACAGGACGAGCTTCATCCGTTCCAGGCCCTTGACCGACGTGCCGCCGTATTTTTGCACCAAAATCCGCATGGGAGCCTCCACTGCATCGGGACGGGCGGTCCGTCCCTGCTTGTCGTCAGTCCAGAAGTCCGGAACAGGCGCGCGAAAGCCGATCCAAGGCCGCGAGGCCGCGCCCGCCTTGGGCTGTCACCCTGCAACGGCGGCCGGTCCCGGCCGGAAGCCATTCGATCTCCAGGCGGTCGACGGGCAGCAGTTCGCCGCGCAGGTATTCGGCCCACTCCACGGCCACGATGGCGTCCTGATCGGCGGCGGCTTCCAGGTGTTCCTCCACGGAGGGGTCCCCGCCGGGTATCCGGTAGAGATCCACGTGGTAGGTTTGCGGCCGGGTGGGATAGACGTTGACGATGTTGAAACTGGGGCTGGCCACTTCGGCGTCCTCGCCGCCGGGCAGGGCGTCGACCAAGCCCCGGACCAGGGTGGTTTTGCCCGATCCGAGGCCGCCGCGCAAGAGCAGGACGGCCCTTTCCGCCGGATCCGAAAGGATCGCGGCCAGGGCGCGCCCAAACGCCAAAGTGGCCGCCTCGTCGGGCAGCCGGAACAAGCGGGAACCGTTCGGGGCCATCGCGCCGGGTTACTTGGTGTCCAGCAGCGTGGCCAGAACGTCGCGCATGCCGATGATGCCGACGACGGCGCCCTCGGACACCACCGGAATGGTGTGGTAGCCCTTGTCGGCCATCAGCGAGGCCACTTCGTCGAGGTCGGTCTCCGGGGTGACCGTGACCGGATGCCGGGTCATGGCCAGGGAGGCGGTGAGCGCCGAAATCTTTTCCACTTCCCGGTCAAGATCCTTCATGGAGCCCAGGGGGATGAAACCGTCGAGCAGGGAAAAAACGGAAGGCAGGGACAGTTTCTTCTGCTGGGCCACGAGGTCGGCCTGGCACAGGATTCCGGTCAGCCGGCCGGCGGCGTTGAGCACGGGCACGCCGTTGAACCCCTTTTCGAAAAGGAGTTTCGCGGCCTGGCCGATTTCCGTGTCCTCGGTGATGGTGACGACCTCGCGGGTCATGACATCCTTGGCTTTGAGCATGGGTTACTCCGTGAGGGCGTGGGGCAACGCGTCGGCGATTTCCGACGCCAGATTGCCCCGCGCGGGGTAGGCGGCCGCAAGACGCACGCCGCCGAGTCCATGCCAATACACCGCAAGGCTGGCGGCAAGCAAGGGGGAAAGGGAACGGGCCAGGAGACTCGCCCCCAGGCCGGCGAGCACGTCGCCGGAGCCGCCGACGGCCAGGTTCGGAGCGATGATCGGGCTTACGGCGGCGCTGCCGTCCGGGGCCGCCACCACGGTGGCCGGTCCCTTGAGCACGGCCACGCACCCGAAGCGACGGGCCAGGGAACGGGCGGATTCCAGGCGGTCGGCCTCGACGGCGGGGATGTCCGCGCCAAGGAGCCTGGCCGCCTCGCCGGGATGGGGCGTGATGACGGCCGCGGGTCCGAGTTTTCCGGCCAGGGAGGGATCGTCGGCCAGGAAATGGAGGGCGTCGGCGTCGAGAAGCACCGGGCAGGGCAGGGGAAGCAGGGCGGCCAGGAATCCGGCCGTTTCCGGATGGCGGCCGATCCCCGGCCCCAGGGCCACGGCCCCGGCGCCTTCCGCGAACCGGTGCGCGGCCGGGGCGTCGGCGGCGCAAAAATGTCCCCCCCCGCCGACGGGCATGGTCATGACATCGGGGAAGCCGGCCTTGAGCGCGATTTCGACGGCGCCGGGACAGGCGACGCTGACCAGGCCCGCCCCGGCCCGAAGCGCGCCGAGCCCGGCCAGAAGCGGCGCTCCGGTCAGTCCCCGGCTTCCGCCGATGACCACCACCCGGCCGGCGCTGCCCTTGTGCAGCGTCGGGGATACCGGAGGCAGGGCCCGGAGGATACGCGGGGCGATGCGCGCGGCCCGGCAGGGATGGGCGGCCTTCACGACACGGGGAATGCCGATTTCGCGCACGAGGAGCCTGCCGACGAAAGGCGCCGCCTCGGCGGCGACGAGGCCTGTCTTGGCGGCCTCGAAGGCCACCGTGGCGTGGGCGGCCACGGCCACCGGCGACGGTCGGCCGGATTGGCCAGAAAGTCCGGAGGGGATGTCCAGGGAGAAAACGTAGGTCCGCTCGCGCAGACGATTGACGGCCTCGACCACGACCCGCAACTCCGGCCGCAGCTCGCCGGAAAATCCCGTGCCGAGCAGCCCGTCGACCAGGATGTCCGGCGGTTCGGCCCGGGAAAGATCGGCCCGGGCCAGGGGGACCATGGGGAGTGCGAGCCGGGCGGCCAGCCGGGCGTTCGCGCCGGCCGCTCCCTTGTAGCCGGCGCGCGGCCGGGCCAGGGCGATGGTGACGTGGGCGCCCCGGTTGTCCAGGTGGCGGGCCAGGGCGATGGCGTCGCCGCCGTTGTTGCCCGGGCCGGCGAGCAGGAGCACGGTTTTGCCCCGCACGTCCCCCACCTCGCCCACCAGGGCGTGCATGGCTTCGCGGCTGGCGTTTTCCATGAGCGCCAGGAAGGACATGCCGCATTCGGCGACGCTCGCCGCATCCCAGGCCGCGATCTCGGCCGGCGTCGGCAGGGGGTCGAAATAGCGCGCATCGAGAAGCATGGCGGAATCTCCCGCGAGGGGGCGTCCCGCGGCCCCCGGGTGAGGGCGGAGTCATTTCCGCCCGTCCTTGTCCTTTTCCGGGTGGCGTTTCCAGGGGAAGCCGGCGGGGCCGGCCACCGAGAAATGTCGCCGGGACCGGGCGGCGCGTCAATCTCCGGGCAGGGCGGCCGCGCCCTCCAATATCACCACGGCGGCGGCCGTGGCCCGGCCGTGGGTGATGCTGACGTGCCAGGACACGGCCCCGAGATCCCTGGCGCGGTCCAGGGCCGGCCCGGAAAGCGTCAGGACGGGACGGCCCCTGGGATCGGGGAGGATCTCCAGGTGGCCGAAACCGATGCCCTGGGAAAAGCCCGTGCCGAGGGCCTTGACCGCCGCCTCCTTGGCCGCGAAAAGCCCGGCCAGGCGGGGCAGGGCCACGGGGGGCAGGGCGGCGCGTTCCGCAGGGGTGAGCACGCGGGCCAGAAACCGGTCGCCAAACCGGGACAAGGCGGCGTCCAGGCGGTCGATTTCCACCACGTCGAGACCGAGCCCCAGGATCATGCTCTCCCCCTATTTGGGGAATCCGGCGATGATGGCGGCCATGGTGGAAACCGCGTCGACCATGCCGGTCAGGACGGCCCGGGCGATGATGCTGTGGCCGATGGAGTATTCGCTGACGCCGCCGACATCCTCGAAGGCGTAGATGTTGTCGTAGTCGAGGCCGTGGCCGAGGTTGACGCCGAGTCCCGCCTCGCGCGCTTCGGGAATGGCGGTAAGCAGCCGCTGCAGCTCGGTTTCCCGGGCGGCCGGCGTCTGGGCGTCGGCGAAGGCCCCGGTGTGCAGCTCGACGAAGGCCGCTCCCACGGCGGCGGCCGCCGCGATCTGGCCCGGGTCGGGATCGATGAAAAGGCTCGTGGGGATGCCGGCCGATTTGAGCGAGGCCACGAAGGACGCCAGTTCGGCTTCGCGGCCGACCACGCCGAGCCCGCCCTCGGTGGTCAGCTCACGGCGTTTCTCGGGCACGAGGCAGACCATGTCCGGCCTGATCTCCAGGGCGATGCCGCGCATTTCCTCGGTGGCGGCCATCTCCAGATGGAGCCGGGTCTTGACGGTTTGGCGCAGCAGGCGCACGTCGCGATCCTGGATGTGGCGGCGGTCCTCGCGCAGATGGACGATGATGGCCCTGGCGCCGCCGAGTTCGGCCAGGGCGGCGGCGGTGACGGGATCGGGCTTGGAAGCGAGCCGCGCCTGGCGGATGGTGGCCACGTGATCGACGTTGACCGCAAGCAGGGGCATGGCGAACTCCTTATTAATGATGGGAGGAGGGTATGCCTTTTGCCGTGGGGAGGCAACCGGGCGGGCCGTACTTCAATTGTTGACAAACGTCCGACGAATCCGTAAGTGGCAATCCACTTTTCGGATACGGGGCAACACCGCAAGCCGGTGTTATCCGCCCCGTCCCTTGAAGCCGCGCGGCGACTTCAAGGGCAAACCTCAACAACGAGTACACAGGTATGAATCTTTGTATCGTAGGCACCGGTTACGTTGGTCTGGTGAGCGCCGCCTGCTTCGCCGAGATGGGCAATGACGTGTCCTGCGTGGACGTCAATCCCACCATCGTCGAAAATCTGCGGCAAGGCAAAATCCATATCTACGAGCCGGGACTCGATGAACTGGTCAAGCGCAACGTGGCCGAGGGCCGTTTGCGTTTCACCACCAAGGTTGCCGAAGGCATGGAGAACGCGCTGTTCGTGTTCATCACCGTCGGCACCCCGCCCCGCGAAGACGGTTCCTGCGACCTTTCCTACGTCTATCAGGTGGCCCGGGATATCGGCGCCAACATGAAGGATTACAAGATCGTCGTCGACAAATCCACCGTGCCGGTGGGAACCGCCGACGAAGTGCGCAAGATCATCGGCGACGAACTGAAAAAGCGCGGCGAGATGATCGAATTCGATGTCGTCTCCAACCCCGAATTCCTCAAGGAAGGCGACGCCATCAACGATTTCTTCAAGCCTGACCGCGTGGTGGTCGGCACCGACAACGTGCGTACCGGCGAGTTGCTCAAGGCCCTGTATGCGCCCTATGCGCGCAGCCGCGAGAAAGTCATCGTCATGAACGTGCGTTCGGCCGAAATGACCAAGTACGCCGCCAACTGCATGCTGGCCACCAAGATTTCGTTCATCAACGAGGTCGCCAACATCTGCGAAAAGGTCGGCGCCGACGTGCGCGAGGTGCGCATGGGCATCGGCTCGGACCACCGCATCGGCTACCAGTTCATCTATCCGGGACTGGGCTACGGCGGCTCCTGCTTCCCCAAGGATGTCAAGGCGCTGATCGACACGTCCCGCAAGTATGACTTCGAGCCCCAGCTGCTCGCCGCCGTGGATGACGTCAACAAGCGCCAGAAGCACGTTCTGAGCAAGAAGATCGAGGAGTATTTCGCGCCCCAGGGCGGCATCAAGGGCAAGACCCTGGCCCTGTGGGGCCTGGCCTTCAAGGCCAACACCGACGACGTGCGCGACGCCTCGGCCTTCGAGCTCATCCGGGATGTCACGGCCAAGGGCATGCGCGTGATGGCCTTCGATCCGGTCGCCGGCCCCAACACCAGGGCCCACTTCGCGGGCAACGACCTGCTGACCGTCGTGGACGAGCAGTACGCCGTGCTCGAAAAGGCCGACTGCCTGGCCGTGGTCACGGAATGGAACCAGTTCCGCAATCCGGATTTTGGCCGCGTCAAGAAGATGCTCAAGGCCCCGATCATCTTCGACGGCCGCAACCTCTATTCGCCCCAGTTGCTGGCCGACATGGGCCTGGTCTACTTCTGCATCGGGCGCCCGGCTCCCAAGCTGTAGCGCTTTCGGGA
>CAZNUQ010000062.1:0-4419 GCA_964576235.1 uncultured Desulfovibrio sp.
GCGCCGCAAGGGGCGGCTCCGGCAAAGGCTCGGAGGGGCCTTGTGCCTCCGGCGGCCCGGAGGGGCCTTGCCCCTCCGGGACCACCCCACCGGGGGGGATGATCCCCCCCGGACCCCCTCGAAGGGAAAATCGATTGTCTTGCATGTCGCGACCTTGCCCGCGGCCTGACGGGAGGAAAGGCAAAAGCCGCAAAAACCGCGGGAAAAAACCGGATTAGAGGGTGGTGCCGGCCCAAAGCAGGACCACGTACAAGGCCGTGGTCGCGAAAACGACCTGGCGGGAGCCACGCAGGAAACGTTTCCGCTTGGCCAACATGAATTCGACCATGCCCAGCCGTTCCTCGGGGCGGTCACGCATGTGCGGCAGCCTGTCGATATAATGATCCATGTAGGAATTTTCGACCAGGAGCAACAGATAGAGTCTCGGACGAAAATAGAAGCGGTAGCACAGATAGAAGAACAGGAAATAGGCCGTGAACAGGATCAAGGCGTAACGCAGGCTGACCATCGAGACCTTCCTTTCGGTTTGACAGTCGGAAAAGCCGACGGCCTCCTTCCTTCCACACTTCCCGGCCGAACTCAAGGCCGGGCCGGTCTTGCCGCGACAAGGTGGGCGGTGTAACATCCCCGAACTTCACGACTCCATGGAGGCGCCCATATGACCACGGCCGACCGCCTGTCCCTTCTCGTATCCGGTCTCGGACCCATCGGCGGCCTTCCCTGCGCCCAGGGAACCTGGGCCTCGGCCGTGGCCGTCCTGGCCGCGCCATTCCTCTTCCTGCCGCTGCCCTGGTTCCTGCGCCCGCTCCTGCTCGCCGCCCTCTTCTACGTCGGCGGCAGGACCGCCACCCGCGCCGAGCAATTGCTTTGCCAGAAAGACCCCGGCCACGTCGTCATCGACGAACTCGTCGGCCAATGGCTCGTCTTCCTGCCCTTCGCCAACCCCTCCACCTTCGAGCTGGCGGCCGGCTTCGCCTTCTTCCGCCTCTTCGACATCCTCAAGCCACCCCCGGTGCGCGCCTCGGAAAACTGGCTGCCCGCCGGCTACGGCGTCATGATCGACGACGTGCTCGCCGGCGTCTACGCCTGCCTGAGCCTCGGCCTGCTGCACTGGCTGCGCTAGGGCCACGTTCTCGAAAGGAGGATGCCGCCTCCATTCGAGGACAACACCGTCGAAGGATTGAAAAACGCCTTCGTATTTTCGAGGGCCGCCCGGCCGTGGCGGCCGGAGCCGAAAAATTTAACTTGCGCGGGAATGGCGGGAGACAGTAAAAAGGGGCCAATGACCAGGAAGGCCCTGGTCAGAGCGGCAGGCACCGCAACGGAGGGTAGTTCCCGTTAATTCCTTTTCCCATAGCGGGCGATTGAGCGCCCCGACAGATTCGCCCGAGCGCGTGAAAGATCCGGAAAACGAAACGGATGCAGCCGGTTTCCGGCAAGACGCGACCACGGCGAATCTTTTTTTGCGGTGGCGCGAGAACGTCGCCCGGATAATAAAAAAACGGCCGCCGGGCATCCCGACGGCCGTTTTCGTCCGATTGACGAAAGAGACTAGTAGGTGGCGCGGAATTCGTCGCGGCGGTTCTTGGAGTAGGCGGCTTCGCCGGTACCCGGATCCAGGGGACGTTCCTTGCCGTAGCTGACGGTGGACAGGCGGTCGGCGCCGATGCCCAGGTTGGACAGGTACTGGGCGGCGGCCTGAGCCCGGCGCTCGCCGAGGGCGAGGTTGTACTCGGCCGTGCCGCGCTGGTCACAGTTGCCTTCGACGATCAGCTTGATCTGCGGGTACTGCCGCATGATCTCGGCCTTGCGGGTCAGGACCTGCCGGGATTCGGCGCTCAGGTTGGAGCTGTCGAAGGCGAAATGGATCATCTGGGCCAGTTCGGTGGCGGCCTGCCCCATCTTTTCGCGCAGAGCCCGCTCCTGCTCCAGGCGAGCCCGCTCCTGGTCTTCCCAGCTCGTGCCGGAACCGTCGCCGGGGCCGCCGGCTTTCTTGGCGCAACCGAAGCCCGCCAGGGACAGCATCAGGACCAGCACAACCAACGTCATCATCCTCGAACGCATCATAATCTTCTTCCTCCTCACATTGCCCGCCAGGGCTTTAAAAACCGAAGGGCTCGGCCCTTGGTGTGTTCTCGGGGGCTGGCGAAGCACCAACCGGAACCGGCCCCCAATTACGCCTCTTGCAATAAATTGCAACAGGGAAGTACCGGGGGTTCCGCGTGGTTGCGCACGTTTCCGGTCCGGCCCCCCGTTTTCCCAACCGTGGCGGAGATTCCCCGCCATGATACCTTGGTCATGAACACGCCGCCGCTACTGCGCGAGCGGCCCCCAGCTGGGCATCTGGGCCGCACCGTCGCCGGTCGGCACCATCACCGGGGGCGCGCCGTGGCGCGTGGTCACGAAGATCTTCTTCTGCCCGCTGCGGGTCGAGGAAAAGGCGATGAAGTAGCCGTCCGGCGCGAAGGACGGATTCTCGTCCGAACCGCCGCCGGAGGTCACCTGGGTTTCCTGACCCGTGGACAGGTCGTGCACGAAAATCTTCGAGCCGCCGCCGAGCTGCTTGGAAAAGGCGACGAGCTTGCCGTCCGGGCTCATGCTCGGATTGGTGTTGTAGCCCGAGGAGGTCAGACGCCGGGGCGAACCGCCGTTGACTTCCTTGACGTAGATGTTGGGGCTGCCCGTCTCGTCGGAAACATAGGCCATCATGCGCCCCGCGGCGTCGAAGGTCGGGGACACGTCGATGCCCGGTCCCGCGGCCAGGGGCCGGCCGGGCTGATGCGAACCGTTGAGGAGGTAGATATCCGCCTTGCCGTGCAGGGTCAGGCTGACGGCGATCTGGCCGTCGGGCAAAAATTTCGGGCTGACCACGTTGGTGGAGGGCAGCGTGTAGACCTGGGGCTTGCCCCCGCCGGACCACACCCCGAGGTAGTGGGAACGCGAACCGATCAGCGTGAAGGCGATGCGCCGGCCGTCGAAGGACCAGCTGGGGCTCACGGCCATGCCGAGTTCATTGTAGCTGGTCACGCGGGTCAGCCCCCGCCCCATGGGGCGCACGGTCCAGATATCGGCGCTCTTGCCGCCGCTCGGCTTGACGAAGGCGATCTGGGAATTGAAGAACCCGCCCTGCCCGGTCAGCGCGGCCATAAGCTCCATGCAGAAGCGGTCGGCGATGTCCGGCAGCTGGGCATCGGTCACCGCGTCGTAGCCCTTCCCCACGATCACCTTCTGGCCGTAGACCTCGAAGGCCCGCAGTTCCACGCTGCCGAGGTTGCCGCCCGGCTTCCAGTTGGCCGTCACCAGCACGTCGACCTTGGCCATGCTGAAGGGCTTGAAATCGATCTGGTCGGCCGTCGGACCGTTGATCTGGCCGGGGACGTTGGAAGGCGGCACGATCTGCAGGAACGGCAGAAACTGCAGATCCTTGTTGATGAGGTCCTGGAGCTTGTCCGCCGGGGAGAGCTGCCCGCCGCCGGCGAAAGGTCTGGCCATGACCAGGTTCATCTTGGCCTGGCCCGGCCCCTGGATGTCCACTGCAAGGGAGCTTTGGGCCAGGGCCTGGCCGGCCGCGAGGCAGAATGCCAACGCCCACAAGACTCCGAAAACAACGCTGGTTCGCTTTGTCACGCGCATGGTCATGATCCACGTTCCTGAAGCTGCATTATTAGGGGTTAACGAATGCGCGGCCCGGGTGGCGGCACGGTTGGCGGGCGGGGCCGCGCCTCCTGCCCCATACCGCGATCCATGGCCGCGCGCAATCGCCGGCCGGGTCATGGAGCGAAAACCCGCCGTCCGCCCGGATCATCGGCCGAGTTCCTGCGAACTGAACCGCAGTTGCAGGACGGTCAGTCCCGTCGGCGGCGGCGGCAGGGTCTGGGTGTCGGCGACGGATTTCACGGTCGAGGCGTCGAAAACCGGGGCGCCGGAAGATTGGACCAGCCGGTAGTCCTGGATGCGTCCATCCTTGTCGATGTGCACTTCCACGACGGCGAGCAGGGGCTGTTTGGCGCCGGTCTGGGGGAACCGCCAGTTCTTCTTGACCTCGCGGTTCACGATCTGGGCGTAAACGCCCATGGTCACGCCGCCGCCACCACCGCCGCCTCCGGCGCCAGCGGCCCCGCCGCCGCCACCGCCACCGCCGGCGCCGGCCATGCGTTTGGCGTCGGCCAGGGCCTTGGACACGGCGTCGCCGCCGGCCTCGCCCTTGCCGGCGCCTTGGCCGGCTCCGGAACCCGATCCCTGCCCCGCCTTGGCCTTGGCGTCCTTGAGGGCCTGGGCCAGGGTGTCCTTGGCCGCCTGCTGCTCCTTGGCCTGGGCCGCGGCCTTGGCGGCCTCCTCGGCCTTTTTGGCCTCGGCCGCCTTCTTGGCGTCCTCGGCCTTCTTGGCTTCGGCGGCTTTCTTGGCGTCCTCGGCCTTTTT
>CAZNUQ010000062.1:4519-13031 GCA_964576235.1 uncultured Desulfovibrio sp.
CCTCTTCCGCCTTCTTGGCCTCCTCGGCCTTCTTCTGGGCGAGTTTGGCGTCTTCCGTGGGGATGGGTTTGGCCTTGGGCTCCGGCTTGGGCTCCGGCTTGGGTTCCGGTTTTTTGGGTTCGGGCTTGGGCTCCGGCTTTTTCGCCTCGGTCTTGGGCTCGGACTTGGGCTCCGGCGCCTTGGGCACGGCGGCCACCGGTTCGGGCGCGATGGGCTTGGCCTCGTGCGAGGCCGGAGCCTCGGCCGGCTCGGGCACTTCCTTGGCGGCCTCGGCGCCGGGGCCGCCGGCCGGTTCGGGGGGGCCGAGTTCGGGACGGTCGCCGGGCCCCTTGGTGCCGGGGGGCAGACTGGCCTCGCCGGGAGGCAGGCCCGGGGCGCCGAGCGAGACGAGGTCCACTTCGTAGACCGGGACATTCAGCTGGAATTTCACCGGCTCTATATTGATGAACAACAGGCTTGCCAGCACCACGGTCAGGTGCAGGAAGACGGAAAAAATCCAGCCGAGAACGCGCATGGGACTCTCGATTCGGCGCGACGGGGCCGCGCCTTCGAACTATTTCTTTTTGGCGGCGGTCCCGGCGGGGGCCGTCTTTTCTTCCTCGGCCACGACGCCGAGCTTGTCCACGCCGGCCGTCTTGACCACGCCCATGACCTTGACCACCGTGCCGTAGGGCACGGCCTGGTCGGCCCGCAGGAAGAGCTGCTTTTTCTGGTTCGTCACCAACTGCCGGATCTGGCCTTCCAGGTCGCCGAGCTCCACCTGGTACTTGTCCAGGAACAGCGCCCCGTCAGCCTTGACCGTCAGCACAATGCTCTCGTTGTCCTTGGGCAGGACGCTGACGGCCCGGGTCTGGGGCAGTTCGACCTCCAGGCCCTGGGTCATCATGGGCGCGGTGACCATGAAAATAATCAGCAGCACCAACATCACGTCCACGAAGGGCGTGACGTTGACATCCGCCATGAAGCGGCCTTTGCCGCCGACCTGGGCGCCCATGGCCTAGAACCTCTCCGCAGCCACGGGGCGGCGCCTGGGGGCGGCCGGGACGGCTTCGCCGCTCTCGCGCGGCGTCCAGGTCACCTCGCGCTGGATGCGGTTGAGGAACGCGCCGGCGAAGTTGACCAGCTCGCTTTCGATGGTCTGCACGTAGCCGAGGAAGAAGTTGTAGGAGATGACCGCCGGGATGGCCACGGCCAAACCGATGGCCGTGGCGACCAGGGCCTCGGAGATGCCGGGGGCCACGGCGGCCAGGGCGGCGGACTGTTGGAGGCCGATGGAGTGGAAGGAGTTCATGATGCCCCAGACCGTGCCGAAAAGGCCGATGAACGGGGTCGCGTTGGCGCTTGTTGCCAAAAACGGCAAGGACTTCGAGAGCTTGCCCAGTTCCTGGGAAACGGCCTGACGCAGGACGCGGCGGATGTTGTCCATGGCCACGTGGCCTTTTTCCGCCGGGTCGAGGTCGGCCTGCTCCATGCGCACCAGTTCCTCGAAGGCCATTCGGCCCACGTGAAAGGCCGGCGACTGCCGCGACTGGCCCAGGGCATGCATGGCCGAACGCAGGTTGTCGGCCTCCTGGAACCGGACGTAGTCCCTTTCCGTGTCGCGCTTGGCGGCGGTCAGGGTGAACAATTTGACGAAAATGATGCTCCAGCAGCCAAGGGACATGAAAGCCAGAATCGACAGGACGAAAATGACCGTTGGCGTTGCATTGGCCATCATGGCCCAAAAGCCGCCATGCGGCGAAAGCGCTTCCATCGCGACCCACCTGTGGGAATGTAACAGGTTAGGAAAGCACGAGATCCGCCAGGGACGGCAGGGCGAGTTCAGCCGGAGCGCGGATCACCGCGTCGGCCAGGCCCGCGAAGGCGCTTTCCGTAGGATTGATTTCCACCACCACCCCGCCCCTGGCCTTGATCCCCCTGGGCAGGACATTGGCCGGGGCGACCTCCCCCGAGGTTCCGGCCACCAAGATGCAATCGGCGGCCAAGGCCAATTGACCGCTTTTGTCAAGAGCGTCAAGAGGAATGGACTCGCCGAAAAACACGATGTCGGGACGGACGACGCCGCCGCAGTCCTCGCATCGCCAGGGAATGTCGGCCTCGCCAAGGCGCAGCGCCGCCGCCGGATCGTGCTCCCGGCCGCAGCCCATGCAGTAATACCGCCTGACGCCGCCGTGGAATTCCACCACGTTGCGCGAACCGGCGGCCTGATGCAACCCGTCGATGTTCTGGGTGATCAGGCCGGCGAGACGCCCGGCCGCCTCCAGGCGGGCCAGGGCCTCGTGGGCCGGATTGGGCCGGGCCGGGCCGAGCACCGCGAGCACGTCGAGCATGAAGGCCCACACCCGCCCCGGGCGGCGCGTCAAGGCCTCGACGGTGGCCACCTCCCGGGGATCGTGTCTTTCCCACAGCCCGCCGGGGCTGCGAAAATCCGGGATGCCGCTGGCCACGGAAACGCCCGCGCCGGTCAGGGCGATGACGGTCCGCGACCGGCGCACGAGGTGTGCCGCCTTGGCGAGCGCCTCATGCGACAGCATGTTACCGTTCATGGCGACCCCCCGCGATGGTGCGCCCGGGCACCGGCGACCTTGTTTTGCAATACGGAGCCATCATGTCAAACGAGAAGCATCCCAACCACGTGCGAAAGGCGGGAACGTCCGCCGTGCGTCGCGCCGTCGGCGCGTTTTTCCTCGTCACGTTCCTGGCCCCGGCGGAGCCCGGGTTGGCCGGGACGCAGGGGACGCCGCCTCCGGCTCCCGGCGTGACCGCGCCGTCTCCCGGCAATCGGGCCAGGGCCCTGGCCCGCTGCGACCAACGCCGGATCGAGTGCGTCAACCGTTGCGACCAGCGCACCCTCGGCCAGATCAAAAATCTCTGCGGCAGACAGTGCGAGTCCATGCACGCCGATTGCGCCGCCAGGGCCGCGGCCGTGCCCTGATGCCGCGCCCGCGACAGGCATCCATAGGCGAGTTCATGGCAACATGCCAGAATAAGCGTTTTTCTTAAATCATTCGCGTTTTCCGGAGCGCCACGATCGGGAAGCGCCCCCCTTGCCGCGCCCTCCCCGGCGGAGACGGGCCGCGCGAACGCGGGATCAGGACGCGGACCGGCCGGGGGCCTCCCTCCCGATCCAGCTCCCCGGCCTCCCCCGGCCGGCGGCCTCGCCGGGCAAAAGCGGCCGGTTGGCCCGAAAGGCCGGATCGCGGGCGTCCAGGACGGCGAAAAGCGCCCGCAACTCGCCGTCGGCATGGAGCATCCGTTCCGTGACCCGGAAAAAGTCGATCATGTCCCCGCCCATGGCCCGAAGCCCGGCCTTGAGGTCGCGTCGGTAGAACCGGACATCCTCGGCCAGCCCGGCAGCGGGTCCGAAGGCCACGGCATACCGGGCGGGATGCACCTCGTACACGGCGACGCCGGCGAACCGGCCCGGCAGTTCCACCCGCCGGGCCATGGCCTCGCGGGACTCGCGCACCGCCCCCCGGCGCACCCGGAAGGTCTGGCGCGAAAAGCCCCGTCGCCGCAACCCCGGGTGGTGGTACACCAAAACCCTGTCATAGAGCCGCTGGCGCAGGAGATAGCCGGCGACAAGCGCCGCGAGGCAAAGCCCCGCGGGAAGCGACACCCAAAGCGGCACGGCGGCGAGCTTGCGCCCAAAGGCCTCGACGGCGCCCGCAAGCGCGGCGGCGATGTCCAGGGCCTTGCGGCCGGCCGCGAGCGAAAGCTCCCGGCAAAAGTCGGCGGCCTTGTCCAAAAACGACCACAAGGCGGCTTCGAGATGGCCCAGGAGATCGTCCATGGCGCCCCATCCCCGCTTCGAGACGTTTTCCCGGCCTCCCGGCCGGCAGGTTTCACCTGCCCGAGGGCTACACCCGTCGCGCCCACCTTGCAAGAACACGGCGGCCGGCCTTGCCAACAAACACGCCCGCCGTTACCTAGGGCGATATGAAAGGACGCGCGGCCGCCATCGCCTGGAACCTGGCCCTGCTCACCCTCGGCGCCGCCATCTTCAGCTTCGGCGTCAAGGGCATCGTGGTGTCCAAGGGCCTCATGTCCGGCGGCCTTTCGGGCGTCGCCCTGCTGCTGCATTACCTCACCGGCCTGCTCGGACCGGGCATCCTCTATTTCCTGCTCAACCTGCCGTTGATGGTCCTCGGCTGGGTGAGCCTGTCGCGGCGTTTCATCCTCTACACCCTCTACGGCATGGGCGCCATGAGCGTTTTCCTGGACATCCTGCCCGCGCTGGCCCTGATCCCCGACACCCTGCTGGCGGCGGTATTCGGAGGGTCCGTCATGGGCGCGGGCACGGGCATCATGCTGCGCACCCTGGGATCGAGCGGCGGCACGGACATCCTGGCCATCTGGCTCAACCAGAAATACGACCTGCGCATCGGCCAGCTCAACTTCGGCTTCAATCTCGCCGTGTTCTCCGCCGGCCTGGCCTTTTACGACGTGACCCTCGTCCTGTACTCCGTCATCCTGTCCTATGCCTACTCCAGAGTCATGGACTACTTTCTGGCACTTTTCAACCAGCGCAAGATGGTGCTCATCATCTCCGACGAGGCCCAGGCCATCGCCCGGGACATCATCGGCGTCCTGCGCCGCGGCGCCACCATCCTCCACGGCGAGGGCGCCTACACCGGGAACCCCAAGCGCGTGATCCTCACCGTGGCCAACACCATCCAGATCAAGCGCCTGGAGGAACTCGTCTTCGCCCACGATCCCGACGCCTTCGTCGTGGTCGAAAGCACCTTCAACGTTCTCGGGAAAGGCTTCTCCCACCGCAAGACCTACTGAGGTCCGCGGCCGGCGCGGGCGGACGCGTTGTTTTTCGGACAGGCGGGGGGACGGGCAAACGTCCCGGGGGGAACGGACGACCGGGCTTTCCCGGCACGGGCGTCATCCGCCGCGGCCGGGCCGGCTGGTCAATTGAGCCTGTGGGCGTGGCAGGAGACGAGAAACAGGGCGGCGCGCAGGCGCAGCGCCTCGCGCGGGGCCCGGCGCATCAGGGCATGGGCGGGCATGGGGGCCATGGTTTCCAGGGCGGTCTGTTCGCGAGCCGCCCTGTCGGCGTAGCGCATGGAGGCCAGTTCGCCCAGGGCGGCCCGGACGTTTTGGCGCTCCCGGGCAAAGGCCTCGCACAGGCGCGCGGCCTGGTCCGGCTGGCGGATGTCGAGGGTTTGCGGGGCCTGTTCGGCGAATCTGGCGGCGAGGGTCTTCATGGCGGCCTCCTTGCCCGGTTCCTTTCGGCCGGCGCGGCGGAACCCTTAGGGAAAACCGGCTGATTTTTCCTGGCACGATTGCTGCTTTTCCCTGTGGAAACACAGGGAAGCACCGTCCGTGAAAAAACACGCCCGCCCCCATGGCGCCTCGGCGCGCCCCGCCTGGTCCCGGCTCCTTTCGCTGGCCCTGCTGGCGGCATCGCTTCTGTCCCCGGCAGCAGCTTTTGCCGCCGACGCCGCCCTGGCCGCCGTGCGCGGCCCCAACGAGGCAAATCCTGCCCCCGGGCCCCGCCCGTCTCCGGAACCGGATACGCGGGAGCGCGGGATACGCGTGGAACTCAGGAAAAGCGCCCCGACCGAGGGCGTGGCGCGCGTCGGCGGCGCGGCCTCCTTCGAGGCGCGCCTTTTCCTCGGCGACCGGGAACTCCCGGCCGACGCCCACATTTGCCGATGGAAAACCGACGGCGGGGTCAGGTTCCTGGAAAACGAGGGCCCCTTCACCAACACGGCCATCTTTTTGCGACCGGGCCGGCAACGCGTCTGGGTGGAGGTCGTGCCCCGCTCCGGCCCTTCCGGGGGCTTCGCCGCCGTGGCCGATCCCGTGGAACTGGACGTGGCTCCGCCGGCCTTCACGCTCGCGGCAACGCCGGCCTCGCCGCTGATCGGCGAGGAGGCCACGGTTTCCATCCGGGACTTTCCCCTGCACGACGGCGTGGAATTCCGCTGGGATCCGCTGCCGGCCCAGGCCAAGCTGGTGCGGGTCGGCGAACGGAGCCTGACCTTTTATCCCACCGTTGCGGCGGACATTCCGGTGCGGGTGACGGCCATGGCCCCGGGCGAGGGCCGGACCGGCAGCGCCCTGGGGGCGGCCCGCCTGGATGTCCGGGCCCGGCCCTACGCCGTGGCCGTGGACAACCGGGGACTGACCGAGCCGCCGGCGGTGGTGTGGCGCGAGGGCGAGGGGCCGGTCGCGGCCGAGGGCGTGGCCGTCGGGCAGAACGTGCGCCTGCGGGCGGTCGTCACGCCGACGCCGGGCAACCCGCCCCTGGCCTTTTCCTGGGGCCTTTGCCCCGGGGCCAGGGCCAGGGGCGGCGCGGACACGCGGGAAATCGAGGCCTCGCGGCAGGAAGTCGGTTCCTGCGAGGCAACGGTCGAGGTCCGCGACGGCCGGGGGCTGCTGCTCGGCCGGGGGCGGGGGGACTTCACCGTGGCGGTTTCCCGTCGGGAACTCGATGCCGCCGAGGCCAACGCCCGCGAGACCGACCGTCTGACCGCCGTGGCGGGAGAGGCCTGGAGCGCCGGCGCGGTGGGCCGGGCCTTCGAGGCCGCCGGCCAGGCCGTGCGGCTTTCCCCCAAAAACGGACCGGCCCTGGCCGCCCTGGACCGCATCGGCCGCGAGAAAAACCGCCTCGACGGCTATCTGGAACGGACCGAGGAGGCGCTGGCCGCCGACGATTTCGACGAGGTCGCGGCCATGCTGGCCGAGGCGGGCAAGGTCAACGCCAAGGCCCCGGCCATCGAGGCCGCGCGGCGACGCGCCGAGGCCCGACGGGACACCCTGGGGCGGGTCGGGGCCCTGCTCTCCCAGGCCCGCGACAAATGGGACGGCGGCGAGGTCGAGGCGGCCCTGGCCCTGGCCGGGCAGGCCCTGGCCCTCGATCCGGGACACGTGGCGGCCAGGACCGAGCGGGAACGGATGGTTGCCGGCCGCGACCGCCTGATCGCCGCCCTCAAGCAATCCGCCGCCTTCCTGGCCGGACGGCGCTTCGACAGCGCGGCCACGGCCCTGGGCGAGGCAAGGGCCGTCAATCCCAGGTTCGCCGCCATCAAGGAAATGGAACAGGCCATCGCCGCCCGCAAGGAACGGGCCTGGCGCATGGACGAGCGGCTGGCCAAGGCCCGTGACCAGTGGAACGCCGGCGACGTGGACGGCGCCCTCGGCGCCCTGGCCGAGGCCCAGGCCCTCGATCCGGAACATGCCGGAGCGGCGGCGGCCCGCAAGAAGATGGCCGAGGCCAGGGACGGCCTGCTGCGGGCCGAGGACCGGGCCGAGGCCGCCATCGGCCGGGGAAGGCCCGACGAAGCCAAGGCCGCCCTGGCCGAGGCGGAAAAAATCAATGCCCGCCACCCCCGCCTGGGTGACCTCCTCAAGGCCGCGGCCCACCGCGCGGGACGCGAGCAGCGGCTGGCCGGACTGCGGGCCGAGGCCGCCCGGCGAAACGCCGCCGGCGACCTCGACGGCGCGCTCCTGGCCTTAAACGACATGCTGGCCCTCGCCCCCGGCGACGCCGCCGCAACCGCCGAGCGCGACCGGATGCTGCGCGCCAGGGAAGCCGTGGCCGAGGCCATGGCCCGGACCAGGGAGCACCTCGTCGGCCGGCGCCCCGATCTCGCCCTGGCCGCCCTGGCCGAGGCGGAAAAGATCAACCCGAAGCTGCCGGCACTGGCCGAATGGCGGGAAAAGGCCCTGGCCGAAAAGAAACGGTCCGAGGCCGAGGCGTCGGCCCGACTGGCCGAGGCCGCCTCGGCCCTGGAGCGGAAGGACTACGCCACGGCCCGGGAATCCCTGGACGCGGCCCGCAAGAACGGCCCCCTGCCGGCCCATCTGGCCGCCAAGGCCAAGGCCCTCGACCACCGGACCGAGGAAGGCCGGCTGCGCCAGGAAGCCGCCCGGAGCGAAGAGGACCGGCGGGCCAAAACGGCCGGGGCCGCGGCCGACGCCGACCGCAAGGCCCGCTGCGAGGTCCTCGGCCGGAACGCCGGCGCCAGGCGGGCAGGGGGCGACCACGCCGGCGCCATCCGGACCTACCAGGAGCTTCTCGCCCTTTGTCCCGACACCTGCCAGGCCTTCAACAACGTGGGCGCCTCCCTGTATTCCCTGGGCTACGCCGCCGAGGCCCTGCCCTGGTTCGACGAGGCGGTCAAATGCGCCCCGTCGGAACGGCTCTACCGGGAAAACGCCGCCCTGACCCGGGCGCACCTCGCCCCGCCGCCCGCCAGGCCGGCCGGCGAGGCCGCCGTGTGCGCCACGGCCTTCGAGACGGCCGAGGCGAAACGATCCGGCGGCGACCTGGCCGGCGCCATGGAAGGCTACCGCGCCGTGGTGGCCCGGTGTCCGGATTTTTGCGCCGCCTACAACAACATGGGGCTGTCCCTGCACAAGCTCGGACGGGCCGGCGAGTCGCTGCCGTTCTTCGAACAGGCCCTGCGCTGCAACCCCAGGGAACATCTGTTCAAGGACAACTACGAGATGACGGTCAAAGGCCTGCGCACCGCCGAACAAAGGCGGTAGGACG
>CAZNUQ010000062.1:13131-16940 GCA_964576235.1 uncultured Desulfovibrio sp.
CCGGACGCCTAGCGGCGCTTGGCCAGCAGGGCGTCGATGGCGGCCAGCAGGCGGTCCGGATCGAGGGGTTTGGGCAGCACGCAGTCGGCGGCCGCGGGAGCGGTCCCGTCGTGGGCGGTGATGACCAGGATGGGGATATCCGCCAGATCCGGGTCGCGGCGCAGGGCGTCCATGGCGGCCCGGCCGTCCATTCCCGGCATGGCCATGTCCATGGTGATGACGTGGGGGCGCAGTTTTTCCGCGGCGGACAGGGCCGATTCGCCGTCGTGGGCCGCGGCGACCCGGTACCCCTCCCCTTCCAGGAACTGGATGAGGAACGAGGAAACGGCCGGGTCGTCGTCGACGACGAGGACGAGGGGCCGTTCCTGTTCCCTGGCCCGGACAACCGGCGCGGGCGTTTCCGGGCGTTCGGCGTCGACGGTCGGCAGTTCGAAGACGAAGGTGGCGCCGCGCCCCGGGGACGGCTCCACCCAGATGCGGCCGCCGTAGTGGTGGACGATTTCCCGGCAGATGGCCAGTCCGAGGCCCGTCCCCTTGGCCGGGGCCGAGCCTTCCGGATCGCGGCGCACCTGGCGGAACTTGTCGAAAATGATTTCCCTGTCCTCGGGGGCGATGCCCGGCCCGGTGTCGATGACGGCCACCCGGGCCAGGTTCGGCCCGGGCGCGGAGAGGCTGACCGTGACCGCGCCGATGGAGGTGAACTTGGCCGCGTTGCCGAGGAGGTTGAGCAGCACCTGCTCCAGCCTGTCCGGATCGGCCAGCACCACGGGCGAAATTTCCGGCAGCCGTATTTCCAGGTCCACGTCCGGGCGCGAGGCGAAAAGGCCGGCCACGGCCTCGACGGCGTTGCGGATCACGTCGTCCAGGGCGACCTCCCGGTCCCTCCATTCCATGCGGCCGGACTCGATGCGGGAGAGGTCGAGGAAATCGTTGAGGAGCCGGGCCAGGCGCTCACCCTCGTGGGAAAGCACCCGCAGGTTGTCCTCGATACGCGCCGCCCGTTTGGCCAAGGCGTGGTCCGACTCTGTCAATGGTTTGAAATAACGAGAAAAATCCCGAGAGATGAGTTTGGAAAAGCCGAGCAGCGAAGTCAACGGCGTGCGCAGTTCGTGGGAAACCGAGGAAAGGAAGGCGCTTTTGAGTTCGTCCATGCCGCGCAGACGCTCGTTGGCCTCCTCGAGCTCCCGGGCCTGGGTGGCGAGATCGCGGGTGCGCTCCACCACGAGTTGCTCCAGGTTGCGGGTCAGCCGTTCCAGGCTCTCCTCGGCCAGGCAGCGTTCGGTCTCGTCCCGGGCCATAAGCACGAACCCGCCCGGGGAGCCCTCCTTGTCGTAGATGCCCGAAACCCGGCCGGCGTAGCGGCGTTCCCGGCCGCCACGGGACAGGCGGAAGGAGAAATCGTGGCTGCGGGAGGGGGTGACGACCCCGAGGCCCCGGCCGAAGGCGGCCAGGTCCACCCCGAACTGGACGTGGACTTCCCGTAGATCCCGGCCGGCCAGATCCTCGGCGCGCACCCCGAAGATGCCCTCGGCCGCCGGGTTGACGTAGGTCACGCGCCAGGTCTCGTCCACGGCCACGATGCCCATTTCGGCGCTGCGCAGCAGGTTGTCGAGAAACATGGTCTTCTCGACCAGCGACCGTCCGACGGCCTGCAAGGCCTCGTCTTTTTCCAGCAGGGCGGACTTGAGGGTGCGCACATACTTGCTTTCCAGTCCCCGCACGATGTCGGACTGGGTGACGAGGCCGAGCACGCGCCGGTCGTCGTCCACCACCACCAGCCGGCGCATGCGGCGCTTGCGCATGACCATGGCCGCCTCGAAAATCGGGCGGTCGGCCTCCACGCACACGACGGGGCAGCTCATGATGTCGTAGAGCTTGAGCCGGCCCAGGTGGGGGCTGTCGGCCAGCAGCCGCACCACGTCGCGTTCGGTGATGATGCCGGCGGGGCGTCCCTCGCGGGCCACGACCAGGCAGGAGATGGAGCGGTCGGCCATGCGCCGCACGGCCTCGCGCACGGTGATGTTGCCCGGCGCCGTCACCACGGTCCGGGTCATGATATCCGCGACCCGTTTGATTTCGGACAGGGAATCGTAGCCCAGGCGCTCGACGAGGTCCGACTGGGTGAGCACCCCCTTGGCCCGTCCGTCCCCGTCCACCATGACCAGATGGCGCAGACGGTTGCGGGACAGGATCTGGTAGGCCTCCACCAGCACGGTGTCCTCGGCGACGGTGACCACCGGCGCGGTCATGAGGTCGCGCACGGGCTTGTCGGCGAACTCCTCGCCCTTGTGGGCGGCGGCCCAAAGGATGTTGCGCTCGGTGACGATGCCGACGGGAAAGGCGTTTTCGGCCACCACCAGGCAGGAAATGCCGCGGCGGCGCATGATCTCCAGCCCCTCGCGGGCCGGGGCGTCGGGGGCGATGGAGATGACGTCGGGAGATATGATTTCGGCCAGGAGCCTGTCGCCCATGCGACCTCCTCGGGCAAGGTTCCCCGGCGGGGGGGGATCGCAGGCCGATGCCTGAATTCGCCCGCCTTGGCAAGTTCGCCGCGCGGGGGCGCGCGGACGCCGCTTTCCCGCCACCCCGGGGAAAGCGGGAAAGATTTTCACCGAACCGGACGCCCTTGTCATCAAAAAACGGCGGGGCGGAGCCTTTCCCGGCCGGCGTTTCCGGAAAGACGCCTTTACAACAAAGGGATGGTGCTTATTTGAAAAGTGAGGGGAGACGGCTCCCCTGGCGATATGGGAGCAACCGCAACGGAGGCATGAGCGAAATAAGAGCCAACCACCATACGCAGCGCGTTGAGGCGCGATTTTCCAAGATTCGCCAGGCGTACTAGGAAGAGTTCCCGAAGCGGGGCTTCGGAACCGGCTGTGTAAGCAGCTCCCGCGCCGACGGCGAATCTTTTTTTGTGGCGCGCTCCCGGCCGGGAGGCGCATGGTCCCCGCGCCTCAGTCTTCCCTCCAGTGCCGCAGGACCAGATCGTCGAGATCCTCGCCGGGAACCGGCCTGGAAAACAGGAATCCCTGGGCGCTTTCGCAGCGCAGTTGCGACAACGCCTCGCGGTGCTCCGCCATCTCCACCCCCTCGGCCACGACTTCCAGCCCCAGCTTGTGGGCCATGGCGATGATGGCCCGCACGATTTCCATGTTCTGTTCCGCCTCGTTCATGTTGCCGACGAACGAACGGTCCACCTTGAGGCTGTCGAAGGGGAACCGCTGGATGTAGGACAGGGACGAATAGCCCGTGCCGAAGTCGTCGATGACCACCTTGACCCCGAGCGCCTTGAGCCGCCGGATGGTCTCCACGGCGGCGTCGGCGTCGTCCATGAGCACGGATTCCGTCAGCTCGAGCTTGACCAGGCCGGCTTCGACGCCGGTTTCGGCAAGGATCCCCGCCACCTCGTCCACGAAGTCGGGCCGCTTGAACTGGCGGCCGGAAATGTTGACGGAAAGCGTCAGGCCGACGACGGAGGGGTTGGCCCGGCCCAGTTCCACCATGCGGCGGCAGGACTGGCGCAGGACCAGGGCCCCCAGTTCGTTGATCAGGCCGGTCTCCTCGGCGATGGGGATGAATTCCGCCGGGGGGATGTAGCCCATCCGGGGGTGCCGCCAGCGGGCCAGGGCCTCGAACCCCGTGATTTCCCCGGAGGAAAGCGAGACGATGGGCTGGTAGTGCACGGTCATCTCGCCGGTTTCCATGGCTTGGCGCAGGGCCAGTTCCATCTCCATGCGCCGCTGGGTCAGGCACCGCATGCCGGCGTCGAAGAGGGTGTAGTGGTCGCCGCCATGTTCCTTGGAACTGTA
>CAZNUQ010000063.1:0-13550 GCA_964576235.1 uncultured Desulfovibrio sp.
TTCGCAACAAGGTCATGCAAAAGAGGTTCCGCTTCACCGGCCCGTCCGGTTCGCAGCAGGGTTTGCGCCAGCTGCAACGCGCAGGCGGCGCGGCCGGCGTCGGCGAACGCGCCTTGCCGGCAGGATTCGAGAACGGCCACGGCGCCGGCACCATCGCCTGTCTTCAAGCGAATCTGGGCAAGAAGCAACGTGGCGTCAAGCCGCTTTTCCCCGGAAATCCCGGGAAGGAAAAGCAGGGCGCGCAAATGGGAGGCGGCCCGCTCGTGCTGCGTCAACTGCGTCCGCAGCAGGGCGGCCCTGGAAAGCAGGTCGGCGCTCACCACGGGGTCCCCGGAATATTCGAGGATCGCCGTTTCGAGGAGGTCGGCGGCCGATTCCGGGGATTCCCTGGCCTCATTGGCGATGTCGGCCAGACGGTGCCACGCTTCGAGGCGGAAACGCCCGTTCCGGTAGTCCTGGAGGTAGCGCTCGTAGTCGGATTCGGCGGCGAGGTATTGCCCGTTCAGGAAGGCCTGTCTGGCGGACCGGACAAGGGCCGATTCCGGATCGGAGGCGGGATCCGGCCCGCAGGCCTGGCCGAGCAAAAGCAGGGCCAGGCCGACGGGCCAAAGAAGCCGAATCAGACGGAAGGGCTGTCGCACTGGGCCAGATCGTTCGGATCGACCAGATCGAACCCTGTCACCGTGGCGTCGTCTTCCATGCGCACCAGCATGACCCCCTGGGTGGCCCGACCGACGGAACTGATCCCGGAGACCGAAAGCCGGATGATCTTGTTGGCCGAGGTCAAAAGCAACAGTTCGTCGCCGGGGCTGACCATCACCGCGCCGATGACCTGTCCGGTCTTGGGCGTGACCCGCATGTTGATGACCCCCGAGCCTCCGCGATTCCGCAGGGGATAGTGCTCGATGGAGGTCCTTTTTCCGTAGCCGTTGGCCGAGACGGTGAGCACCTCGTCGCGGCCGTTTCCGGTCACCACGACGCCCGCGGCCACACGGTCGTTCCCCTTGAGGGCGATGCCCTTGACTCCCGCCGCGGCCCGGCCGGTCGGCCGGATGCCGCCGATATGGAAGCGGTTGGAAAGGCCCTGCTGGGTGGCGAGCAGCACCTCGGCGTTGTCGTCGATTTCCTTCACCGTGAGCAGTTCGTCGTGCTCCTTGAGGGAAACGGCGATGATGCCGGTGCTGCGGCAGTTCTTGTAGAGGTCGGTGCAGGAGCGTTTGACCATGCCGCGCTTGGTCACGAAGAGGAAGTAGCGGTCGAAGGAGAACTCGCGGATGGCCAGGGCGGTGGCCACGAATTCCTCCTTGTCCATGGGCAAAAGGTTGGCGATATGGGCGCCCTTGGCCGTGCGCTGCCCCTCCGGGATCTGGTGCACGGGCAGCATGAACATGCGGCCGAGGTTGGTGAAAAGAAGCAGCTGCTGATGGTTGGTGGTGGCGCAAAAGGATTGCACGAAATCGTCCCCCGAGGTGGAGACCCCGGCCACGCCCTTGCCGCCGCGCTTTTGCTGCTGGTAGTTGTCGATCTTGGTGCGCTTGATGTACCCGCGACGGGACAAGGTGATGACCACGTCCTCGTCGGGAATGAGGTCGAGGATGTCGATGCCCTCGAGTTCCTGGAGGATCTCCGTCTTGCGCGGGGTGGCGTACTTTTCCTTGAGCTCGCGGATCTCGTCGCGGATGACCCCCCGGAGGATCTCATCGTTTTCCAGGATGCCGCGCAGATACTCGATGAACCGGATGAGCTCGTTGTATTCGTCGATGAGCTTCTGGCGTTCCAGGTTGGTCAGCCGCTGCAGGCGCATGTCCAGGATGGCCTGGGCCTGGCGCTCGGACAGGTCGAAACGCGCCATGAGGGCGTCCCTGGCCTCCACCGGGGTCTTGGAGGCCCGGATCAGGGCCACCACCTCGTCGATGTGGTCCAGGGCGATGCGCAGCCCTTCCAGGATGTGGGCCCGTTCCTCGGACTTGCGCAGGTCGTAGGCCGACCGGCGCAGAATCACCTCCCGGCGGTGGGCCAGGAAATGCTCCAGCACCTGCTTGAGGTTCAGCGTGGCCGGGCGGTTGTCGGCCACGACCATCATGTTGATGCCGAACGAGGTCTCAAGGGGCGTGTACTTGTAGAGGGCGTTGATGACGATGTCCGGGATCACGCCCCGTTTCAGGTCGAGAACGATGCGGATGCCCTTGCGGTCGGATTCGTCGCGCAGATCCGAAACGCCCTCGATGCGGGTGTCGTTGATCAGCGCGGCGATCTTCTCGACCAGCGAGGACTTGTTGAGGGCGTAGGGGATCTCCCGGATGACGACGGCCTGAAGATCCTTCTTGCGGTCCTCGATTTCCACCTTGCCACGGATTTTGATGGAGCCGCGTCCGGTGGTGTAGGCCTCGACCAGGCCTTTGCCGCCGTGGATGGACGCGCCGGTCGGAAAATCCGGGCCGCGCACGAAGCCGAGAAGTTCCCGCACGTCGCAGTCGGGCTTGTCGAGCTGATGCAGCAGGCCGTCGCACAGCTCGCCCAGGTTGTGGGGCGGAATGTTGGTGGCCATGCCCACGGCGATGCCCGATGTGCCGTTGAGAAGCAGGTTGGGCACCTTGGTCGGCAGCACCGCCGGTTCGCTGAGGGAGTTGTCGTAGTTGGGCCGGAAATCGACGGTTTCCTTCTCGATGTCGGCCAGAAACTCCCCGGTAAGACGCGACATGCGCACTTCGGTGTACCGCATGGCCGCCGCGGAGTCGCCGTCGATGGAGCCGAAGTTGCCCTGGCCGTCGACGATGGGGTCGCGCATGGAAAAATCCTGGGCCATGCGCACCAGGGCGTCGTAGACCGACTGGTCCCCGTGGGGATGGTATTTACCGATGACATCGCCGACCACGCGGGCGGACTTCTTGTATGGCCGGTTGAACGTGTTGGACAGCTCGTGCATGGCGTAGAGGATGCGCCGATGCACGGGCTTGAGTCCGTCGCGCACGTCCGGGATGGCCCGGCCGACGATGACGCTCAAGGAGTATTCCAGGTAGGACTTCTTGAGCTCTTCCTCGATGGTGATCACATTGCTCACGGTGTTCTCCGATGCCTCAGGCGGCCTGGGGAAACTTTTTCCGGAAAGGTTTCCCGAGGATACCCATCCACTCTTTCTAGATATCCAATTCCCTGACCGTCAGGGCGTTGCGTTCGATGAAGTCCCGCCGCCCCTCGACCTTTTCGCCCATGAGCTGGGAGAAGATGTCGTTGGCCTCGCCCGCGTCCTCGATGGACACCTGGAGGAAACTGCGTTTCTCGGGATTCATGGTGGTTTCCCAGAGCTGTTCCGGGTTCATTTCGCCAAGGCCCTTGTAGCGCTGGATGTTGACGCCCTTGAGGGCGTCGTCCATGAGCGCCTTGTAGAGTTCGAAAAAGCCGGCGACCTCGCGTTTTTCCTCCTTGCGGGCGATGCCGAGGGGAAAGGCCGGGCAGATCGACAGCAGTTCGGCGTAGGTCTCGTGGGCCCGGCGGTAGATCTTGGAGCTGAAAAACTCCACGGCGATGCGGTGTCTGGCCTGGTTCTGGGAGATGAACACGGCGAAAAGGCGCTTTTCGTCCTCCAGCTCCTCGGTCTCGGTTTCCAGGATGTATCCCTTCCCGTCCAGGAAGTCCGCCAGCCCCTCGGGCAGACCGCCGCCGGCGAAAGCCGAGGGGGAAAGCCTCGGAAAGGCGAGCAGGGCCATGAGCAGGTCGTCGGGCAGGCCGTAGCCGGCGGCCTCGTGGATGCGGGCCTCCAGGAAACGGATGCGGTCGAGCAGGGAGGCGAGGTCTTCGCCGGCGAAGCTCTTTTCCCCGGAGGTCACGGTCACGTCCTGGCCGATGCGGCCGAGCAGGAACTGGGACAGTTCCTCGTCGTCCTTGATGAACCGCTCGAAATCGCCCTTGAAAACCCGGTACAGCGGCGGCTGGGCGATGTAGATGTAGCCGCTTTGGAGGAGCTTCTCGTAGCGCCTGTAGAAAAAGGTGAGCAGCAGCGTGCGGATGTGGGCGCCGTCCACGTCGGCGTCGGTCATGATGACGATCTTGTGGTAGCGCAGTCTGGCGAAGTTCTCGGCTTCGCGTTCCTCGCTTTCCTCCTCGCCCATGGCCGGGGTCGGCCCCATGGCCGTGATGAGGTTCCGTATTTCCTTGTTGCCGAGCATCTTGTCGGTGCGGGTGCGCTCGACGTTGAGGATCTTGCCCCGCAGCGGCAGGATGGCCTGGAAGCGCGGATCGCGCCCCTGCTTGGCCGAGCCGCCTGCCGAATCGCCCTCGACGATGAAGAGTTCCGATTCCTCGGGGTTCTTGCTCTGGCAGTCGGCGAGCTTGCCCGGCAGCGAGTGGTCGGAAAGGGCGCCCTTGCGCCGCACGAGTTCCTTGGCCTTGCGCGCCGCTTCCCTGGCCCGGGCCGCGTCCACGGCCTTTTCGACGATCCCCTTGGCGTCTTTGGGGTTTTCCTCGAAATGGACGTTTATGGCCTCGAAAACCACCTTGGCGACGATGCCCGCGACTTCGGAGTTGCCGAGCTTGGTCTTGGTCTGGCCCTCGAACTGCGGATTGGGAAGCTTGACGGAGACAACGGCGGTCAGGCCCTCACGCACGTCGTCGCCGGTGAGCTTCTGCTTGAATTTCTTTGGGATGTCGGCCTTTTCGATGTAGGCGTTGATGGCCCGGGTGAGCGCCGTCTTGAACCCCGCCAGATGGGTGCCGCCCTCCCGGGTGCGGATGTTGTTGGCGAAGGTGAGGACTTCTTCCTTGTAGTTGGCGTTGTACTGCAGGGCGAAGTCCACCACGACGCCGTCGATCTCGCCGAGTCCCTCGATGATGTCGTGAACGGCCTGCTCGCCGGCGTTGAGGTCGGCCACGAAGCGCTTGAGGCCGCCGTCGAAACGGTAGGTGACGCGCTCGTTGGTGCGCTCGTCGCGGAAGTCGATCTCCAGGCCGCGATTGAGGTAGGCCAGCTCCTCGAACCGTTTGGCCAGGGTTTCGTGGGAGAACTGGTTGGTTTCGAAGATCTCGTCGTCCGGCATGAACCGGATGGTGGTCCCGGTGGTCTCGGCCTCGCCGATGACGGCCAGGCTCGTGACGGGCACGCCCCGCTCGTAGCGCTGCTGGTATTTCTTGCCGTCCCGGCGCACCGTGACCTCGAGGTATTCCGACAGGGCGTTGACCACGGAAACGCCGACGCCGTGCAGGCCGCCGGACACCTTGTAGGTCTCGTTGTCGAACTTGCCGCCGGCGTGGAGCACGGTCATGACCACTTCCACGGCCGGGCGGTGCTCCTTGGGATGCATGTCCACGGGAATGCCGCGCCCGTTGTCCGACACCGTCACCGAGTTGTCGAGGTGGATGGACACGCCGATGCGGTCGCAAAAGCCGGCCATGGACTCGTCGATGGAGTTGTCCAGAACCTCGTAGACGAGATGGTGCAGGCCGCGCGCGTCCGTGGAGCCGATGTACATGGCCGGGCGGACGCGCACGGCGGAGAGGCCCTCCAGGACGGTGATGGAGGTCGCGTCGTAGGCATGCTGGGACTTATCTTGAATCATGCGATGTCTTCCTCGCTATAGTACGTCTCTTCCACTATTTTCATGGGCATGATGATGACGAGGCTTTCCGCGTCTTCCTCGCCGGTGATGCCGCAGGGGCCCTCGGCCCCGGTCAGGGCCAGGGTCACCCGGGACGAGTGGAAATGCCCCAGGATGTCGGTCAGGTCCTTGGTGGGAAAGGCCACCTTGGCCAGCTGCCCGTCAAAGGCGCACTCCAGGGTCTCGCTGGCCTCGCCGGCCTCCTGGCCCTGGCTGCGCAGGGACAGTTCGGCCGGCCCCTCGAAGTGGAAATGGGCGCAGCGGTTGTTGTCGGTGTTGAAGATGGCCACGCGCTCCAGGGCGTCCATGAGCTCCAGCCGGTCGATGGACAGGGTGGACACGCCCTCGGTGGACAGCTTGGACACGAAGGCGTTGTAATCGGGGTACTGGTAGTAGCTCAGCGGCAGGCTGAAGGTCTCGATGCGGGGGGAGCCGGCGCCTTCTTCGGAATTCTTGTCCTGGGTGCGGAAGAAAAGCCGCTTCTGGCTGATGGCCAGATCGATCTCGTCGGAGGAGAGCCAGCGCTTGAGTTCGGCCACGTATTTCTTCTGGATGAGGATGCCGTCCGGGGGAAGCATGGCGTGGATGTCGTCGTTCAGGAAGGCGACCAGGGAGAACTGATGGCCGTTGAGGCCGCAGACCTCGACCTTGGCGCCGTCGTCCACGGGCCGCAGGAACATGCAGGCCATGGCCTCCATGGTGTCCTCGTCGGAGATGCAGTAGGCCACCCGGTCGATGGTCTCCTGGAGGAAATCGCCGGACCAGGTCACGGCGCCGTCCTCGGGGAAGGGCGAGAAGCTCTGGAACCAGTTGCGATCGGACACGGGCAGCTTGTAGCGCCGCGACCCCTGCTTGATGAGCAGGTTTCCCGAGGCCGCGTCGAGGGTGAGGCCGATCTCGCCGGGAGGGAGCTTGCGCACCAGTTCGAAAAAGCTCTTGCCCTGCACGCCGCAAAGCCCCTCTTCGGCCACCTGGGCCGCGTACTGGCCGGTGAACTCCAGGCTCGAATCCGTGGACAGGATGCGCAGGGCGCCGGGCACGGCCTCGAGCCATATGGTGCGCAGGAAGGCCGCGCCGGTCTTGGCCGGAATGATGCCCGAGGATTTCTGCAGGCCGTCGATGATGTCGTTTCGAAAGACCTTAAGCTGCATGCGCGACTCCTTGGCGTGGGCGGCGGGAACGCCGGGTTTTTCTCTCAAGGTAAAAAAGTCTTTTGTTTGTGGTAGGAATTAGGGGGGGCCCCTTTGTTCATTGAAATGGCAACATACTGAAATATTGATAAAAAAAATGTTCCTGGAAAGCGAACGGCAAGGAGCGGCAGGTGACGGCCGGAGGGCATGGCATCACTCCGGGCCTCCTTGGCGACATCTGCGGGTCAGTTCCCGGAACATGTTTTTCGTTTCTTGGTTATCATCCTGTATTTTATTGAATTTTTTAATGGAATACAGCACCGTGCTGTGGTCCTTTCCGCCGAAAAGCCGGCCCAGGGCCGGATAGGACATGCCGAGCAGGGACCGGCAAAGGGTCATGGCCGTCTGACGGGCGAACACGAGCTCCTTGCGCCGGCTGTGGCCGAGGATGTCCCTGGCCGGCAGGCCGAAATGCTCGGCGCAGACGGACAGGATGCGGTCGGACGTCAGTTCCTGGGCCTTCCTGTCCTCGGACAGGCGGACATGGCGGTTGAACTCCGCCTCGGTCAGGTTCTGGCCGGTATGTTCGCGGAAGGCCTCGATGCGCAGCAACACCCCCTCCAGGCGCCGGAAACCGTCGAACCGGCTGGCCAGGGTGAGGATCTGCTCCCGGGAAAGGCCCAGGCGCCTGTCACGGTTGGCCTGCTCCACGAAGGAGACGCGCACGTCGAGGTCCGGGGATTTCAGGTGGACCATCAATCCCCATTCCAGGCGCGACTTGAGGGTGGGATTGAAAAAGTCACAGGCCGACACCCGCTCGCGGCTGGAAAAGACCATCTGCCGGCCGGCATCGTGAAAGGCGTTGAAAAGGCAGATGAATTCCTGTTCAAGCTCCGGGGCCCGGCGGATGTCGGTGATTTCGTCGATGAAAAGCCAGTCGTTGGCGGCGATTGCGGCCCGCACCTCCAGCCGGCCGTCCGGGGCGGCGGCGTAGCGGGCCTGGATGTCGCCCAGGGAGCCGAAAAAGATGGCGGCCCCGGGTCGGTTCCTGGCCACGGCGTTGGCCATGGCCCGCAGGAGGTGGGTCTTGCCCGAACCGGAGGGACCGCACACCAGGAAGGGGTTGTAGCGGACCTCTTCGCCCCGGGCCACTTCCCGGGCCAGACCCAGGGGAAAGTCGTTTTTTTCGTTGGCCAGGAAGGTTTCGAACGTGAAGCGGTGGCCGTAGGGAAATTCCGTGGCCACCGTCGACTCGTCCAGGACGAGGGGGACGTGGCCGTTGGAGTTGGCGCCCTTGACGCGGTAGCGCACCACGTAGCCCGGGCCCATGAACTGGCCGACATGCCGTTCGAAGGTTTCCCGGACCGAGCCCTCGAACCAGGCGGCGAAGTAGGAATGGGGAAAGCCGACGCAAAAAGACTGGTCCGATTCGCTGACCGAGAGGTCGAGCGGATCGAACCAGCGGCGCAGATCCTGCTCGGGGCAGGTGCGCGACAGATGCTGGCGGAAATCGTCTTTGAGCACGCGGTCACCGGAAAACGTCGGGACGCGGGCCGGCTTGGCCCGCCGTAAAATGTGAAAGCATGTCGGTTGTTTGCAATCAGAATGAGGCCTTCCTCCCAGAGGCCTCGGGAAGGCTCGACCATAGCCCAATTCCCGGCCGAAGCCAAGGGGCGCGCCCCCGGGTTGCCAAGGCGTCTGAAATGGGCCAAGAAAAGCCCCTGCTGGCCGCAGGAACCGGCAAAAAAGGGAGAACCGGGCATGACAACCGAGGTGAAGAAAACAGTCGCCGAGATCAACAAGCGCATCGAGAAGGGCAAGGCCGTGGTCCTGACCGCCGCCGAAATGGTCGAAACCGTCCGGCGCCTCGGCAAGGTCAAGGCCGCCAAGGAAGTGGACGTGGTCACCACGGGCACCTTCTCGCCCATGTGTTCCTCGGGCATGCTGTTCAACTTCGGGCAGGAGCCCCCGGTCATCAAGGCCCAGAAGGTCAGGCTCAACGGGGTGCCGGCCCATGCCGGGCTGGCCGCCGTGGACGCCTACCTCGGGGCCACGGAACTGCCCAAGGAGGATCCCCTCAACAAGATCCACCCCGGCCGGTTCAAGTACGGCGGCGCCCACGTCATCGAGGATCTCCTGCGCGGCAAGGCCGTGCGCCTGTGGTGCGAAGCCTACGGCACGGACTGCTATCCCCGCCGCGCCCTGGAAAAGGACGTGACCCTGGCCGACCTCAGGTACGCCGCGCTGCTCAATCCCCGCAACTGCTACCAGAACTACAACGTGGCGGTGAACCTCACCAGCCGCATCATCTACACCTACATGGGGCCGCTTAAGCCCAACGCCAGAAACGCCAACTTCGCCACGGCCGGCGAACTCTCGCCCCTTTTCAACGATCCCTACCTGAGGACCATCGGCCTTGGCACCCGCATCTTCCTCGGCGGCGGCACGGGCTACGTCATCGGGGCCGGCACCCAGCACGATCCCAGGCCCAAGCGCAACGAGCGCGGCATCCCCCTGTCGGCCTCCGGCACCCTCATGGTCAAGGGCGACCTCAAGGGCATGAGCGCCCGCTACGTCCGGGCGGTGTCCATCCTCGGCTACGGCGTGTCCATGGCCGTCGGCATCGGCATCCCGATTCCGATCCTAAACGAGGAGATGGCCTTTTTCACGGGCGTCTCGGACGCCGACATCCAGATGCCGGTTACGGACTACGGCCACGACTACCCCAACGGCATCCCCCGCACCCTGGGATACGTCACCTACGCGGAGTGCCGCTCCGGCCAGGTGACGATAAACGGCAAGTCGACGCCGACCGTGCCCATGACGAGCCTTGCCATGTCCCTCGAGGTGGCGACGAGGCTCAAGGAACTGATCGAGCAGGGGAAATTTTTCCTCACCGAGCCCGTGGAGCCCATCCCGTCCGAATAGGCCGGCGCGGGAACTCCCCCGGGGAAGTCCGGGGCCGGTCCCGGCTGGACAAACGCCGGATATTGGGATACGCAACCGGGTTCTTTCACCCGACAGGAGGATAGGCCATGTCCAAGCACAAGAAAATCGAGCGCCACAAGGAACTGGACCGCCGCCGCAAGCGCCGCAAGGAACGCCTCAAGGAGCGTGTCCGCCAGGCCATCGCCGAAAAGAAGGCCTAGCCGCGCACCCTTTCGCATCGGGCCTTGCCGCGACGGGCCGTGGCGGAAACGCCGCGCGGCCCGGAGGCGCTTCCGCCGCCGGGCAGGTTCCGGGAGGGCGGAGGTTCCGGCGCCAGGGCCCGCGGGGGGCGGTGTTCCCGCGACCCGCGAGACATGACTATTTCCCGGCACGCCGGGCAGGGGACCGCCTTGCCCGGGCTTTTCCGTGGACAAACGGGGGTGGGCGCCATGCCCTTGTATGAATTTCGTTGTCCCGCCTGCGACAGGGTCTTCGAGGAACTGCGCCGGGCCGGCGACGAGGGCGAGGCCGCCTGCCCGGACTGCGGACGCCCCTCGGCCCGGATCGTTTCCCTGTCCGCCTTCGCCCTCAAGGGCGGGGGCTTTTACGCCACGGAGTACGGCGACCGCCGTCCCGCGTCCTTCCAGCGCGACGGCAAGGGCACCATCAAGGGCCGGAGCGTCGCGGTGCCGCAGCTCGCCCGCGACCCCTCGGTTCCCCGCCCGGACGCCTCCGGGCGGCATGCCGCCGAACTCCCCGATGACGACGCCAAGGAGGGCGCATGATCGATCGCTACACCCGCAAGGCCATGGGCGAACTGTGGTCCCTGCAAAACCGTTTTGGCGCCTGGCTCGAGGTGGAGCTGGCCGTGTGCGAGGCCTGGGCCGAACTCGGCCGCATCCCGGCCGGGGACATGGCCGTCATCCGCGAAAAGGCCGGCTTCGATGTCGCGCGCATCCTGGAAATCGAGGAAACGACCCGGCACGACGTCATCGCCTTCCTGACGGCCGTCGAGGAGCGGGTGGGGCCGCCGGCCCGGTTCATCCACCTCGGCTGCACCTCCTCGGACATCGTGGACACGGCCAACGGCCTGCTTCTCGGCCGCGCCGGCGACATGATCCTCGGGGGCATCGACACCCTCCTTACGGCGATCCGCGAACTGGCCATGCGCCACAAGGGCCAGCTCATGATCGGGCGCACCCACGGCGTCCACGCCGAGCCCCTGAGCTTCGGCATGAAGATGGCCTCCTTTTACGCCGAATTCTCCCGCCACCGCGAGCGGTTCGCCGCGGCCCTGACCGGCATCAAGGTGGGCAAGATCTCCGGGGCCGTGGGCGGCTACGCCCACCTCGACCCCCGCGTCGAGGCCATCGCCCTCGGGCGCCTCGGCCTGGCCGTGGACCCGGTGTCCACCCAGATCGTGCAGCGCGACCGCCATGCCGCCTATTTCACGGCCCTGGGCCTTCTGGCCGGCGGGGTGGAACGCCTGGCCACCGAACTGCGCCACCTCCAGCGCACGGAAGTGCTCGAGGCCGAGGAAGGCTTCGCCAAGGGCCAGAAGGGCTCTTCGGCCATGCCCCACAAAAAAAATCCCATTTCGGCCGAGAACCTCTGCGGCCTCTCCCGTCTCGTGCGCACCAACGCCCTGGCCTCCATGGAGAACATGGCCCTGTGGCACGAGCGGGACATCTCCCATTCCTCGGTGGAGCGGGTCATCATGCCCGATTCCACCATCCTCGCCGACTACATCCTGGCCCGGCTGGCCGGCATTCTCAAAAATCTCAAGGTCAACCCGGACAACATGGCCAGAAACCTCATGGCCTCCCACGGGCTGTTCTATTCCCAGCGGGTGCTTCTGGCGCTCATCGCCACGGGCATGGACCGGCAGAAGGCCTACGAGGCCGTGCAGCGCGTGGCCATGGCCTGCTGGGAGGGGAAAAAGCCCTTTCCCGACGCCGTGCGGGCCGACGCGGACATCGCCCGGAGGCTCCCGGCCGGGGAACTCGACGCCCTGTTCGATCCGAACTACTATCTGGCGCACGAGGACCTCATCTATTCCCGGGTGTTCGGGGACACGGCGAACTAGGCGGCCGGGCGGCCAGGACGGCGCCCGGCTTTTGCGATCGGCCGCGAAACGCGGCGCAAACCACTTTTCAAAAGAGCCCGGCTTTTGTATCCAGAGGCCAAAAGGGCGAAACGGGGACACTCATGTCTTGCGAGAGGGACCGGTTGGACGCCGCGGCCATGCGTGGACGGCTGGCCAGCCTGCTTCTTGAGAAATCCTATCGGGCCGGGGAGGTCGTGCTCACCTCGGGCCGCAAAAGCGACTACTACTTCGACTGCAAGCAGACGGCGCTGTATCCCGAGGGGGCCTGGCTCATCGGCAACCTCCTTTTCGACCTCCTGCCCCGGGACGTGGTCGGCGTCGGCGGCATGACCCTCGGGGCCGATCCGCTGGTCACGGCCGTCAGCCTCGTTTCCCATCTGCGCGGCCGCCCCATGCCGGCGTTCATCGTGCGCAAGGCCGCCAAGGGCCACGGCACCAACCAGTTTTTGGAGGGGCTGTCCAACTTCCAGCCCGGAGCCCGGGTCGCCCTGCTCGAGGACGTGGTCACCACCGCCGGCACCCTCCTGACGGTCATCGACCGGGTCGAGGCCGCGGGGCTCGTGGTGGGCGCCGTCCTGACGGTGCTCGATCGCCGCGAGGGCGGCACGGAACGCCTGGCCGAACGGGGATTTCCCCTGCTTTCCATCTTCACCCGCGACGCCCTGCTCGACGCGGCCAACAGGAAAACGGCATCCTGACGCGAGACTGCATGAAACGATTCGGCCGCGCCATTGTCCTTTTCTGCCTGATGCTCATCCCCGGCCGCCTGGCGGCCGGGGAATGGGCGGCGGACATCGTGGACATGGAGTGGATTCCGCCCCGTTTCGTGGCCGTCGACAAGAAGGCCCAGTCCTTCGCCCTGGTCTCCCGCCAAAGCCCGTTGCGGGTGCTGGAAACCATCCCCTGCGCCACGGGCCAGGAACTGGGGGACAAGTTCAAGGAAGGCGACCTCAAAACCCCGGAGGGCGTCTATTTCATCACCCGGCGCAAGACGGCCGGCCTCAATTACGAACTCTACGGCGACCTGGCCTTCACGCTCAACTTTCCCAACCCGATGGACGTGCTGCGCCGCAAGACCGGCCACGGCATCTGGATTCACGGCCGGGGCCATACCATCATCCCCTTCGAGACCCAGGGCTGCGTGGCCATGAACACGCCGGACCTGCACCGGGTGGACACCTCGCTGTCCGAGGGCATGCCCGTGGTCATCGCCGACGAGATCCGCATCGGCGGCGAGGCGGCCAGACTGCGCAGCGAGGCCAGGGAGGTGGTGGAGGCCACCCATGCCTGGGCCAAGGCCTGGGAAGACCGTTCCGACGCCTTCTTCGGCTTCCATGACGCCGAAAAGTTCGCCCTCACCGAGGGACAGCCCTTCTCGGTGTTCCGCAGCCACAAGGAACGGCTCTTCAAGACCCTGCCCTGGATCCGGGTGACGCTTTCCGACGTGCGGGCCATCGCCGGTCCTGACTACTGGGTGACCTATTTCGTCCAGGTCTACCGTTCGCCCTCACTCGTTTCCCAGGGGGTCAAGCGCCTGTACTGGCAGCGCGGCCCGGACGGGCGCTTGCGCATCGTCGGCATGGAATACGAGGAAAACCCCGTGATGCTGGCCGCCAAGGGCAAGGCCGGCGCCGCGCCCTTCGAGGCGGAGGCCGACACCCGCAAGCCCGACGCGCCGAGCGAGGAGGAGGTGCTGGCCCGCCAGATGGTCGACGCGCACCGGGCGGTCATGGAGAAGGTGGCCCAGAAGGCCTTCCATGCCCTGACCCTCGACCGCCAGCCGAGCCCGGAGGA
>CAZNUQ010000063.1:13650-16502 GCA_964576235.1 uncultured Desulfovibrio sp.
GTCGTTCCCGTGCCGGTCGCCAAGGCCCCGGCCGCCGCGCCCGAGCCGGCTCCGGCCGCCCCCGCGGCAACGGTCGCCACGGCTTCCGCGCCGTCCGTCCAGGCTCCGGCCGAACCGGCGGCCAAGGTCGCCGCCCCCGCGCCGGTCGCCCCGGGGCGGTCCGCGGAAATCGCGGCCATGGTCGAGGCCTGGAGGAGCGCCTGGGAACACGGCAGACTGGACGACTACATGGCGTTTTACGCCGACGGGGCGCAACAGGGGAATCTCAAGGGCAAGGCCGCGATTCGCGGCCAGAAGGCCGGCCTCTGGCGCGGCCGCGAACCCGGCCGGGTCGGCATGGAAGTCCTTTCCGTCAGCCCCGACGGCGACGGTTTCACCGTGGTGTGCGCCATGGCCTACCAGGGCAGGGGCGGCCGGGAGAGCAAGGGGTACAAGACCCTGGCCCTCGCGCCGTCCGGCCAGAAGCTGCTTATTTCCCGCGAACGCTGGAGCCGGGACCTGCCGGCCGGTGCCGGGGGCAAAAACGCCCTGGCGGCCGCCGCGTCCGCCCCGGCCGAGGCTCCGGCGGCGCCCGCCGCCACGACGGAGAAAACCGCTGCTCCGGCGACCGCCCAGGCGGTCGTGCCGTCGGCCCCGCCCCAGAAGGCGGACAAAACCGCCGCCGTGGCCGCCATGGTCGAGGCTTGGCGCGGCGCCTGGGAACGCGGCCGGGTGGACGAGTACGCCGGTTTCTACGGCGAACGGGCTTCCCAGGGGGACCGCCACGGCCGCGAGGCCATCCGCAGCCACAAGGCCGGGTTGTGGAAGGACAAGGCCCCCAGGAAGGTCTCGCTCTCCGACATGAAGATCGCGCCGTCGGGAGATGGCTTCACCGTGACCTGCGTGCAGCGGTACGAGGGCCGGGACGGGGACTCGGACATGGGGAGAAAAACCCTGCGCCTCGCGCCCTCGGGGACCGGCTACGCCATTGTCGAGGAAACCTGGAGCCGCTTGTGATGGGCAAAAACGGCGGCATGGTGGACATCCTCGTTTTGCGGGACAACGCCGGGGTGCGGCGTTTTCGTCTTTCCTCCGGGCTTTTGCGCGCCATGCTGCTTGCGCCGCTGGCGTTTTTGCTCGCCGCCGGCGTGGCCGCGGCCGTGGCCTACCACCTGCGCCAGGACAACCTTTCCCTGGCCGGGCGTTACGAGGCCATGCGCGGCGAGATCGACACCGCTGGCGAGCGGCTGTTGCGCCTCGAAAACATTGAGAAAATTCTGCGTTCCAGGGATGTCACGGAGCTTGAAACCCTCATCGGCTCCTACAACGCCGACCATCCGGGCTGGTGGAAGCCCAGGGCCGAGGACCGCAAGGAAGCCGGCGAGGCCAGGGAGCGCGAACCTTCCCGTCCGGATCTGGCCAAACTGCTCGGACGGGTGGACCTCAACCAGGCCGGCGTGGACAACCTGAAGGCCAGAATCGAGAACAGGAAGCTGCTGCTCGGTTTCGACCTGTCCAACGTCACCCCGCAGACCGGGCTTGTGGGCAGGGCCGAGGTGGCCCTCGTCGCCAACGACGCCACGCTCATTCCCCTTCGGGCCGAAAAGGACGAGCTCGCCTTCCAGATCCAGCGGTTCAAGCAGATCGCCGCCAGCATTCCCCTGCCGCCGAAGGCGGATTCCAGGGATATCTACGGCGTCAGGCTCAGCATCGCCGATCCGGCCGGCAAGGTGGTCTTCAGCCAGGTCTATCCCCTGCCCAGGGACTAGCCTGGTGTTTGGCGAAGACGACAGCGAGTCGAATCTGCGGCCTCGCGGTCCCGTCAGGATGGCGATGCGTCGGGTTTCCTGGCAGGAGCCGCCCGGGAGTCTTTGCGAAGCAGTCTGAAGCCATGCCCAGATTCTACGTCAACCTGCATCTCCGGGCGGCGCAGCGTGATCCCGCCCTCCTGGCCCGCCACCTCGACGGGGGCGTGCCGCCGGAAATCGGACTCGATCCCCTGCTCATGGACGACAAGCCCCTGGCCTGGCATGTCCGCCTGGCCCGGCGCCTCGACGAGGCCGGCCTGCCCCGGAGCCTGCATCTGCCGTTTTTCGACCTCCAGCCGGGCAGCGCCGACCGCCGCATCCGGGCCGCCACCAGGGACCGGCTCCGGGAGGCCATGGAGATCGCGGCCGTCTACCGTCCCGACCGGATGATCGGCCACGCCGCCTACGACCGGTTCCTCTACGCCCGGTCCTTCGCCGACTGGGCCCGGCGGGCCGCCGACACCTGGGCCGCCGTCCTGGAGGGCTGGCCGGAGCATCCGCCGCTTTGCCTGGAAAACACCTTCGAGACCGATCCCGCCACCGTGGCCGGAACCGTCGCGGTCCTGCGCGAGCGGCTGCCCCGCGAAGAGACGCGCCGCGTCGGCGCCTGCCTGGACATCGGCCATTGGCACAGCTTCGCCGGGGGCAAGGTCCGGCGCGACCTGGACCGATGGCTGGACGCCCTCGCTCCCTGCCTCCTGCACCTGCACCTGCACGATAACGACGGATCCTTCGACCATCACCTCGGCCCGGGGCAGGGGGAAATCCCCTTCGACAGCCTCCTGTCCGGCCTCGCCGCCCGTCGCCTCGCACCCACGGCCACCTTCGAGCCCCACGAGCCCGGCGGCTACGAGGCGGCCCTGGCCTTCGCCGCCGCCCACCCGGATTTCTTCACGCGCCAGCCGCGCGTTCCCTGAAAAAAACCGTTTTTTTTTTGGGAAAAAACGGCAGTGACCAGCCTCCGCCGCTCCCTTGCCGGTCCCCGGCTTGAAATCGCATCACCCTAATGACAACGCCGGGTTTCCAAAGGGCGGAGCCCTTTGGCCGCCGGAGGCGTCCTCCGTG
>CAZNUQ010000064.1:0-15962 GCA_964576235.1 uncultured Desulfovibrio sp.
TTATCGTAAATAAAGGGACAGGTGCTCTCGACCTCACTCTATTGCCGGGAAGGTTGGCCCATGCCGAAAAAAGACGATCCGAGTTCGACGGAGAGGCTTCTGGGAATCATCAGAAACGGCGGCAGCGGGCAGAGCCAGAGCCTGTTCAGCGTCGTGCGAAATGCGACCGTTGATCCTGATTCCATGGAGCCAGGCGGGAAAAACGTCCGGTTCTGCGAAGTCGCCTCTCCTGACCAGGCCTTGCAAAACGTCAAGCAACAGCTCGACGCCATATGGAGCAACATCCTTCTCGCCAAGGGCACGCCGCCGCGTAGCGTGCTGCTGACCGCCGCTTCCGGCGGCGAGGGCGTCACCTATGTTTCCGAGCGGCTGAGCATCTATCTGGCCCGGACCTACGGTCTCAAGGTTCTCTACGTGAACATCGCCGACCAGATGTCCTCGCCGGACGCCCCCCAGGGGCCGTCTCCCGAGGATGTCATCGGCCGGCTGACCTCGGGCGAGGACATCGACGGCCTGACCATGGCCACCAGCGTCTCCGGGCTGTGGGCCCTCAGCCTCGGCATCGCCGAGGGGCCGCACGCCCTGCCCTGGCTGTTGCCAGGACGCACCGTGATGGAAACGCTTTTGCAGTTCGCCCGGGAACGCTTCGATGTGGTGGTCTTCGACGCCCAGGCCGTATTGAGCGCCCCGTGGACGGCGTCCATGGCCAAGCCCGTGGACGTGAGCCTGCTCGTGTGCCGTTTCGCCGTCACCCGGCGCGAGGTCCTAAACGCCCTTCTCGAGTCTTTCCGGGCGGCCGGCGTCTCCCCCCATGGCGTGATCCTGAACGACCGGCGCTACAGCGTCCCGAAATCGCTCTATAAACGTTTGAAATAGCGGTCCGGTACAGGGGGAACATGGCCGTTCGCACCGTCTTGCACGTGATCGACGCCCTCAACGTCGGCGGTGCCCAGGAGTTGGTGCTGCTCCTGGCCCGACAGACCATCGCCGGGCAAAGAACCGTCGTCTGCGTCCTGCAGCCGGACCTCGCCATGCGTGACCGGCTCGTCGCGGCGGGCGCCGTGGTCGTGCCCCTGAACCGCGCGCGGCCCTCCATCCTTTCCCCCGCGCGTTTCGCCGGCTACCTGTTTCGCGGCGTGCGCGACCTGGTCCGCCTGTGCCGCCGCCTGCGCCCGGACGTGCTGCACTGCCATCTGGCGGACGCCGAGACGGTCGGCGTCCTGGCCGGACGGCTGGCCGGCGTCCGGAAGATCCTGGTCACCGTCCACAATCCCATCCTTTTTCATGCGCGCCGCGGCGGGGATCCGCGAAATCTCCTGCACAAAATCGCCCTCAACGTGCTCTACCGCCTGGCCTGGCGGGTGGTTGCCGTGTCCCGGGAGACGGAGGAGGTTCTGGCCCGGGATCTGGGGCTCGCCGCGCCCCGGCTGGCCCGCATCCCCAACGGCGTCGACGTGAGCCGGTTCGAAGCCGCCGTCCCCTCCGAGGCGGCCCGTCGGACCTGCGGCGCCGCAGCGGACGACTTCTTGATCCTGAACATCGGCCGGCTGGAGGACCAGAAGCGCCAGGATATCCTCATCGAGGCCCTGGCGGACCTGCTCCGGGAACAGCCCCGGGCACGCCTGTGCGTCGCCGGCGCGGGAAGCCGCGAGGAGGATCTGCGTCGCAGGGCCCGTGAGGCGGGCGTTGCCGGGGCGGTCCGGTTTCTTGGCGCCCGAAACGACATCCCCGGACTGCTGGCCGCCGCGGACATGGTGGCCGTGGCCTCGACGTGGGAAGGGACCTCGTTGTCGCTCATGGAGTCCATGGCTTCGGCCAGACCCATCGTGGCCACGGACATTCCGGGCAACCGGGAGCTGCTCGACCCCGGCCAGGCGCTCTTCGTTCCGCCGGGGGATGCCCGGGCCATGGCCCGGGCCATGGCCCGGGTGGCCGCCGATCCGGCCATGGCCCGCGCCATGGGGCAGGCCGCCCGGGAAAAGGCCCGGCGGCATTTCGACATCCGGGTCGTGGCCGCGGCCTATCAGGCGCTGTGGGATCGCGACATCGACGGGGGGCCGTCCGTGAAGCGGACCTCGGCGCGGAACGCGCTTGTCGCCGTGACAGGCACCCGCGGCATCCCCGCCACCTGGGGCGGGGTCGAGCGCCAATGCGAGGAACTCTACTCCCGCCTCGCGGCCATGGGGTTTTCCGTCCTCGTCTATGCCCGCAGGGGGTACGTGGGCGGCGACGTGGCCGAATGCCGGGGGGTCCGCGTGGTGACCCTGCCCGCGCCGCGTTCGACCCATTTCGAGACCCTGGTCCACACCTTCCTGTCCGTCCTGCACATGGCCTGCGTCACCAGGCCGCGCATCGTCCACGTCTATTCCCAGGGACCGTGTCTGCTGCTGCCCCTGGTCCGCCTGCTGCTGCCCCGGGCCACGGTCTTTTTCACCTGCGGCGGCCTGGACTGGCAGCGGAGCAAATGGTCCCGGCCCGGCATCGCGGCCCTGCGCCTGGGCGAATGGCTTTCGGCGAGGCTCACCCACGTGCGGATCATGGTGTCCAACGACCTGGCCCTTTCCTACAGGCGGCGTTACCATTGCCCGTGCGAGGTGATCCAAAACGGGGTCAACCTCCCGGACGTGGCGTCCACCGCCCCCCTGGCCTCCATGGGGCTGGAGGCGGGCGGCTACGCCCTGTCGGTCGGGCGGCTGACCCCGGAAAAACGGGTGGAGGACATGGTGGAGGCCGCATCGCGGCTGACGGCGCCGGTCCGTCTGGCCGTGGTCGGGGGCGACGCCTCGGGAGCGGGCTATCTCGACCGGCTGCGCCGGCTGGCCGGCGGGCGGCCGGAGGTGGTCTTCACCGGGTACCGCTACGACAGGGAACTCGCGGCCCTGTTCGCCGGCGCCATGGTCTTCGTCACCGCCTCGGAGCTGGAAGGGCTTCCCTTGACCCTGCTCGAGGCCATGTCCTACGGCATCCCCTGTCTGGCCAGCGACATCCCCCCCCACCGGGAGATCCTGGGAGACGACTATCCCTGGCTGTTTCCCGTGGGGGATCGCGAGGCCCTGGCCCGTCTCCTGGACGCGGCCGCAGCCTCGCCGGAACGGCGGGCGGAACTCGGGGCCAGGCTGAAAAAACGGGTGGCCGAGGGGTTCGGCTGGGACAGGACCGCCGCCGCCGTGGCCGCGCTCTACGACAGGGCCTTGAACCGGGTCGCCCCGGAACGACCCCGCCCGGAGGAGGGGCCATGACCTCGAACCGACGCCTCGTCCAAACCTATGTGATCCTGGCCGCCGTGGCCGTGATCCTTCTCCATCTCATCTTGTTGTTCGATCTTAGCGACTTTTTCAAAGGACTGCTCTAGTCATGGCGCGCTCCATCCTTGAGGATCGCCGGGCTCTCGTCGAACGCCTGGCGAATGTTGCGGAAATCATCGGCGTGGTCGGGGGGTTCGCCCTGGCCCTGGCCGTCTGCTTCCCCGAAGGCTCCTCGGTCCGGGGGGGGGAAGACCTCTTCGTCTCCCTGGAGGTGATCCTGGTCAACTTCCTGGAGGTCCTGGCCCTGATCGGGGTGCACCTGAGCCGCAAGCGGGACCGGCGCCAGGCCGGTCTTCACGCCTTGCGCGACCTGTGGGCGGCGCGCCGGGAAACCATTCTGGTCGACACGGTCCTGACGGCGCTTTTCTGGCTCGTTTTCCGGGCCCAGGCCATGCCCGTGCTGTTCATCCTGCTGTTTTTGGCCCTGTCCCCGCTGCTCAACGCGGCGTTCCGCCGGACGCTGTATTGGCTCCTGCGTACCGGGCTGGTGCGGCGTTCGACGCTGAACCTCCTCGTCGTGGGCGCCAACGACCGGGGGCTGGCCCTGTATCGGGAAAGTCGGGAGCACCCCTTTCTCGGTTTTTCCGTCGTGGGGTTCCTGGACGACGTGGACCACACCGCCGGCGGGATCCCCCTGCTGGGGGGGCTGCGGGATCTGGTCCCCATCCTGCGCGAGACGGTCGTGGATGTCCTGGTCATCTGCCTGCCCATAAGGAGCCATTACGACGCCATCCTGACCGCCATCCGGGAAGGGACGAACCTGGGCATCCCCTGCGTGTGTCCGGGATCGTTTTTCCCCTCCAGTTCCTGCAAGGTCGGCGAGGACGCCGCGGGCCGGCCCATCATCACCACCGTCTGCCAGGGACCGACCACCCAGGATCTGGCCAAGCGCCTGTTCGACGTGGCGGCCTCCCTGGGCCTGCTGGCCCTTTTTTCCCCGCTCATGTTCCTGGCCGCTATCCGCATCAAGCTCGAGGACGGCGGGCCGGTCTTCTACGTCCAGCCGAGGGTGGGGTACAACAAGCGCATCTTCGAGATCTACAAGTTCCGGTCCATGGTGGCGGACGCGGAGCAACGCCAGCCCTTCCTGGAGCGGGCCAACGAAATGGACGGCCCGGTGTTCAAGATTGCCGACGATCCCAGGGTGACCCGGACGGGCCGCTGGCTGCGCAAGTACAACATCGACGAGATGCCGCAGCTTTTCAACGTGCTGCGCGGCGAGATGAGCATGGTCGGCCCCAGGCCGATGTCCATGCGCGACTACAACCGGCTCAACGAGGACTGGACGCGTCGCCGCTTCACCGTGAAGCCCGGCCTGACCTGCTACTGGCAGACCATGCCCCACCGCAACTCCATGCCTTTTTCCGAATGGATGACCCTGGACATGCGCTATATCGAAAACCGCAGCCTGTGGGAGGATGTCGCGATATGCCTGCGGACCGTTCCGGCCTTGCTGCGCGGCTCGGGCGTTTGACGGCGGCGGCCCTGGCCGTGGCCCTCCTGTGCCTTCCGGCCAGCATCTGCCGGGCACAGACCATCCTGGAGGACCTCAACGAAAATTCCAAATACTACCTGATCACCCTTTCGGGACTGGTCGGCAAGACGCCCTTCCAAAACGTCAGGGCCATGCTCGTCGTGTCCGCCTCGCCGCCGGGCTCGATCCACGACTACGTGGTGACCGTCAACGGGTGGCCCGAGGACAACGGCGAAAACACCTTCGTCTGGAACTCCGAGGATTCCTCCATGGACTCCCTGGGCGGACGGGTGGCCTGCCGCGTCGTAAACGCCTTTTCCCGGTCCCCGAACCTCTTTTTCTTTTATCTGAGCCCGGCCCTGTTCAAGCGGGACGGCATGCTCACCCATCGCGAGGGCGAGCGGTTGCGCCAGGTGCGCAAGGTGGCCCTGCCCACCAAGATCCAGGCCAAAGCGGGGGAGCTTTCCCTCAATTTCACCGGGGGGCAGGTGGAAGGGCGGGTCTGGATGGCCGGCTACGACTTCGTGGAAAAGGCCAACGTCCGCTATCAGGCGGTCTTCCAGGGGGAACTGTCCCGGGAGCTGACGGCCACGCGGCGCGGCGGCGGGCGATGAAGGGGCTGGCGCTGCTGCTCGGCCTGCTTGTGACCCATATTCTCCCGGCGTGGGCCGGGGAGCCGTCCCTGGTCCCGGCCGGCTACGGCGGGGGAGGGCGGTTCACCGCCCTGGCCGTGGATCCCGGCGATCCGGACCTGGTGGTGGCGGGCTCCGACGTGGCCGGCGTGTTCGTCAGCCGCGACGGCGGGGACTCCTTCGCGCCGCGCGGGGCGGGCCTCAAGGGGTTCGCCGTGGCCGGACTGGCCTTCGACCCCGGGCGCCGGGGTGTCCTGGCCATCCTCACGGACGAAGGGCTCTACCGCAGCCCGGACGGCGGCGACACCGTCGTGCGCCTGGGCGACCTGGGGTACGGCGACCGGTTTTTCGGCGGCAGGCTGCTGGTGCCGTTGGACGACGGGGAGCTGGCCGTGGCCACCCGGTCCCGGGGCGTTTTCCGCGTGGCCTGGGGGGCGCCCGTTCCCGCCGTCACCCCGCTGCCGGGCCTGGAAGGGCGCAAGGTCAACAGTCTGGCCCTCTGGGGGGGCGATCTTTTCGCGGCCACGGCCTCGGGGGCCTGGGTCCTGCGCGACGGGCGTTTCGTCGCGGCCAGCGCCGGCCTCGCCGCCGGCGCCAACCTCGTGGACATGGCCGCCACGCCCGAAGCCGGGCTTTTCGCCGTGGAGGAACGCACCGGCCTTTGGCGGTGGAATCCCGGAAAGAGCGCCTGGGAGCGCTCCGGGCCCCTTCCCGGCCTGCCGGACGGAGCCCGGGCTCCGGCGCGGTTCAAAACCCTGGCCCTCGACCCGGCGGTTCCCGGCCGGGCGTTTCTGGCCACGCATCCCACGTACTGGCCCTATCTGCTCTTCGTCACCGGGGACGGAGGCGCCGGCTTCGCGCCGGCCGGGGATTTCGCCCTGGATCCCGGCGCCGCCCGGAACTATCCCCGGGGCCTGGAATCCGTCGAGGCCCTGGCCTTCGCCCCGGACGGCCGGACCGTCTTTCTGGCGGACTGGTGGAACCTCTGGCGCAGCCGGGACGGCGGGAGGCATTTCCGGCAGCTCCACAAGGGGCTGCAAAACACCGTGGTCAACGCCGTCGCGCGGGTTCCCGGCCAGTCCGGCGCCGTCCTGGCGGCCACGGCGGACAACGGACTCATGGTGACCGTCGATGCGGGGAAAACCTGGGCCAGGACCATGAACGGGGTGCCCGACGGCCATGTCGCGGACGCGCGGGTGAGCCCGGCGAATCCGGCCAAGCGCTACCTGCTGGCCGAACCCTGGAAGTCCGGGGACGCGGCCGGGACCGTCACCCTGCATCTTTTCCAGAGCCTGGACGGCGGCGCCGCCTGGCGGGCCCTGCCGGTCACGGTCCCGGCCCGGACCCTGCCCGGCAGCTACGCCAGCGGCCGGCCGACGCTCCTGGTCATCGATCCGGCCGACGACGACGTGGTCTATCTGGGCACGAACGGCCACGGCCTGTTCCGGGTGTCCGTGGCGGCCCTGGCGCGCGGCGGGGGGGCGGCCGCCGTGACGGATATCGGCCGGAGCCTTCCCAAGGGAACCTTTTTCGGTCCCCAAAGCCTCCTGGTTTTCCCGGAGACGCCCGGACTGCTGCTGGCCGCCACCGTGGGCGGGGGGATCTGGCGCAGCCGGGACGGCGGCCGGGCGTGGCAGCCCGTGACCGACCCGGGGCTTTTCGCGTTCTGTCTGGCCGCCGACCCGGCCCGGCCGGGGCATCTTCTGGCCGGACTTCCGGAAAAACGCCTGCTGGAAAGCCGGGATTTCGGCGCGACCTGGAAGGAGCGGACCCTGCCGGGCGAGCGGCCGGCGCACATCGCCGTGGCGGCCCTGGCCTTCGATCCGGCCCGGCCGGGGCTGGTGGCGGCCGGCACGGCGGCCTACGACCACAAGGCGGCGGACGGGCTCCATCTCAGCCGGGACGGGGGCGCGACCTTCGCCAGGGTCGCTGCGGACATGGCCCCGGCGAGCGTCACCGCCCTGTGCCCGGACCCGGACGGCCTGTGGGTCGGTTTCAACGGGCTGGGCCTGTGGCGCCTGCGGGACGGGCGCCCGGGCGGCGCCCCTTGAAAAATCCGGCAGCGATTTTCCATAAAAAATAATTCAAGGATGTTGTCTCCGAAAAGGATGTGCCCGCTTTTCGAGGACGCGACACGAGGACGGGACGGACATGGGCAGGAAAACCGTTGTCGGCGCCCTGGCCTCGACCCTGGCCATCGGCGGGGCCGAGCAGCTCCTCCTGGAGTTGTTCCGCCGGCTGGACCGCGACCGCTTCGAGCCCCGCCTGTACTGTCTGGGCGATCCCGGCCCCGTCGGACGGGAGATCGGGGCCTTGTCCGTCCCGGTCCTGTCCGGGCTGGGGAGGGGGCCCCTGCGGACCGTCCCCCGTCTGGCCGGCGTATTCCGCGAGACACGGCCGGACGCGCTGCTGCTGGTCAACCACCGCGACTGCCTGTTCTACGGCGTGCCCGCCGCCCGTCTGGCCGGGGTGCCGGTGGTGGTCAACTGGCAAAACGAGACCTTCAAGCGCCATTCCTGGCATGAACTCTACATGTTCCTGCGCCGGGCCGTGGTCTGGGGGCTCGACGCCCTGGTGGCGGCCTCCCGGGGCCACGCCGGCTATCTGGTCGGGGTGGAGGGCGTCCCGGTCCGCAAGGTCCTGGCCATCCCCAACGGCGTGGACCTCGCGGCCTTCGGCTCGGCCTTTTCCCCTGAATCGGCCCGGCGGCGCCTGGGCGTGCCCGAGGGACGCGCGACCGCCGGAATCATCGCCGCCCTGCGGCCGGACAAGGCCCACGACATTTTTCTCCAGGCCGCCGCCCTGGTGGCGGCCGCCAACCCCGCGACCCACTTCCTGGTCGTCGGCGACGGACCGCGACGCGCCTTCCTGGAGGAGCTCGCCGGACGGCTCGGCCTCGGCGGCCGCGTGTCCTTCCTGGGTTTCCGGCGCGACGTGGGCGACATCCTGGCCGCCCTGGACATGGCCGTGCTGTCCTCCAATCCCCAGCAGGAAACCCTTTCCGTGGCCGCCCTGGAGGCCATGTCCGCCGGGGTTCCGGTGGTCGCGACCCGGGTGGGCTTCATGGAGGAGATCGTCGTCGACGGGGTGACCGGCCGGCTGGTGCCGCCCCGGGACCCGGAGGCCCTGGCCGGGGCCATGCTGGAGCTTTTCCGCGACGGCGCCGCGCGCCGGGAGATGGGCCGCCGGGCCAGGGGGCTCGTCCGGGAACGTCATTCCCTGGAGGGCATGACCCGGGCCTTCGAGGCGCTTTTCGCCGAACTGCTTGCCGGGCGTTCCCCCAGGATGAACCTGTGCCCCCTGTCCGACCGGCGGGTGGGGATGGCCGTGACCTGGGCCGAGGAAGGGCTGTGGCGGTTGCCGGAACGGCTCCGCCGGCGCCTGGCCGCCGTGGAGATCGTCCGCTTCGGGCCCCGGACCCAGCGGCTTCTTTCCCGCCTGGGGCGGGCCGGACGCTGGATCAGGGCCGTCCTGCTGGCGCTGCGGGCGTTTTCCAGGAGCTGGCGCTACGACGCCGTCCTGTCCTGGTCCATCACGCCGGGGGTGTGTCTGGGGCTCCTTTTCCGTCTCGTCCCCGGACGGTGGCGGCCGGCACACGCGATCCGGGACTTCCACCTGGACCTGTCCCGCCGGAACCCGTCCTACCGCCTGCGGCTGGCCCTCCTGCGGCTGGCCCTGCCCGGCATCGACGCCCTGTGGTGCACCTCCGAGGCCGAACGGGAAGCCTACGCCTCCCTGCCCGGCCTGGACAAGGAGGCCACGGCCTTCTACCCGGACGAGCCGCCCAGCCAGTTTTTGGACAGGCCGGACGCGCCGTCCGGGGAATACGTCTTCGCCTACGGCAACAGCGACCGCGACTTCGAAACCCTGCTGGCGGCGGCCGGCCGGGTGGGGCGGGAGATCGTCCTCCTGAGCCAGTCCTTCGCCTTCCCCGCGCCGCTGCCGGGCAACGTGCGGGCCATCCGGCACCGGGTCCCCGAGGAGGAACTGGCGCGGCTCATCCAGGGCGCGGCCGTGGTGGCGGTCCCCACCGGAAACCGCGCCCTGGCCGCCGGCCAGAACGCCATGCTCGAGGCCATGGCCCTGGGGCGGCCGGTGGTGGCGGCGGCCAACGTGGCGGTCCTGGAATATTCCGCTCCCGGCGAGGCGGCCCTTTTTTACGAACCCGGGGATGCCGCCGGCCTTGTCCTGGCCCTGCGGCAACTGCTGGACGATCCGGAGGCGGCCCGGGCCATGGGGCGGCGCGGCCGGGAAAGGGCCCGGCGCATCCTGGAAGAACAACCCGGCCGGTTTCTGGACCTGCTTGGCCGGCTCTTGCGCCTGGCGGGGAAATAGGCTGTGGCCGGGGCGCGGGCGCCGGGGGGATTCCCTCGGGCGGCCGTCCCGTCGGTGCCTCGATTTCCCGGACCAGACCGCTACAGGCAATTCACCGGGATCGTTCACTGTAAAATTATGTGTGTCGGCAAATTTTACATCCACCAATATTTGTGCGGGCAATATAAGATAAATTAATAAGTTGCGTGTGGCATAAATGATGCATTTTCTATAAAAAATCGTTTTTCGCAGGGGCGCAACATGAGAGGCATAATCAAGCTGTTGTTTCCGGCCGTAGTCATGGTTGCGATGGCCGCATCGAGCTCGTTTGCGTCAACGGTACGTATCCAGGGGGTGCAATTGTCATCCCTCGATACAGTTTTTTTTAGCGATATAATCGATGGATATTATGATGCAGCCCACACATTGAAGATAGACAAGGACCGGTCTTATGGTTTTATCGGCAGCTCGAACAACTCGGCGGATCAAGGTTTCGACAACGATTTCTATAGAGTGAACATCGTAGACTACCTTCTGGAGAACCGTGCCGGATTCTTCGACAGTCAAAACAACTCGTATAGTGACGATAGTACCTATACTTTTTTAGGTGAGTTCTCTGGGCTATGGAGATCAACTGGAGTAGACATACGCATAGTTGATGAAATAGCTGGCTATAGGATGACGAATACGTTAAGCTATTACACGATCGACAAGAACGGCAACGCCATTGTCCAATATCCAGGCAATCCTGTGTTCACGGGGGCGTCGTCAGGAGGCGCCAGCGCCGCGTTGGCTTTTGAATCGTTGCAGGAAGTCGGGTTTTATCTCGGTGTTCCGAATACGAATGGCGTCTATTTCACAGATGCGGCGTTGAACATCGACAATGAAATTCATGCCGCTGTATTTCGAATCAACAATTCAAACAGCTATATAGTCGGATTTGAAGATCTTCGCCTCATGCTGGCCGACGGAACGCGTCTTTCCGATGCCGACTACCAGGACATGATCGTATCCGTTACCGTAACCCCGATTCCCAATCCTGAACCAGGGACCATGCTCCTCATGGGCGTTGGCGCCGCCGGCGCGGCCGTCATGGGGCGCCGCTGGAGGAAGTCCTCCGACGACTAGGCGTGGGCCCGGTGGCATGCGGCGGTCTGGCCGGCACGCATCCGGTGGCACGGTCCTCTTTCCCGGCCTGCTGACCTCTCCCCCGGCGGCGAGCGGCTGCGTCCCTCCCAGGCGTCATCGGGACAGCAGCCTCCGGTCAGGCGTTCACGCGTGTTTTTCGCCGGTTGCCGGTTTCCGGACGCGAAACACCATGGCGTACAGGGCCGGCGTAAAAAGCAGCGTCAGCACGGTCGCCACCAGCAATCCGCCCATGATGGCCACGGCCATCGGCCCCCAGAAGACGTTGCGCGTCAGCGGAATCATGGCCAGGATGGCGGCGAGCGCCGTCAGCACCACCGGGCGCGCGCGGCGGATCGTCGCCCCGATCACCGCCTCCCAGACCGGAATCCCTTCCCGCCGGTCCTGGGAAATCTGATCCACCAGAATGACGCTGTTGCGCATGATCATGCCGGCCAGGGACAGGACGCCGAGCATGGCCACGAACCCGAAGGGCTGGCGAAACGCCAGCAGGGCGCCGACCGCCCCGATCAGCCCGAGGGGGGCCGTGGACAAAACCAGCAGCAGGCTCGGAAAGCTTTGCAGCTGGAACATCAACAGCAGGAGCATGATCCCGGCGGTGAGCGGCAAAAGGACCACGATGGAACGGTTGGCCTTTTGGCTCTCCTCCTGGGCGCCGCCGATTTCGATCCGGTAGTCGGGCGGCAGCGATTTCTCGATGGGTTTGAGCTTGGGGAGGATTTCCATGGTGACATCCGGCGCCTGCACCCCGGCCACGACCTCCGCCCGCACGGTGATGGTCAGGTCGCGGTTTTGCCGCCACAGGATGGGCTCCTCGTAGACGTACTGGATTTTGGCCACCTGGGAGAGGGGGATGGGCTGCCCGTTGCGGGCGCTGACGGTCAGGTCGGCCAGGAGTTCCGGCCGCAGCCGCTCCTCGGGAACGGCCCGGGCCACGACGTTGACCAGTTCGATGCCGTCTCGGACCTGGGTGATGGTCACGCCGGAAAGGAGCATCTGGAGGGCTTCGCCGATATCCTGGGGCGTCAGGCCGAGAACCCTGGCCCGGTCCTGGTCCACCACCAGCCGGATGGCCCTGGCCTGCTCGTTCCAATCCAGGTTCACGTCATAGGTCTTGCGGTTCTCCCGCACGACATCGCGGACCTTGCCGGCCAGTTCCCGCACCGTCATGGGGTCTGGGCCGATGATCCGGAATTGCACGGGATAGCCGACCGGCGGCCCCAGATACAGCGTCGTCACGCGCACCCGGGCCTCGGGGAGCCCGCCTTCCGCGACAAACGCCTCGATGCGGGCCCTGACCCGGTCGCGGGCAGCGGCGTCCGCCGTGTTCAGCACGACGACCCCGTAGCTTTTGTTGGGCAGTTCCGGGGCCATGGGCAAAAACCAGCGGGGGGCCCCAGAACCGATGTAGCTCGTGTACGTCTTGACTTCCGGATCGGTTTTGCAAAAGGCCTCCATGGCTTCCACGGCCGCGGCGGTGGTCTTGAAGGCGGAGCCCGCGGGCAGGCGCACTTCGACCAGAAGTTCCGGGCGTGTGGAGGACGGAAAGAACTGGTGCGACACGAAGGAGGAGCCGAAGATCGCGAGGATGAAAAGCCCGACGGTCGCGGCGACAACAGCCTTGCGGTGTTCGACGCACCACCCCACGAGGCGGCGAAGCCGCCGGTAGGTCGGCGTTTCGTAGATGCCGTGCGGATTCTGGCCGCCCGCCCCGTGGAAATCCGGCAGGAGCTTGAGGCCGAGGTAGGGTGTGAAGACCACGGCCACGAACCACGAGGTCGTCAGGGCGATGGCCACCACCCAGAAAATGCCTCCCGCGTATTCTCCCGACACGGATTTGGCGAATCCCACGGGCAGAAAGCCCGCGGCCGTGACCAGGGTGCCGGTGAGCATGGGAAAGGCCGTGGCGGTCCAGGCAAAGGTGGCGGCCTTGATCCGGTCGAATCCCTGCTCCATTTTCACCGCCATCATCTCCACGGAGATGATGGCGTCGTCCACCAGAAGCCCCAGGGCGATGATGAGGGCGCCAAGGGAGATGCGCTCAAGGCTCATGCCCAGGGCATGCATGATCACCATGACCATGGCCAGCACCAGCGGCACGGCCAGGGCCACGACGACGCCCGTGCGCAGGCCGAGGGACAGAAAGCTCACGGCCAGCACGATGACCAGCGCTTCGACAAACGAGCGCACGAACTCGGCCACGGATTCGTCCACGACTTCCGGCTGGTCGGACACCCGGCTGATCTCGAAGCCCAGTGGCAGGTTCTCCTCGATACGCGCCATGGCCGCGTCCAGGTTGCGGCCCAATTCCAGGATGTTGCCCCTTTTGGCCATGACCACGCCCAGGGCGATGCCGGGTTTGCCTTCGTGGCGGACGACGAACGACGGGGGGTCCTGCGGGCCCCGGTGCAACGTGGCGATGTCCCCGAGCCGGAACACCTTGCCGTTGCCCTGGACAGGCACCTCGGCCAGGGCCTCGGTCCCCTTGAGGGCGCCATCCACGCGAAGATACACGGTGTCGGCGGCTGTCTCCAGGTTGCCGGCCGGCGTCACCTCGTTTTGCCTGGCGATGGACTGGAAGACGGTCTGGGGCGTGAGGCCCAGGGTGGCCAGCTTGGCGTGGTTGAGCTCCACGAAGATGCATTCGGTCTGCTCGCCGTAAAACCGGACCTTGGTCACGGAGGGCACCCGGAGAAGGGATTGCCGGATGGCTTCGGCCTCGTCCTTGAGTTCGCGCATCGTGAAGTCCTGGCCGGTCAGGACATACAGCACCGAGTCCACGTCGCCGAACTCGTCGTTGAAAAAGGGGCCGAGGACGCCGGACGGCAGGCTGCCTCTGATGTCGCCCACGCGCTTGCGGGTCTGGTACCAGCATTCCCTCACCTCGGCCGGCGGCGTCGCGTCCACGAGGCTTACCTGCATGACCACGCTGCCGGGCCTCGAATAGGTTTTCACCTTGTCGAAATACGGCACCTCCTGGAGTTTCTTTTCGATGGGGTCGGCCACCAGACGCTGCATCTCGTCCGCCGTCGCCCCTGGCCAGGACGCGCTGATGATCATGTGCTTGACGGTGAAATCCGGATCCTCGGCCCTTCCCAGATGCAGATAGGACCAGGCGCCGGCCAGGGAGACGAGCAGGATGAAGAACAAGGTGAGGGGGCGGTGGGTGACGGCCCACTCGGACAGGTTGAGGCCTTTCACCGGGCGTCCTCCCGGGGGGCGTCGGCCAGCCGGACGGCCACGCCCGCGTCGAGTTTCTGGACGCCGGAGGTGACAATGATGTCGCCGTCGCCCAGCTGGCCGCGCACGAAGGCGTCCCGCTCCGTGTAGTGGTCCACCACGACCGGCCGGAAGGTGAGCTGGCCGGACTGGGGATTGACGAGCCACACGCCGGGGCCGCGTCCCTGGTTGAGCAGGGCGCTGGCCGGGATGCGGGCGGCCGGGGCGTCGCTGGTGTCGAAGAGGTGGAGGGTCGCCGTCATGCCGAGACGCACGGCGGCGTCGGCGTCCGGAAGCGAATACCGCACGGCATACGTCCTGGTGGCCGGATCGGCCGCGGGGGCGGTTTCCCGCAACACCGCCCGGTAACGGGCGTCCCGGTTCGACCACAGCGAGATTTCCGCCCTGGTTCCCGTGATGTCCTGGAGGCGCCTTTCGGGGATGTCGACCAGGACTTCCAGGGCCCCTTTCCGGGCCACGGTGACGACTCCCTGGCCGGGCCCCACGACCTGCCCGGCCTCGGCGCTCACCCTGGTGACCACGCCGTCGGTGCTGGAGACAAGCTTCGCGTATCCGAGCTGGCTCATGGCCAGCCCGAGGGAACGTTCGGCCCTCTCCAGGCGCGCCCGGGCCTCGTCGGCCGCCAGATGCTTGAGATCGTATTCGGACTGGCTCACCACGTTCTTGGACAGCAACGTGACGTAGCGCCTCTCCTCGGTGGCCGCCTGTTCCTTGTTGGAGAGCGCGGCCTTGACCTCGGCTTGGGCGCTTTCCATGGCCAGACGGAGGTCCTTGTCGTCGAGGGTCGCCAGCACCGTTCCTTCTCGGACGTGATCCCCCACGTCCACCAGGCGTTTTTCCATGCGGCCCCCGACCCGGAAGGACTCCTGCACCTCGTGCCGGGCCACGATGACCCCGGAGTAGGTGCGCTGTTCGCAACCCGTGTCCATGGCGATCCGCATGGTCTTGACCACGGGACGGGATTGGTGGCTTGAGTTGGCCTCGTGACAGCCGCAAAGGCACAGGCACAGCGCGGCCGCCGGAAGCAGGGACAAACGACGCCATGCCGCGCCCGGACGCCGAAAACCGTTCAATTGAAGAAGCATGTCCTGATCCTTCCTGATGTTTCCTGCATGCTGCGACGTTTTAGTGACGCGGCGCGGCAAGGCCATGGAGCATGAGATCGAGAAGCTGTTCGAGTTCGTGTTCCATGCTGTCCGGCCGGCCGCTCGTTTCCGCATCGTTGACCCAGTGCTCGATAAGGGTCGGGTAGACGAAAACGGCCAGGGCTTCGTGCACGGTCGTGGCCATCCTGGCGCTGTCCATGGCCCGGAATTCCCCGGAGGCGATTCCCTGTTCGATGATGATCCGAAGCAAATCCCGAATGCGCTCACTGTGGGCCTGTATGACGGACCAATGTTCGCGCATGGCCACGGCCACCATGTCGTAGAGCCGTTTTTCCTTGATGATGTTTCTTTTGATGACCCGGTGATATTCCAGGATGAAACGTGTCAGCCGTTCCGTCGACGTGCCGTCCTGGACAAGGGATTCCCAGCACTGCGACTCGATGTGGTGCACCAGTCGGTCGCAGATCGCCTCGTTGATGCCCGTCTTGGTCGGGAAGTAGCGGTAGATGTTCGCCGGGCTCATGCCGAGAGCCCTGGCGATGTCGGCCACGGTGGTCTTGGCGTACCCGACCTCCCGGAAAAGGCCTTCCGCCGCGTCCATGATCCTGGATTTCGTGGCCGCGGCATCGACTTCGGTTGTTTTCCTTCGCCCCATTCGTCCGCCCTTCCCGGAGTCCTCATTGAAAATTTATTGATAATTTTTAATATTCATCATTTTTCAAGTCAACACATTTCTGCCGCGGCG
>CAZNUQ010000065.1:0-1226 GCA_964576235.1 uncultured Desulfovibrio sp.
CCGAAAAACGGCCAGAAAAGGACGTTTGCTCCCGGCGCGTCGCATAAAAGGTGCAGCGCCCAGAATCCGGCCGCCACGGCCGGCCAGGAGGCGGGCAGCCCCCAACGGCGGCAGGCCAGCCGGAAAAGGAGCAAAAGCAGTGCGGAACCGATCAGGCTGTGGCCGATGCCGTGACCGGAAAGCCCGAAAGCCATCTTGAGGGGCTTGTCGCACCAGTCCGGCCCGTAGGCCGCCAGGAGACACAACGGCAGGCCCGCCAGACGCGGCGCGAACCGCCGGACCAGCAGGGCGCAGGCGGCGTGCCCGAGTACCATCGAGGCCTCTCCTACTGCGGCAGGAGCCAGGCGTCGCCGACCTCGAACAGGGGAAAGGCCGGCTGCGGTTCGGGCGAGCCCTTGACCATGGTTTCGTGGCACAGACGTTCCTGGGCCATGGCCCGGTTGTCCGAGATGCGGATGACGTTGCCGGCGGGGTTCTCGTCGCCGGCCGTCTCGAAGTGTTCGAGGAGCAGATCCCCGCCCTTGGACTTGTTCGGGCCGAACACCCAGCGCAACCCCTTGTACTTGACGCCCTTGGGGCCGGCATTGGGCGTGGGCACGCCGTAACGGTCGGAAAGCGCCTTGGCCAGCTTGTCAAAAAGAGCCCTGGAGCCGTCCTTGTACTGCATGCGGATGCGCTCCACCCGGTTGGCCGTGGCGCAACCGCCCAGGATCACGTATCCGGCGGCGAATCCCTTGGTGGGCTTGAGATTGGCCCGGATAAGCCAGGGCTTGTCCCAAAGCGGCGCCATGCGGGAAAGGTCGAGCCGGTCGCGCAGGTCCTCGGCGTTGGCGCCGAGGGTGATGCCGGCGAGTTGGGTCGGGGCCTCGGCGGCGCGGGCGGGGCCGGCCGCGGACAGGAACACCAGCAGGGCGAGCAAGGCCGGAACGCGACGGGTCATGACGGACTCCTTGGCGCGGCAGGTTGCCGGGTATCCAAGCAGAAAACCCGAAGCCCGCCGATTGTCAAGGCGCCTCTTGCCGGCGGCGCCGCCATGGCGTAAGGAAGTGCCCATATCCATCCGGGCGCATCCGCCCAGCCTCGCCATTCAAGGAGATCGAAATGTCAAAAAAGGCTCTGCTGCTTGTCGCGCTGTTCGTTTTCGTGGTCTTTCGCGTGCCGGCCTACCCGGGTTCCTCGACGCGGCCGGCCTCCGCCGCGGGATCGGCCACGGCATCGGGACCGGC
>CAZNUQ010000065.1:1326-3676 GCA_964576235.1 uncultured Desulfovibrio sp.
CAGGAACGCGAGAGGCCGGCCAGCGCCCGGGGCAAGGCCATGAAAAAGCCTTCCCCCGCCGGTTCCGGCGAAGGGAAGGCCCTTTCGCGCCCTCGAAATCCGCCATGCGGATTCCAAGGGCAACACGTTACAATACTTGCTTATTGCTTAACGATACCACCCCATCCCCACGGAACACGCCCCCTAGCGCATAAACCTGAGGAAGGGGCTCTCCGGCGTCAGGAAGATCCGGGTGTTGTGGCCAAGGGTCTTCCGGTAGGCTTCGAGGGTTCTGGTGAAGGCGAAGAAATCCGGCGATTTGCTGACGGCCTCGGCCCACACGGCGGCCGCCTGGGCGTCGCCGGCGCCACGCGCCACCTCGGCCTGCCGTTCGGCTTCGGCCAGGATGATGGCCCGGTCCTTGTCCGCCCCGGACTTGATCTTCTCCATCTCCTCCCAGCCCTCGGAGCGGTAGAGCTTGGCCTGCCGTTCGCGCTCGGCCCGCATCCGGCCGTAGATGGCCTGGGCGTTTTCCGGCGGCAGATCCGTGCGTTTGATGCGCACGTCCACCACGTCGATGCCGTAGGGAGCCAGGAGCGCCGAGGATTTCTTGGCCACCTCGGCCATGATGGCGGCCCGCTTGTCGGAAACCACGTCCTGGAGGGTGTAGCGGCCGAGGGCCACCCGCAGTTCGGCGTAGATGATGTCCTCGAGGCGGGCGTTGGCCCGGCCCACCGTGCGCAGGGTCCGGTAGAAGAGCAGCGGGTCGGCGATGCGCCAGCGGGCGTAGTTGTCGACCACCATGTTCTTCTTGTCGAGGGTGAGGATCTCCGCGGCCTTGGCGTCGTATTCGAGGAGCCGGGCATCGAAGAAGATGACGTTCTGGATGAAGGGGATCTTGGCGTGCAGCCCCGGCCCCTTGGCGTCGCCGGTGGGCTTGCCGAGCTGCAGCACGATGGCCGTTTCGGTCTGGTCCACGACGTAGACGGTCTGCACGGCGGCCACCACGGCCGCGAAGGCCAGGGCCGCGATCAGGAGGGAGGACATCTTCACGGCCGGCCTCCCTTGACGGCGGGAGCGGCGGGAGCGGCGTCGGCCTTGGCCGGCGCGCCCTCCGGCGCGCGCTGCGCCGGCCGCATCGCCTCGAGAGGCAGGTACGGAACGGCCTGCCGGGCGGCCTCGGGACTCATGACGATCTTCTCCAGTTCGGGGTTGGAGAAAAGCGTCTCCATGCCCTCGATGTACAGGCGTTCGCGGGTCACGTCCCTGGCCTTGTCGTATTCGGCGCGCAGGGCCGAAAAGCGGTCCGCGCCGCCCTTGGCCCGGCGGATGACCTGCTCCCGGTAGGCGGCGGCCTCGTTGAGGATGGCGGCGGCCCGGCCCCTGGCCTTGGGCAGGATGTCGTTGGCGTAGGCGTCGGCCTCGTTGACGAAGCGCACCTTGTCCTCGCGGGCGCTGGCCACGTCCTTGAAGGCGTCCACCACTTCCTTGGGCGGATGCACGTCCTGGAGCTGCACAGCCACCACGTCGATGCCGCAGTCGTAGCGGTCGACCATGGACTGGAGCAGGTTCTTGGTCTCGGTCTGCACCTCGACCTTGCCGGCGGTCAGCACCGAATCGATCTTGGCGTTGCCGATGACCTCGCGCATGGCCGCCTCGGCCGCGCTCTTGAGGGTTTCGTCGGGGCGGTCGACCTTGAAGAGGTAGTCCACGGGGTTGCCGATCTGGTATTGGACGATGAACTGCACGTTGACGATGTTCTCGTCGCCCGTGAGCATGAGCGCCTCCTCGAGCACGGGCTTGTACTGGGTGGCGGAGCCGTCGCGGACGTGGGTGGACCGGAATCCCACCTCCGCCCGGCGCACCTGGGAGACCTTGGGGGTCTTCACGCTTTCAATGGGGAAGGGGAAATGGTAATGCGGTCCCGGTCCGGTCGAGTAGGCGTAGGCGCCGAAGCGCTGCACCACGCCGGCCTCGTCGGGCTCGACGATGTAGATGCCGCTGGCCAGCCAGACGAAGGCCAGCAGAAGGACGATGATTTTCGGTCCGCCAGGCAGCTTCGCCTTGAGTTCGGACAGTTTCTTGCCCAATTCCTCGCCCACGCGGCCGGGATCCGGCGCGGGGGCACCCTGGCGGCGTTTTTGCTCCGAGAGCTTTTCCCAGTCCCAGTTCATGTCAGCCGGCATAGGGGAGATCACCGGGAAGGTCAAGGCAGGCGCGGCCGGGCCGATTTCTCGCAAAGCCTCAAGGAGGGATTCATGAGACCTGTGCTGCCCGACGCCTTTCGGGCCTACGACATCCGGGGCGTGGTGGACGTCGACTTCGACCCCGAGTGGGTGGAAACCCTGGGCCGGGCCCTGGGGGTGTTCTT
>CAZNUQ010000065.1:3776-5319 GCA_964576235.1 uncultured Desulfovibrio sp.
CCGGCTCGGGACTCGTTTGCGAGCACGACATCAAGCCCTCCTACGTGGAGCACGTGGCGGAGCAGATGGTCCTGCCGAGGACCGTCACCGTCGTGGTCGACGGCGGCAACGGCGCCGGCGGCATGATCTGTTGCGAGGTGCTCAGACAGATCGGCGTCCGGGTCATTCCGCTCTACTGCGAGCCGGACGGCCGCTTCCCCAACCATCACCCCGATCCGGTGCTCCCGGAAAACGTGGCCGACCTGGCCGCCCGGGTCGTGGCCGAGGGAGCGGACTTCGGGGTGGGGCTCGACGGCGACGCCGACCGGATCGGGATCGTGGACGGCACGGGGAGGCTCATGTACGGCGACCAGGTTCTGGCGCTGTACGCCAGGGCGGTGCTGGCCAACCATCCCGGCGCCACGGTCATCGGCGAGGTCAAGTGCAGCCACCTGCTCTACAGGGACATCGCCGCCCACGGCGGCGAACCGCTCATGGCGGCCACGGGTCACTCCCTGATCAAATCGCGCATGAAGGAAACCCAGGCGATCCTGGCCGGGGAAATGAGCGGCCACATGTTTTTCGCCGACCGCTACTACGGGTTCGACGACGGCATTTACGCCGCCGCCCGGCTGGCCGAGATCGTGGCCGTCTCGGATACGCCGCTGGCCGGGATGCTCGCCGACTGGCCGAAGACCGTGAACACGCCGGAAATCCGCATGGACTGCCCGGACGCCATCAAGTTCGCGGTGGTCGAACGGGCCAAGACCCATTTCCGCGAACGCTACGAAATGATCGACGTGGACGGGGTGCGGCTGACCTTTCCGGACGGCTGGGGACTGTTGCGGGCCTCGAACACCCAGCCGGTCCTGGTGCTGCGCTTCGAGGCCGAAACCCCCGAACGCCTGGAGGAGATCCGCCGGATCATCGAGGAGCCCGTGGGGGCCTGGGTCAGGGAGCTGTCGGCCTAGGCCCGGACGGCGGCGGCCCGCCGCCCGCGGCAGGCGATTGACCAGCGCGGAAATTCCGGGCTAGCACGGACCATGCGCCGGCCGGCCCCGGGATCGGATATCCCGGACCGGCCGGCCGTCGCGGAGGGAACGATGCGAAAAACGGTGTGTTGCGCCCTCGCCCTGTGCCTGTTCGCCTGCGCGCCGGTGCCCCCGGCGCTCCGCTCGGGGGAAACCCTCGGCGAGCGGCTGGAAAGGACCAGGAGCCTGACCCGCTCGGGCAACGCCGGCGGCAAGAACATCCTGGAAAACAGCTGCCTCTACAAGGGCGATTTCTCCATCAGCGCCTCGGAGCCGGTGCGCGAAACCTGCGACATCAACCAGGCCGTGGGGGACTTCGTGGGCAAGTACGGTCCGCCGGCGCGGACCTCCCAGGCGCCGGGCGGCAAGACCGTTCTCGAATACGACCTGCTTTTCAAGGAAAACGCCTACCGCGTCCGGTTCTTTTTCGGCTGCGCCGAGGGCAAGACCGAGGCCTTCGCCATGGTCGAATGCGTGAACGAGAAAAACCGGTTCATGCCCGGCGGCCCGCGCAAGGGAGAACGGCCGCCCCG
>CAZNUQ010000065.1:5419-15672 GCA_964576235.1 uncultured Desulfovibrio sp.
TCGTCGGCGGCGCCCTCCTCGCCGTGGCCCTGTTCCACCAAAAGGAGGAACCGCCGCGGGTGCTGGCCACGGCCGAAGCCCGGATCGGCGACGTGCGCAAGATTCTCGAGGCCACCGGCATCATCAAGGCCCAGGTCGGCGCCATCGTCAAGATCGGCGCCCGGGCCACGGGCACCATCAAGGAAATGCACGTCAAGGTGGGCGACACCGTCGCCAGGGACCAGCCCATCGCCCTGATCGACGACCGGGAACTGCGCGCCCAGCTCGACGAGGCCGAGGCCAGGCTGGCCCGGGCCCAGGCCGAGCAGGCCCAGGTCGAGGCCGTCTATCCCCGGCGCATCGCCGAGGCCCAGGCCGAAGCCCGCCTGGCCGAGGCCAAAAGCGATTACGCGACGGCCAACCTCAAGCGCCAGGACGAGCTTTTCCGCAAGGCCCTCATCGCCCGCGACGTGCTCGACGCCGCCCGGCGCGACGCCCTGATCGGCCAAAACGAGGTTCTGGCCCGGCAGGCCTCCCTGGTGCGGCTCACCACCGAATTCGAGAAGGAACGCATCAAGGCCCAGAAATCCAAGGAAGAGGCCCAGGCCGTCATCGATTCGGTCAAGACCAAGATTTCCTACACGCGCATCGTCAGCCCCATCGACGGCGTGGTGGCCATGGTCACCTCCCAGGCCGGCGAGACCGTGGTGGCCGGCCTGCAAGTGGCCAACCTCATCACCGTCCTCGACCCATCCCGCCTGGAAATGTGGATCTACGTGGACGAAACCGATGTCGGCCAGGTCGTTCCGGGCATGCCCGTGGAATTTCGCGTGGACGCCCACCCCGGCGTCGTCTTCAAGGGCAGCGTGGACCAGATCTATCCCCAGCCGGAAATCCGCGACAACATCGTCTACTACCAGGCCCTGGTGCGGCTGGCGCCCGGAGAATCGGCCCGGCTGCGTCCCGAGATGACCACCCAGTGCCAGATCGTGGTCCGGGAGAAAAAGGGGGTGCTCGTCATCCCGAGCGCCGCCCTCAAGTGGATCGGGGACAGGCAGGTGGTCTTCGTCGTCGCCCCAGACGGCGCGGCGCGGGAGGTGAGCCCGAAACTCGGCCTCGAGGGGCTCAACGAATCCGAAATACTGGAAGGCCTCGCGCCGGGCGACCGGGTGGCCACCCAGATCGTGCTGCCCGGCCTGACCGCGCCGCCAGCCGCCCCCGCGAAACCCAACCGCCCGGGCGCCGCCAGATGAACGCCGCGCCGGGGAACGGGACGGCCGAAACGGCCGGGACGGACGCGCCCCTGGTCGCCCTGCGCGACGTGACGCGGACCTACGTCATGGGCGAGGCGGTCCACACCGTGCTTTCCGGCGTCACCCTGGACATCGGACGCGGCGAATTCGTGGCCGTCATGGGCCCCTCGGGCTCGGGCAAGTCCACCCTGCTCCACATCCTCGGCCTGCTCGACCGTCCCACGGCCGGCCGCTACCTCTTCGCCGGCCGGGACACCGGGGCGCTTTCCGACGACGCCCTGTCCGGGCTGCGCAACCAGGCCATCGGCTTCGTCTTCCAGAGCTTCTACCTGATCCCCTATGCCACGGCCCTGGACAACGTCCTGTTGCCGGGCCTTTACAGCCAGACCCCGGGCAACGTCCTGCGCCGCCGGGCCGAGGAGCTCCTGGCCCGGGTGGGGCTGGCCGCCCAGGCCGGGTACAGGCCCTCCCAGCTTTCCGGCGGCCAGCAGCAGCGGGTGGCCCTGGCCCGGTCGCTCATCAACGACCCCGACCTGATCCTGGCCGACGAGCCCACCGGCCAGCTCGATTCCGCCACCAGCGCCGAGATCATGGGCCTGCTCGCCGCCATCAACCGGGACGCCGGCAAAACCGTCGTCGTCGTCACCCATGACGCGGCGACCGCCGCCCATGCCCGCCGTCAGATCCTCGTGCGCGACGGCCGCGTGGCATCCCCGTGACCGCCCAGCCCGGCCGCGATTCCGCGCCGCGCCGGCCTTCGGGAAACGGGACGGCCCGGCCATGACGGCATGCCGGCTTCGCGCCGCGGCGCTTCTTTTGTGGCGCAGCCAGGGCATGGCCTGGCAGGCGATCCTGGCCAACAAGGTTCGCGGCCTCTTCGTGGTGGCCGCCGTCTCCATGGGCGTGGCGGCGCTGACCGTCATCGTGGCCTCGGTGGACGGAGCCAGGCGCAAGGCCTTGGAAATCGTGGACTTCTTCGGGCCGGACGCGGTCATGGTCCTTGGCGGCGACATCCAGAACAAGCCCGTGGGACAGCGGACCAACACCCTGTCCTGGGCCGACGCCCGGGCCATCGCCCGTTCCCTGCCCGGCGCCTACGCCGTGCTCCCCATGCGCTCGGTGCGTTCCATCACCCTCAAATACGGCAACAAAAACCACGAATCGCCGGTGGTGGTCGGCGCAACGGAAAACTACGCCCAGACCTGGAACTGGCCGCTGGCCGAGGGACGGGATCTGTCGGAGGAGGACGTGCTCCACGGCGCCAAGGTGGCGCTCATCGGCGACGTACCGGCCCGGGAGCTTTTCGGGGGGGACTCGCCCATCGGCCGCACCATCCTCGTCAAGAACCTGCCCGTCCAGATCGTCGGCCGGCTGGCCTACCGGGGATTCACCGGCGGGGGCTCGGACGTGACCATCGACGACCGCATCATCATGCCCCTGACCACCCTGACCCAGCGGTTCAATCTCGACCGGAACTACTTCCGGGGGCTGCGCGTCAAGTTCCACGATCCGGAACTCATCGAAAGCCACATGGCGAACCTGCGCTCCCTGCTGCGCCACCTGCACAAGCTGCCGGAAACCGCCCCCGACGATTTCACCATCATGTCGGCCAGCGAGATCCTCGGCTTTCTGACGGCCTTCACCGGCGGGCTGGTGGCCTTTCTCGGCATCACGGCCGGGGTGGCCATCCTGGTCGGCGGCTTCGTCCTGGCCAACCTGATGTTTTTGAGCGTGGACGAACGCCGGGTGGAAATCGGACTGCGCAAGGCCGTCGGCGCCACCGGGACCGCCGTGACCCTGCAGTTTCTCACCGAGGCCCTGTACCTGACCCTGGCCGGCGCGGTCTGCGGCGTGGGCCTCGGCGTAGGCCTCGGCGAATCCCTTTCGCGCCTGGGGCTGCTCGAGCTGCGGCTTTCGCCGAAGATCTTCGTCCTGTCCCTGGCGGCCGCCCTGGCCATCGCCGTGGTCTTCGGCCTCAAGCCGGCACGCAAGGCCGCCTCCCTCGATCCCATCGAGGCCCTCCGCGGCGGCGAATAGGCGCCGGCGCTTCCGAAAAAAAAAGGCCGGGCGCCTCATGAAGAGGCGTCCGGCCGCTGGGATGCCATGGAAAGACGCTAGAAGCGCTCGAATTCGTCGTCCGAATCGCCGAGTTCGATGTTCACCCCGCCGCCCTTGGCCGGAGCCGGACGGGCGGAGGCGACGGCTGCGGGCCGGCGTTTTTGCGCCGACGGCAGAGCCTTGACCGGGGTCGCCTGCTGGTGACGGCCGGAACCGTTGACCCGGAAAAAGGCCATGGTGCTCTGGAGCTGTTCGGCCTGGCTCGACAGTTCCTCGGAGGTGGAGGCCATCTCCTCGGAGGCCGAGGCGTTTTGCTGCACCACCTGATCGAGCTGCTGGATGGCCTTGTTGATCTGGTCGGCCCCGGAATTCTGCTCCTGGCTGGCGGCGGCGATCTCCTGCACGAGGTCGGCCGTACGCTGGATGTCGGGCACCATCTTGGTCAGCATGGCCCCGGCCTGCTCGGCCACCTGCACGCTCGACGAGGAGAGCTCGGATATTTCCGCCGCGGCGGAACCGCTGCGCTCGGCCAGCTTGCGGACCTCGGCGGCCACCACGGCGAAGCCCTTGCCGTGCTCGCCGGCCCGGGCGGCCTCGATGGCGGCGTTGAGGGCCAGCAGGTTGGTCTGGCGGGCGATCTCCTCGATGATGGAGATCTTCTCCGCGATGTTTTTCATGGCCACCACCGTGGACACCACCGCCTCGCCGCCCTCGCGGGCGTCCTGGGCGGCCTTGACGGCGATGGACTGGGTCTGCTGGGCGTTCTCGGCATTCTGCTTGATGTTGGAACTCATCTGCTCCATGGACGAGGAGATCTCCTCGACGCTGGCCGCCTGTTCCGTGGCGCCCTGGGACATGCTCTGGGCCGAGGCGGAAAGCTCCTCGGAGCCCGAGGCCACGTTTTCCGAGGCGGACTGGACCTCGGCCACGACCTCCCGCAGCTTGCTCACCATTTCGTTGAGCGAGGCCGCGAGCACGCCCATCTCGTCCTTCTGGTCGATGTCGAGCAGGCGGGTGAAATCCCCCTCGGCCATGGCCTTGGCGAACTGCACGCCCTTGACCACCGGGCCGGTGATGGCCCGGGTCAGGAGCACGGCGATGACGATGCCGAGAATCAGGGCCACGCCCAGACCGGCGAGCATGACCGTGGAGGCCGTGGCGAGGCTCGCCACGGCGGCGTTGGCGATGTTCTGGGTGGCGTCCATGGCCGCCCTGGCCGTTTCCTCGGCCGCGTCCTGCACGGCGCTGGCCGCTTCGGAACGCTTGGGGCCCAGTTCCTGGAGCGCCTTGTAGTTGTCCAGGAGATCGAGCAGCGCCTGCCGGTACTTCTGGGAGGCGTCCTTGATGCCCGCCAACTGCCGCAGGTTGGCCTCCTCCTTGGTCTTGACGCGGACGGCATCCACGTTCTGGTCCAGGGAGGCGAAGGCCTTGACGGCCTCCTCGATCTGGCGGGGATCCCGGTAGAGCTGCCCCCGGTAGTTGCCGACCCGGATGGAGGTGACGGCGTTTATGATGTCACCGGCCTGGTCGACCTTCTCCAGCCGGTCCTGAAGGGCGTCGCCGGGAAGGGCCCTGGCGATCTCCTCGTGCAGCTTCTTCTGCTGGCTGTCCCGGTATTCCTCGCAATTCTTGACGAATTCGCCAGCGGCCCCGTCCAGGACGCGCCGCACCCCGGCGATGGCGTCGATGCGGGCGGCCGTCGCGGCGATGAGCTTTTCGTACTCCGCAGCCTTGGCCTGGGCCTTGCCCACGTCCTCGCGCAGCTTGACCAGCGCGGGAAACTTCTCCGAATGGGCCTTGGCCTCGGCCAGGGAGCGCTTGAGTTCGCCGAGGTGGCGCATGCCGGCTTCGTATTCCTTCTTGTCCTCGGAAATCCCGTAGGAACGCATCTCCAGCATGAGCTGCGAGACATTCCGCTCGATGGCGTTGGCGATGGTCATTTCCGGGACGAATTCCTTGGCCAGGCGCGTGGAATCACCCTCTATGGCCCGCATGTTGACCACGGCCATGCCCCCCAGGACACAGGCGATGAGGATCAACAGGCCGAAGCCGATACTGATTTTTACCCCGAGTTTCATGTTTTTCACTGCCGGCACCCCCTCGTGCGTTGCGATCTTTTGCAGTTCGCCCATCCGAAATTCGACGGAACCGGGTGTGGGCGGAATCAACGGCGCATCGCTGATCTTTGGCTTATTTCAATGTCAGTTGCAATGCAAACATGGCGCCTTTCCCAGAGCGTGGACCACCGGATGCTTTTCCCGTATTGTTTCCTGAATGGACGGCATGGCGGCATGAAGCTTCTCCGGGACATGGTCCTGGCCGGCCGGCTGGCCCGGCGGGAATTGCGGGCCGGCCTGCGGGGATTCGGGGTGTTTCTGGCCTGTCTGGCCCTGGGAGTGGCCGCCGTGGCCGGGGTGAAAAGCCTTTCCGCCGCCTACCGCGCCGGACTGGCCGAGGACGCGGCAACCCTGCTTGGCGGCGACGTGGAGGCCGCCCTTTCCCAGCGCCAGGCCGACGCGGCGGAACTCGCCGCCCTGAAGGGCCTGGGACGCACCTCCCACCTCGCCTCCATGCAGGTCATGGTCCGCCGCGACGGCGGCCCGGCCCGACGCTCCCTGGCCACGTTGCGGGCCGTGGACGACGCCTATCCCTTATACGGCGAGGTACGCCTCGATCCGCCCATGCCCCTCGATGCCGCCCTGGCCTCGCGGGACGGCCTGCCCGGGGCGGTCGCGGCCCCGGAACTGCTCGCCCGCCTTGGAGCCAACGTCGGCGATCCGATCCGGGTGGCCGACGCGACCTTTGCGGTGCGGGCGATCCTCGTGCGCGAACCCGACGCCTCGTCCGGCTTCACCATCCTGGGGCCGCGCCTGCTCGTTTCCATGGAAGGCTTCGTCTCCACCGGATTGTCCGGGCCCGGGAGCCTCATCCGTCACTACTATCGCGTGAAACTGCCCATGGAGGCCGACGCAGCGTCCCAGGCCAGGAGCCTTCGCGAGGCGTTCCCCAAATCCGGCTGGCGCGTGCGCGACGCCTCCGGCGCCCAACCGGGGCTGTCGCGCTTCATGGACCGACTCGGCGCCGTCACGGAGCTCGTCGGGCTGGCCGCCCTGCTCCTCGGCGGCATCGGCGTCTCCCAGGCCGTCTCCGGCTACCTTTCCGGCCGGACCCCCTCCATCGCGACCCTCAAATGCCTGGGGGCTCCCCGGAGGGTGGTCGCCGGCACCTATTTCCTGGCCGTCATGGCCCTGGGGGGCCTCGGCATCGGCCTCGGGCTGGCCGTTGGAGCCGCGATCCCGGCCCTGCTCGGCCCGGCCCTCGGCTCACTCCTGCCGGTGCGCCTGCCGCCCGGCCCCCATCCCGTCCCCCTGGCCCAGGCCGCCGTTTTCGGCGTGCTGACCGTGCTGGCCTTTTCCCTGCCCCATCTGGCAGGGGCGGGCCGCGTATCGCCGCTGGAACTCTTCCGCGGCTACGCCGCCGCGACGCCCCCCCGCCCGCCCCTGGCCGCCCGCCTGCCGGGACTGGCCTGCCTGGCGGCGCTTCTGGCCCTGGCCGTGGCGGCCACGCCGAACCGGCGGCTGGGGTTCGGCTTCGTCGTCGCGGCGGTGGCGGCCACGGCCATTTTCCGGCTTTTCGCCCGGCTGGCCGTCCTCCTGGTACGCCTGGCGCCGGCCCGCCGCCCCGGCCCCCGGCGGCTGGCCCTGCGCGCCCTGTCCCGGCCGGGCAACCAGGTGGGGAGGGTCCTGGCCGCCCTGGGGCTCGGCCTGTCGACCCTGTGCGCCATGGCCCAGGTCGAGGCCAACTTCCGCGCGGCCTTCTCCGAGGACATCCCCCGCACCGCGCCGGATTATTTCTTCCTGGACATCCAGCCGCGCCAGTTGGAGGACTTCCTGCGTACGGCCGGAGGCGTGGCCGGGGTGAGCCGGATCGAGACCTCGCCCCTGGCGCGCGGACGGATCACGCGCCTCAAGGGCGTCCCCGTCGAGGAGGTCGCGGTGGGCGAGGAGGCCCGGTGGGCCGTGCAGGGCGACCGGGGGCTGACCTTCGCCGCGGCCATGCCCGACGGCACGCGGATCGTGGCCGGGCAATGGTGGCCCGAAGGATACGCCGGGCCGCCCCTGGCCTCGGTGGACGAGGGCGTCGCCAGGGGGCTCGGGCTGTCCGTCGGCGACGCGGTGACGCTCAACGTCCTGGGACGGGAGATCGACGCCACCGTGGCCAGCCTGCGGCGGGTCAACTGGCTGTCCCTCGGCATGAACCACGTCTTCGTGCTCTCTCCGGGCTCCCTCGGCGACGCGCCCCTGACCTACCTGGCCACGGCGTACACCGACAAGGCCGGCGGCGGCGCCCCCGGCGAGGCGGTCTTCGCGGCGGTCACGGAGCGGTTCGCCAACGTGACCGCCATCGGCATCGGCGACGCCCTCACCGAGGTCCTGGCGTTGGCCGACAAGGTGGCGGCGGCCGTCGCGGCGGCGGCCGGGACAACCCTCGTCACGGGGATGCTGGTGCTGGTCCAGACCATGGCCGCCGGCCTGCGGCGCAAGACCTACGAGACGGTGATCTACAAGGCCTGCGGCGCGACGCGGCGGGACATCCTCGGGGTGCTGCTGCTGGAAAACGCCTTCCTGGGCGTTCTGGCCGGCATCATGGCCCTGGCCATCGGCACGGCCGTGGCCGCCGCCTTCGTGACTCTTTTCCTGGAACTGCCTTTCCGCCTGTTCCCCGCCCCGGCGCTGGCCACGGTGGGGGGAGCCGTCTGCCTCACCCTGGTCCTCGGCTGCGGCGGGATGGTGCGGATGCTTTCGCGCAAGGCCTGGCCGTACCTGCGCAACGAATAGGCGGTCCCAGGACGCGGCCCGCCTCGACAAGACGCTCCGGGAAGGCTATCCCAGGGCGCGGCGGCCGGAGCGCGGCCGCCAGCACGGCTTCGGGAGAGCGCCATGCCCCTTCGAGACGATGCCAACATCTACCTGATCGGCCCCCGGGCCTCGGGCAAGACCACCTTCGGCCGGGAGCTGGCCGCCCGCCTGGAACGGCCCTTCGTGGACCTGGACGCCGCCTTCGTGGAAAAACGGGGGGAGACCATCGCGGCACTGGTCGAGCGCGAGGGCTGGGACGCCTTCCGCCGCGCCGAGGCGGACATCCTCGCCGAAACCGCGGCCAGGAAGGGCCAGGTGGTGGCGACAGGCGGCGGCGTGGTCCTTTTGCCCGAAAACCGGGAAATCCTCGGGCGCGGCCTCGTGCTCTACCTCCAGGCCCACCCCGACCGTCTGGCCGAACGCCTGATGGCCGACCTCAACGAGGAGCAGCGCCCGAAGCTCACGGAAATGGGGCTTCGGGAAGAAATCACCGCCACCCTGGCCGAACGCGAACCCCTCTACCTCTCCTGCGCCCACGCCTGCCTGCCCGAACGGCCGGTCGGGGAACTCGTCGACTACACCCTGCGGGCCTTGAAGCTATTCTGAACCGGGACAGGCCGGGGAGGCGCGGCCCGCGAGCGTCGCCCCCGGCGCCATCCGCGGCGCCGGAAGGCGGTTACGCCGGCCGGACGGCCGCCGGCTCCTCGGCGAAGGGCGTCACCCCGTACTGCCCGGTGGATTCGAGCACCGAGCGCCAGTAATCCGAGGAAATATTGAGCTTCTTGCGCCGCAGCGTCACCAGGTCGAGGGGCAGGTGCACGTAGCGGCCGTACAGCTTGGACACCACCATGCCGGTCTTGCCGGCCATGGCGGCGTGGACCGCGTTTTGCCCGAGGAAGCCGCAATAGATCCGGTCGTTGGCGTTGGCCGGGACGGAACGGATGATGTAGCTCGGATCGATGAACTTCAGCGTCATCGGGATGTTGCGCTCCTGAAAATACGTCTCGATCTCCGTGGACAGATACTGGGCGATGTCGCCGAGGACGGGGTTGCCCGAGGCGTCCCGGGCGCCGGTGTCGGGGAGCAGGTTCTGGCCAGCCCCCTCGGCCAGCACGATGACGGCGTGCTTGCGCTCGGCCAGACGCTTCTCCAGCGACGGCAGCAGGCCGTTGGCCCCGGTCAGGGAGAAGGGACATTCCGGCACCAGGACGTAGTTGACCTCCTTGAGGGCGAGCGTCGCCTGGGCGGCGATGAAGCCGGATTCGCGGCCCATGACCTTGACCAGCCCCACGCCGTTCAAGACGCCGAGGGCCTCGGTGTGGGCGCACCGGATGGCCTCGGTGGCCTTTTCCACGGCGGTGTCGAAGCCGAAGGACTGGGTGACGAAGTTGATGTCGTTGTCGATGGTCTTCGGCACGCCGATGATGCTGATCTTCGAGCCGCGCCGGGCGATTTCCTCCTGGATGCGCCGGGCGGCCTTCATGGTGCCGTCGCCGCCGATGACGAAAAGCATGCTGACGTTCATGCGCTCCAGGGCGTCGGCGATGTCCTCGGGCTGCTGCGGCCCCCGGCTGGAGCCGAGGACGGTGCCCCCGAACTGGTGGATGTCGGAGACGGATTTCGGGGTGAGTTCCAGGGGGGCGTGGCCGTAGGACTCGATGAACCCTTGCAGGCCGAAGCGGATGCCGAGCACGCCGGACACATGGTAGTTATGGTGGGCCTCCATGACGATGGCCCGGATCACGTCGTTGAGGCCCGGACACAGTCCGCCGCAGGTGACGATGGCCGCCTTGACCTTGGAGGAGTCGAAATAGATGCGGCTGCGCGGACCGGCCAGTTCGAAGTCCGCATAGCAGGCGCCGCCGCCCCATCCGAATTCGCCGGCATCGAGTTCCATGCGCCCCCGGGACGCGTCGCCGAGACGGCAGTATGGCAGGGGCGAGGGGATCTTGGCCGGTCCGAGGGACGGAATGTCCGTATCGACGGGGGCCTTGGGGCAGTTGTCGTGCATGCTGGACTCCTGTGGTTCCCCCGTGGATACCAGCTTCCGGGCCTCCCTTCAACACGGCGGCTGGCCCAAGATGAGGCCACGGGGCCGGAAACG
>CAZNUQ010000066.1:0-15176 GCA_964576235.1 uncultured Desulfovibrio sp.
GGCCCCTCGGCTGGGCCGTGGCCGCCGCCGTGGGCGTCCGGGCGGCGTTGCCCGGCCGGGTCGTGGCCTGCGTGACCGACGCCGCGGGCATGCTCGCCCATCGCCTGGAAGTGGCCGTGGCGGCGCGCCACGGCCTGCCGCTGATGTACGTGGTCGTCGGGGACGCCGCCGGGCCGGAGCCGGCCCCGGTGCCGGATTTCGCGGCCCTGGCCCGGGCGATGGGGGCGCGGGGTCTGGCTGCGGAGCGGGCCGGGGATTTCGGGCAGGCTCTGGCCGAGGGGCTGGCCGGCGCCGGACCGTGTCTGGTGGACGCCAGCCGCGTCCGGCCGGACGCGGCGTCCTGAGCGCCTGGCGCCTCCTGGCGGCGGGGCATTCTCATGCGCAGACCGTCGCGTAATAGAGGGATGCCTCCGCCGGCCAATGTTTCGCCCTTTGAAATCCCGTCATGCGTTTGAATGGGTGTGATGCAGGACCTGGGGCCGAGGCCTGCCCTCTGGGGAATTGTGCGGCCGTCCCGGGAATTATGTCCGTTCATGCATGCAGGGGGCGGGGCGAATCGTGCCAGCGGATTTTTTCAATGAATGCATGACCGTGTGTGCATAAGAAAAATCATAGTATTTTAAGGCAAGCGGGATGGAGGAGAGTATTTGCCGGGTTGAGGCGGCTCCTTCGAGGATGGCTTGCTTGATAAAAAAAAGAGCCTCGGAAGGAGTGTGGAGTTTCTGAAGGCATCTGATGATGGCGTCTAGGGATTCACTGTTCTTGTTGTCCTCGAAGGCCAGGGATGCGTATTCAAAGGCATAGTCTGGAAGATTCTCTTTGTATGTCTTATTGAATCCAGTCGGAAATATGATGTTGAGGTCCAAGAGTATTTCGTATGACAGCATACAGCAATTGTAGTATCGGTTGTCATTTTTTAGAAGCGTGTTGAGCCTGTCGGAAAATTTGCATGGATTGACATTCATTTTAGAAATGATATCTATTGTTTTGGATAAAAATATAGAATATTTTTCTGTATTGCTAAAGAAAAGCATCAATTTCAAGGCGGCATTGAGCCCATGCAAGGAGGGGAATGCCGCGCTGTTTTCTAAAAACATGATTCCAGCATCATGGTTCCCCGTGCGTAAGTAGATGCTCCCCAGGAGATGTGCGGCGTGAGATCGGATGTTGCCCGGATTGTTCATGCCCGCATGCAGGAGATCTATGGGTTCGTTGACCCGTCCCCCGAAGCGCCTGGCGTGATTGTACTTGCTTTCAGCCTCGAAAACCTTGCCCTCCGTTATCGAGGCCTTGACGTTGCGGCTGCCTGAAAAGAGGTCCTCAGCAATGGCCAAGGCCCGGTTCGTGGCGGTGTGCTTTTTTTTGCATTCTTCTCTTCCAGAGACTGCAATCGACTCGAATTGATCGTATGATTTGTCGATTCTTTTTAACGTGTCGATGATGTCGTTATGGGAATATCCTGCGTAGTGTATGTTTTCCGTGAAAAAGTTGTTGACTCCGTGGCAGTTGCGTTCCGTAAGCAGCAATGATCCTGAAGCGAGGGCTTGAAAAAAGCGCAGATTGAGGCCAGGGAAGAAATTTTCATTCAGCACGATACGTGAAGCTGAAAAGATGTCGATCATTTCGTTTCGTGTAACATCCTGAACGATGTTGATATCAAAATGGTCGCTGATGTATTTTATGAGATTGTTTCGTTTTGTCCTGTATTCCGTTAGTCTCCCGACGAATGTTAAAAAGTGTTTTTTGGGAGATTGTTCCCTGAAATCGTCATGTATGGCACATAGTGGAATCCTTTTGGCATTCACTCCCTGTTTGCGAAATCTCGGGACCGCCGTCACTTGATCGACGTACACATAATCAAATAGTTTCATCAAAGGGATGAGCCAATACTCGTTAAGAGTGCTGTCGATGCAATACGCGGCCAGTTTGTGTTTGCTCTCGCCGATCGCCTTCGGAATCTGGGTTTTCCCAAAAAACTCTATGAAAACAACATCGGGGCGGATGCCTGTTCTTTCGACAAGCTCGTTTATCGTAAGATTCGAATCTAATTGTAACGGGAAGACATTCCATCCGATATCCTGGAAACCTTCCTTGAGGAAAGACCCGCTGTAGAGGATGTCCTTTGTCATGGTATCGAGCCAGTTTGGTTTCGGGCGTGCCGGGCGAGTGTTGTGAAGAAGGGCGGCTTGCCAGGGCGCCGGGATCAGGCCTCCTCGCTTTTCTCGCCCGTGACCGTCTCCCCCAGTTCCTCGGCCCGCAGCAGCCGCCGCAGGATCTTGCCGCTGCGGGTGCGCGGCAGGGTGTCGCGCACCTCCACGGCCTTGATGACCACGATGGCTCCGAGCTCGCGCCGCACGTGGGCGCGCAGTTCCGAGGCGAAGGCGTCCGCGTCGGCGAAGGTTCCCTGCCAGGCCGGGTCGGCCACCACGAAGGCCTTGGCCACCTCGCCCTTGATCTTGTCCGGCAGCCCGATCACCGCCGCCTCGGTCACGAACCGGTGCGAGGTCAGCGCCGCCTCCACCTCGGCCGTGCCGATGCGGTGGCCGGCGATGTTGAGCACGTCGTCGGCCCGGCCCTGGATCCAGAAATACCCGTCCTCGTCGCGCCGCGCCACGTCCCCGGCGAAGTAGACCCCCGGGATTTTTTCCCAATATTCCCTGGCATAGCCGGCGTCGTCCCCGGCGAGACCGGCGAGCATGCCCGGCCAGGGCTTCCGGATGACGAGGAATCCGCCCTTGCCGGGCGGCACGGGGACGCCGGCGTCGTCCACCACGTCGGCGTCGACGCCGGGCAGCGGCCGGCCCACCGAGCCGGGTTTGAGCACCGACACCGGCATCGGCGCGATCATGGCCATGCCCGTCTCGGTCTGCCACCAGGTGTCCAGCACCGGGCAGTTGGAATGGCCGAGATGCTTGTAGAACCACATCCAGGCCTCGGGGCCGAGGGGCTCGCCCACGCTGCCGAGCAGGCGCAGGGTCGAGAGGTCGCGCTTTTTGGGGTACTGCGGGCCGTAGCGCATGAGCATGCGGATCAGCGTCGGCGTGGTGTAGAAGATGGTGGCCCCGTAGCGTTCGATGATCGAGGGCAGGCGGTCGGCCTGGGGGTAGAGGGGATGGCCCTCGTAGAGGATGAGGGTGGCCCCGGTCAGCAGCGGGCCGTACACGCCGTAGGTGTGCCCGGTGATCCAGCCGGGGTCGGCCGTGCAGAAATGGATGTCCGTCGGCTTGATGTCGAAGACGGTGTGGAAGGTGTGGTGGGCGCCGACCATGTAGCCGCCATGGGCGTGGACCACGGCCTTGGGCTTGCCCGTGGTGCCGGAGGTGGGCAGCCAGAAAAGAGCCTCCCCCGCCTCCAGGATTTCCGTGGCCGCCTCGGGCGGCTCCTGGCGCACAAGGTCGTGATAGTAGAGGTCGCGCGGCTCCTGCATCTCGATGTCGCCGCCGGTGCGCCGCACCACCACCACGCTCTCTGCCGCGTCGCCGCGGACGCCGGGCAAAGCCTCGTCCACCACGGTCTTGAGGTTGATCAGGCGTCCCCCCCGGTAGAACCCGTCGGCCGTGACCACCACCCGGGCGCCGGATTCGTTGATGCGTTCGCGCAAAAACTTGGCCGAATAGCCGGCGAAGACGAAGACGTGGGCGGCCCCGATCTTGGCCGTCGCCAGCATGGCCACGACCGTCTCGGGGATGGGCGGCAGGTAGAGGCAGACCCGGTCGCCCCGGCCGACGCCGAGGCCCCGCAGCGCCCCGGCCAGCCGGTTGACCTCCCGGTAGAGCTCGAAATAGGTGAACTTGCGGCAGTCCCCGGCCTCGCCCTCCCAGATCAGCGCCAGCTTGTTCTTGGTCCAGTGCCGGACGTGGCGGTCCAGGGCGTTGTGCACGATGTTGGTGCGCGCGCCCGGAAACCAGCGGTAGTGCGGGGGGCGGGAGGCGTCGAGCACGGCGTCCCATTTGCGGTGCCACTCGAGGGCCAGGGCCGTCTTCTCCCAGTAGGCCGCGTGGTCCTCCCCGGCCAGCCGGTAGGCCTCGGCCAGCTCGTGCGGCGTGACGTTGGCCTCGATGACCGTGGCCGGGGCCGGCCGAAACACCCGTTCCTCGACGAGCAGGGCATCCAGCGTTCCGGTCGGTGTCATCCATGTCCTCCTTGGCGGGGCGGGGCGCCCCGTTACAGTCCCAGGATCTGCTTGAGCTCGCCGATGCGGCGCCGGCCGATGGGCAGCTCGATGCGGGTCTTGCCGGCCGTGCGCAGCATGAAGTTGCCGCCGGGCAGGGTCGCGATTTCCGTCACCTGGTCCAGGTTGACCAGGTATTTGCGGTGCACCCGGAAGAACCGGTGGGGCCGCAGCCGTTCCTCCAGGTTCTTCAGGCGGTACGAGGTGAGGAGCTTCTGGCTCCCGGTGTGCACGAAGGAATAGTCCTCGTAGGCCTCGATAAAAAGGATCTGCGTGTAGGGGAGCAGGATGGTGCGGCCGTCGAGGGTGATGGGCAGCTTCTCGATGTCCACCGGCCGTTCGTGGCCGATGTCCCAGGCCTGGCGCAGGGCGGAGAGGAACCGGTCCTCCTCGTCCTCGGCCAGGGGCAGCCGCACGGTTTCCTCGTCCTCGCCCCCGGCGTCGTCCTCCGGCGGCGGCGCCTGGGCCGGCCGCCATTCCGGCGGCGGCGCCTCGCGAAAGGCCGGCCGGAAGCGGGCCAGCCGTTCCAGGGTCTGGTCGAAACGCTCCCGGGAAAAGGGCCACAGCAGGTAGTCGGCCGCGCCGAGCTCGAAGGCCCGGAAGGCCCGGGACTCGTCGGTCGCGATGAAGACCAGTCCGGGCTGGCGTTTGGCCTTGCGCAGGGATTCGGCCAGCTCGAAGCCGCCGACCCCGCCGGGAAGGTCCACGCCGCAAAAGAGCAGGCCGTAGGGGATGGCCCGCAGCAGTTCCGAAGCCTCGTAGGCGTCGACGCATTCGCCGAGGACCCGCAGGAATTCGACGGCGGCCAGCCGCTCCCGCAGGGCCGAACGCACGGCCGGGTCGGGATGGACGAGCAGGGCGGCGATGCGGTCCATGGCGGGTCAGCTCCCGTCCGCGCGTTCCAGGGAGAGGCCGGCGATGGAGGAGACGGCCTCGCCCCGGGAGGCCTTGACCGTGTCCAGGGCCCGGCCCATGGCGGCCCGGTCCGTGGCCCGGGCCAGGGCCGTTTCCTCGGTCACGGCGCCGGCGGCGAAAAGCGCGGCCGTGGTCGCGTCGAAGCCGACCATGCCGTGGGGGCCGCCCTGCTCGATGATGTCGGAAAAGCCCTGGGCCCGGTCCTGCCCGGAGGCGATGCGTTCGCGGACGCGCAGGGTCGCGGCCAGCACCTCGGCGGCGACGGCCCGGCCGCCGCCCACGCGGGGCAGCAGCCGCTGGGCGGCGATGTAGCGCAGGCAGCCCGCCAGACGGTTGCGGGCCAGACGCTCCTCGTTTGGGCCGAAAAAGGCGAGCAGCCGTTCCACGGCCCCGGAACAGTCGGCCGTGTGCAGGGTGGAAAGGACCAGATGGCCGGTTTCGGCCGCCCCCAGGACCGCCTCCACGGTTTCCCGGTCCCGGGCCTCGCCCACCAGGAGAACCTGCGGGGCCTGGCGCAGGGCGGTCCGGACGCCCTCGGCGAAGTCGGGAAAATCCGTGCCGAGCTCGCGCTGGCTGACCAGTCCGCGCCCCGGCGCGAGCAGGCATTCGACCGGGTCTTCCAGGGTGACGACGCGCGCGGGCCGGGCGTCGAGGATGGCGGCGGCCAGGGCCGCGAGGGTCGTGGACTTGCCCGAGCCGGTGGTTCCGACCACCAGGACGAGCCCCTCTTCGAGCCCGGCCATGCGGGAAAAGACCGGCGGCAGCCCGAGATCGGCGAGAACGGGCGGGGCGTCGGGCAGGCGGCGCAGGACCAGTTCCAGGCTGTCCCCGGCCCGGGACACGTTGACCCGGTAGCGCGCCCCGTCCGGGTGGCGGTAGCTCGCGTCGCAGGCTCCCCGGCGCCGCAGGTCGTCCAGGAGCCTGGGGTCCCGGCCGACGAGCTCCCTGGCCAGAACCTCGGTCTGGCGCGGGGTGACGGGGCCGGGAATCTGCGGCGGGGCGATGGGGCGCACCGCCCCGTCCTCCAGGACCGACGGCGGGGCGCCCGGGATGAAAAGCAGGTCCGAGGCCCGGGGGGCGGCCGCGGCGGCCGCGCCGGCCAGGAGGTCGAGGAGGCTGGCGGGCATGGCTCAGGCGTCCGTTCCGGTTCCCGGGGCGAAGGCGGCGAAGCGGGACTTGTTCGCGGCGTTGCGCCAGGCGTCGACGGGATCGATGCGTCCGGCCTCCGCGAGGGCCAGCAGGGAGTCGTCGAGGGTCCTCATGCCGTGGGCCTTGCCGGTTTCCAGCACCGAGGGGATCTGGAAGATCTTGTTTTCGCGGATGAGGTTGCGCACGGCGGTTGTGGCCAAAAGGATCTCCAGGGCCAGGACGCGGCCGGGCCGGTCCGTGCGCGCGAGCAATGTCTGGGAGATGACGGCGGACAGGGATTCGGACAGGGCCGAGCGGATCTGGGCCTGGCGGTCGCCGGGGAACACGTCGATGACCCGGTCGATGGTCTTGGCGGCCGAGACGGTGTGCAGGGTGGACAGGACCAGATGGCCGGTCTCGGCCGCCTCCAGGGCCAGCTCGATGGTTTCCAGGTCGCGCATCTCGCCGACCAGGATGATGTCCGGATCCTCGCGCAGGGCCCCGCGCAGGGCCGCGGCGAAGGAACGGGTGTCGCGGCCGACCTCGCGCTGGTTGACGAGGCTCGCCGACGGGGCGTGGACGAACTCGATGGGGTCCTCGATGGTGATGATGTGGTCGCGGCGGGCCTCGGCCGCGTGGCGGACCATGGCGGCCAGGGTGGTGGATTTGCCGGAGCCCGTCGGGCCGGTGACCAGGACAAGCCCCTTGGGCCGCATGGCCAGGTCGGCCAAAAGCGGCGGCAGGCCGAGTGCCGCGACGGTCGGGACGGTCTCGGGAATGGCCCGGAAGGCGGCGGCCACGCCGCGCTCCTGGCGGAAGTAGTTGGCCCGCAGCCGGCCGATGCCCGGCGCGGCGTAGGCGAAATCCAGGTCGCCGGTCTCCTCGAAGACCTTGATGAGCCGTTCGGGGGCGATCTCGTAGAGCAGGGCCTTGAGCTCCTCCTCGCCGAACGCCTTGTACTTGATGCGTTCCAGCCGGCCGTTGATGCGCAAAAGCGGTACGGCGCCGCTGGAGAGATGCAGGTCCGAGGCGCCGGTTTCCTTGAGCATGCCGAAAAACGCGTCGATCTGGGCCATGGTCCACCGGGGGAAAGGGTTGAGGTCGCGAACCTGGGCGACCCTAGCACGGATGCCCGGCCGAATGGAATCGCCCCGGCATGGCGGTCCGGTTCGGGCACGGGTTTTGTAGCGCCGGGGACAAGACATGCCTTTCCGGGGCGGTCTTTTTGTAGCACTTTGATTTTATTGAAATGTATGTGGTGAAAAAAGTCGCGTGGTGTTTGACGAAGTGAAACGGTCGGCTCCTCCGGACGAAAAGATGAAAAAAACGGGGTGGCGGACCGGGCGGTGACGATTTTTTTTTGGGCGCCGGGAACCATAGGTATCGTTTCGTAACGATAAGGAGCGATGGGGCATGCAGCAGCGCGGGTGCGAGGTGAAGGAAACCTATACGGTTCAGGAAGTGGCCAAGCTGCTCAAGTGCAGCGACCAGACCGTGCGCAAGCTGATCCGGGGCCGGGCGCTTCGCGGCGCCAAGGTCGGCCGGAGCTGGCGCATATGCCATGACGAGGTGGTGCGGGTAACCCGGTTGGGGATTGCGTGATCGTCGGACCGAAGACGTGACGTGGCCATGGAAAGCGACATCTCCCCGAACCAGCGGCTGCTGGCGTTGATCCGCGAGTCCGCCCGGACGGACCGTCCCGGAGGCCCTCCCCCGCCAGTATCCGGGAAGGCGTCCCGGAAGGGGTTTCCGGGCAGGCCGGCGACTGTGGGCGTGGACATCTCCCAGTCCCGGCTGGTGTGCGCCAAGGTGCGGGGCAACGATGCCGGGTTCGAACTGGACCGGGTGTCCACCGTGCCGATCCCCGAAGGCGTGGAGCCGGGCGGCGAGGCCTTTGCCGCGCTGTTGCGCGACACCCTTCGGGAGTTGTGCGGTTCCGGCAGGCCGCCGCGCATCTGGGCGGCGGTCCAGAACGCCCGGGCCAACCTCCAGTTCGTGACCATCCCCAAGGTCGCCTCCCGGCAGGTGGACAACGCGGTTTTCTGGACGGCCAAAAAGGAGATGGGCTTCGACGAGGCCGCCGTGGTCTTCGACTTCGAACGGCGGGGAGAGGTGGCCGAGAAGGGCGTTTCCCGCCTCGGGGCCCTGGCCTGCACCGCGCCGCGCGAGATCGTGGGCGCCGTCAGGAGCGCGTTCGCCGCCGCCGGCTTCCCTCTGGACGGTCTGACCCTGGAGGCCTTCGGCCACCAGAACCTTTTCCGCAGACGGCTGGCATCTCAGGGCGCAGGGGGCGTGGCCAACCTCCATGTGGACCAGAACTGGTCGCGCCTGGAAATCTTCAACAACGGCGACCTGATGTTCATGCGGGTCATCAAGACCTCCATGGCGGGCATGGAGCAGGCCGTGTTGGAGGCGCTGGAGTCGCGGGCCGCCTCCGGCCGGGCGGCGTTCGCGGAGCAACCCGCCGGGCCGGCCGGGGAAACGGTGCTCGACCTGGACGACATGGGCGCGGGCGAGATGCCCCTTTTCCTCGAACTCGACACCGAACCGCCCGCTTCCCAGGAGCCTCCGGCGCCGCCGCGCCGCGAGACAGTCACCCCCGAGGCGGCCCGTGATCTTTTTCAAAGCATATTCAACGGCCGCGAAGCCGTCGGCGAGGGGCATCCCGGTTTCGGCCTCGGCCCCGCCGAGGTCATGGCGATCCTCGAGCCCGTCATGTCGCGCCTGGTCCGCCAGGTGGAGATGACCCTCAAGCATTACCGGGAGTCCCTGGGGTACGAGGCTGTCGGCCGGGTGACCGTGTCCGGGGAGCTCGGCGCGAGCCAGCTCTTCCTCGGTTTCGTCGGCGCGCATCTGGGGCTGCCCTGCGCGGCCCTCGACCCCCTGGCCGGGCGCCTGTCCGGCGTGCCGGAGGGCGCGGGCGCGGCCTGTTCCCAGGCCCTGGGGCTGGCCCTGTCCGACCCGTCCGTGACCCCGAACCTGCTTTGCACCTACCGCGAAAAGGCCGTGCTCCGGGATTCCGGGAGGTTCGAGCGGTGGGCCCTGGCCGGCCTGGCCGCGGTCCTGGCGGCGATGGCCGTGTTTTCCTTCGGCGCCGTGTCCACGCGCCATGCCCTGTCCCATGAGCACGAGGCCCTGGCGGCGCAACTGGCCGGTTCCGGGGCGGACCTCGATCCCGCCGCCCTGGAGAAAATGGCGGACGGGCTTTCGGCCAAGCGCGGGGAGATCAGGCGGTTCGCCGGCCGCAACCGGATCGTCGGCCTGTGGGGCGAGGCCCTGGCCCTGGCCCCGGAGGGCGTCGGGATCGGCACGATGACCGTGGATCTCGGGCCGCCGGACCGGCCCGCCGAGGCGGCGCCGCCGGCCGGAGGCGGACAGCCGGCCAAGCCCGCCGCCGCGCCGCCGGTGTCCCGGTTCGTGGTCGAGGGCATGGTGACCGGCGACCAGCGGCTGTTCGAGGCGCTTTTGGCCAGCTACGTGGTGGCCCTGGAGGGCTCCCCGCTCTTCGAGAACGTTTCGGTCAAGAAAAGCGAGGCCCTCGGGCGCGAAGGGGGCGGCCCGGGCCTGCACTTCGTGCTCGCCCTCGGCCTGACGGAGAACTAGGCCATGGTCCTCGCGGAAATGAAAAAACGCTTCCGGCCGCGCACGCTGCTCATCCTGGTCGCCGGGGCGGTCGTGTCCCTGGCGGTCCTTTTCGTGCTGGTGATCCCCCAGCACCGGGAGGCGGAACAGCTGCGCCGCAGGATCGCCGTGGCCAGATCCTCCCTGGAGATGCGCCGCCAGATGGAGCCGGTCAAGCAGGCCCTGCGCCAGGCCGAGGCGGTCATGCCGCCGGTGGAACGGCCGGGTGTTGAGGTCCGGCTGTCCCTGGCCGATGTCGGGCGGCTCACGGATATTTTCGACAGCATGGCCGCGACCCACGGCCTCAAGGTGGCCTCGGTGTCGCCGGACGCCTCGTCCGTGACCAGGGACGGCCTTCTGGCGGTGCGCGTCGGGCTGGTGGGGCCCGCCGACGCCTTCCGGCGGTTCCTGCTGGCCCTTGGCGGCTACGGGCCGCTGGTCAAGATCGAATCGGCCGCGACCACGGCGGGCCGGGACGGGCGGGAATACGCGGTGAAATGCTGGCTGGCCGTGCGGTGAGCCGCCCCGGGAAAAGGAGCGCGGACGATGACCAAGCGTGAACAGCGGCTGCTGGTGGTCGCGGGACTGGTGGCCCTGGTCGGGCTGGGAAACCTCTATTTCGGTCGTGCGCCGGGCCCCATGGCCCCGGGCTCCCCCCAGGCCCCTTCGGGAAACGAGACGGCCAAGGCCCAGTCCATGCTCGGCACCATCCGCGGCGTGGCCCTGGGCAAGACCGAGGGGGCGCTCGTCGCCGCCATCCACGCGGACTGGCGCACGGCGGCCTTCTACGGGAGGCCCATGGGCGCCCCCCAGGCGGCGGCGTCCAACCTGCCCCGGTACACGGGCTTCGTGGAGCTGGGATCGGGGCGGTTGGCCATCGTCGACGGCCTGGAATACCAGGTGGGCGACAGCCTGGAGGGCGGCGGCTACAAGGTGGCCGCCATCGAGCCGGACCGGGTGGTCCTGGAGATCGTGGCGAACGGCAACAGGGTCGTGGTCCCTCACGAGGGACAGGACGAGGCGGCGCGTTAGGCCGCGACGGCAGTGCGTGCCGGAGACGGCGCGAGGGGAGAGCGTATGCGCGGTTGCGTCGAGGTGTTTGGCCGGTGGGGGCGTCTTGTCCTGGTGGGGCTTGTGTGCGGCGGACTCGCGGTGGGAGGCTGCGCCCAGAAGCCGAAAAAGGACGCCTTCATCGAGCATTGGGAGGCCAAGGCCCGCGACGCCGAGGGCTCTTCCCCGACGGCCCGCCCGCGCAAGGTGGAATTTTCCAAGGCGGCCGTCACCCCCGCCAAGGAGCAGAAATCCCCGGCCAAGCCGGTGCGGACGCTGCCCAAGCAGAAGGTGACCCTGCGCATGTACGACACCGACCTGGTCAGCGTGGTCCGGGCCATGGCCCGGGCGGCCGACCAGAACGTGGTGCTGTCCTCGTCCATTCCCGGCGCGACCGGCGGGGGCGGGCAGGACAAGGGGCTGCGTATCAACGTGAACGTGGCCGACGCCCCCTGGGACGAGACGTTCCAGAGCATCCTGTCCTCCAACGGGCTGGCCTACGTCGTCGAGGGCAACATCATCAGGGTCATGACCCTGGCCGACCTGGAGCAGCAGAACAAGCTCAAGGAGGCCCAGAACAAGGCGACCCAGGAAGCGGTCAAGGCCAAGGAGCTCGAGCCCTACGAAACCTGCAAGGTGGAGGTCAACTTCGCGGACCTGGACCAGCTGGCGGTGACCCTCAACGCCCTGTGCGGCAACACGGCCACGATGCCGGGGATCGGGGGGAAAAGCGTTTCCGAGACCACCACCCTCAAGGGCGACAATTACAGCTCGAACCTCAACGATGCCCTGCGAACCACCAACATCTCCGTGTCCGAGCCGGCCAAGGCCCCGACCCCGGCCCTGCCCGCCCTCGGCGACTACAAGACGGGCCTCCTCAAGGGGTTCGTCATTCCCGACCATTACAGCAATTCCCTGATCATCCAGGCCTCCCGCGAGGATGCCGAAAAGATGATCAGGCTCATCGAGAAGCTCGACCAGCCGCGTCCCCAGATCCGGCTCAAGGCCTTCATCGTCCAGACGGACCGCAAGACGGCCCAGCAGCTCGGCATCCAGTGGGGCGGCCTGCTGCGGAACACCAATTTCCAGATTTCGCCGGCCCAGGCCGGAACCATCAATTCCACCACGACCACGGGCAACGCCGGTTCGACGAACGCCACGGCCGGCGGCGGCGCCAACTCCGGCTCCACCGGGACCCTGGCTTCCAACACCAACACCGGAACGACCTCGTCGACCAACGCCATGACCCCCATCTTTGGCGGCGGCACGTCCGGCCAGGGGTTCGGCATCAACAACCCGGCCAGCCTGACCTCCACGGCCACCGGGCTCGGGGCGGCCGGCACCGGCCTCAACTTCCTTTTTGGCAAGATCGGGGAGAACGTGCTCGAGGCCCAGCTCACGGCCCTGGCCGAGGACAGCAAGGCCAAGATCCTGTCGAGCCCCACCATCACCACCATGGAGAACAAGGAAGCCTACACCGAGAACGGCAAGAAGATTCCCTACGTCTCCACATCGCAAAACGGAACGAACGTGCAGTTCGCCGACGCCCTGCTGCGTCTGGAAATCCTTCCCCATGTCGTCGACGGCATGAACCTGCGCATGCGCATCGTGGTCAAGGACGACCAGGTCGACGAATCCCAGGCCAACTGGGTCCAGGGCAACCCCCCCATCTACAAGCGGGAGACCCGTTCCACCCTGGTCGTCGAGGACGGCGACACCATCGTGATTTCCGGGCTCACGCGGGACACCATGAGCGACGGGGAATCCGGCGTGCCGTTTTTGCGGGACATCCCCGCGCTGGGATGGGCCTTCAAATCCAAGAGCGCGGGCCTCAAGCGGGAGGAGGTCCTGATCTTCATCACGCCGACCATCCTCAAGGAAAAGCCCATCGCGCCCGTGCCTCCCGCGATCGACCGGGTGACCCCGCCCCTCGCCGCGGCCCCCGAACCCAAACTCCCCTGACCGGAGCCTCTCATGAGCTACTATGAAGTTTTTGGATTTTGCAGGGAACCCTTTTCCAACTCCCCGGACCCGGACATGCTCTTCCTGTCCGGCCCGCACCGGGACTGCCTGGAGCGCATGGAGATCGCCGTGCGCCTGCGCCGGGGGCTCAACGTGGTGCTCGGCGAGGTGGGCACGGGCAAGACCACCCTGGGTCGGGAACTGGTCCGCCTGCTCGGGCGCGACGCGAACATGGACGTGCTGCTTCTCGACGATCCCTTCCACGCCTCGGTCCGGGAATTCCTCCTGGCCCTGCTGCGCCTGCTCGGCCAGACCCCGCCCGAGGAGGGGGACGACACGGGGATATTGCGCGAGGCCCTCAAGGGGGCTTTGCTGCGGCGCTGCGAAAACGACCGGCGCCTCGTGACCCTGGTCATCGACGAGGGACAAAAGCTCACCGGCGAGTGCCTGGAGCTTTTGCGCGAGCTGCTCAATTTCGAGACCAACACCCACAAGCTTCTGCAGATCGTCATCCTGGCCCAGCCGGAATTCGCGAAAGCCCTGGCGGCCCGGCCCAACCTGGACGACCGGGTGAATTACCGCTGCCGTCTGCGCCCCCTGAACCGCCGCGAGACGCGGCGGCTGATCGAGACGCGCCTGGCCCTGTGTGCGCCGTCCGGCCGCGCTCCGGACCTTTTCACCCCCATGGCCCTGCGACGGCTCCATCGCCTTTCCCGGGGATTCCCGCGAAAGCTCGTGCGTCTTTGCCACCTGTCGCTGCTTATGGCCGTGGGGACGGGCAAAACCCGCATCGACTGGGCCATGGTCGGCCGGGCGGCCCGCCAGCCGCGGGGCCGGACCGGGCTCGCGCCGCGCCGGGCCTTCGTCGCGGCGGCCTTCGGCGGCCTGGTCGCCCTGGGATCGGCCCTGGCCGTGGCGGGCCTCGATCTGCGGCCGGCCATGGAAGGCGTCGTCTCGACGCTTCGGGCCGGCGTCCCGCGTCCTCTTTCCCCCGCCCTCTCCGACGACGCGCCCGCGGCCGCGCCCCTGGCCGCCGTTTCCGAGACCCGGCAGGAGCCGCCTTCCTGGCCGTCCGTCCCGCCCGGGCCCGAAGCGTCTCCCGCGCCGGCCGCGCCCGGAGAGCCTGACGTGGCCGCCGCCGGGGAAGAGGCCCCGGACGTGGCCGCCTCCCCGGCCGTGGCGCCGGAGCCGGACCAGGACTCCGGTACCGCGTCCGGGCCGGCCGATTCCGGGACGGACCTCGCCGCGGCCCAGGCCCCGACGGATCTCGGCAGCGCCCGGTTGCGACAGGGATGGCACGTCACGCGCATGGCGGCCAGGGTCTACGGCCGGGCGGCGGAGCGACAGGCCGTGGCCGCCCTGGCCCGGGCCAATCCGGACCTGGATCTCGACCGGGTGCGGGCCGGCCAGTCCCTGGTCTTTCCGGTCCTGGAGGCCGGTCCCCCGCCGGCCGGAACCTGCCTGGTGCGGCTTGCCGGGGCGGCGAGCCTGGACGAGGCCGTGGCCTTCATCGACAGCCACCGGGGCGGGGGGACGGCCATGACCGTTTTTTCGACCTATCATCCGGACCGGGGGTTGCGGTTCGAGGTGGTCCTGGCCGCCCGGTTCCCCGGCCGGACCGAGGCCCGGGCGGCCATGGACGGCCTGTCCCGGCCCCTGGCCGCCGAGGCGGAGCTGGCGGACGACTATCCGTCGGGCACGGTGTTTTACACGGAACTTGGCGACAGGCCGGGCCCGCGTCAGGCCGCTGTGGCGGCCGCGACGGCGGCCGGACGGCAGGTGGCCACGAACCATCCCCGGACGGGCACGGTCCGGTAAGGGGGCTTCCCCGCGCCCGGCGCCGGGCACGGGCGGGAGCGCCAAGGAACCGACATGGAATCCAGGAAGCGTCTGCGTCTGGGCGAAATGCTCCTCTCGGCGGGGCTGGTCTCCGAGGACCAGCTGCGCCAGGCCCTGGCCGCCGGCAAGCGCGGCGGGCTGCGCCTCGGCCAGCAGCTCGTGCGCGACGGCATCGTCAAGGAATCCGATATCGTCGATCTCATCAGCCGGCAGATGGGGCTGGCCAAGTACACCCCCGAGCGCTACCCCGTCGATTCGCGGCTGGCCGACCTCATCCCGGCGGAGATCGCCCTGCGCTCCAAGCTCGTGCCCCTGTCCAGGGCCGGCAACCTCATCCGGGTGGCCATGCCGGACCCCCTGGACATCGGTTCCATCGAGGACATCGAGATCTACAAGAACTGCGAGGTGGAGCCGGTCATCTGCACCGAACGGGAACTCGGCTACCTGACCAGCGCGGTCTACGGCATGGGACTGGGCATCGAGGGCGTGC
>CAZNUQ010000067.1:0-7941 GCA_964576235.1 uncultured Desulfovibrio sp.
CCGGGCAACGCCGCCCGGACGCCCACGGCGGCGGCCACGGCCCAGCCGAGGGGCCCCGGCTCGGGAGCCGCGAAATAGGTGCGCGGGCCGTATGTCCGGAATTCCCGGGCGAAGAACCGGCCGTGCGGCCCTGCATCCACCACCACGGCAGCGTCCCTGGGCAGCGCCCGGCGCAAGGCGGCGGCCAGGGCGGCCTCGCCCCCCCCGCCGGAGGCCTCCCCGATCGCATCCTTCACCGTCGGGACCGCCCGACGCAGGTCGGCAAGCCAGGCGGCGCGCGCCTCGTTGCCGGCCCGAAAGCGCATGACCCGCGCCGAACCGCCTTCCAGCATCCGGGCCAGGGCCGCCCGGCAGTCCCCGACGATGGGCAGGTCCACGGGAAAGGCCCGGCCGATGGCCGACGGATCCACGTCCACCTGGGCCAGGGCCAGGTCCGGCGCCAGCCGCTCGTCCCAGGCGAAGGTGTCGGCCCGCGACAGCCCGCAGCCGAGCACGACGAGCACCTCCACCCCGCCGGAAAAAAGCGCCCGCGCGGCGTGCCGATGCCCCGGGGGGCCGAACACGCCGAGGGAAAGCCGGTGGTCCTCGGGAAACGCCCCCTTGGCCCGGGCCGTGGTGGCCACCGGAATCTCGAACTGCTCGGCAAAGGCGGCCAACCCCTCGGCGGCCCCCGCCTTCTCCACCCCGGATCCGGCCAATACGGCCACCCGCGTCGGCGCATCGCCGCCGCCGTCCGGGACCAGCACGCGCCACAACCGTTCCACCGCCGCCCCGTCCACGAAACGCGGCCGGTAGGTCGTATCGTCGAGCGGCTCCCAGGCCGCGTCCGGGGAAGGCTCCTCGGCGTCTCCGGAGGCGAGGGGGAGGACGACGGGTCTCCCCGGCCCGGCCAGCATCCGGGTCAGACAGGCGCGCAGGGTCCGGGGAAAGGATCCGGCGGAAACGCAGGAACAGGGGCCGGCGGCGGCGACGCACAACACGGGGGAGGCGGTCCCGGCGACCAGCCCGGCGGGATCGGCCTCTCCGGCGGCCAGACAGACCCCGAACCGCCCCGAGGCCCGGGCGTAGCCGTCCGCCATGAAGACCGCCCCGGCCCCGTGGGCGGCTTCGGTGGCCCGCACGGCCGGATGGCTTGAAAAATCGAAGGGGATCGCCCCGACATGGCCGCCGGGGGCCACGAAAACATGCCCCACGCCCTCGGCGGCGAGGCAGGACAACAGATAGCCGGTGGCGCGCATGACCGCTCCCGCGTTGAGGTTTCCCCGAATGGGCCATGATGCGCCCGGCGCCAGGGACCGTCAAGGCGCGGGAGCGGCGGCCGGCCGGTCGTCACCGGCCGCCAGCCCCGCCTAGGGCGAGGAAGAGGTGCCGCGGTAGGCCGGCGACTTTTCGATCAGGTCGATCAAAAGCAGCACCATGGACATCTCACGCTTGTTCTCCGGCGTGATGGCCGAAAGCACGTAGTCCTTGAGCGTCGCCCCGGCGCCCCGCAATTCCCGCGGGTCCTCCTGGCCGGCGTCGTGCACGGCCTCGATGAACGACAGCAACAGATAGGGCCACACATCGTCGTAATAGAGATGGTAGTCGAGGATCTCCTTGATTTTGAGGATCGCGTACAAGATGTTGTCGGTTTCCCGGTAGTCCCTGGTCCACAGGTCCCGATCGCTCAGACGCGGACGCTCGTCGGCCGGGCGCGTCGGGGGCCCCGGCTTTGGCGCCCGCCCCCGGCGCAGGGTGTCGAGCCGCAGTATTCGGGCCATGCGCCTTCCTCCCTGGCGGTGTGGCGCGCCGGCATCCCGCCGGCGGCGTGTCTCCGTCGCTGCCCTTTTCGGCCGCTCCCGGAATTCCTTTAGCGATCCGTGACGGCCCGCCTTGAAAAGATCCCTTTCCTCCGTCCGTCCGGGAGGCGGTAAAAAAAATTTTACCGGTCAACACTCGGAAAAAATACGAATTTTAACCAAAATATCAATATTTTAAGTGATAAAAATAGGAATTGGCACCGATGGCGGTGAACAAAAATTTAGATTTTTTGACTTGAGTTCCACCGCGACCGGGCGTAATTCCAAACCCGTAACCTCCGGAGTAGCCACCGGGGGTTCGCGGTGCGTCGATGGTAACCCGTTCGAAAGCCGCAGGTATTGGAGGAAGGAATATGAAAAAGTTTGGATCTCTTGCCCTTGCCGTGATCATGGTGCTCGGCGCCGTCGCCGCCGCCCATGCCGCCACCGAGGTCAAGATGACCGGCGATGCGCGTGTTTATGGTAACTGGTTCGCCAACCGCAACTACACTGGCTGGAACAAGACCGGCACCAAGACCGAAGACAACTTCGAGATCTGGGAGCGGTTCCGCCTGCGTTCCGACTTCGTCGCCAACGAAGCCGTGAAGTTCCGTCTGGGCATCAAGGTTGAAGACACCTGGGGTTACGGCACCTTCACCGCCGCCAACCCGACTGCCGCCATCGTTGTCGACCTGGCCTACCTGCAGTTCAAGTGGCCCGGCTGCGACATCGAGATCACGGCTGGTCTCCAGGACGTGAACCTGCCCCAGAGCGGCATGTTCTACGGCAGCCCGGTGTGGAGCGACAAGATGGCCGCCCTGACCATCAAGGCTCCGCTTATCCCGGACACCCTGGCCGTCCTCACCGGCTTCGGCCGCATGATCGACACCACCCGGACCTTCGACGACACCACCACCCAGCGTGCTGATGAGCTCGACGCCTACTTCCTGGCCCTGCCCATCACCGTGGAAGGCTTCAAGGCCACTCCGTGGGGCTTGGTCGCCGTCGCCGGCCGCAATGCCAACTACACCTACAAGGACACCACCGACGTTGCCGAATGGGGCAACAACTTCGCCAACACCCTGGTGTCTTCCGCCAGCGCCTATGGCATGACCACTCCGGGCCGCCTGGGCTACTGGAAGAACTCCCAGAACCCCTACTACTGGTTCGGTGGCGCGTTTGAAGTGACCGCCCTTGATCCCGTCCGCTTCTACGCCGACGTGATCTACGGGGCCGGCGCCATGGCCGACCACAAGGCCGCCAAGCGTCAGGGCTGGTTCATCGACGCCGGTGTCGAATACACCGGTCTCGATGTCGTCACCCCGCAGCTGTTCGCCTTCTGGTCCACCGGCGAAGACAAGTCGACCCGCAACGGTTCCGAGCGCATGCCCACCATGCGTGGTACCTGGGGCCCGGGCAACAGCTTCCTGTTCGATGACAGCCAGGAACTCGGCAAGGGTTCCAACATGTACACGAGCGTGGTCGGTGCCTACGGTATCGGCGCTTCGCTCAACAACATGTCCTTCATCGAGAAGCTGACCCACCGCCTGACCTTCATGTACGTGCACGGCAACAACGCCCCGCGCGCCATCCGTGACGCCCGCGCCTACTACAGCAACTCCTACTTCGCCATGGGCAAGGACCTGACCTCCAACGAGTACGTCTACGGTCTGAACCTCGACACGAAGTACATGATCTATGAGAACCTGGCCGCCGTCCTCGAGACCGGTTGGGCTCATGGTGAGTTCCAGCAGAGCGTGTGGGGCCGTCGCCTTGTGAAGCAGGCTGAGTCCAACGGCAACAACGCCTGGAAGGTTGCCTTCGGCCTGACCTACAAGTTCTAAAGCGGCATTGGTTGACATCGACGCACAAGGGGCCTTCGGGCCCCTTTTTTTGTGCCCGCGTTCCGCGGCAAACGCCACGCCCGTCCCCCCCGGCCCCGTTGACGCCGGAACCCGCCCGCTGCACACTGGCGATCGACCCGAAGAACACCGTTGCGACAAGGAGTCCGCCCCATGCCCAAACAGATCGTCGTCACCCCGAACGCCCCGGCGGCCATCGGGCCCTATTCCATGGCCGTCTGGGCCGGGGACCTGCTTTTCGTGTCCGGACAGATCCCCATCGATCCGGCGACCGGCAACATCGTCGCCGGCGGCGTGGCCGAACAGACCCACCAGGCCATCCGGAACGCGCGCGCCATCCTCGAGGCCGCCGGCCTGGGGCTCGACAACGTGGTCAAAACCACGATCTTCATCAAGAACATGAACGACTTCGGCACGATAAACGAAATTTACGCCAGTTACTTCCAGGCGCCCCATCCGGCGAGATCCTGCGTGGAGGTGGCCCGGCTCCCCCGGGACGTCCTGGTGGAAGTGGAGGTGGTGGCCTCGCGGGCCTAGCCCCTCCCACTGTCCCGTTTTTCCGGTATTCCGTGCGGTTGGCGCGCCGTTCTTGACTTTCCGGGCCTCTCCGGGGAATCTAGGCTGTTGGCATCGCTTCGAGGGGGAATTCGTCATGGCTGACGTGCAGGACACCGGGCCGGAATCCGTTGGGAAGCGGTTCCGGGCGGCGCGGATCTTTTCCGTGCCGGAGGACGTGAAATTCCTGGATACCCTGGAACTGACCCGGCTCTCGGAGGCCTTTTCGGCCTGGACCGAGCGGGCGGGCCGGTCGGACGTGGCCCTGTCGCGCAACCGGGTGCGCCTGATCTATCTCATGCTGCGCCACACCGGGGCCAGGCTCGGCGAGGTGCTGGCCCTCGACGACCGCACCGACATCCACCTGGACGCCCTGAGCGTGACCTTCCGCAGCGGCGAGGGCGAGGGACGCGAGGTCCAGATCCCGGCCGAGCTCGGCGACGCCCTGGCGGCCGTGTTCGAGAAGCCGGCCTACGCTTCCCTGCGCGGTTCCCTCTTCCACCTCGACCCGGGACACGTGCGCCGCAAATTCTACGAGCGGGCCGGGGAATGCGGCTTCACCAAGGAACTGGTCAACCCGAGCACCATCCGCCGCTCCCGGGCCGTGGAACTGTTGCGCGACGACGTGCCGCTGCCCGTGGTCCAGCGCATCCTCGGCCATTCCACCGCCGACCTCACCGCCGCCTTCCTCCACCTGCCCGAGGAACAGCGCCGCAAGGTGGAACGCCAGGCCATCACCCGGGAAACCCGCCGCACCAGCGCCCGCAACGCCTTCTTCGGCCGGGTGGCCCGGGTCCAGAAGGGGGACATCCAGGCCCTGGTGGTGGTGGAAAGCCTGGGCGGCCATGCCGTTTCCTCCATCATCACCAACGAGAGCATCAAGAACCTCGGCGTCACCGAAGGCAGCTTCGTCACGGCCGAAATCAAGGCGCCCTGGGTGGTGATCGAGGCCTGCGACGACATGCCCCGGGCCTCGGCGACCAACCGATTCCTGGGCGAGGTCGAGCTGGTGCGCCCCGGCGAACTCACCGCCGAGGTCATCGTGGTTCTGTCCGACGCCACCCGATTGTGCGCCCTGATCACCTCCCAAAGCGCCCGGGATCTGAATCTGGCCGAGGGACAGAAGGTCTGGGCCATGTTCAACGCCTTCGCCGTGGTCCTTCACGTGGACTAGAATGGCGCTCCCGCCTTTCGCGGCGCGCAACCCCGGAGTCTGGCCATGAAACGCTGGATCGTATGCCTGGACGGGTCGCAGCCGTCGCTGCGCGCCCTGGAGCGGGCCCTGGACGACGCGGCCTGCGGCGACATCGACATCCTGGCGGTCACCGCCGTCGAGGCCCTGTCCTTTTTCGATTGCGACGCGGAGGCCTGCGAACAAACCTTCAAGGCCATCCTGCGCGAGCCCAGAAAGATCCTGGCCGAGGCCGAGGATCTGGCCAGGGAGCGCGGCGTGACCATCCGCACCCTGGCCAAGCCGGGACGGCCGGCCGAAACCGTGGCCCGCATCGCCAGAGAGGAGGGCGCCGACACCGTCTATGTCGGCAGCCGGGGCAAAGACGACGTGGAAAACCTGCTGCTGGGCAGCGTCTCCATGCGTCTGGTCCAGATCGCGCCCTGTACCGTGGTCGTGGTGCGCTAGCCGCGCCCCGTTTGCCCTCAAAAACGGACCGCGCCCGCCCCGGAGTCGATCCGAAACGGACGCGGCCGAAAGGGAACACGGCGAAACGGCGGCCTAGAACCGGTCCTGCACCCCCATCGGATCCTTGAATTCCATATCCGGATTGCCGGGCAGCTTCTTCGTTCCCCGGCCCTCCAGGTACTTGGCCAGTTCGAGATCGACCCGCAACGGCACGTCGACGCCGGCCTTGGTCAGAATCTGGCGCAGATAGGCCTCGGCCTTGACGGCGAAGGCGATGGAGTCGCCGAGCACGCGCAGAGCCTCGGTGGGGTTGTGGAAGCCCATGGAGTTCTCCGCGCCGATGAAAAGCGAACGGTAGAAGGCCTCCTCGTAATAGTCCCTGGCCTTGTCGTAGAGGGCCTGATCGACGGGCTTGCCGGCCTCCCTGGCCTTGTGCACGGCCTCGAAGAGCTTGGCCGTGGTGGCCGTGGCGTTGCCGGCCCGGATCTGCAGGGAGGCGGTGCGGTCCTGGATGGCGATGACCTGCTGCCTGAGCCATTCCGGGGTCTCGGTGTGGCATTGGATGCAGGCCTTCATGTCGTTTTTAAGCGGGCTCATGACCCGATGGTCGGACACCTTGCGCACGCCGACCTTGGTGTAGGGCATGTGGCAGTCGGCGCAGGCCGCGCCGGCCTTCCAGTGCACGCTGTCGTTGGAGAAGAACTCGAATTCGGGATGGCGGATGAAGGCCAGCTTGAAGCCGGTGACCGTCTGCTTCCATTCCTTGACGGACTCGTCGCCGCGGATCCTCTTGATGACATCCTCGGTGGTGATCTTGCCCCACTTGCCGTACTGCCAGGGAAAGTACAGGCCAACGGACTGCATCTCGGCGTTCTTCGGGATGTTGTAGGTCACGTGGCACTGGGCGCAGACCACGGAGCGCATTTCCTGCCGGGTGAGCTTTTTCCAGTCCACCCCCATGCCTTCCAGGGCCGGAACCAGGCTGAAGCCCCGCGACACGTTGAGCCCCATGTCCTTGTTGTTGTGGCAGTCGATGCAGGCGACCCCGAGGGTCCGGAACTGTTCCGGGATCTTGTTCAGGACATCCTTGAAGGGCAGCTTGTAATAGTCCACCCCCAGTTCCTTGACGAGCAGCGGCGCATAGGGCGACTTGCAGCTCAGGCACACGCCGCCGGCCTTGAGCCGGGCCGAATCGATCTCCAGCTGGTCCCGGACCATGTAGGCATGGCCGCGCGGCTCGTTGTACTCGACGCCGAACCCCCAGCCGTTGAACAAAAGCGCCATGTAGGGGAACTCGGCCAGCTTGTCGTAGGTGATGCGGTCGGCGTCGAAGCCGCGCTTGTACTTGCTCTTGCCGGCCGGCGTCGGCTCCTCGGTCATTTTCCAGGTCTCGTATTCCTCGGGGTAGGCCTTGCCCCACACGGCCGGATCGATCTCGCCGTCCGGGATGGTCACGGTCTTGACCGGCTCCGGTTTCGGCGGCGAACAGGCGTAGGGAACGAACAGAAAGGCGGCCAGCGCCACGCCCACAAGCGTCTTGCCCACGGTATTGCCCCGCATGGTCATCCCTCACTCGGCCTCGGCCGGTTTTGCTGGTTAACGGGTGAAGGTCACGCCGGTGTGCCTGTGCATGACCCGGCGATGACACTCCCGGCATGGGCGGTCCTGGTTGATCATCTCCACGGTGGTCTCATGGCAGCGGATGCAGTTGGCCTGCACCACCCTGCTCCCGTGGGCGGAAATCCGGATGTCGTCCGGCACCCGGCCGGAGTGGAACACCACCACGTCCTTCATGCCGTCGATGCTCTTCCAGACGTAGTGCCCGGCCAGGTTGTCGTTGGGCAAATGGCAGTCCACGCAACGGACGCGCTTGTGCGCGCCCTGGTGGAACCAGGCTTCGTACTGCGCCTCCATGACATGGCAGGAGGCACAGAAGTCTGGCGTCTCGGACTTGGCCAGAAGCCGCGGCGGACCCAGGGCCAGGAAAAGCCCCACACCCACGGCGACGAGGCCCGAAGCGACAAGGAGTCTGGCTCCCCTGCTGCCGGCGCGCCCCATGGTCACTCTCCCGGTTGAGGTTTGCCATAGACTATCCGAAGCGTCGCAT
>CAZNUQ010000067.1:8041-11352 GCA_964576235.1 uncultured Desulfovibrio sp.
GGCCGGGCGGTTCTCACTCCCGGCCGTCAGCCCGGCCGCGTCCGCGAAGCCGGGCCAGCAGGGCGTCGGCCAGGGCGATGCCCACGAAGACGCCGACGGCGTTGGCCACGGCGTCGCCCATGCTGGCCTCGCGGCCGGGCACGAAGGACTGGCCCCATTCGAGCAGGGCGCCCATGAAGATCGCGGCATAGGACGCGGCCAGGGCCCGGGATCTGGAGGCGAAGGCCAGAAGCGGCAGACCGCCGAGGCCGACGTAGGCGGCCATGTGGTAGAGCTTGTCGGCGTTCCAGAAGTCCACGGGCAGGTTCACGTCGGGCAGAAGCGACACCCAGGCCGTCGCGACCGCGCAGGCGATCCAGGCCGCCAGCGCGGTCCGGCGGAAAAGCGGCTTGTCGATCATCGGAAACGACCTCCGGTATCGGTCATGGCGGGGAATCGGCCCCTCGTGCCGTCGCCCGGCCCCCTCGGCCGGGGCGGGGCCGTCGCCCCCGCGCCCCATTCCCCGTTACCGGCCGGCCATTTCGCGCAGCCGCAGGATGCGTTCCTCGGTGGAGGGGTGGGTGGAGAAAAGCGAGGCCATGGACAGGCCGGCGAACGGATTGACGATGAACATGTTCTCCGTGGCCGGGTTGGCCTGCATGGGAATCTGGCGGGCGTAGCTGTCGAGCTTGGCCAGGGCCCCGGCCAGGGCCAGGGGCGTGCCCGAGATCCGGGCGCCGGTGGCGTCGGCCAGAAACTCCCGGGACCGGGAAATGGCCATCTGGATGAGGGAGGCGGCGATGGGGGCCAGGATGGCCATCAGCAGGCCGCCGACGAGGCCCGGGCCGTTGCCCTCGTTCTCGTCGCGGCTGCCCATGCCGAAAATGGCCCCCCACTGGAGCATGTTGGCCATCATGACCACGGCGCCGCCGAGGACCGCGGCGATGGACTGGACGAGGATGTCCCGGTTCCTGATGTGGGCCAGCTCGTGAGCCAGCACGCCGCGCAGCTCCTCGGGGGACAGCAGGCGCAGGATGCCTTCGGTCACGGCCACGACGCCGTGCTCGGGGTTGCGGCCGGTGGCGAAGGCGTTGGGGGACTCCTGGGGGACGATCATGACGCGGGGCTTGGGGATGCCGCCGTTGCGGGCCAGTTCCTCGACCATGGCGTGCAGGCCCGGGGCGTCGGCGGGGGACAGTTCGCGGGCGCCGTACATGGAGAGGACGATCTTGTCGGAAAACCAGTAGCTGCCGAGGTTCATGACCAGGGCCAGGACGAAGGCCACGACAAGTCCGGTGCGGCCGCCCATGGCCTGTCCCACGATCAGGATAAGCGCGGTGAGAAGTCCGAGAAGCAGGGCGGTCTTGATCTGGCTGCTCATGATGCGGTGATCCTCCGGTGGAAATCAAAAAACCTCGCCCGGTCCTCGGTTGGGCCAGGCGAGGTTGTTTCTCGTCGTTTTGATGCGTTGCCGAAAACCTATTCCATCGCCCTTTCGTCCGGCGTGGCCCCTTCCGGTCGTTGCGACCGGGCCCTGTCCGAGGCGTCTGGCGCGGGCCGCGCGGCCCATCCCCAGTCGGTGTCCGGAGAGGACCTCCGGTTCCGAAGCCTCGCGGCAAGCCGATGCGCCGGGGCTGGAATGTTATCGATCCTTGGCGCGGTCAGCCGCGCTTTGGTTTCCGGGTTTGCCGAGAAAACGAAGCCTCAACCCTTGTTCCTTGGCGCCGGGTCGGCATTGCCGTCCCCCGCCCTTCGGGTTCCTGGCGATCGGGTAAGTCCTTTCGCCGTTTCGGCCCTGCGTTTTTCAACTGCCAGGCCTTCCTGCCAGGGCGACTCGTTTCGCCGGGTATGGAAGTCCGTTGCCCGTCGGGGTCAAACCTCCGGCTTTCGTTGCGTTGCGCGTTACCGCCTTCCAGTGCCTGTACCCTGATGTCTCGCGACGGTCTTTGCCGGTCCCTCGGGACCGTACCGCTTTCGCTTCCTTGGGCGATCGGGGAAGTCCTTTCGCCATGAGGCCTGGCTATACGCCTTGCTCGGCCTCTTTCCGGGGCGACTCGCTTCGCCGGGTATGGGACATGGCGTTTGTCGCGGCGCATCCTCCTGCTCGGGTTCATCCTCTTTCGAGGTGTCCGTTGATTCCAGATGTAAGGCTTTCGCCACCATTGTAAAGTGAATTTTTCATGAATTCGCCATGACCGCGCCCCGCCGTTGACAAGGGGGGGCCGGCCGGGTCACCTAACGGGGAACCAGCAACCTCCATCCGCACCATGGAGCGCACCATGAGCCAACGTCCCTGCGTGGTGGTGACACGGCGCATCCCCGAGCCCGGCCTGGATCTTCTGCGCGCGGCGGCCGATGTCTGGGTCAATCCCGAGGACAGGCCCCTTGCCCGCGAGGAACTGCTGGAGCGGGCCGCCACGGCCGACGGCGTCCTCGGACAGCTGACCGACCGCGTCGACGCGGGCTTTTTCGACGCGGCCCCCCGCCTTCGCGGCTACGCCAACTACGCCGTCGGCTTCGACAACATCGACGTGCCCGAGGCCACCCGCCGGGGCGTGCCCGTGTCCAACACCCCGGACGTGCTGACCACGGCCACGGCCGAGATAGCCTGGGCCCTGCTTTTCGCCGTGGCCCGCCATGTCGTGACGGGCGACGCGGCCACCCGCTCGGGGGTCTGGCCCGGCTGGGGGCCGCTCCAGTTCCTGGGCCAGGAGGTGACCGGGAAAACCCTCGGCATCTTCGGCCCGGGACGCATCGGCACGGCCATGGCGCGCATGTCCCGCGGCTTCGCCATGCCCGTGGTCTATTGCGGCGGCCGGCGCCCCAACGAGACCCTGGAACGCGAACTGGGGGCCAGACGCCTGCCCTTCGGCGAATTCCTGGCCGCCGCCGACATCGTGAGCATCCACGCCCCGCTCACGCCGGACACCCGCCACGCCTTCGACGCCGCCGCCCTGGCGCGCCTGCGGCCAAACGCCATCCTGATCAACACCGGCCGGGGCCCCATCGTCGACGAGACGGCGCTGGTCGCCGCCCTGCGGGAGGGCCGCCTGGCCGGGGCCGGCCTCGATGTCTACGAATTCGAGCCGCGCCTGGCCGAGGGACTGGCCGCCCTCCCCAACGTGGTCATCACCCCCCACATCGGCTCGGCCACGATCACGGCCCGGGAGGGCATGGCCGTCCTGGCCGCCCGCAACCTGCTGGCCATGCTCGCCGGCGAAACGCCGCCGACCTGCCTCAACCCCGAGGCGCTGTCCCGCCGGGGGACCGGCGGCGCATGCTGACAAGCCGCGCCATGATCCCTTGCGTCGGGCGACGCTCCACGGGAGCGC
>CAZNUQ010000067.1:11452-15081 GCA_964576235.1 uncultured Desulfovibrio sp.
ATGCTGACAAGCCGCGCCATGATCCCTTGCGTCGGGCGACGCTCCACGGGAGCGCCGGAATACGGGCCGGCCGGCCGTTGAAAAAAACTGTTTTCCGCCAGAAAATCGCGTCATCAAACGATTGGAGGCAAGACATGGAATAGCCGCCAAGGAAAACATCCGGAAATGGTGCCTCTAAGGAGTCTCTATGCCTTGGAATATCATAGATTTTATCAATTCGAACCGGGATATTCTTGACAGCGTCATGGATTTGGTTCCGATTCCACTCTTCATCAAAGATATATCTGGAAAATATATTACCTGCAATAAAGCCTTCGAATGTTTTCTTGGCATCAGACGCGACCAGATAATCGGAAAAACTGCATATGATCTATGCAACAAGCGCGAAGCTGACATATTCTCAGCCCAGGACGCCGAACTGTTTCAGAGAGGCGGCCTGCAGATTTACGAGACATTGGTCACCAATTCAAAAAGCATTACCAGCATAATACAGTTTCACAAGCAGACATTCACGGACGATTCTGGCGCTGTCGCTGGATTTCTTGGCGCCTTGTTCGATATCACAGAAAAGAAGGCGCTGGAATCCGCCCTGCAAAAGATAGCCGCGACGGATGACTTGACTGGCTTGCCCAATCGCCGCGACGGCATGGTACGATTTAACATTTTGCACAATGACAGCAAAAGAAAGAATCGACCATATTGCGTGGCAATGATCGATATAGACAATTTCAAAAAATTGAACGATCAGTATGGCCACGCCAACGGCGACCTTGTATTGAAGGCTTTTTCGGATTTGACCACCAGAACTTTACGATGCAGCGACGTTTGTTTTCGGTATGGAGGCGAGGAGTTCATCCTCTTGCTTCCGGAAACAGCACGAGAGACCGGATACAAAATAGTGGAGCGCTTACGCAAAACATGGGCCGAAATGCCGTTGCTATTGCCTGGATTCCCCTCCGTCCGGGCAACGATCAGTATCGGCCTCGCCCAATACCCCAGCGATGGCAACTCGTTGGACCATTTGATCCAAGCAAGCGACAGGGCCCTTTACGGCGCCAAGAATGGCGGACGCAACCGCACCGTCCGCGCCTGACCCGCGCAAGCCGAACCGGAGCGGTTCCCGACCCTGTTGGCCGGGACGACCGCGCACGTGGCTGGGACCATGCCGCTGCCGCACAGGCGGCGATTGTTGACAATCACCGCCCCCGGGATCATCCCACAGGGCATCCGGCCGCACAGGCGGCCACGGGAGGGACCATGCGCATCCGCCACATGATGCGGGGAAATCCGGCCCGGGTGACCCCGGACACGCCGTTTCACGACCTGTTGCGCGTCTTTCGGGACATGGATTCCCGGCTGGCCTACGTGACCGGCCCCGACGGCGCCCTTCTCGGGGTGGTCAGCAGCTACGACATCCTGCGGGCCCTGCTGCCCTCCTACCTCGACGCCAACCTGGCCAGGGCCCTGCCCGAGGAGGCCGCGGCGCCGGCCCAGGCCTTCCGCGCCTGCGCCGGCCTCACCGCCGCGGACATCATGACCCGGCGCCCCTTCACCGTCGGGCCGGACGACACCTTCCTCGCGGCCGAGGCCCTTTTCGCCGAACACAAGGTCAACGCCCTGCCGGTCGTCGACGCGGCCGGCCGGCTCCTCGGCGAGGTCACCCGCCGGATCATCATCAAACACCTGGCCGGCACACGCGACCTCGAAAAGGACTAGCCCGCATGTTCTGGACCGCCACGGCGATTTTCGTCTGCGCCTACGCCGTCATCGTCTCGGAGAAGATCCACAAGACCAAGGTGGCCCTTTTCGGGGCCGCCCTGACCCTGGCCCTGAAGGTGCTCACCCAGCACGACGCCCTGCACGACATCGACCTCGGCGTGGACTGGAACGTGATCTTCCTGCTCATTTCCATGATGCTCATCGTCAACGTCATGACCAAGACGGGCGTCTTCCAGTACGTGGCCGTCAAGTCGGCCAAGCTCGGACGCGGCGAGCCCTTCGCCATCATGGCCATCTTCGCCGTGGTCACGGCCCTGGCCTCGGCCTTTCTGGACAACGTCACCACCGTGCTCCTGATCGCCCCGGTGACCCTGCTCGTGGCCAAGGAACTGGAGATCGACCCCGTTCCCTATCTCGTCACCGAGGCCATCGCCTCCAACATCGGCGGCACGGCCACGCTCATCGGCGATCCGCCCAACATCATGATCGGCTCCAAGGCCGGCCTCGATTTCATGGATTTCCTCGTCAACCTCGCCCCGGCCATCGTCTTCATCATGGTTGTCTGGATGCTCGCCTGGAAGGTCGTCTTCGGCCGGCGGCTGCGCGTGGGCGAGGCCCAGAAGGCCCGCATCCTGGCCCTCGACGAGACCTCCCTCATCCGGGATCCCGCCCTCCTCAAAAAAAGCGGCCTGATCCTGGGGCTGACCATCCTCGGCTTCATGCTCCACGGCGTCCTCGGCTACGAACCGGCCACGGTGGCCCTGCTCGGCGCCTCCACCCTGCTCCTGGTGTCCGGCGAGGATCCGCAAAAGGTCCTGGAAGAGGTGGAGTGGCCCACCATCTTTTTCTTCATGGGCCTTTTCATCATCATCGGCGGCACGGTGAAGGGCGGCCTGATCGAGGTTCTTTCCCAGAAGGTCATCGCCCTGACCCATCCGACCAAGGATTCCATGCTGGTGCTGACCATGGTCATGGTCTGGTTCTCCGGCATCGCCTCGGCCATCGTGGACAACATCCCCTTCGTGGCCACCATGAACCCGCTGCTGACCGAGCTGGCCGACACGGTGCTCGGTCCGGCCACCGGGCTTTCCGGCCAGGCCCTCTACAGCCATCCGACCATGCGGCCGGTGTGGTGGGCCCTGGCCCTGGGGGCCTGCCTCGGCGGCAACGGCACGGCCATCGGGGCCTCGGCCAACGTCATCGTGGTCGGCATGGCCGAGAAGGCCGGGCACAAGATCACCTTCGTCCGGTTCCTCAAGTACGGCGTGCCCGTGACCCTGCTCACCATCCTCATCTCCATGGCCTACCTCTACCTGCGCTACTACGTGCTCGGCGTATGACGTCGCGCCCCCCGAGGCGGTCCCTTGGCTACGGACCGCCCCGGGGGCGTCATACCGGCACGCCGGCGCCGAAGCGGGAGCGACCGCAGTTCGGACGGCAACGCTTGCAGGTTCGAAACCGGTCAGCCACGCCGCGTCAGCATGCCTTCTGCCCCCGACCACCCGGCAACAGGAACGCGCATCCGGACTGGACAGGGCGATTCAATATATCTATACGCAGTACCGGATAAAGGAAATTTCACCACTCCAACCGGAGAAGACCCCGTGCGCCTGATTGCCGGCCTTTGTTCAAAGGCTTCCACGCCCCGCCCTTCCTACAAGTCCGGCTGGCGCGCCCTCCCCCTGGCCGTCCTGGCCTCCCTGGCCTTCGCCCATCCCCCAGCGACCGCCTCCCCGCAGGAGGGGCCAGGACGGGCGCGGACGACGGAAAGCGCCCCGCAGCGCTCCAGGATGGACATGGAAATCCCGGTCGGCAATTTCGTCTATTTCGTCCATACCGCGCGGTACTCCAAGCGACTGGGAAACAGCGCGGTGAACGGAACCGCCGCCGGGACATTCCTGCTGGTGACC
>CAZNUQ010000068.1:0-3580 GCA_964576235.1 uncultured Desulfovibrio sp.
TTGATACGTCCCTTGAAATTCCCCTTGTTGTCATAGATTCGCGCGGACGAAGCGTTTTTGTCCTGTATGATTCTCCCCACGAAATTTCCCTGGTTGTCATAGACCCTGATGTTGTTGCCGCTGCCGACAGTCCTTCCTCTGAAATTTCCTTTGTTGTCGTATATTCTGGAATTTTCGGAATTCTTGCTCCCGGAAGAACCTGCATCGTCATCCGCACAAAAGGCATACGGAACAAAGACAATGCCAAGCACGGCCAATGTAAAAATGAAAAAGCGCATAAGCCCTCCTGTGCGGACGGGAACGCCTGGGGCGTCCGAAAAAACGCGAGGCTAGATCCCGTGCTTTTTCCGGTAGGCCTTGTAGAAATCCAGGATGTGCGGCGGGCAGCCGGGGACGAATTCGGCCAGCGGACCGCACTGGTGGGCGTTGAAGACGAGCGGGGCGGCACAGGCCCCGAAACACCACAACCCGCCGCGGACATTGCGGATGTTACGCATCTCGGGCATGGGCAGGCCGACATAGAGCGTGACCGGCTCCCGGCCTTCGAGAAGCCCCTCGCTGCCGAGCTTGTCCAGGGCGTGGCGCAGGGCCGACAGGCAGCCCGAGCAGGCGCCGCCCTCGATGACCCGCACCGCGTCGTAGGCGCCCATGGAGCTGATGACCGGCCGGGCGAAATGACGGCGCAGGGCGTCCGGGTCGGCGCCCACCACCTCGATGGCGGCCAGATCCGTCTCCCCGAGCCCTTCCTGCCTCGCCAGCCGCAGCATCGCCACCTCGCCGGCGTCGATGCCCATGAGATCGGCCGCCACGGTGTCCACGGCGCAAACGTCGGTTCCGGCCACGAGCACGTTCATGTCCGGCACGGCCGATCCGGAAAGCGGCGCCTGGCCCTGCACGGCCCAAAGCCCGTCGATCAGGGTCAGGTCCGGTCGGGCCACCCGCAGGATGTCCACGATCTTCACGTTGAGATCGTTGCGGTGGCAAAACATCCTCTGGTCGTCCAGGACCAGTCCGTATTGGTTCTTGATCCCCAGCGTCACGAGGGTGTGCACGTGGGTCTTCATCTTGGGCAGGTTGACGTAGCATTCCGCCTCGACGAAGGCCCGTGGCAGGGCGATGGAGTCGAAGAGCGACGCCTCCGGGTTGTCCACCACCACCGGCGGCTCCTGGTCGAAGAAGACCAGCTCCCCGCCGGACGCGGCCAGCCGGCGCTTGAAATCGGCCATGCAGCCCAACGCGTCGGCCAGGGGCAGGCCGTAGCCCGGGTTGTCGCCAACGGCCACCCGCGCGGCGCCGGCATCGCGCAAAAGGCGCACCATGCCGAGGATCACCCGCTCGTCCGTGACCACGGAGCAGGGGTTGCGGGGATTCGGACGCACCAGGTTCGGCTTGACCAGCACCTTCCGGCCCCTCGCCAGGGCCGGAAGGTCGCAGCAGGCCTCCACGGCCTCGGCCACGAGGCCGGCCACCATGTCCAGGCTTCTGGAGGTGAATTCCGCCGGGGATTCCGGGACGGGCCGCGAGACTACTGCGACACGAGGGCGCGCCATGCGATCTTGCCTCCGGGGGTTCGGGGGAGCGATTCGCGCACTTCGATGACCCGGGGCATCTTCAGGCGGTGCAGCCGGTCCAGCAGGAAGTGCCGCAGGTCGGCCGGCGTGAGCGTCGCGCCGGGTTTGGGCACGGCCACGGCCTTGGCCGCCTCGCCGCGCAGGTCGTCGGCCAGGGGGATGACCACGACCTCGGCCACGTCGGGGTGGGACCGCAACGCCTCCTCGATCTCCACCGGAAACACCTTCATGCCGCCGACCTTGAGCATCATGCTCTGGCGGCCGGCGAAATAGAAACGGCCGTCGGCCTCGCGCCGCACCACGTCGCCCGTGCGGAAACTCCCGCCCCGCAGCCGGCCCTCCGCGCGCGGCGGCTCGCCGAAATAGCCCGGGCTCACCCCCCGCCCGGTAACCACCAGTTCCCCGGGCTCGCCGTCGTCGGCCGGCGTTCCGTCCTCGCGCGCCACCCTGACCGCATAGCCGGGCGCCGGCCGGCCCAGGCAGCAGGCGGCGTACGCCTCCCCCGGGCGCGTGGCCAGGGCCACGCCCATGGTCTCGGTGCTGCCCCATACCGGCAGGATGCCGATGCCGAAGCGCTCGGCCAGCCCCTTCGCCAGGGCCGAGGGAACGTGCATGCCGCCGGATTCCGGGATGCGCACCCCGGCCAGGGGGTTGTCCGAGGAGGCCGGCAGCCGCAGCAGGGTTTCGTAGATGGCGGCCACGGCCATCAGCGCCGTCACCTTGTGGCGCGCGCAGGCCTCGGCCACGGCCCGGGAGGACACCCGGTCGCACAGCACCAGGGCGCCGCCGAGGTAAAGCGGCCGCATGAACAGTTCGTGCGGATGCACGAAGATCGGCATCATGCACAGGTGCACGTCTTCCGGGGTCAGCCCGAAGGCCTCGATCGAGGCCTCGGTGTTGGCCATGAGGTTGGCCAGGGTGGCGATGGCCCCTTTGGGCGTGCCGGTCGTGCCGGAGGTGAAGTTCAGGTAGACGGCATCGTCCGGCGAAAGGCGCGGCGGCGCGGCGACCGGAAAGGGGCCGGAGGCCAGTTCCGGCAGCGAGGCCGCGCCCGGGCGCGACGGGCCGTCCATGACCGCCACGGCGAAGGGCGCTCCCGCCGGATACAGCGCCAGCACGGTCGGCAGATATTCCTCGGTCACGCACACCACGGCCGGCGAAAGCCGGGTGAGGATGTCCCGGTTGACCGCCGGCGGCTGGTTGGGGTCCAGGGGAAAGAAAACGCCGCCGGCGACGGCGGCGGCGAGCATGGCCGTGACGGCCTCGGGCGTCTTGCGGGAAAAGACGGCCAAGCGCGTCCCCTTGGCCAGCCCCAGACCGGCAAAGCCGGCCGCCAGGCGCGACACCGCCTCGGCCAGGGCGGCATACCGCACGGTGGTGTCGCCGTGGATGATCGCCGGACGGTCGGGGGCGGCCGTCGCGTGCCCGAGCAAAAGGTCGGAAAGGGAGGTCGGGGAGGGGGAAGGCATGTTCATGGCATCACCTCGTGGCGACATGGAGGCGAACATACGCCATTCGCGAAGATTTTGGCAAGTTCTTCGGCATGTTCCCGAATGATTGCCGGCCGCGCCGTTACAGTATACAGCGGTTGCGGCCCGCGCGGCGCGCGCCCGGCTGGCCGCATCCCCATATGTTGTCGCGCGGAGGCGGGATGAACGCGTATCGTACGATTCCCCTGGCCATGGGCCTTGTCCTGGCCCTGCTCCTGCTTTGCTCCGGCGCGGCCCCGGCCGCCACGCCGGACGAGGACATAAAGCCCCTCAAAACAAACTTCACCGTCACCGGCGTCGTGGAGGACGATTACTCCGACGGGCTGCTGATCTCCACGGACGAGGGCCAAAGCTACCTGGTGCTGACCCCGGAAGAGATATCCCTGGAGCAGGAAGAGGCTTTTCACAAGAAATTCAAGGGACAGCGCGTGTCCCTGACAGGCAGCGTCTACCGCGACGAGGACGGCTCCCTGAGCCTGTTCGTCACGGCGCTGCCCGCGCAATAGCCGCGGGGCGCCG
>CAZNUQ010000068.1:3680-9243 GCA_964576235.1 uncultured Desulfovibrio sp.
GCGGGGCGCCGCCCCGCACCCCGCCGGGGGGGATCATCCCCCCCGGACCCCCTGGACGGGGTGGAGGGGAAAACCGGCCCGGCGTTCCGGAAAGGGACGGGCAGGGAGGCATGCTTTGACGGATGCTGCGACGCGGCGGGGCCGATGGGGTCTGCCGCTGATGGAGAAGGCGGCCCTTTCCCAGGCCGTGCTCTTGGAGGCCATGCGCAAGCATGGCGACGGGTTCCGGCTGGCCTGGACCGGGGCCAAGGACAGCACGCTGGTGCTCTGGCTCGCCCGGCGGGCCTGTCTGGCCGCACGGCGGCCGATGCCGGAGGTCCTGACCATCGACGAAGGCGACGGCTTCCCGGAAGTCGCGGCCTTTCGGGAGCGGGTGGCCCGGGAATGGGGCCTGTCCGTGACGGTGGTCCGCAACGAGGAGATCCTGGGACGCGGCGTGCGGCTCGGCGATTACGTCGCCGTGGCCGATCTGTCCCCGGCGCTGCGGGCGGAACTTTCCCGCCTGGGCTTCACCGCCCCGGGGTTCCCCTTCGACCCCGAATCGCCCGTGGGCAACCAGCTCATGAAGGTGGCGCCGCTCAACGCCTTCCTGCGCGGGGCCGGGGTGAGCGCCCTGGCCACGGCCATCCGCTGGGACGAGCATCCGGCCCGCTCCGGCGAGGACTACGAAAGCCCCCGCGAGACGCCCCCCCACGTCCGCTGTCACCCCATCCTGCATTTCCGGGAATGCGACGTCTGGGAAATCACCCTGGGCGAGGGCATCCCCTTCTGCGAACTCTACACCCTCGGCTACCGCAGCCTGGGCACGCGCTCCGGCACGGTCCCCGTGGGCGACCGGCCGGCCTGGGAACAGGATCTCACCGACCGGACGGCCGAGCGGGCCGGCCGCGATCCGGGCAAGGAGGCGGCCATGGACCGGCTGCGCTCCCTGGGCTACATGTGAGCGCAGCCCGGCGCGGCGGCATCCTCGTCCCGGCGGTCCTGTGGGGCGCCGGCCTCCTGCTGACGGCCGCGCTCCTGCGCCCCCTCGCCGACGGGTACTTCTGGATCATCGACGACCACGAGCTGATCACCTTCAAGCATGCCTGGGACAGGAACACGGGCGAACGGAAGCTCTCGTCCGCGGCGGCCTTCCTGGACATCCTGCAACAGACCGAGATCGGGACCAGCCCGACGCGTTCGGAACGCTACCGTCCCGCCTACTACGGCATCAAAATCCTCAAGTCCGTCGTCTTCGGGTACGACCACCGCCTCTATTTCGCCTGCAACGCGGCGCTGTTTATAACCGGCCTCGTCTGCCTCGGCCTGGCCGTGGCGCGCTTCTATCCGCTGCCCCTGGCCGTCGCGGCCATGGCCGCCACCGCCGCCCTGGGGTTTCAGGTCGAACTCTGGCCGCGCCTGGGGACCAGCGAGGCCGACGCCTTTTTCTGGTCGATGCTGGCCGTCTGGGCCGCCGCCCGCCTGTCCTGCGGGCCGGGGAAACTGGCCTGGCCGCTCCTTTGCGTCTGCTGCGCGGTCACCATCGGGCTCAAGGAGAATTTCGTCCTCGTCCTGGCGCCCCTCGCGGCCGGGGGCTTCCTGGCGGTGCGCGCCGGCCGGCTGCGTCCGGCGTCGCTGTGGTGGATGCTGGTCCCGGTCCTGGTCGCCGTGCCGGTGGGGCTGACCATCCTTTGCGCCCTCGTGGCCGGCGCGGATTTCTATTCCCAGGGCACGGGGCTGTCCCGGTTCGCCGCCGCCCCCCGGTATCTGGCGGAGAACTGGCTGCCGGGCGCGGCCGGGCTGGTCCTGTACGGCGCCGTGCTCGCGTTTTGCCGGTTCAGGCGATGCGGGGGCGTCCGGGCGAGTCTCGCGCTGGTCTCCAGCCTGTGTCTGGTCCTGGCCGGGAACCTCGTTTTCTACCGCTTCGAGCTCCACGAGTTCTCGCGCTACGCCTTTCCCTGCCAGCTGCTCGGCGTCCTGTTCCCTTTCGTGGCCCTGCTGCCGGTTCGCGACCGCATCCGGGAATTTTCCCGAAGGGGGGCGGGGCGGGCCGTCGTCGTTCTCGCGGCGGCGGCCGTGGTCTGGGCGCAGCTGCCGGGGCTGGAGCGGGTCCGGCGGGGCATGGAAGCCCAGATCGCCCGGACGGGGGAGTTCCGCGAGTTCGTCGCCCGGGCCAGGCGATACGGGAAAATCGTGCTGGTCAACGTCAACGATGTCGTGGCCACCTACGAGATCTATCTGGCGCTGCAGCGCTTCCACGCCGCGGACTTCACGCCGCCGGTGGCCCACCTGCCGGTCTTTGGCCGGCAAAGCGACACCCAGAACGACGTGTTGCGGCAATCGTTCGAGGAAATCCTCACGGCCCAGCCCCCGGTCGAACTCGACGAGAAGACCATGCTGGTCAGCTTCGACACGGCCCAGTGGTACCGCGAGGTGGAATTCACGAGCCGCTTCCGGCCGGCGATCCGCATGGAGACGCATCCGATCGTGCTGTCCCACGTCGGCGACACGGCCGTGATCGCCAGGGACACGGCGCTCTATTTTCCGTTTGTCGATCCGGACTTTTCCGCCGTCCTTCTGCGTCACCGGGGGCTCGACGCGTCCCGGCTGCGCTTCGCGGTAAACGGCGTGCCCGTGCCCGACACCGCCGTCGAGGAGGGCGAGGGCGTGGCGCGGATAGCCCTGACCCCGGCAATGCGCGCCGCCGGGCCGCATCCCCGGATGGGCGTCCTGTCCGTTTCCTGGCGGCCGGAGGCGGCGGGGCCGGAGGCCTATTTCTTTCTGGAAGGCCTCGAACTGTCCCGGTAGGCGGGCGCCCTACAGTCTGGACACGTCCACGCCCCGTTCGGCCAGGATGCGGGTCCGCAGCCGTTCGAGACGGGCCGTCAGGTAGGCCAGCTCGTAGGGTTCCGGCAGCTCGTGGAAATCGGCCATGTCCGGATCGAAGGCGTCGAAATCGATGTCCACGCGTTCGGCCACGAGGCGCACGTAATCGGAGTAGGTCGGGAAATCGAGGGGTTCCCCGGCCGCCCGCAGGCCCCGGGCGAAGGCCAGCGCCTCGGCGTAGGCCGCGCTGTCGAACATGCCGGTATCGAAATCCTTCATGACGGCACCTCCCCGCGTTCCGGCCCGATGTCCCGGGCCGGGATCACCGCGTCGTGATTCCGTTGTTGAGCATCCGCACGAAAATTTCCCCCGTGCCGGTGGCGAAGACGATCTTGCGCCCGCGCTCGCCGCCGACGTTGGAGGCGGCCACCCGCAGGCCCAATTCCGACAGGGTGGCGAAGGCCACTTCCACGTTGCGCCGGCCCACGGACAGCTCCTCGGCGAAAAGGGCGCTGGCCCCGCCGAAGACCTTGCATTCGATCTCGTGCGTCGGCACCCCCCGCAGTTCCAGACGGCGGACGATGGCGGTGATGGCCGAGTCCACGAACTTGTAGGGCGTCGGCTCCATGGTATGGATGCGGTATTCCGAGGCCTTGGGGAGCAGGGCGTGGAAGATGCCGGCCACGCCCCGCCGGGCCGCGAAAAAGGTCACGGCCACGCAGGACCCGAGCACGGTGTGGGCCATGGTCGGCCGCTCGTAGACCCCGCCCTGGGCCACGTTCAGGAAGGCCAGGGTGTGGTCCGGATAGCGTTCTAGAAGGCCTTGCATGCGTCCTCGTCTTCCTCCCCGAGGGGATTGTCCGCCAGCCCCAGGCTGACCAGGGATTCGAGGAGGACCCGCTCCGAGAACGGCTTGGTCACGTAGGCCTGGGCCCCGGATTCGAACTGGGCGCGCAGCATGTTCGCCGGGTCGTCGAGGCTGGAGAGCATGACGGCCGGGGTCCGCCGTTCTTCGGGAACGCCGGCGTCCCGTTCCAGCCGGCGGATGTCGGCCAGGGCGTCGTGCCCGGAGAGCACCGGCATGAGGATGTCCATGACCACCAGGTCGTAGGGGGTGCCCGCCTCCAGGGCGGCCTTGAACAGGCCGACGGCCTCCAGGCCGTCGGCGGCCTCGTCGGCCGTGAACATGTCCTTGAGGGCCTGGCGGATCAGATGGCGTTGATAGCGGCTGTCGTCGACGATAAGGGCGCGCGGCATGTATCGAGCCTCCTTTCGTTAGGCGTCGGGCCTTGGGGCGCCGTTTTCTCCGCTCTGGCCGGATTCGGCCAGGGCGTCGCGCAAAAGCCCCGGAACATCCACCACGAGGGCCATATCCCCGGATTCGGTGACCGTGGCGCCGAGCACGCCGGGAATCCTGCCCAGGGCCTTCCCCAGGTGCTTGAGCACGGCCTGCTGGCGGCCGACCACGGCGTCCACCACGATGCCGGAGCGGCGGCCGTCGCCGCGGCGCACCACGACCACGTGGGACTGTCCCGGCAAGGCCTCGCCCAGGCCGAAAAAATGGCGCAGGCACAACAGCGGCAGGGGATCCCCCCGCAGGTCCATGACGCCCTGGCCGTGGCGCGGAAGGGTTCCGGCCGGCAGCTCCAGGCATTCCTCCACGTAGTCGAGATGCAGGAAATAGGATTCGTCCCCGAGCCGGACCTCCAGACAGTCGATGATGGCCAGGGACACGGGCAGGCGGATGGTGAAGGTGGTGCCGGCCCCCGGGGTCGAGGCCACCTCGATGCGGCCGCGCAGGCCGGCGATGCCCTCGCGCACCGCGTCCATGCCCACGCCCCGGCCCGAGACCGCGCCCACGGCGTCGGCCGTGGACAGCCCCGCCAGGAAGATGAGGTCCAGGGCGGCGTCCGGGTCGAAGGGGGCGTCCGGAGCGATCCGGCCGGCCTTCACGGCCTTCTGCCAGAGTTTGCCGGCGTCGATGCCGCCGCCGTCGTCGCCGATGGCGATGACCACGTCGTTGCCTTCCTGGCGCGCCGAAAGGGTGATGGCGCCCCGGCGCGGCTTGCCGAGCGCCTGGCGCACCTCGGGGGGCTCGATGCCGTGGTCCACGGCGTTGCGCAGCAGATGGATGCAGGGGGTGTTGAGCTGCTCGATGACGGCCTTGTCGAGTTCCGTCGTCTCCCCGGTCATGACCAGTTCGGCTTCCTTGCCGAGGGTGGCGCAGGCGTCGCGCACCAGCCGGCGGTACTTGGGGAAGCTGACCCTGATCGGCAGCATGCGCATCCCGAGCACCTGCTCGCGCAAAAGCCCGGTCAGGCGGGCGACCTCCTCGGAAACGTCGCGCAGTTCCGGATCGTCCCGGTGCTGGGACAGGGAGGCCAGCCTGGTCTGGGCGATGCCGAGCTCGCCCACCCGGTCGACGAGGATGTCGAGCTCATGGGCCGCAATGGCCAGCCGGCGGAAGTGCTCGTCCGCCGCGCCGGTCCCGGCCTGCTCGGCCTCGACGGCGTCCGGCGCCTCGGCGGCGGGGGACGCGTCCTGGTCCCCGGATTCGAGCAGGGCGGCCATGCGGGCGATTTCCGGCGACACGTCCCGTTCCCGGGTGCCCGGAACGTCCACGGCCATGTCCCGGATGACATCGAAGACCCCGAGCAGCTCTCCGACCAGACGCGGGGTGACGGCCAGTCCGCCGGAGCGCGTCCGGTCCAGGACGGACTCCGCGGCGTGGCACAGGCTGGCCAGGCCGGCGGCGCCC
>CAZNUQ010000068.1:9343-15056 GCA_964576235.1 uncultured Desulfovibrio sp.
CGCCCTTGATGGTGTGGGCGGCCCGGAACACGGCGGCGACCTTGGGACCGAGGGCCTCGGGGCCGGCCTTTTCCAGGTCGAGGATGGCGGCCTCGATGCCGTTTAACTGCTCCTGGCAGCTTTCGGCGAAAAGTTCGTATATCGTGTCTTCTTCGGCCATGGGAATCACGGACGCGCCGCGTCCCTTCCTCTTACGGCCCAACCGGCCGGGAGGCAAGGCGGTTCGCCGGACGGCGAGGCGGTCAGGCCGGCATGTCCCGGAGCCCTGCCGAAAGGGTCCGGGGGGCGAAGCCCAGGTCGGCCCGGGCCGGGCCGATGTCCGCGTCCTTGGGGCAGGCCAGCCGGGCGGTCTGGTCCGGCACCAGGGGCGGACGGGCCATGATCCGGGAGAGGACCAGGGCCGCCGCGCGCAAAAGGAAAAGCGGCACCGGCGCCTTGAGGATGCGCCTGCCGCGCGCCGCCGCCAGCCGGTCGGCCAGGTCGGCCAGGCCGATCTCCTCGGGGCCGGCCAGGGTGTAGGTCCGGCCCGGGGCGGCCGGGGCGTCCAGGGCGGCGATGGTCGCGGCCACCACGTCGTCCACGTGGACCGGGGCCAGGGTGTGGCGGCCGCTTCCCGGGAGGAGCACGAGGCCCCCCCGGGCGCAGGAGCGGGCCAGGGCGGCGATGGCCTCGCCCTTCCCCACGCCGTAGACCTCGGCCGGGCGCAGGATGACCCAGGACAGGCCCGAGGCCCGCACGAGCGCCTCGGCCCGGGCCTTGGAGGCGCCGTAGGCGCCGCAGGCCGCGCCCACGGCCCGGGTGCCGACGAAGACGAAGCGGGCCTCCGGGCAGGCCTCGCGGCAGGCGGCCAGCAGGGCGGCCGTGCCCTCGACGTTGACCCGGGAATAGGCCTCGGGGCGGGGGGCGTGGGTCACGGCCGCCAGATGGAGCACGGCCCGGCAGCCGGCCAGGGCCGCGACCAGCCCCCGGGGGGCCAGCAGGTCGCCGGCCACGGCGGTGAGCCCCGGCACGGCCGGCAGGGCGGCGGGATTGCGGGCCAGGGCGGTCACCCGGTGCCCCCGGGCCGCGAGGGCCGGCAGAAGCGCCCGGCCAAGGCCCCCGGTGCCGCCGGTGACGAAGACGTTCATGGGCGGCGCAGGAAGAACTCGCGCAGGCGCGCGGCGAGCAGGAACCTGATGAATTCGAAGATGGCGTCCGGCCGGACGAAGGATTTGCGGTCCGGGGAGCGGAAGAACACGGTTTCGATCTGGCCGAGCCGCGCCTTGAGCCGGCGGGCCTGGATCATGATGTCGGCGTCCAGGCACCAGCCGTTGGCCGTGAGCGCGAGCCGGCGGTACAGGGCCCGGGTCATGGCCTTGGGCTTGGAGTTCACGTCGCGCACGGCGTAGCCGGGAAAGAGCGCGCGGAAGATGAGGTTGTAGATCTGGCTGTTGATCCGCCGCACCAGGCCGTCCTTGCGGTGGCCCCGGTAGGTCATGGCCAGGTCCAGGTCCTCGTCCACGAGCTTGCGGCAGACGTGCTCGATGTCCTCGGGGGGCATCTGGTTGTCGCCGTCGATCAGCACGATGATGTCCCCGGTGGCCACGGCCAGCCCCTGCCGGGCGTCCCAGCCCATCATGCCGCGCTTTTCCAGGGTGAGGCCCACGATGTCGGGGTCCGCCGCCACCATGCGGCGCACCACGGCGGGGGTCGCGTCGGTCGTGTCCCCGCGGTTGTAGTTGCCGACCAGGACCAGTTCGTAGCGCATCCCCAGGCGGGCCATGGCGGCGCGCACCGCGTCCACGAAGGCCGGAATGGATTCGCCGGCCTTGTAGCAGAGAATGACGACCGAGACGCGGGGCGTGAAACTTTTATCGGAAGGCATCATTTTTCCTAGCATGGGGGGCGGCGTTCGTAAACAGGGACAATTGCAGCATTTGGGAGCCGGTGAGGGCGGCCGCCGCGGCGATGGCCGCCACGGCCAGCCCCACCACCGGACGCAGCCGGCCGTCCGGCAGGTCCACGGCCCTGCGGGGGATGTCGCGCCGGGTGGTGCCCGCCGGGACCAGCCCGGCCCGTTCGGCCGCCCGGGCCAGGGAGGGCACGGAAAAGTGGTTCAGGTGGTGCGGGTCGTAGAGCCGGCGGGCCGCGAAGGGGGCGCCGGCGCCGGCCAGGAGCCCGGCCAGCCGGTAGAGGAGCGACTCGTTGGCCACGGTGTAGACCACGGCCAGCCCCCCCGGGGCCAGGAGCCCGGCGAGCTGGGCCATGGCGGCCAGGGGATCGGCGAGGTGCTCGATGTTGGCCAGGGACACCACCGCGTCGAAGGTTTCCCCGCCGTCGTAGGCCTCGATGGGGGTTTGCAGGTAGCGGATGCCGCCGGGCAGGGTCTGGGGCACGATGTCCAGGCCGGTCAGGTTGGAGAATCCCCGGCGGCGCAGGTGGTCGAGGAAGGCGCCGTTGCCGCAGCCCACGTCGATGACGGAGGCGTTGCGGCCGGCGTGGGCCGCGATGCGGGCGGCCAGTTCGTCGAAAAGGGCGGTGTCGGGATTGGCGAACCAGTTGGCGTGGGCCGATCGGAAATAGTCCGTGTCGTAGCGTTCGCCGGCCTCGCGGGAAAGCCCCACGGTGAATTCGTGGCGGCATTCCGGGCAGGCGGCCACGGCGTAGCCGGGAAACGTCAGGCGCACGGCGGCGATGCGGCCGCAGACCGGGCAGGCGTGGGGAGGCGTTGGCATGGGGGCTCCTTAGAAGGGGTCGCTCGGGCAGGCGAGCCTGGGCGCGATGTCGGCGAAAAGGTGCCGGGGCAGGCGGTAGAGCGCGAAGGTGTTGTTTCGGGCCACGAGATGGGGGGCCAGTTCCGGGAGCGCTCCGGCCACGGCGCGGTCGAAGACCGCGAAGACCGCGTCCCCGCTGGAAGCCTCTCCGGCCATCTGGGCCGGCAGGCGCACCCGGTGGTCCCGGGCCAGGGACAGGGCCGCCAGGGACCAGTTCCAGGCGTCGCCGGCGCACACCGCCACGTTCGCGGCGCCTTCCCGGCGCAGGGCCTCGCGGATGGGCGCGAGGTTGCAGTCCACGGCCCGGTAGCTGCCGTGGTGGCCGACGTAGCGGGGGTAGTCGGCGTCGGCGCGCGCGAAGGCCGGGCGCAGCCCGGCGAAAAGGAACTGCCAGCCCAGAAAGGCCACGGCCAGGGCCTTGCCGGCCGCGGCCAGCCGTCCGGCGCGGGCCGCGCCGGTCCCGGCGGCGTACAGGGCCACGGCCGCGATGTACGGATAGAAATAGGACAGGCCCTTGCCGGCCACCCAGGGCTGTCCCCGCAGCCAGAACAGGCCGAAGGCGGCCAGGGAGGCCAGGGCCAGGGACAGGGCCGCCAGGGGCGCCGCGCGTTCCCGGTCGGCCAGGGCCCGGAGGGCGCCGACGGCGAACAGCAGGGCCAGCCCGCAGCCCAGGACGGCGGCCAGAACGCCCAGGGGGCCGCCCAGGAGGTTCGTCGGCAGCGACAGGCCGAAGATGCCGGCCGGCACGTCGGCGTAGAGCCAGGCGAAGTAGTTGTCGCCCCACGCCCGGGGCACCCTGCCGGTGAAGCCGATCTGGGCCAGCAGGAACCCGAAGAGGTAGCGCACCGGCCAGGTGGCGGCCATGGCGCAGGCGAACCCGGCGGCGTGGGTGGCCGTCTCCCGGAGGGTGAGCCGCCCGGCCAGGAGCTTCAGGGCGTGGAAGGCGGCCATGGCCGCCACCAGCATGGGGAATATCTCGGTGTAGTTGACGAAGCAGGCCAGGTAGGAAACCCCGAGCAAAAGGACGCGGCGGAGGGTGCCGCCCCGCCCGGAGGCCGGCGCCAGGGAGGCGGCCCAGGCCAGCAACACCGTCAGGGGCATCAGACTCAGCTGGGAGAAGGCCCGGATGTCCAGGACGAACTGGGCGAAAAACCCCGTGGTCAGGGCCAGGGCGGCCGTCAGGGCCAGTCCCGGCGAAAGGCCCATGGCCCGCAGAAAGGGCGTCAGGGCCGCGAAGAACATCGCCAGGAGGGACAGGGTGAAGGGGTACTGGAAATCGGGCAGGGACATGCCCGCCAGACGCGCCCCGAAGGCCAGCATGGCCCCGGAGGTCCAGCGGATGTCGAGCATGGACAGGGTCGGCGGCAGCAGCGGGTCGGCCTCGGCGATCTCGGCGGCCGAATGGAGGAGGGCCCAGTCCCGGGAATGGCCGTCCAGGTAGTGGGCCAGGTACATGTAGATGAACGAATCCGTGGCGTTGCCGCGAAAGACGGCGTAGCTGCGGTTGCCGGCGGCCAGGGGCGCGGCGAGGAGGCCCAGACACAGGGCCAGGCCGGAAATTCCGAGCAGGGCGCGCCGCCGGTCAAGGCCGCCGAGCCAGGCCCGCAGGCTCCCCCGGCCGGAGGCCAGCAGGCAGGCCGCCGAGCCCGCGAGCAGCGCGACGGTCAGCGGCAGGATGGCCGGGGCCACCGTGCCCCCCCGCATGATCCAGCAGGCCAGGGAGACGCTCGCCAGGGCGTAGCCCATGGCCGGCGCCAGGGCCGCGACGGTCAGCGGGCCGGCCGTTGGCGCCAGAAGGCGCAGGGGGCCGATGCCGGCGCCCGCGAACAGCGCGATATTGGCGAGAATGGCGAGGAGGGCGTGGGACATGCCGGGGCGCTATTTCGCGGCATCGGGCAGGTTGACCGTGATGTCGCAGCGCATGCCCTCCTTCATGCGCAGGTCGGGGTTCGGCATGGTCAGCTCGACCTCGTAGAAGGAAGGCTGTTGCATCATGGCCGGCTGGGCCACGCGGCTCACCCGGGTGATGGGCACGGTGAAGGTCTCCCCGGGCAGGGAATGGAAGACCACGGTGGCCTGGTCGCCCTCCTTGAGCTTCTGGGAGGCGATCTCGTGCACCGCCGCGCGGATCAGGATGGGGTCCAGGCGCCCCACGATGAACAGGGGGGCTTCCCGGGTGAAGGACATGCCCGGCCGCAGGTTGGGGTTGACCCACAGCACGTAGCCGTCCATGGGGGCGCGCACCCGGCCCTCCCTGGGCGGGTTCTTGGCATCCACTTCCTTGCCGTAGCGGGCCTTGGCCAGATCCACGAAGAACTCGTGCCGCGACTGGGCCAGCTCCAGCTGCTCGCTGAGTGCCGCCCGCTGTATCAGATAGGCATCCAGCTCCTTTTGGCCGAGGGCGAGGGTGTTGGAGGCCACGGTCTGGATGGAGCTCTGCTTCTCGAGGTCTTCCTGCTTGTTGCGCATCTTGGCCAGCTCGAGGTCCACCCAGGCCAGCCTGTGGGTCAGGTCGTTGACCTTGGCCCGGGACAGGGCTTCCTTTTCGATGATGCGGTTGGCGGGCGGCAGCTCGTAGGTGGCGAGCACCTCGCTTTCGAGGACCTGCTGGCCCACGCGCAGGGAGGTCGTGAGGATGTGCAGACGCTCCATGTCCGATCCCATGGAGACGGCGGTCCTGCCCTGGGCGGGCTGGTCCTTGGGCAGCTCGTAGGTGTTGGGCATGATGCTTTTGGCCTGGGCGGGGACCGCGCTGCCCGGCTGGACGATGAAAGGCCATTTGATATCGTATTTGATGGGACAGTAGGTCTTGCCGAGGAAGGTGTAGCCTTCGGCCCCGGCCTGTCCGGAGGCGACGAGAAACAGGCCGGCCGCCAGGGCCAGGGTGAGGAGATATGGGCGTTTCATGGCGTGCCTGGAAGGTGTGGAGTTGGCGGCCGCGAGGCCTGCCCGGGGATTGC
>CAZNUQ010000069.1:0-2863 GCA_964576235.1 uncultured Desulfovibrio sp.
CCCGTCCAGCCGGAAACCGGCGCCTTCGAGCAGGGCCTGGGCATCCTCCATGGCGAAGGACCGCCAGGCGCCTGCTGCGCGCCGGGTGTCGCGCGGGATGGCCCCGCTTTCCACGACCACGACGTTGGCTCCCGAGGAGACGGCCTCCGCGACGGGCGGGTGGGCGCAGACGAAGGGGACATGGGGGCCGGCCACGAGTCTGGCGACCGCCGTCACCTGGGCGAGCCTGTCGGGGGAAACCATGGGGATGCCGCCCTTGGGCGTACCCGCCACCGGGACGCGGGCCATGGCGCCCATGACGGTGGCGCCGGCCTCCTTGTGCGTGAACAGGGACCGCGCGATTTCCCCGGCGGTATGCTCGGGGCCGACGGGGTCGGCCAGGGCGGCCAGCTCCAGGGCGGCGTCCCGGGCGGCGCGCATCGTCCGCAGCCGCGCGGCCGGGGCGAGCCCCGTGTCCGAGCCTTCCCGCAGGCGAAGGGCGTGGTAGACCATGTGAAAGCCCGCCTCGCGCAACGCCCGGCCGGTGTCCTCCCGGAAATCCCCGATGTTGGCCACCAGCCGGGCATGTCCGAGGGGGGTCGCCCGGCGGGCGAGCTCCAGCAGTTCCTCCAGGGGAAAGACGTCGGTGGCGCGCAGCACGATGAACCCCACGCCGGGCCGGTCGTGTTCGCGGACGGCCGCCAGGGCCTCCTCCGGGCCGATCCTCCAGGGCGCCCCGACCAGCCCCCATTTTTCGCCGAAGGAGCAGAAGGAGCAGCTTTTGGGACAGGGCGCGCCGTCGAGGCCCACGGCGAACCAGATGCTCCCCGTGCCTCCCGTCCAGGCAAGCGCCGCCTGATGGGCCGTCCGGCGCAGCGCGGCCGCGTCGGCGGAATCCGGGGCCAGGGACAGCAACCGGACGGCGTCGTCGAAGGAACATTGGCCGGTCGCGGCCACCTGGTTCAGAATGTCCCGCGTCCCCGGCGCCGGACCCCCGGCGGGGTGGCGCTGCGCCGCGTCGCGGCCGGTCGGCGGGCAGGGCCGGCTCATGGGACCCTCCCCGCGTGGTGCGGGCCCAGGGCGAGCTGGGCCTGCCCGAGCAGTTCCGCGATGGACGCCTGATAGGCCGACAGGGTCTCGATCCAGCGGGCCAGGCAGGCCGTCCCGTCCTGGGAGATGGCGTAGCGGCGCTTGGCCGGACCGCGTTCGGCCACGTCCCAATCGCCGCGGACGAGCCCTTCCTCCTCCATCTCGCGCAAGGCCCGGTAGACGCCGGTCGCGTCGGGCGCCTGGCCGTGAAACAGGGACATGGCGGCCAGACGCTTGAGCAGTTCGTATCCGTGCAGGCCTTCCCGGGCCAAAATCGTCAGGATGGCCGGGCGGACGAGTCGGGCCAGGGATTTCCCGGAGCAGGGACAGTCGATGAAGTCCATTAGCAGATTACCTCTGTTAGTGGACCTCTGCTACCAGCCGGCGCCCCAGGGCGTCAAGCGGAAGCGGGCGCGGCCGTCAGGCGGGAAGCGCGGCAGCCTGGCCGGCTTCGCCCGAGACCTTCATGTCGTCGACGAGCCGTTTGAGGATCTGGGCCTGGTTCGCCAGCTCGCAGACGGCCTGGGCGGACTGGCGCATGGCGTCGGACGTTTCCGTGGAGATCCTGTTCACGTCGTCCATGCCCTGGTTGATGGCCTCGCTTGCGGCCGACTGGTCGCGGGAGGCCGAGGCGATGGAATTGACCTGGGTTGTGGTCGATTCGACCAGGGAGACGATATCCCGCAGGGCGGCCCCGGACTTGCCGGCCAGCCCCGTGGTCTCCTGGGTGGTTTTCGCCGAGCGCTCCACGTTTTCCAGGTTTTTCCGGGTGCCGGCCTGGATGCCCTGGATGGCCCCGCCGACCTCCTGGGTGGCGGACATGGTTTTTTCAGCGAGCTTTCTGACCTCGTCGGCCACGACGGCGAAGCCGCGGCCGGCCTCGCCGGCGCGGGCGGCCTCGATGGCGGCATTGAGGGCCAGGAGGTTGGTCTGGTCGGCGATGTCGGAAATGATGTTCATGACCTGGCCGATGCCGTCGACCTGTTTGCCCAGGGCGCGCATGTCCTCGCGCATGGCGCTCGATTGGTGGTGCACTTCCTCGATGCCGGCGACGACCGTCCGGACGATGGCCGCGCCTTCCTCCGCCTTCGATTTGGCCTGGTCGGAGATCGCGGCCGCGTTGGACGCGTTTTGCGACACCTCGTGGACGTTTTCGTTCATCCGTTCCATCAGCCGGGCGGTGCCGCCGATTTGCCGGGCCTGTTCCTCGGCGCCGCGGCTCGATTGCTCGATCTGGGCGGAGAGCTCCTCGGAGGCGGAGGTCAGGATTTCGACGACGCCCTCGATCTTGCCGGCGGCCTGGAGCATGCCGTCCACCATGGCGCGTTCCGCGTCCTGCCGGGCGGCGACGATGTCGGTCTGGTCCAGCCAGACGGTGATCGAGCCGAGGAGGGCGCCGCCGTCGTTGAAAAACGGGCAGCTGGTGATGTGGACGTGGCGGCTGGCTCCCTTGCGCGTCCGCACCTCCCGGTCGACGGCCAGGTTTCGCCGTTGCCGCAGGGCGTCCGTGGCCAGGGAGGCCTGCCCCCTTTCGCCGAACAGGAATTCCCCGGAAAGCAGGCCGTGGTAGTCCTGCGGTTTTCCGGGAATGTCCATGATGTCGAGCATGTGCTGGTTGGCGAACAGGGTCTTGTCCTGATCGGAAAAGATGGCGATGGGGACGGGGATTCCCTTCAGGATGCCGCCGTTGAAGTCCATCTTGTTTTTGAGTTCGGCGAGCATGGTGCGCAAGGCGTCCGCCAGGACGCCGATTTCGTCCTTCTGGGCGATGTCCAGGGTGCCGTCGAGCTCCCCG
>CAZNUQ010000069.1:2963-14592 GCA_964576235.1 uncultured Desulfovibrio sp.
GTTTTCGTGAGGTTGGCGTAGCCGAAGATGCAGGAAAGGGCCGTCAATGCCGTGATGCCGAGGAAAAAGACCGCGAGTCTGGTGGAGATGTTCATGTTTTTCACGGTCGCACCTTCCCGTTTTTGTTGTGAAATGATCACGGCGCGGATCGCCGGCGGCATCCCCCGCGCCCTGCCGCGCAACGGTCGCATCGGGGCAGGGCGCAGGATGGGGCGGGTGTGGTGTATAGGGGGATGCGCGTCCAACGCTTTGCCAGGATCATGCCATGCGCCGCCGAACCGGCTCCTGCCGGAGTCCATGCGGATGGCCGGACGCCTGGTGTTTCACCGGGGCTACAAGGTGGCTTGTCGCGGCCGGGCCGTCTGGCCGGCGAGGCGGCCTGGCGTCTGCGCCTGCGCGGGCACGTCCGTGGTTGTGGTCACAAGGGGCCGGAGCGGAGTTCGGGGCCGCCGGGGCGGGCGGTTCGGATTCTCCCGGCGCTTGCCAAGGGTGCCCCCCGGAGCTACAAGACTCCCCGTTGTCCTCAGGGCGGGGTGGAATTCCCCATCGGCGGTATCCCGGGAAACCGGGGAGCCCGCGAGCGCTCCCTGTCGCCGTCCGGGGCGGGCCTGTCCATGGCGCCCCCGGGAAACGGAACCTTCCGTTTGACGGCGCCGGGCTCCCTTCCGGAGTCCGCGCGGCAGGGAGGACAGCAGATCTGGTGCGAGGCCAGGGCCGACGGTCACAGTCCGGATAAAAGAGGAGACGACGGCATTCCCCGCCGCCGGCAGCGTGCCGGCGCGAGGCCGGCGGCGCGTTTCGGTGTCCGCCCGGTCGTCCTTTTCCGCGCCCTGATTCTGGCTATCGCAACTTCAATTGCTCGGAGCGCGCCATGAATCAGACTCTTTCCGGTGTCGAAAGCGATTTTCAGGATGTCACGCGGGCCATCGAGGCCCTGCGCCAGGGTCGGGGCATCCTGGTCACCGACGACCTCGACCGCGAGAACGAGGGCGACCTCATCTTCGCGGCCGAAACCCTGACCGTCCCCCAGATGGCCATGCTTATCCGCGAATGCAGCGGCATCGTCTGCCTGTGCCTGACCGAGGAAAAGGCCCGGACCCTCGAATTGCCCCAGATGGTGGCGGTCAACACCTGCCGCAACAGGACGGCCTTCACCGTGACCATCGAGGCCGCCGAGGGCGTCACCACCGGCGTCTCGGCGGCGGACCGCGTCACCACCGTCAAGACCGCCGCCGCGCGTGACGCCCGGCCGGCCGACCTGGCCCGGCCGGGCCACGTCTTTCCCCTGGTGGCCAAGCCGGGCGGCGTGCTCGCCCGCCGGGGGCACACCGAGGCCACGGTGGACCTGACCCGGCTGGCCGGTTTCGATCCGTGCGGCGTGCTGTGCGAACTGACCAACCCCGACGGCACCATGGCCAAGGGGGAGCAGATCACGGCCTTTTCCGCGGCCCACGGCTTCCCGTTGGTGACGGTCGCGGCCATCGCCGCCTACCGTCAGGCCATCGGGGATACGGCGGCGTGCTAGGCCGGGTCCCCGGCATGCGGCCTCGTGGATTCCGAAGAGGATTCCAAAGGGCGAAGCCCGTTGGCCGCCGGGGGCATTTTGTTTCCCCGCATTGTGCAATGGCCTCCGCTTGAATGCTGGTTTTCTTCGCGGCGCCGCGACGGCCCGCCTTCCCCGGCCCGGACGCCTGGATGCGCGTCCGGGCCGTCTTGAATATTTTCCCCGGCTGGCCTAACCTCAAAAAATGCCGCCTTCCGTTCGCGACGACAACGGCGCGCGCCGCCGCTACAAGCGCGGTCTCACCCTGCGTTATGTCGTCGCGCTGTCCCTGGTGGCCGTCCTGGTCCTCGCCGGCTACGCCGTCTTCCACCATGTCATGGCCACCATCGACCGGTCGGCCTCCATCACATCGGTAAGCGGTTCCCAGCGCGTGCTCACCCAGCGCGTGCTGGCCCAATGCCTGCTCCTGTCGGCCGCCGACGAGGAGGAGGCCCGCCGCGACATCCGCGCCCGGCTTTCCCGGGCCCTGGCCATGCTGGAGGAGAACCACCGGCGCCTGCTCGCCGACCTCGAGGATCCCGCGTCCCTGGCCGCCCACTCCCCGGAGCTTTCGGCCATCTACTTCAAGCCTCCCCACGAACTCGACCGGCGCATGCGTTTTTTCATCGAAAGCGCCCGGGATTTCCTCCGGGGCGAATCCCGGCGGCCGGCCCTGTCGGACTTCGATTTTCAAAATGTCCTGGTCTTCGGCGAAAGCGAGTTGCTGCGGGAGCTCGGCGCCGTGATCCAGGAATACCAGCGCCAGGCCGCCCAGCGCCTCACCGTCCTGCGTCGGCTGGAGGCCGCGGTCACCGCCGGCCTGCTGCTGCTTCTCGTCTTCGTCGGCGTGGGCATCCTGCGCCCCATGGTCCGGCGCATCTGCGCCGACCGGGAGCGCCTGGAGGGGACCAATGCGGCCCTTGCCGAACTGGCTGTCACCGACCAGCTCACCGGAATCTACAACCGACTGAAATTCAACGAGGTCATGGACCATGAGATCCGGGCTGCGGACCGCTACGGCACGCCGCTTTCCGTGATCATGTTCGACATCGACCACTTCAAGCTGGTCAACGACACCCACGGCCACGCCGCCGGGGACGACATGCTCCGGGAACTCTCCCGGCGCGTCCAATCGCACATCCGCAACGCGGACTGGCTGTTCCGCTACGGCGGCGAGGAGTTCGTCGTGGCCGCCCCCCACACCGGCCTCGAAAGCGCCGTGGCATTGGCCGAGAAGCTGCGCGCCGCCGTGGCCGCCGCGCCGTTTCCCGGCGGTATCCCGGGCAGCATCAGCCTCGGCGTGGCCGCGCTTTGCCGGGGCGAAACCGTCGAATCCCTCATGGGCCGCGTCGACGCCGCGCTCTACGAGGCCAAGAACACCGGCCGCGACAAGGTGGTGGCGGACCGGGCGTAGAAGAGACCCGACGCGTCGGCCGGGGAGGGCGGGCGCGGGCCCTACGCCTTGCCGGCGGCCTGGAGTTCCAGGCGGCCGGGGTCGAGAATCTCCACGCTGTTCCCGGCCAGGGCGATGATGCCCTCGTCGCTGAAGCGCCGCAGCACGCGCGAGAGGGTTTCCGGGATGGTGCCGAGATAGGCGGCGAGCTGCCCCTTGGGCAGGTCCAGGGGCAGGGCCCGGTCCCCGTTTCCGGCCCGCAGCAGCAGAAGGTGGGCGGCAAGCCTGGCCGGCACTTCGCGGAGGCTTATGTCTTCCAGCTTCTTGACGAGCTGGCGCAGGCGCAGGGACAGCAGGCCGAGCATGTTCATGGCCAGGTCCGGGTCCTCGGCGAGCAGCCGGCGGAAGCGGTCGCGAGGGAAGAACAGGCAGTCTCCGTCTTCCATAGCCTGGGCGCTGGCCGGATAGACCCCGCCGGAAAAGACGGCCACTTCGGCGAACACCTCCCCCGGCCCGAACACGTGCAGGATGTGCTCCTTGCCGGCAAGGGAGGTCTGGTAGATCCGCACCTTGCCCGAGGCCACGGAAAAGAAGCCCTGGGCCGGCTCCCCGGCGAAAAAGATGTCCCGGCCCCGGGAATAGGTTCTCGGTTCGGCGATGCCGGAGAGGGAGGCCAGTTCCTTGGGGCCAAGGCCGGAGAACAGGCCGATGCCGGCCACGGCGCGGGCTTTGTCCATGTTGTTTCCGTCCCGTGTTGACGTAGGTCAAGGCGGATGGTCCGGCGCCGGGGCAGGCTGGGCCGAAAAAGGGCCCTGCCCGGAAAACGGGGACACGCCATGACGACACCCTTTCCATTACCGGAAACCCGCCGGGGCGTCACGCCGTCCGGTCTCCCCCCCCGCCGGGGGGGAGCGCCGGAGGCGGCCATGACCGTGGTCGGCGTCGGCCTGCACTTCCTCGGCCTGCTTCTTTTCGCGGCCCACGCCCTGCGCGGCGGGGACCCCGGCCTTGCCGCCTCGGCCGTGGTCCTGGCGGCCCTGGCCGCGACACGCCGCCGGTTCGCGCCGCTGGTCCTCGGACCGGCCCTGCTTTGCGCCGCCCTGGTCTTCGCCGGCGCCGCCGTGGACATGACGCTTTTGCGCATCGCGGCGGGCCTGCCGCGCGGCCGGCTGCTCGCGGTCATGGCCGGGGTGGTGGCCGTCTGCCTGGCCGGCGGCCTGTTCGCCTTCTCGAACCGGGCCGGGGCGTTCTACCGCCGGGGGGACGCCCTGGCCCCCGTCCGGGCGTCGGCCTTCTGGATCGCGGCCGGGCTCCTCGCCGCCGCCCGGGCCAAAAGCCCCATCCCGGTGCTTCTGGCCGACCGCTTCTTCCCCGGCTGGGGCGCGCTCGAGATCACGGGGCTCGGCCTCTACGCCGCCTGGCTGGTCGGCCGTCTGCTCGCGGCGCCGCGGCCCGGCGTCGTGCGCTCCCGGTATTGGGCCGCCTTCTCCCTGGTCTTTTTCGGCCAGCTCGGCCTCGGGCTGCTCGGCGCGGCCGGTTTTCTCATGACCGGGAGCCCGCACCTGCCCGTGCCGGCGCTGATCGTCGCCGGACCCGTCTACCGGGGGGGCGGCTTCTTCATGCCGGTCCTCTATCTCGCCACGCTCCTTTTGGTCGGGCCGGGCTGGTGCTCGCACCTGTGCTACATCGGCGCGGCCGACGACGCCTGCGCCCGGTTCGGCCGCAAGACCCCGCGTCCGCTGTCCGGCGGATTTGCCTGGTGGCGCCTGGGAACCTTGGCCCTGGTCGTCGGGATGGCGGCGGTCTTCCGGGCCTCGGGCGTGGGAACGGCGGTCGCCGCCCAGGCGGCGGCGGTTTTCGGCCTGGCGGGACTTGTCGTGATGGCGACGGCGTCGCGGGCCACGGGCGTCATGGTCCACTGCGCCATGTTCTGCCCGGTGGGGCTCGTGGGCAACCTGCTGGGGAAGATCAGCCCCTGGCGGCTGCGCATAGCCGACGGCTGCGACGGCTGCGGCCGGTGTTCGCGGGCCTGCCGCTATCTGGCCCTCTCCCCGGCCGACCTGGCGAAAGGCCGGCCGGGGATTTCCTGCACGCTTTGCGGCGACTGCCTGGGGGCCTGCCCGGGCGGACGCCTCGGCTACCGTTTTCCGGGGCTTTCGCCCGAGACGGCGCGCCGGGCCTATTGCGCCCTTGTCGTCGGTCTGCATGCCGTCTTCCTGGGCGTGGCGCGGATCTGAGCGCCGCCATCCAGCCGCGGACACCTTGACCTTTTTCCCCGTCCACGTTCTATTCTGGCATCCTCCCGGAAATTCCCTGCCGGGCGCGGGCGGGGCGCGGCCTTTCCGGGGCGGTCTGGAACCTTTTCCGAAAAAAAGCGTTTTTGACTTAGGTCAAACCGGTTTGTCCCCGTCCCGCGTAGACCCGAAGCCACCGGAACGGAAAAACGAACCAAAACCCCAAACGGAGGACGACATATGTTCTGCTATCAGTGCGAACAGACGGCCAAGGGCACCGGTTGCGACAAACTCGGCGTGTGCGGCAAGCAGCCCGAAGTCTCCGATCTGCAGGATCTGCTCGTCTATGCCCTGACGGGCCTCGCCCAGGCCGCCGTGGCCGCCAGGGCCGAGGGTGTGGCCGTGCCCCTGGAGACCGGTCGGTTTTTCTCCAAGGCCATGTTCTCCACGCTCACCAACGTCAATTTCGACGCCGCCGACTTCCAGCCGCTGATCGGGGAAACCGTGGCCCGGCGCGACGCCCTGGCCGCCGCGCTGCGCGCCGGGCTGCCCGAGGGGCCGGCCACCTTCAGACCCGCAGCCGACCTCGCCGGGCTGGTGGCCCAGGGCGGCGGGCACGGCCTCAAGGACATTCCCGAGCCCGACGCCGACATCCGCTCCCTCAAGCACACCCTGCTGTTCGGCCTCAAGGGCGTGGCCGCCTACGCCGACCATGCCGCCATCCTCGGCCAGGAGGACCAGGCGGTCTACGAATTCATGTACGAGGGGCTCGCCGCCACCTTCGACACGGACAAGGACCTGGGCGCCTGGGTGGGCCTCGTGCTCAAGTGCGGCGAGATCAACCTGCGCACCATGGAATTGCTGGACGCCGCCAACACCGGCGCCTACGGCCACCCCGTCCCCACCGAGGTGCCTCTCGGCGCCAGGGCCGGCAAGGCCATCCTGGTTTCCGGGCATGATCTCAAGGACCTCAAGATGCTGCTCGAGCAGACCGCCGGCAAGGGCATCAACGTCTATACCCACGGCGAGATGCTGCCGGCCCACGGCTATCCGGAACTCAAGAAGCATCCGCACTTCCATGGGCACTACGGCACGGCCTGGCAGAACCAGCACAAGGAGTTCTCGGCCTTCCCCGGCGCCATCCTCATGACCACCAACTGCATCCAGAAGCCGGCCGAAAGCTACCTCGGCAACATCTTCACCACCGGCCTGGTCGGCTGGCCCGGCGCCGTCCACGTGAAAAACGGCGAGTTCGGCCCGGTCATCGAAAAGGCCCTGGCCATGCCCGGCTTCGACGCCGACACCGACAAGGGCACGGTCATGACCGGCTTCGCCCGCAACGCGGTCCTGGGCGTGGCCGGCGCGGTCATCGACGCGGTCAAGGCCGGCAAGATCCGGCACTTCTTCCTGGTCGCCGGCTGCGACGGCGCCAAGCCCGGCCGCAACTACTACACCGAGTTCGTGGAGAAGGCCCCGGCCGACACCGTGGTGCTGACCCTGGCCTGCGGCAAGTTCCGGTTCTTCGACAAGAAGCTCGGCGACATCGGCGGCATCCCGCGCCTGCTCGACATGGGCCAGTGCAACGACGCCTACTCGGCCATCCAGGTGGCCGTGGCCCTGGCCAAGGCCTTCGACTGCGGGGTCAACGACCTGCCCCTGTCCCTGGTGCTGTCCTGGTACGAGCAGAAGGCCGTGGCCATCCTGCTGACGCTGCTTTACCTCGGCATCAAGAACATCCGGCTCGGCCCCAGCCTGCCGGCGTTCCTCACCCCCAACGTCCTGTCCTTCCTGGTGAAGAACTATGACATCAAACCCATCTCCACGCCCGAAGAGGATTTGAAGGCCATCCTCGGCTGATCGCCGCACGGGTTCGCGGGCGGCCCGGTCCTCCGGGGCGGGCCGCCCAAAGGGATTTCGCCATGAAACGCAAGATCATCGAAATCGACGAGTCGCTTTGCAACGGGTGCGGCGCCTGCGTCACGGGCTGCGCCGAGGGGGCTCTGGAAATCGTCGACGGCGTGGCCCGGATCGTGGCCGACCGCTTCTGCGACGGCCTGGGCGCCTGCATCGGCCACTGCCCGACCGGGGCGCTCAGGATCATCGAGCGCGAGGCCCCGGATTTCGACGAGGCGGCCGTCGACGCCCATCTGGCCGGCCGCGCGGGCAGGGGGGCCGCTCCAGGCGGATGCCCGTCGTCGCGCCCCGCGGTCCTTTCGCCCTGCCAGCAGGCCAACATGCCCACCCAGGTTCCGGCCTCGGGCGCCTCGGCCCTGGGCAGCTGGCCCATCAAGCTGCGGCTCGTGCCCCCGAACGCCCCCTTTCTCGCCGGCGCGAGGCTGCTTTTGACCTCCGACTGCGTGCCGCCGGCCTTTCCGGCCTTCCAGTCCGCGTTCCTGCCCGGACGGGTCGCGCTCTTGGGGTGCCCGAAATTCGATGACGCGCAGGAGTACGTGGAGCGACTCGCCGCCATCGTGCGGGAAAACGACATCGCCGACGTCACCGTCGTCCAGATGGAGGTGCCCTGCTGCGCCGGCATGTCCCGCATCGCCGCTCTGGCGGTGGCCGCCTCCGGGAAAAGCGTCCCGGTCACCCAGGTGGTGGTCACCCGGCGCGGCGAAATCGCCGCGATGCGGCCGGTGCCCGTTTTGAACGCGCCGCTTGCCATGGCGGACTGAGGGGCGGCGGCGCTGCGCCGTCCTTGTGCAACAGCCGGGGCGCCACGCTCCGGCCAGCTCCCGCGAGGGAAAGGCGAAGGCCATGAAGAAGCTGAACATATTCGAGGAAGGGCCGTTTAAGGACACCGGCTACGGCATGTTGTGGGTCCACGACTCGCCCAACTTCCGGGTCGTCAACTTCAACTTCCGGGCCGGCCAGAGCCTGCCCGTGCACAGCCACGACGTGGACGGCGAGCTGACCATCGCGGTCCTCGAGGGCGAGGGGGAGTTCCTCGGCGCCGACGAAACCTCCATCCCGGCCCGGGCCGGCGACGTGCTGGTCTGTCCCATCGCCGTGCCCCACGGCATCCGGGCCGCGACCGACATGCGGGTGCTGGTGACCATCGCCCCGCCTCCATGAGCCTGGGTGCGCCTTGCCGGGCGGCGGGAAGCGCGCCGCCCCCGGCGGGGAACGCCGGGCGGCCGGGGAAAATCGGGAAGCGGGAAGGTGGCGAAAAATAAATTTTCGGTCCGAGGAATTCCAACGGGTTGCGAAGGCGGGGCGACTTGCCAGAAACGAGGTTTTGTGAAAAAAAGCGCAAGTCGTCGGTGACGCTTTATCCCTACCCGATTTCCGCGCCGGAGGGAAGCCCCCGGGGCTCCCCGGGGCGGGAAAACGGGACGACGCGACAGCGGGGCGGCGGGACGGCCCGGCCGGCGCGACGCCAACACGCGCCATGGCCGGATGGTCCTCCCGATCCAAAGCCGGCGGCGGCCGCGAACCCGCCGCCTTTCACGGACCCCAAACCCAGGACTTTGGCGGACCAGCCCCGCCGTCTCCCTGTCGCGCCGTCCCGCGGCGACAAAAAAACCGATCCGGCTCCGGCCGCATCGGTTTTTTTTGTCGCCCCGGCCCGGACCGGCCGGGGCTTGGCGCCCGCCTTCTCCGGTCCGCGGCCTCACACGGACCCGGCCTGCTCCGGCGCCTGGCCGGTCCGGCCCTGGTCCTGGCCGGCCTCCTCGACGCCGAAGCGGGCCTCGAATTCCCGGCCGAACCGGCACAGGGATTCCAGGATGGGGATGATGCCCCGGCCGAGGTCGGTCAGGGCGTATTCCACCCGCGGCGGCACCTCGGCGTGGACCGTGCGGGAAACGAGGCCGTCGGATTCCAGTTCCCGCAGTTGCTGGGTGAGCATCTTCTGGGTGATCACCGGCATGGCCCGGCGCAGGGCCGAGAAACGCAGCGTCTCCCCGCCCCGCAGGTGCCACAGGATCAGCGGCTTCCACTTGCCGCCGATGACCGCCAGCGACAACTCCATGCTGCACGAATATTCCTTGCCCAGGCACCGCTTGCGCCCGGCCGGGGTCCCGGATTCCGCCATTGCTCGTCCTCCTGCACGGTATCCAAAAAGATACTACAAAACTTTTTCGTGCCTACTTGCTTTTTCCAGGCATACTGGCACGATTCGCTTCAACCGTAAAGAGGAAACCAGGAAAGGAGGCCGCATGGATCTCTTCGAAGCCATTCATACCCGGCGCAGCATCCGGGCGTTCACGGACGAACCCGTCGACGAGGCGGCGCTGACCGAGGTGCTGCGGGCGGCCATGGCCGCGCCGAGCGCGGGCAACGCCCAGCCCTGGCATTTCGTGGTCATCGACGACCGGGCCGTTCTCGACGCCATCCCGGACATCCACCCCCACGCCGCCATGTGCCGTCAGGCGCCGCTGGCCGTCGCCGTGGCGGCGGAGCTCGCCTTGGAGAAATTCCCGGGGTTCGGCTACTGGACCCTCGACTGCTCCGCCGCGGTGCAAAACCTGATGCTGGCCGCCCGGGGGCTGGGACTCGGCACGGTCTGGTGCGGCATCTATCCCCGAACCGAGCGCATGGAAGGGTTGGCCCGGCTGCTCGGGCTCCCCGACGGGGTGCTGGCCCACGCCCTGGTGGCGCTTGGCCACCCCGCCCAGGAGTTCAAGCGCGTCGACCGGTTCAAGCCCGAGCGCATCCACCGCAACGTCTGGTAGCCGGCGCCCGGGGCGCCGGCCTTCCCCCTTCGTTTTCCAACCGGAAAGGACGTACGAGCATGAAGGTTTCCATCGGACCCAAGACCATGGCCCTGCCGACCCCGGCCTGGCTCGTCGGCACCTACGACGCCGCCGGCAAGCCCAACCTCATGACCGCCGCCTGGGGCGGGATCTGCTGCTCCAAGCCGCCGTGCCTCACGGTGTCGCTCCAGAAGCACCGCCATTCCTACGCCGCCATCGTGGAGCGGGGGGCCTACACGGTCAGCATCGCCTCCGAGGCCGACGTGGCCAAGGTCGATTACTGCGGCATCGTGTCCGGCCGCGACCATGACAAGTTCGCGGCCTGCGGCTTCACGCCGGTCCGGAGCGATCTGGTGGACGCGCCCTACGTGGCCGAATGTCCGCTGGTGCTGGAATGCCGGGTCGTCCAGGCGCTCGACCTCGGCGTGCATACCATGTTCGTCGGCGAGATCATGGACGTGAAGGTCGAGGTGTCGGTCGTGGCGGACGGCAAGCCCGATCCCTCCCGCATCCGGCCCATCGTCTTCGCCCCGGAGGACCGCCGCTACTTCGGCCTCGGCCCGAGCCTGGGCCTGGGCTTTTCCATCGGCAAGGAGGTCAAATGAACGACAAGGTCCGTCTCGATCCGGCATTGCTGCCGCCCATGCCCGTGACCCTGGTGGGGGCCACGGTCGCGGGGCGGGCGAACTTCATGGCCGCCGCCTGGGTGACGCGGGTGGGCTACAAGCCCCCGCTGCTCGGCGTGTCCATCAACCATCGGCAGTGGACGGGGCAGGGCATCCGGGAGGCGGGGACCTTCTCCGTGTGCCTGCCCGGCCCCGATCTGGTGGCCAAGACGGATTATTGCGGCCTCGTTTCGGGGCGCGAGGCCGACAAGTCCCTGCTGTTCGACGTGTTCTACGGCGCACTGGAAACCGCGCCCATGATCCGCGAATGTCCGCTTTGCCTGGAGCTGCGCCTTTTCCAGGTGGTGGAGCTGCCCTCCAACGCCTTTTACATCGGCGAAATCGTCGCCGGCTGGGCCGACGGGGAGATCCTCACCGACGGCAGGCCGGACGTGGAAAAATACAGACCGCTTTTGCTCACCATGCCGGACAACCGCTACTGGACCCTGGGGGAATCCGTGGCCGGGGCCTGGAGCGTGGGCAAGGCCTATAAAAAGGGGGAAGCGCAATGAAGGTTCTGGCCATCAACGGCAGCGCGCGGAAGGACGGCAACACCGCCATCATGCTCCGGGCCGCCCTGGCGCCCATCGAGGCCGCGGGCATCGAAACCGAATTGCTCCAGCTGCACGGCAAGACCATCCACGGCTGCATCGCCTGCATGAAGTGCTGGGAGAAAAAAAACGGCCACTGCGCGGTCAAAAACGACATGCTCAACGACATCGTCGACAGGATGGCGGCGGCCGACGGCATGCTCATCGGATCCCCCACCTATTTCGCCAACGTGTCGAGCAACATCAAGTCCATCATCGACCGGGCCGGGATGGTGGCCCTGGCCAACGATTCCCTGTTCGCCCGCAAGGTGGGCGCGGCGGTCGTGGCCGTGCGGCGCGGCGGGGCCATTCACGTCTTCAACTCCATCAACCATTTCTACTTCATCAACCAGATGGTGGTGCCCGGGTCGAGCTACTGGAACCTTGGCCAGGGCCTCAAGCCCGGGGACGTGGAGAAGGACGACGAAGGCATGCTGACCATGGGGAATCTGGGCCGGAACATGGCCTGGGTGCTGCAAAAGCTCAACGCCTGAGGCCGCCGGCGCG
>CAZNUQ010000070.1:0-5226 GCA_964576235.1 uncultured Desulfovibrio sp.
GCGGCCGTGTCCGGGCCCGGTCCTTGCCTTTGGCCGCGAATGCGGTCAGAGTGTGCCGGCCCGTCGCAAGGGGGCGTCCCGCGCCATATGAACAAGCCAATGATCGAGATCCGCGGCCTGAAAAAGGCCTTCCAGGGGCAGGAGATCCTGCGCGGTGTGGACATGATCGTGCCCGAGGGCGTGGTGACGGCCGTCATCGGGAAATCCGGCGAGGGCAAGAGCGTTTTGCTCAAGCACATCATCGGGCTTCTGGAGAAGGACGGCGGCGAGATCCTTTTTCAGGGCGAATCCCTCTCCGCCATGTCCCGGACCGAACGCCGGGCCTTCCGCCGTCACCTGAGCTACATGTTCCAGAACATGGCGCTGTTCGATTCCATGAACGTCTTCGACAACATCGCCCTGCCGCTTCGGGAGACGGAACGCCTGCCCGAGCGGACGGTGGCCGCCCGGGTGGAGGCCATGGCCGGGCGCCTGGAACTGGCCGGCGTCCTGGCCAAGTACCCTTCCCAGATTTCCGGGGGCATGCAAAAGCGCGTGGCCCTGGCCCGGGCGCTCGTCACCGAACCGAGGCTGGTGCTCTTCGACGAGCCGACCACCGGCCTCGATCCCATCCGCAAGGCCTCGGTCCTTTCGCTCATCGACAACTCGCGCCGCCAGTTCGGCTTCACGGCCGTGCTCGTCAGCCACGACATCCCGGATGTCTTCGGCGTGGCCGGACACGTGGCCATGCTCGACGGCGGCCGCATCGTGTGGCAGGGGCCGCCCGAGGCCATCACCGCTTCCGACGATCCCGTGGTGCGGCGTTTCCTGGCCGGGGAGCCCGAACCCGTCGAGGGTGCCGCGCCGGACGCCGACTGATCCAGGAGGTCCCCATGAGCGTTTTTTCCCGCGTCGGACGCGGCGCGGCCCTGGCCGTGGCGTTGTCGCTGGCCGTGGCCGCGCACGCCGTGGCCGCGCGCCTGTACCAGGTTTCCACCATCCAGGCCCTTTCCGCCGGGTGCTACGCCGGACGGGCGAACGTGGCGGACCTGGCCCGCCACGGCGATTTCGGCCTGGGCACGCTTTCCGGCCTCGACGGCGAGATGGTGGTTCTCGACGGCGTGTTCCTCCAGGCCCGGGCCGACGGGACCGTGCGCCGCGTCGGCGGCGGCGAGACGACCCCCTTCGCCCAGGTGGTCTTTTTTGCCGGAAGCCTCGATCTCGGACGGCACGACGACCTGACCCTCGACGGCCTCAAGGCCGCCCTGGCCGGACGCCTGCCCGATCCGGACAGCTTTTACGCCGTGCGTGTGGACGGGCTTTTCCGGGCCCTCTCGGTGCGCAGCGTGGCCGCCCAGGCCGCGCCCTGGCCTCCCCTGGCCGAGGCCCTCAAGGAGCAGAAGGTGTTTCCCCTGGAAAACGTCCAGGGCAGCATGGTGGGGTTTTACACGCCGCCGGGGGTGCCGGCGCTTTCTCCCCCGGGATGGCATTTCCATTTTATGAGCAGCGACGGGACCAGGGGCGGGCACGTCCTCGACGGGACCGTCGGCCCGGTCAAGGCGCGGGGGGACGCGGTCACGGAGATGACCGCGCTTTTCCCGGCGCAGCCCCTGCCGCGGCGCGACGCGGCCGCTCCCTCCCCGGGAACGGAGTAGGCCGCCGGAGCGTTGCCCGGCGCCGGGCTAGAGGTTCTCGGTGTTGCGCTCGAAGACCCGCAGCTCGTTGACGACCTGGTTGCCGAGTTCCCGGATGCCTTCGTTGCCCTGGCTTTCCACCAGATCGGACAGGAGCTTGATGTCCTGGGGAAGGCTCGCCAGCACCATGCGCTTGAGGTCGCGCAGGCGTTCCAGCACGTAGACCTTGTCGCGTTTGGCCACCATGTGTTCGGAGACATCGGCCATGTTCATGACGGCGTGGGCCTTCTCGGCGTAGATGGCCGACATGGCGGTCAGATGGGACAGGATGTTTTTTTCGTTGGGATGTTCGGTCTTGAAGTAGAGATCGGCTGCCTTGCCGGTGTAGTTGTTGAAATGCTCGTAGGACGCGCGGAAATGTTTGGAGGCGCCCATGGCCCCCGGCGCGGCGGTCAGCAACAGGGCGACACACAGGACGCAAGAACGCATGACGGTTTTGCGCATGGGAACTCCCTCGGATATGGACGCGCCGAGGCGGCAAACGTCTTGGGCGCAAGCCCACATATCAGTTTTTCCCCGGCCGTCAAAGCGTCTCCCCGGCGGCCATGCCGCCAGGGGGCTTGGGTCTCTGCGTCCGACCGGGGCCGCGACCCGGCGGACATTGACTTTTGGGGTTTTTACCGTACTTTCAGTGTCGCTCCAACCAATGGCCAGCCTCGCCGTATGCCTGATGGACATATCATGACGAATCGCCTTTGTTTTTCTGCCGTTTTTTTTGTCTTTTTGACATTTTCACAGTTTTTTTCCGGAGTCGGACAGGCCGGCATGGTTTCCCTGGTCTTCGATGACGGCCTCAAAAGCGTCCATCAATATGCCTTTCCCGTGCTGGATTACTACGGACTGCCGGCCACGGTGGGCATCATCGCCAACCGGGTGGATTCCGGCGATCCGGATTTCATGTCCGAAAAGGAAGTGATGGAGCTGCAGGACGCCGGCTGGGAGGTGGCCTCCCACAGCCTCACCCACAAGCGCCCGGTCGACATTCCCAAATACTACTCCGAGGAGCGGTGCCTGGACCTGCGCCCCGTCGCCGGAAGGCCGGCGCTGTTCGAGGCCAAGTACCGGTTCGAGGAATTGGCCGGGCTCATGGAGGGGAACCGTCTGCTGCGGGAGCGCGCCACCGGCCAGACCGTCGAGGCCGAACCCGGAACCTACTATTTCGACGAACTCATCGGCGAGGTCATCGTCCATCCCTTCGCCCCGGACGTCGTGTCGCGACAGAGCATCAGGGCCATCTCCTACGAGCGGGAACTGGAAGCCTCCAGGGACGAGCTCGCCGCCATGGGCTTCCGCGTCACCACCTACATCACCCCCCACAACTACTGGACGCCGGAGATGAGCCAGCTTTCCAGGCGGTTTTACGCCCAGGTCGCCAACGGCGGGGACAGCTACAACCGCCGGGGCGCCACCGACCGGTACTGGCTCAAGCGGTTTGTGGTGCACACCAACGATTCCGCCGAAGCCATCATCGGCCTTGTCCGGCAGCATGCCGTGCGGGAGAACGGGTGGGTGATTTTTTGCATGCACGGCGTCGGCTCGGAACTGGGCTGGGAGCCCTGGGACGCCGGCAAACTGGCCAACCTTTCAGAATACCTGAAGAAGAATAAGATTCCCGTGGTCACCGTCGACCAGGGCGTCAAGGCCTGGGTCGAGAGCAAGGGCGGCAACGGGCGGTAGGAAAGAGGGGGGCATGAAACAGTCGCTTCGGATCGTGGTCGCGGGCTTCGCCGTGGGCTTCCCCCTCGGCGGCCAGTTGTGGATGATGCTGCATTTCGCCCTCGGGCTTTCCCGGCTGGGGCACGACGTCCTGTTCCTGGAAGACACCTCCGACTGGGCCTATCCCTTCGATCCGGTGCTCGGATACAATGTCGCCGACTCCGGTCGCGGCCGCGCCGCCCTGGACGGCCTTTTCCGGCGTCACGGCCTGGCCGGGCGCTGGGCCTACGTCAGCGAGATCGAGGGCCGCGTCTACGGCATGGAGCGGGAAGAACTCGACCGCCGGCTGGCCAGCGCCGATTTCTTCCTGAACATCTCCGGCGTGCTGCCTCTTCGCGACGAGTACCGGCAGGCGCCGGTCAAGGCCATCATCGACACGGACCCGGTCTTCACCCAGGTCAAGGTGGCCAACGATTCCTGGACCCGGGACTACTACACGGCCCACGACCACTGCTTCACCTACGGGTACAACCTCCCGGCCGGGGACACCGAGGTGCCGCTTTCCGGCTTGGCCTGGAAGCCTCTCCTGCCTCCGGTGGTCCTCGACCTGTGGCCGCGCGGGGAGGGCCCGGGTGGGGATTACACCACCATCGGCACCTGGGAGGCCAAGGACCGGGACGTGGAGGTGGCCGGCAGGAGGCTCTCCTGGCGCAAGAACGTCAAGTACGAGGCCATCCGCGACCTGCCTTCCAGAATGCCCGACGTGCCGCTCGGCATGGCCATGAGCGGCATGGGGGAGGACGCCGGGCGGTTCGCCGCGGCCGGCTGGCGGGTGCGCGACGCGCTTTCGCTTTCCCGGGACCTCGATGGCTATCGGGAGTACATCCGGGGCGCGCGCGGGGAGTTTTCCATCGCCAAGGACCAGAACGTGGTGCTCAAAAGCGGCTGGTTCTCGGATCGCACGGCCACGTTCCTGGCCGCCGGCCGGCCCGCCGTGGTGGAGGACACCGGGTTCGGCCGCTACCTGCCCGTGGGGGAAGGCCTTTTCCCCTTCGAAGATCCCGACGGGGCCTGCCGGGCCATCCGGACGATCGAGGCCGATCCGCTCCGGGCGGGCAATGCCGCCCGCGCAATGGCGGAAACCTATTTCGACAGCGACAAGGTGCTTTCGGGCCTGCTCCGGGAGTGCGGACTGGTCTGAGGCCGTCTTTCGGTCTTCCCTCGTGCGGCTCCCCGTCGTTCGGGGGGCTTCCTTTGCCGGACGGCGCGGGACGAATCCAACTTCGGGTTGCCCACGGCGCCCCGTGCATGGTACCCTCTGGCGAAAGGCGAATTCCGGCCGGGCGTCGACGCGCCGGTTGCCGGAACGTCCCGGGCGCGGTCGGCGGGTCTGCCTCCTGCCCGCCCGCAGGAGCGCCCGATGGAGCACATCCTTTCCGTCCCGCCGTCTTCCCGTGACGCCCCCCGTCCTCCGTTGCCCGTGGTGGCAATCGGGGTCCCGGCCGGCGGGCAGCCCGCCCTGGCCGAACTGCTCGGAAACATTCCCGCCGGTTTCGAGGCCGCGCTGGTCGTCGTCGGCCAGGACGCGCCGGATGTCGCGCGCCTGCCTGCCGGGGCGATGGGCGCCCCCTCCCTTCTGCCGGTCCGGGAGCTCTCCGGAGACGACGCGCCGGCCGCCGGGGTGGTGTTCGCGCCTCCCCCGGGGCGCGGCGCGGTCATGGAGGAGGGGCGTCTGCGACTCGACGAAGGGTCCCCCGCGCCGTCGGTCCGGCCCATCGACCGGTTCATGGAATCCCTGGCCCGGGAGCGGGGGGATGCGGCGGTGGGGGTGCTTCTCGCCGGCGACGGCCCCGACGGCGTCGCGGGGCTGCGCGCGATCCGCGCCGCCGGCGGCCTG
>CAZNUQ010000070.1:5326-14440 GCA_964576235.1 uncultured Desulfovibrio sp.
CCGGACGCCATCATCATCCAGTCCAGGGGCTGTTTCGCCTATCTCAATCCGGCGGCGGTGCGGCTTTTCGGGGCCGAAACGGCCGAAGAACTGCTCGGCCGCGATATCGTCTCGCACATACATCCGGATTACCGGGAGAGCATACGGGAACGCATACGGATTTTCAACGAGGAGCGAATCCCCCTGCCCCGCGTGGAAGTCGTCTATTTGCGCCAGGACGGGACGAGCGTTCCCGTGGAGGCCATGGCCTCCCCGTTCGAGTTCCAGGGCATACCGGGGAGCCTGGTCTTCACGCGGGACATTTCCGACCGCAAGCGGGTCGCCGAGGAGGAACGCTGTCGCGCCGAGGTCGCCGACGCCGTTGCCCGGGTGCGCGACGCTTATGTCGCGGGGGAATGTCCGGAGGCGGTCTTCGGCAAGGCGCTCGAGGCGCTGCTTGGCCTCAGCGGCAGCCACCACGGATATGTCGCCGAATCGCGGCCGGACGCCCGGGGACGGCCGAACCAGCGCTTTCTGGCCCAGTCGGGGCTGGAGGAGATGCCTGACGCCGAGCCCCCGGAGAAAACGCCGGAAGGCGGCGAAGCGCCTTTCGCGTTCGGCGACGCGGCCGGGGAGGCGGTCATCGTCAACACCCCGGCGGCGGATCCGGGCCTCCCGGGCCGGTTGCCCAGGGGCTTCCCCCCGGTCTCGGCGCTTCTGGGCATCCCCTTGTGCCACGGCAGGGAATGCGTGGGGGGCATCGTCCTGAGCGACCGGGAGGGCGGCTACGACGCGGCCCTGGTCGAGGCCCTCCGGCCCCTGGCCGAGGCCTGCGGCCAGATCATCGAACGGCTGCGGGCGGAACGGAGGCTGGTTGCCGCCAAGCAGGCCGCCGAGACGGCAAGCCGCGCCAAATCCGAATTCCTGGCCAACATGAGCCACGAGATCCGGACGCCTTTAAACGGCGTGCTCGGCATGCTTCAACTCCTGCTCACGACCTCCCTCGACAACGAGCAGGTGGAATACGTGGACAACGCCATCCGCTCCTCGAAGCGGCTCACCCGGCTGCTTTCCGACATCCTCGACCTGTCGATGGTCGAATCCGGACGGCTTGCCATTCGTCAGGCACCCTGCCGGGCGGCCGACCTGCGGGGGGCGGTCATCGACCTCTTCGCCGTGCCGGCCCGGGAAAAGGGGCTTTCCTTGTCCGTTTCCATCGATCCGGGATTGCCTGATAGCTTCCTGGCCGACGAGGCCAGGCTGCGCCAGATCCTTTTCAATCTCGTCGGCAACGCGGTCAAGTTCACGGATCGCGGAACCGTCTCCCTGGACATGGGGCCGGCCTCCTCACGGTTCGATGCCGGCTCCCGGATGCTCCTCACCGTGGCCGACACGGGCGTGGGCATTCCCGACGACAAGCTCGATGCGATCTTCGAGCCGTTCGGCCAGGTCGAGCAGGCTTCTTCGCGCCGTTTCGGCGGCGCCGGCCTGGGGCTTGCCATCGTGCGCCGGCTGGTGCGGCTGCTCGGCGGGGAGATCGCCGTGGACAGCGAGGAGGGCCGGGGCACGACCATGTACGTTTCCCTGCCGGTTGGCCGCGTGCCCTCCGAGGCTCCGGAGACGTCCCTTCCAAGGGGCCGTTCGAAGGAGGCGCCGGGCCTGCGCCTGCTGCTGGCCGAGGACGACGCCGTCAACCTCCTGTCCTTCGCCAGGATGCTCGAAAAGGCCGGCCATGCCGTGGACATGGCCGAGGACGGGGCAAAGGCCCTGTCCCTGCTGGCCAAGAAGGACTACGACTGCATCCTCATGGACGTGCAGATGCCGGTCATGGACGGCCTGGCCGCCACCCGGACCATCCGGACCGATGCGGCCTTCGCCGGCAAGGCCCGCGTCCCCATCATCGCCATGACCGCCTATGCCATGGCCGGAGACCGCGAAAAGCTGCTCGCCGCCGGCATGGACGACTACGTGAGCAAACCCGTGGACATTGCCGAACTGGAGGATGCCCTGCGCCGGGTGGTGCCGGGGCGCGGCTGAGGTGGCGGGCCGGGCGTTTGCCCGGCGAAAGGGCGCGGACAGGCTGGAACGGCGGAAAGGCCCCGCGCGGAGGCCCTTCCGCCGGCGGGCTGGCGACGGACTACTGGAGCAGGGGCTTGTAGTGCGGCGGGATCTTGATCTTGGGATCGAGCTCCTTGGCCTTCTTGAAATCCGCCTTGGCCTCGTCGAGCTTGGTCATGGCCCCGTAGCTCAGGCCCCGGTTCTTGAAATACACGGCCTGGGGCTTGCCGGCCTTGCTCAGTTCGATGGCCTTGGTCAGGTCGGCCACGGCCTCGGCGTGCTTGTTCTGCATGGCCAGGATGCGGGCCCTGTCGTAATAGGCCGCCGTGTAATCCGGTTTGAGCTCGATGGCCTTGCCGAGATCCGCCAGCGCTTCGGCCGTCATTTTCTTGTTGGCGTAGGCGGTCCCTCTGTTGGTCAGGGCGAACGGCACGATGTCCTTGGGCGTTTCCGGATTGTCGATCACCTTGGTCAGGGTGGCGATGCCGTCGTTCCAATGGCGTTCGTTGACGTACTGCACGCCCTTGGCGTATTCCGCGCTGATCGCGTCGACGGCGGCGGCTTTTTTCTTGGCGAATGCCGCCGTGGAGCAAAGGAGCAACGCACCTGCGACAATGGCAATGAGGATGCTGCGCGACATAGGCCCTCCCTCGGGGTTGACGGTTTCTGGGACTACATGACGGTATGCATGCTTTTGCCGGATATTACAAGCCGTGCCGCCCAAAAAGAAAAATCATCGCACGCCTTTCCATGCCGATGTGGAACAAATCAAGCCGGTTCCCGGAATGACGAAAAAGAGGGGTCTGTCGCGACACCTGGCCGGAGAGGTCGCGGTTTCCTGGCTGGCGATGCTGGCGGCGGCCGTGGGCCTCGGCAGCCTGCGCCAGGGCCTCCTGGCGCCGCGTATCGGCGAGCTTCCGGCCCGGGCGGCCGGAACCCTGCTCCTTTGCGCCGTCATCGTCCTGCTCGCCGTCCGCCTGGTCCGCCGCCATCCCGCGCCGCCAGCGACCCGGCTTGTCGTCGGCGTGTGCTGGTGCGTCCCGACGCTGGCCTTCGAGTTCCTTGCCGGGCACTATCTTTTCGGGGCGTCCTGGGAGGCGCTTTGGGCCGACTGGAACCTGGCTGCGGGGCATCTGTGGCCGCTGGTGCCGGCGACGGCCCTGCTGGCGCCGCTTTGGGCCGGGCGACGGCGGACGCGGGATCCCTTCCGACGTGGTCCGGCCGATTCCCCTTCCCCGCGAGGCGGAAATCGGCTATCGTGAAATCGAGTCGCTTTTTCCGTCATGGCCCCGGTGTTCGGGGCCGGTGTCCCGCCGGTCCTTTTCCCGGGCCCTTTCGTTCGCAACCCGCCGCAATGGAGGACAAGTGGCCAAAAACGCCTATACATTCGCCAAACGTTCCAAGGAACTGGCCAAAAAGAAAAAGAAGGAAGAAAAACTGCAACGCAAGTCCCAGCGCCCGGAGGTCGAGGAGGGTCCCTTCTACGACGAGGCCACGGGCGAAATCGTCTATCCGGCCGGACCGTCCGGGGCCGACAACGACGACACGGACTCCGGGACCGACGCCCCGGACACGGCGGACAAGCCCGCCCCCTGACCACGCCCCGTCGTCGATCCCGCGACATCTCCACGGCGCGCCCGGTGCGCTGCCTGTCCGTGGCCCGGGAGGACGCCAGGCGTCCTTCCGGCCAAACGGAGGCGCGCCGGCCTTGCCTTCTCCGCCCCTCCGGGCCGATCCGTCCCGGATGCCACGCTAGAAGAGCAAAAACGACGGCGTCTTTTGCCGGAAGGTCCGAAAATCCTGCCGACCCTCGATCTGGGTCAGCCGGTCGTTGTTTTCCCTGTTGTAAAGGCGCTCCAGTTCGCCGTTGGCGACCGGGGCGCAGGCCGTGACGCACAGCACGGCGAGAAGGACGAAAAATCGCGGCATGACGGCATCTCCCGGGCCGGACGGATTTGCCGGCTCCCCGTCCGTCGTGCAGGTTCCATGCCCGCCATGGCGTCCCGCCGGCGGCCGATTGATCGGTCCCCGGTTTTGGCGTAGGCTGCGCCGCCTATCGCAACAGGGAGAATCGCCAGATGTCAGACGCACCGTTTTCCGATCTCAAGCTTTTCATCACCGGGCCGACCTACATCCGGCCCGAGGTGCGCGCGGCCGGGGCCTGGCCCGAATTCGGCCACCGCGATGCCGAGAACGCCAAGCGTTACAAGTCCATCTTCGGGAACCTGGGGATCATCGCCGCCCTTCCCGACGGCTACCGGACCATCCTGTTCCTGGGGTCCGGTTCCACGGCCATGGAGGCGGCCATCCGCTCCCTCGTGGCCGACGGGGAGACCGTGCTCCACGCCTCGGTCGGGGCCTTCGGCGACATGTGGCACAAGATGTCGCTCGAAAACGGCAAAAAGGCCGCGCTGCTCGCCATCGAGCCGGGCCGGGGGCTGACCCCCGAGGCCCTGGAGGCCGCGGTCGCCGCCCACAGGCCGGCGGTGGTGGCCATCACCCACAACGAGACCTCGACAGGGGTGGTCAACGACGTGACGGCCCTTTGCCGCGTGGCCAAGGCCCACGGGGCCCTGGCCGTGGTGGACGGGGTGAGCCTTTTCGGCGGCGCGCCGACCCGTATCGCCGAATCGGGCTGCGACATGTACTGCACGGCCACCCAGAAGGCCCTCGGGCTGCATGCCGGCTTCGGCATCGGGTTCGTGAGCCCGGCGGCTCTCGACAAGGCCCGCCACGTGACGGCCAGGGGCCATGCCACCGACATCCTGGCCCATCTCGGCCGGGCCGAGAAGTTCCAGACCCAGTCAACGCCCAACGGGGCGCTTGGCAACCAGATGTTCCTGCAACTCGAATACATCGTGAAGGAGGAGGGGGTCGCGGCCCGGTACGCCCGCCACGAGGCCATGCGGGAGATGGCAGTGGCTTTCGTGGCCTCCCAGCCCGGCTACGACCTGTTCGCGGCCGAGGGCTTCCGGTCGCCCACCGTGACCACGGCCATGGCGCCCGAGGGCATGACCTTCGCAGACCTCAAGGCCGTCAAGGAGGCCATGCGGGAGCGCGGCTACCTCTTCGATCCCGGCTACGCCAAGCTCAACGAGCAGTTGGAAGCCGCCGGCCGGCGTCCCATCTTCCGCATCGGCCACATGGGCGACATCACCCCGGCCATGCTCGGGGAATTCCTCGGGGATCTGGGACAGGTCCTGTCGCGCCGGTAGCCGCCGCGGCGCCTTTCCGGCCGGGGCCGCCCCTAGGCTCCGGCCTTCTCCACCAGTTCGCGGATCCGGCACACCCCGCAGACTTCGGCCGACGACGGATAGCCGCACGTCGCGCAGTCGCGCAGGGCCTCCGCGCCGTCCCGCTGCGTCGCCTCGAAGTGCGGCCTGCCCCGATCCAGGAAGGCCTCGTAGAAGGCCACCTTCTGGCCCGGGCTGCGGTCCTCCAGGTCGGCGAAGAGCCGCTTGTGGCCGGTGAAGCTGGCCCCGCCGCTGTAGGGGCAGGCCGCCTTCCAGTGGTCGATGCCCTTGAAGAAGCAGTAGGCCGCCGTCTCGAATTCGGTGAGCCGGTAAAGCGGCTTGATCTTGCGCGCGAATTTGCCTTCGGCCGGCAGCACGGGCCCCTGGCCGCCGAGATAGGCGGCGTCCCAGCGCAGGACGTTGGCGAAAAGCCGGGCCACCTCGTCGTCGAGGTTGTGCCCCGTGGCCAGGGCGGTAAATCCGTTTTCGTAGGCGTATCTGTTGAAATAGTGGCGTTTGATCTTGCCGCACACGGCGCACACGGGCCTGTGCACGGCGGCCTTGACCCTGGGGATGGCCAGCCCCAGGTCGGCCAGGCGCAGCACGTGCAGGGCGAACCCGTTGTCCCGGCAATAGGCCTCGGTCTTCGCGCACACCGGGTCGGAGGATTCCGGGATGCCGAGGTGCACGTGCAGCCCCGTCACGTCGTGGCCGAGGTCGGAGAGCACCCGCATGAGCGCCAGGGAGTCCTTGCCGCCGGATACCGCCACCAGCACCTTTTCCCCGGGCCGTATCATGGCGTGGCGCCGCACGGCCGTCTCCACCTGGCGGCGGAAAAAAAGCTCGAAACATTCCGGGCAGAACCCGGCATGATGGCTCGGCAGCTTCACCGCCGCCAAGGCGCCGCAGCGCTTGCATTTCATAGACTGCTCCCCGGAAGGGGAAACGGCGCCGGCCTTCCGCTTTCGCCAGGGGGGCCGGCCGTTCCCAAAAAAGGCTTCATGGGTTATGGAGGTCGTCGGTTTCTTGCCGCCACCGGCCCCGGACGAACGGCATGTCCCCGCGCGGGGCCGGCTGCCCGCTACCCCCGCGAGACGACCAGGCGCACGGTGAGATGGTCGCCGTCGCGCAACTGGCGATCCGGGGTCAGCAGTTCCCCGTCCCGGATGACCAGGGCGTCGTTGACCCGCAGGCGCAGGTCTTCGAGCAGTTGTTGGACGGTTTTGAGCTTCGGGTAGGCGAGGGGTTCGTTTCGGGAACTCAGCGACACGGTTATCATAGGCCGGCTGTGTAGCCCGGAGGGCCCGGGGAATCAAGTTCCCGGCCTGGAAAACGGTTGACCCCGGAAGTGCTTTTCAGCATAACATGAAAACGGATGCTGCGGGCATTCGCTGTTGTATATAGGTCTGCAAGGAGTTTGGGCATGAGCGGGAAGATTCTGGTCGTCGATGACGAAAAACACATTCGGATGTTGTATCAAGAGGAATTGGAAGGCGAGGGGTATCAGGTCGTCACCTCGGACGGCGAGGAGGATATCCTGCATCTGATGGAGCGTGTGACCCCCGACGTGGTGGTCCTCGACATCAAGCTCGGCGGAAACCGCTCCGGGCTGGACCTGCTCCAGGAAATCCGCGGCCGGGACCAGAGCGTGCCGGTCATCCTGAGCACGGCCTACGACAGCTTCCAGCATGATCTGAAGTCCATCGCGGCGGATTATTACGTGGTCAAATCCGTGGACCTCGGGGAGTTGAAGGCCAAGGTCGCCCTGGCCATGGAAAAGGCCGTCAGCGCCAGCGCCTAGTCCGGCGTCCAGAGGGGGTGACGACGGGTTCTCGGAAAAATCGCTGTTGGAAGAGAGCGCCCCGGGATTCGTCCGGACGGATCCCAAAAGCGCGTACCTGGCGTGCGCGCCGTGAGACGGCTTCCCAGCAGCCGGCTCGGACGCCGGCGGCTGCCGGCCTCGCGACACCCGGACGGCTGCGTCCTGGAACGCCCTTCGCGGGAAGGCCGGCCTGAAGGCCGGCCCGTTGCGGCAGGCCGGGGCGCGGGGGGCGATGCCCCGCACGCTTCGGGCCGGAAGCCTCCCGGGCGATAGGCCTTGCCCCGGCGGGGCGTTCGTGCTAGCCGCCATCCTCATGCTTCCAGACATGACAAGAATGTTCCAGGAGATCGCGCTGCTCCTCGTGCCGGTGCTCATGGCCGTGACCTTTCACGAGGTGGCCCACGGCTACGCCGCCAACTGGCTGGGCGACCCGACCCCCAGGCTGGCCGGCCGTCTGACCTTCAACCCCTTGAAGCACCTCGACCTTCTCGGCGCCCTGGCCTTCCTGCTGACGCGCATGATCGGCTGGGCCAAGCCCGTGCCCGTGAACCCCCGCTATTTCCGTGATCCGGTCCGGGGCATGATGCTGGTCGCCCTGGCCGGACCGGCCATGAATTTCCTGCTGGCCGTCCTGGCCGCCCTGGCCGCGCGCGGGGTCGAGTTCGTCGGCGCGGGCGTCGTGGCCGGCACCCTGGCCTTCAGCGTGCTCCAACCCCTGCTCTACATGTGCGAGGCCGGGGTCACCATCAATATCGCCCTCGGCATCTTCAACATGCTCCCCGTGCCGCCCCTCGACGGCAGCAACGTGCTGGCCGCCTTCCTGCCGCCGCGGACCGCCGCGCGCTACCTCGACTTCGGCCGCTGGGGCTTTTTCCTGCTCCTGCTCCTGGCCGTGACCGGCGTGCTCGGCAAGCTGCTTGTGCCGCCGGTCATCTTCCTGTCGGGACTCTTGCTGTAGATCGCGGCCGCTGGGGCCGCCTTTCCATACCCTACCCTTCACGTCTGCACGGATGCTTCGGTCATGAGCGAAAACACCCCCAAGGAAAACAAGCGAATCGTCTCCGGCATGCGCCCCACCGGCCCCCTGCACCTGGGCCATTATTTCGGGGTTCTCAAGAACTGGGTGAACCTCCAGGAAACCCACGAGTGCTTTTTCTTCGTGGCCGACTGGCACGCCCTGACCACCGAATACGCCGAACCCAAACGCATCAAGGGCTTCGTGCCGGAACTGGTCAAGGACTGGGTGGCCGCCGGACTCGATCCGGAAAAATGCGTGCTGTTCCAGCAGTCCCAGGTCAAGGAGCACGTGGAACTGCATCTGCTCCTGTCCATGGTCACTCCGGTTTCCTGGCTGGAACGCAATCCCACCTACAAGGACCAGCTCACCGAACTGGCGGCCAAGGATCTCACCACCTACGGTTTCCTCGGCTATCCGGTGCTCATGGCCTCGGACATCCTCATCTACAAGCCGGGTTTCGTGCCCGTGGGCCAGGACCAGTTGCCGCACCTGGAACTGACCCGGGAAATCGCCCGCCGGGCCAACTTCCTCTACGGCAACTTCTTCCCCGAGCCGCAGGCCCTGCTCACCCCGGACGCCAAACTGCCCGGCCTCGACGGCCGCAAGATGAGCAAGAGCTACGGCAACGCCATCGGACTGACCGAGGAGCCCGGCTCCATGAAGAAAAAGGTCATGAGCATGCTGACCTGCGCCCGGCGCGCCCGCCTCAACGATCCGGGCGACCCCAAGGAGTGCAATCTCTTTCCGTACCACGAGCTGCTGACCGATCCGGCCCGCCTGCCCGGGATCGTCGAAGGATGCACCACCGCCTCCTGGGGCTGCGGCGACTGCAAGAAGCTGCTCGTCGAATCCATGACCGCCTTCCTGGAGCCCATCCGCGACCGCCGCAAGGCCTTCGACAAGGATCCGGACCTCGTCTGGGACCTCCTGGCCAAGGGCAACGCCGCCGCCCGTGAACGCGCCCGGCGAAACCTCGAGGCGTTCAAGAAAAAGCTGAATTTCAA
>CAZNUQ010000071.1:0-14262 GCA_964576235.1 uncultured Desulfovibrio sp.
CTGGTCCTGAAAGCGGGGCGCGATCTCGCCAAAAAGCCTGGCCACGAGCTGGTGGTTGCCGAGCACCTTGTAGGCCAAGCGCCTGGTGTGCAGGCTGTCGGTCTTGGCCAGGGTCACCAGTTCCTCGACGACGCCGCGCAGTTCCTTGGCCTTGTGCTCCGTGGTGCGGATGCGCTCGTGAATCAGGAGCGAACGGGCCATATTCCGCAGCATGGCCTTCCGATGGGAGGCGGTCCTGCCGAGTTTGCGTCCGGATTTACTATGTCTCATCGACCTGCTTCCTCTTCAGCCATTCCTGGTATTTTTGTTCGAAGTTCTCGATGCGCATCCCGAACTCGAGCCCCATGTCCTCAAGCACCCGGCGGATTTCCTCAAGGGATTTCTTGCCGAAGTTCTTGGTCTTGAGCATCTCGTGTTCCGTTTTCTGCATCAGTTCGCCGACGGTCTGGATGTTGGCGGACTTGAGGCAGTTGGTGGCGCGAACGGAAAGCTCAAGCTCGTCGATGTTCTTGAAGAGACTGGGATTGAGCTCGATGTCGTCGCGGCGGCGCGCCTTGTCGGCCTCGGATTCCTTCTCGTCGAAGTTGATGAAGACCGTGAGCTGATCCTTGAGGATCTTGGCGCTGTACGAGATGGCGTCTTCGGGGCTGATGGAGCCGTCGGTGGTGACTTCCAGGATGAGCTTGTCGTAGTTGGTCATCTGACCGACACGGGCCTGCTCGATGGTGTAGGCCACCTTCTTGACCGGGGAGAAGCTGGAATCAAGGAGGATCAGTCCGATCTCCGACTCCAGGCCCTCGTGCATGTCGGCCGGGACGTAGCCCTTGCCCATGCGCACTTCGAGATCGATGCGCAGCTCGCGATCCTCGGAGAGGGTCGCGATGAGAATGTCGCCGTTCAGGACTTCGACGTTTTGGTTGCCCTGGATGGCGCTGGCCAAAACCTCGCCCTTTTCGTTGGCGAGCAGGGTCAGCCGCTGGGGATCCTCGGTGGTCATGGCCAGACGGACCTGCTTGAGGTTGAGGATGACCTCGGTCACGTCCTCGATGACCCCCGGGATGGTGGAGAACTCGTGCTGCACGCCCTCGATGCGGGCGGCGACGATGGCGGCTCCCTGCAGGGACGACAACAGCACGCGCCGCAAGGCATTGCCGAGGGTCGTGCCGAATCCGCGTTCCAGGGGTTCGCACACGAACCGGCCGAACGTGTCGCCGGAGACGGCATCGCGCTCGAGTTTTTCCGGCTTGACCAGCTCGGTCCAGTTGCGGGAGTTGATGAGTCTTTGGCCGTTACGAATCAACATGGCGTCACCTTATGCAAAGCGCGTACTTTGCCGATTACTTGGAGTAAAGCTCGACGATGAGCTGCTCGTTGATCGGGAACTGCACGTCCTCGCGGGTGGGCAGGGCATTGACTTTGCCCTTGAGCTTCTCGCCATCCACTTCGAGCCAGGCGGGGCAGCCGCGTCTCGCGATGACCTGCTGGGCCTCCAGGATGATGGGGGACTGACGGTTGCGCTCACGCACTTCGATGATGTCGCCGACTTTGACCTGGAGCGAGGGGATGGTCACGCGGTGCCCGTTGAGGGTGAAAATTCCATGCCGCACGAGCTGCCGGGCCTGGTTGCGGGAGTTGGCGAATCCCAGGCGGTAGACCACGTTGTCCAGGCGACGCTCCAGGAACGACAACAGGTTCTCACCGGTGACGCCTTTTTTCATGTCGGCCCGCTGGAAGTAGGCGCGGAACTGCCCTTCCAGGATGCCGTACATGCGGCGGGTCTTCTGCTTCTCGCGCAACTGCACGGCGTAGTCGCTCATCTTTTTGCGGATGCGACCGTGCTGGCCGGGAGCGTAGGGGCGACGCTCGTAGGCGCATTTGTCGGTATAGCAGCGATCGCCCTTCAAAAACAGCTTGGCCCCTTCCCGGCGGCAAATCCGGCATTTCGCTTCAGTATAACGTGCCAAGGGTCTATCCTCCTCAATGTGCCGCGGGCCTGTCCTGGCCGATGCCGGCGCAGCCGGTCCCGCTTTTCTACGTGTTGGCCAGACAGGCTGGCTTGGGCCTCGCGGCTTCCCGAATAACGATCCAGGCCTCGGGCAGAGGCCTGGCTATCGAATCAAACCGTTACCTCCGGCGACCTGTCCGCCGGCACGAAACTGCCACCTAGACCCGACGCCGCTTGGGAGGGCGGCATCCATTGTGGGGAATGGGGGTGATGTCGCGAATGTAGCTGACTTTGAACCCGGCGTTGTGGATCGCCCGCATGGCGGCCTCGCGTCCGGAACCCGGACCCTTGACCAGGATGCCGACGGTGCGCATGCCGTTTTCCTGGGCCTTGCGCGCGGCGTTCTCCGCGGCGACCTGCGCGGCGAAGGGAGTGGACTTGCGCGACCCCTTGAAGCCGGCCCCACCGGAGGTGGCCCAGCTGACCACGTTGCCCTTCTGATCGGTGAAGGTGACGATGGTATTGTTGAACGTGGCCTGGATGTGGGCAACGCCCACGGGAATGTTCTTCCGTTCCTTTTTGCCGGTGCGGCGCGGTTTCGCCATACGCGTATCTCCAGAAATCCCGTCGAGGGTATTTTACCGGGTTTATTCCGGCGCGAACGGGTTCGCGCCGCCAGGGTTACTTCTTCTTCTTGGTCATCACACCGCGACGCGGACCCTTGCGGGTACGCGAGTTGGTGTGGGTGCGCTGACCACGGCAGGGCAGGCCCCGACGATGGCGCAGGCCGCGATAGCAGCCGATGTCCATCAGGCGCTTGATATTGGCGGTCACATCACGCCGCAAATCGCCTTCGACCTTGTGATTGGCCTCGATTTCCTTGCGGATGGTGTTAACTTCCTCGGACGAGAGGTCGTCGGACTTCTTGGTCCAATCGACGCCGGTCGCTTCGAGGATATTCAGGGCCGTGGTCCGGCCGATACCGTAAATGTAGGTCAGCGCGATATCCATCCGCTTGTTCTTCGGAAGGTCGACTCCCGCGATTCTGGCCACGACGCTCCTCCGTTATCCCTGGCGCTGCTTGTGCCGGGGGTTCTCGCAGATCACCCGCACGATGCCGTGGCGACGGATGATTTTGCACTTGGGACACAGTTTCTTCACCGAAGGTTTCACTTTCATGACTTTCTCCGACTGGCGCAGGAAGCGACCGGTGCCTCAGGCATCGGCCACGTCAGTCAGCCAGGCTTAAAATCCGAGGACCGTTCTTGGTCACCGCCACCGTATGCTCGAAATGCGCCGACAGGCTGCGGTCCCGGGTCACGGCCGTCCAGTTGTCGGACAGGACCTCGACATCTGGTCCCCCGGCCGTCACCATGGGTTCGATGGCCAGAACCATTCCTTGCTGCAACGGGATGGGATGGGCGTCCGCAGGCTCGAAATTCGGAATCTCGGGCTTTTCGTGGAGCTTTCTCCCGATGCCGTGACCAACAAATCGTCTTACAACACTAAGGCCATGACCTTCAACATATTTCTGCACGGCCCGCGAAATGTCATAGAGGTCGTTGCCGACCCGGGCCTCGGCGATGCCGACTTCAAGGGATTCCCGCGTCACCCGCAACAGGGTTTCGGTTCCCCCGTTGACGGTTCCAACCGGCACTGTCGTGGCCGAATCCCCATAGAATCCGTTGTACACGACCCCCATGTCGAAGCTGACGATGTCGCCTTCGTGAATCTCTCGATCCGAGGGGAATCCGTGGACCACCTGCTCGTTGACCGAACAGCACAGTGCGTATGGGAAACCGTACATGCCGAGGAATGCCGGCTTCACCTTGAAATCATCACACCGTTTGCGGGCCAGTTCCTCAAAAACCATGGTCGTAACGCCTGGTTTGACCGCTTCGGCGAGCTCCCGCAGGATGATGGCCACGATGCGGCAGGCCTCACGCATGGAAGCGATTTCAAGCTCGTTTTTGAGGAAAATCCCCCTGACCTTTTTCAAGTTACTGCCTACCTTTGATTCTCCCCTTCTGCATGAGACCTTCATACTGACGGGAGATCAAATACGACTCGATCTGCGACATGAAATCCATGGCCACGCCCACGACGATGAGCAGGGATGTACCGCCAAAATAGAACGGGACATTGAACTGCTGGATGAGCAACATGGGCAAAACGCAGACCGCCGAGATATACATCGACCCCCAGAGCGTGATCCGGGTCAGCACCTTGTCGATGTATTCCTTCGTCTTGGCACCGGGCCGGATGCCGGGGATAAATCCGCCCTGCTTGCGGATATTTTCAGCGATATCCGACGGATCGAAAATGATCGCCGTATAGAAGTAGCAGAAGAACACGATCAACGAGATGAAAATCACGTTGTAGGTGATCGTTTGCGGACTGAAAAAGGCCGCCACGGTTTTCAGCCAAGGCACATTGGAAAACTCGCCGAGAGTCGCCGGGAAAAGCAGGATCGACGAGGCGAAAATCGGCGGAATGACGCCGGCCGTGTTGACCCGCAGGGGCAAATGCGTCGACTGCCCCCCGTACATCTTCCGGCCGACCATGCGCTTGGCGTACTGTATGGGTATGCGACGCTGGCCTCGTTCCATGAAGACGATCGCGGCCAGTACCGCGAGCATCAGGGCCACGATCAGCAGCAGCAACAGCAGCGACAGTTCGCCGGCCTTGACGAGGTCGAAGGTGGAAATGACCGCCCGGGGCAACCCGGCAACGATACCGGCATAGATGATCATGGAAATGCCGTTGCCAATGCCGCGTTCGGTCAACTGCTCGCCGAGCCACATGAGAAAGATCGTGCCGGCGGTCAGGGTGATGATGGTCATGAGGCGGAAGCCCCAGCCGGGCACCAGAACAACGGGGGCGCCTGTGGGGCTGGCCATGCTTTCCAGGCCGACGGCGATGCCGAATCCCTGGATCAGGGTGATCAGCACCGTGCCGTAGCGGGTGTATTGGGTTATCTTCTTTCGCCCGGCGGCCCCCTCCTCCTTCTGCATCTTGGCCAGCTCGGGGCTGACGACCGTCAGCAGCTGGATGATGATGGAAGAGGAGATGTACGGCATGATCCCCAGGGCGAAGATGGAAAGGTTGCGCAGCCCTCCGCCGGAGAACATGTCGAAAAGGCCAAACAGGGTGTTCTTGGCGCTTTCGAAAAAGTCTGCCAGGGCGGCCGAGTCAACGCCGGGCACGGGGACGTGCACGCCGATGCGGTAGACGGCCACAAGGAAGAACGTCCAGAGGAGCTTTTTTTTCAGCTCCGGCAGACGGGCCAGATTTTCGACTCCGGTAAGGGCCACGGCAACTTCCGTTTATTCGGTTGGGGTTTCGTCGGAGACTTCGAGGGCAACGCCAAGGGCGATGGCCTTGCCGCCGGCGGCAGTGATCTTGTCGGCCGCCTTGGCGCTGAAGCGGTGGGCCTCGACAGTCACGGCCGCGGAAACCTCGCCGTCGCTCAGGATCTTGACCAGGGCGCCGGTCTGGGCCAGGCCGCGCTCGTAGATGTCATCCAGGGTGATGGCATCCCGGCCCTCGAAGGCCGCAAGGAGCCGCCCCAGGTTGATGGGCTGATAGACGACCTTGAAGTCGAAGTTCTTGAAGCCGCGCTTGGGAAGGCGGCGGGCCAGGGGCATCTGGCCGCCTTCGAACCAGGGACGCTTGCTGACGCCGGCGCGCGCGTTTTGTCCCTTGTTGCCCTTGCCGGCGGTGCAGCCCTGGCCGCTGGCGCGACCACGGCCGATCCGCTTGCGATTGACCCGTTCCTCGGGGAAGGGGTAGAGCTCGTGGAGCTTCATGATTCGGTCACCTCAACCAGGTGCTTGACCTTCTCGATCATGCCGACGACGGTGTCGGACTTCTCGAAGGAACGTTCCTGCCGGATTTTCTTCAGCCCAAGAGCCGCCAGGGTGGACCGCTGCTTGGGGGTATTGCCGTAGCGGCTCTTGGCCAGCTTGACGGTAATGGTAGCCATGGCGTGCATCCTTATTTGCGCGGGGTGACCAGGGCCTTGCCGCGCATGGAGCCGACCGCGTCGGCGCTGCGCAGCGACGCCAGGCCTTCCATGGTGGCGCGCAACACGTTGTGCGGGTTGTTGGTGCCGATGGCCTTGGTCAGGATGTCATGGACGCCACAAGCCTCCATGATGGCCCGCACCGGGCCGCCGGCGATGATGCCGGTACCCTTGGAGGCGGGCTTGAGCATGACCCTTCCGGCACCGAACTGGCCAAGGACTTCATAGGGCAAGGTACCATCCAGCAGGGGGACCTGAATCATGGCCTTGCGCGCCTGATCCGTGGCCTTGCGAATGGCTTCGGGGACCTCGTTGGCCTTGCCGAGGCCATAGCCAACGGCTCCCTTGCCGTCGCCGACGACGACCAGCGCGCTGAAACTGAAGCGCCGGCCGCCCTTGACCACCTTGGCGACGCGGTTCAAGTAGACGATCTTTTCGATCTGGGTCAGATCGGACTGCTGGTCCATGCCGTCTTCCTTCACACGTTTAGAATTTGAGGCCGCCATCCCGCGCTCCGTCGGCAAGGGCTTTGATCCTGCCGTGGTAGATGTAGCCGTTCCGGTCGAAGACCACGGCCTGGATGTTGCGTTCGAGGGCCTTGGCGGCCAGATCCTTGCCGACCTTGGCCGCAGCTTCCTTGTCGGCCTTCAGGGGCTCACCGCCCTTGGACAGGGTGAGGCTCGAGGAAGACACCAAGGTCTGGCCGGTGAGGTCGTCGATCACCTGGGCATAGATGTGCCGGTTGGACCGGAACACGACCAGGCGGGGACGCTCGGCGGAACCGGTCAGCTTCTTGCGGATGCGGACTTTCCGGCGCGCACGCGCCAGGGTCTTGCTCATCTTCATATGCGGTCCCTATTTCTTGCCGCCGGACTTACCGGCCTTGCGACGGATGACTTCGGTTTCGTACTTGATGCCCTTGCCCTTGAACGGTTCGGGCGGACGCACGCGCCGGATACAGGCGGCCGTCTCTCCCAGAAGCACCTTGTCGATGCCCGAAAGAGTCAGCTTGTTGCCCTCGACCTTGGCCTCGATTCCGGCAGGCAGCTTGAAGTCGACCGGATGCGAGAAGCCGACGGCCAGGGACACGGTATCGCCGGAGGCGGACACCTTGTAGCCGACGCCGATGACTTCAAGGGTTTTGGAAAAGCCCTTGCTCACACCCTCGACCAGGTTGGCCAGGAGCGTGCGCCGCAGACCGTGCTGGGCGCGGGCCAGACGGGTGTCGTCCACCCGGGTCACATGCACCTTGTCCCCCTCGACCGAATAAACGATCTTCGGGTGGGTCGGCGTGGCCAACTGGCCCTTGGGCCCCTTGACCGTCACCGCCTCGGGAGCCACCTCGACGGTGACGCCGGAGGGAAGCTCTATTTCGCGTTTGCCTATCCTGGACATGACATCTTCTCCGCGGCTTGTCTTCTTACCAGATTTCGCACAGGAGCTCGCCGCCAACGTTGAGCTCCCGGGCCTTGCCACCTTCCAGGATACCCCTGGAAGTGGACAGGATGCTGATGCCCAGACCGTTTTGAACCTTGGGGATGGCCTCGGCGCCGACATACACCCGGCGGCCGGGGGTGCTCACCCGCTTGAGCCCGGAAATGATGGGCTTGCCGCCCTGGTACTTCAAATTGATCGACAGGTTGGCATCGCTGACCGCGAAATCGGCGATGTAGCCTTCCTCTTTGAGGATGGAGGCAATGGCGGCCTTGAGTTTCGAGGCCGGCATGACCAAATCCGCATGCAGCGCCACATGGGCGTTGCGAATACGGGTCAGCATATCGGAAATGGGGTCGGTCACCGACATGGCGTCCTTCTCCTTGCTACCAGCTCGACTTGCGCACGCCGGGCATCTCACCGGTCAGCGACATGTTACGGAAGCAAATACGGCACACGCCGAATTTGCGCAGATACGCCCTGGGACGACCGCAGATGGGGCAGCGGTTATAAGCTCTGGTGGAAAACTTCGGCTTGCGGCGGGCTTTCACCATCAAAGATTTACGGGCCACGACCGTTCTCCTTACTTTTTAAACGGCATGCCGAGGAGGTCGAGGAACATCTTGCCTTCCTTGTCGGTACGTGCCGTGGTGACGATGGTGACGTTCATGCCCTTGACGTGTTCGACGCGATCCACGTTGATTTCCGGGAAGATCGTATGCTCCCGGACGCCGAGGGTGAAATTGCCGCGTCCGTCGAACCCGCGATCGGGAACGCCGCGAAAATCGCGGACCCGGGGCAGGGCGAAGTTCATAAGCTTGTCAAGGAAATCCCACATCCGGTGGTGACGAAGAGTTACACGGCACCCCACCGGCATGCCCTCCCGGAGTTTGAACGCGGCAATGGACTTGCGGGCGCGGGTCACCACGGCCTTTTGTCCAGAGATGGCGGTCAACTCTACCACAGCTTCCTCGATGAGCTTGTTGTTGGAGCTCGCTTCGCCCAAACCCATGTTGAGCGAAACAAAGGAGAGCCGGGGGATTTGCATGCTGGAAGTGTACCCGAACTCTTTCTTCAGTTCCGGGGCTACCTTCTCGGCATAAATTTGTTCCAGGCGGGTCATACCGTTTCCTTTTGAACTCAAGCGATTTCGTGGTTGCACTTCTTGCAGAAGCGAACCTTTTTGCCATCAGCGGTTTGTTTGTAACCGACCTTGGTGGGCTTGGCGCAGGCGTCGCACAAAAGGGCCACGTTGGAAATGTCCAGCGGGGCTTCCTTTTCGATGATGCCACCCGGCGTCTTGGCATAAGGGTTGGCCTTGGTGTGGCGCTTGACCATGTTCACCTTTTCCACCAGCACGGAGTTCTTCTTGGGCAGGATCTTGAGCACTTTGCCCACCTTGCCCTTGTCCTTGCCGGTGATGACCATCACCTTGTCGTTTTTGCGAATCCGATACGTTTTCATGGCGTCCTCGATGGCGCGGGGCGGAAGTCCTACAGGACCTCGGGCGCCAGCGACACGATTTTCATGAAGTTTTTCTGGCGCAGCTCCCTGGCCACGGGGCCGAAGATACGGGTGCCCACGGGTTCGAGCTGGCTCGACAACAATACGGCGGAGTTGGTATCGAACTTGATGTAGGAGCCGTCGGGGCGCCCCACTTCCTTTTTCGTCCGAACCACAACGGCCTTCATCACCGCGCCCTTCTTCACCTTGGAATTGGGCAGGGCGTCCTTGACCGACACGACGATGATGTCGCCCACCGTGGCGTAACGGCGGCGCGAGCCACCGAGCACCTTGATGCAGCTGACCTTCTTCGCGCCGGAGTTGTCCGCCACGTCAAGCTGGGTTTCGACCTGAATCATGACCGCGCTCCTAGACCGCTTTTTCCATGACTTTCACGAGATGCCACCGTTTGCGGGCAGACAGCGGACGATGCTCGATAATGCTGACCATGTCGCCGATGCCGCATTCGTTTTGCGGGTCATGCGCCATGAACTTCTTGCGGCGACGAATGAATTTCTTAAACAGCGGATGCTGCACCAAGGTTTCGACCATGACCACGATGGTCTTGTCGGCCTTGTCGGAAACCACGACGCCGGTGAGAACCCGGCGGTTGCTTTTCTGTCCTTCCATGGGGAACCCCGATTACGCTTGGCGCTTTTTTTCGTTTTGCACCGTCAGAATGCGCGCGATGTCCTTGCGGACCTCACGCAGGCGGTGCGTTTTTTCCAGCTGCGCCGTGGCGTGCTGGAAGCGCAGCTTGAAGAGCTCCTCGCGGGACTCGCCCAGCTTGGCGACCAGGGCTTCGGCGTCGAGTTCGCGCAGTTCGGCGGTCTTCATGGCTAGACGCCCTCCTTGGCCACGATCTTGGTCTTGATGGGCAGCTTGTGCATGGCGCGGGTCAACGCCTCCTTGGCCGTCTCCATATCGACGCCCTTGATCTCGTAGAGGACCCGGCCGGGTTTGACGGCGGCGAACCAGCCCACGGGAGCGCCTTTGCCCTTGCCTTGACGCACTTCGGCCGGCTTCGCGGTGAGGACGCGATCCGGGAAGATGCGAATCCAGACTTTTCCGCCGCGCTTGATGTGGCGCATGATGGCCACACGGGCGGCCTCAATCTGCTGGCTGGTCAGCTTGCCGTGCTCAAGCGCCTTGATGCCCACCTCGCCGAAATCGATGGACGCGCCCTTGGTGGCCGGGCCGCGCAGACGGCCCTTCTGCATCTTGCGGAATTTGGTTTTCTTGGGAGCCAACATTACGCTTCCACCTCATGATCCAAAATCTCGCCTTTGAAAATCCAGACCTTGACCCCGATGACGCCATAGGTGGTCTTGGCTATGGCGTAACCGTAGTCGATGTCGGCGCGCAGGGTCTGCAGGGGCACCCGGCCGTCGCGGTACCACTCGGAGCGGGCGATTTCCGCACCGGCCAGGCGGCCGGCACAGGAAACCTTGATGCCCTCGGCCCCGAACTTGCGGGACAGGCCGACGGTGCGCTTCATGGCCCGGCGGAAGGCCACGCGGCGCTCGAGCTGCAAGGCGATGTTCTCGGCCACCAGCTGGGAATCGATCTCGGGACGGCGGATCTCGTTGACCTCAACAGTGAATTCGTGGCCGAAGTGCTGCTTCAGGTCGCCACGAACCTTCTCGATCTCCGTTCCTTTGCGCCCAATGACGATGCCGGGACGCGCGGTATGGATGATCAACCGGATCTTGCCTCCGGCCCGTTCGATTTCGATCTTGGAGATGCCGGCGTGGTACAGGTTCTTTTTGACGAACTTGCGAATCTTGTTGTCCTCGAAAACGAACTCGGGATAATCCTTCTTGGAAAACCACCGGGACAGCCAATTCTTGTTGTACCCGAGCCGAAATCCGTAGGGATGTACTTTCTGGCCCATTGTGTCGCTCCTAGTTCTCGGCCACGACGACGGTGATATGGCTCGAGCGCTTGACGATCCGGAAGGCACGTCCCATGGAGCGCGTCATGATGCGCTTCCAGGTCGGCCCGGGATTGACGATCACCTGTTTGACCGTGAGGTTGTCGATGTCCACCCCGGAGATCTGCTCGGCATTGGCCACGGCCGAATGCAGCACCTTGCCGATCAGCTTGGCCGACTTCTTGGGAGTGAACTTCAGTATATTCATGGCCTCCTCGACCGGACGGCCAAGGATATTGGCGGCTACGAGCCTCGCCTTCTGGGGCGACACGCGGATGAATTTGGCTTTGGCTTTGGCTTCCATGGCTTTGTCCCGACGGGGAATGGTCCCCGACTACTTTTTCACTTTGCTTTTCTTGTCCGCGGCATGACCGTGGAAGGTCCGCGTGGGGGCGAATTCACCGAGCTTGTGGCCGACCATGTTCTCGGAAACAAAGACCGGAATGAATTTCTTGCCATTGTGCACGGCAAACGTCAGTCCCACCATCTCCGGAAGGATCATGGACCGGCGCGACCAGGTCTTGATCACGCGACGATCCTTGTTCTCCACGGCATAGGCGACCTTCTTCTCCAGATGACCGTCCACGAACGGGCCTTTCTTGAGCGACCGAGGCATAGGCGTTTCCTCTTACTTTTGTCCGCGCCGCTTGACGATCAGCTTGGACGAGGGCTTTTTCTTGTTGCGGGTCTTGTAGCCCTTGGTCGGCTTGCCCCAGGGAGTGACCGGATGACGGCCGCCGGAGCTCTTGCCCTCGCCGCCGCCGAGCGGATGATCGACAGGGTTCATGGCCACGCCGCGAACCTTCGGACGATTGCCGAGCCAGCGATTGCGCCCGGCCTTGCCGATGGAAATGTTCTCGTGCATCACATTGCCGACCTGCCCCACCGTGGCCAGACAAGCGGCCAGGATGTTGCGCACCTCGCCCGAGGGCAGCCGCAGCAGGGCATACTTGCCCTCCTTGGCCACGAGCTGGGCGTAGGTGCCGGCGGCGCGGCACAACTGCCCGCCCTTGCCGGGGTTGAGCTCGATGTTGTGCAGCAGGGTGCCGACGGGAATCTTCTTGAGGGCCAGGGCGTTGCCGGGCTTGATATCCGCGCCGTCGCCGGCGGTGATCATGTCCCCGACATTGATGCCGACCGGCGCCAAAATGTACCGCTTCTCGCCATCGGCATAGTGCAGCAGGGCGATACGCGCGCTGCGGTTGGGGTCGTACTCGACGGAGAAGACCTTGGCCGGCACACCGAACTTGTCGCGCTTGAAGTCAATGACGCGGTACAGGCGCTTGTTGCCGCCGCCCCGCCGCCGCGAGGTGATACGGCCGTAACAGTTGCGGCCGGAAGCGTGGGGAAGTCCCTCGACAAGGGACTTCTCAGGCTCCGTCCGGGTGATCTCCTCGAAGGTGGAAACCGTCTGGAACCGGCGGCCGGCCGACGTGGGCTTGAGCTTGCGGATGGACATGACTACACCCCTTCGAAGAACTCGATTTTATCGCCCGAGGCCAGCGTCACGTAGGCCTTCTTGTAGCCGGCGATGCGTCCGGTCACCTTGCCCATGCGGGACCTGGCGAGCGAACGCCGCTTGACCACGCGAACACCCTCGACCTTGACGGAAAACGCCTTTTCCACGGCCTTGGCGATCTCGATCTTGTTCGCCTCGGGATGGACGAAAAAAACCACCTGATTGGCGGCGTCCTTGACCATGGTGGCCTTTTCGGAAACCAGCGGCCGAAGCAGAATGTTAGCGTATTCCATGACCAAGCCTCTCCTGGACCTTGAAGGCCGCGTCCTTGACCATGACCACGTGATCGTGCTTGAGCACGTCGTACACGTTGAGCATGTCCTCGCGAACGACCTTGATGCCGGGGATATTACGTGCCGAAAGCTCGAGATTGTTATCCGAACCAGGCAGAACAATCAAGGCTTTTTTCAGGCCGAAATCCGTGGCGACCTTGACCATGAGCTTGGTCTTGATCTCGGGGATGGCGAACCCGTCCACCAGCACCAGGGTCTCCTCGCCGACCTTGGCCGACAAGGCCATGCGAAGGGCCAGCTGACGGACCTTGCGGTTGACCTTGAAGGTGTAGTCGCGGGGCTCGGGGCCATGCACGATGGCGCCGCCGCGCCACAAGGGCGAACGGGTGGACCCGGCGCGGGCGCGGCCGGTGCCCTTCTGGCGCCAGGGCTTGCGGCCGCCGCCACTGACCATGGAGCGGGTTTTGACGGAATGGGTGCCGGCGCGCTTGGCGGCGAGCTGGGCGCGGACAACCAGATGCAGCAACTCGGGCTGCACTTCAACCTCGAAAACCTCGGGGGCCAGATCGACGGTGCCGATTTCCTGGCGCCCCTGGTTGTACAGTTTCACATTAGCCATGGTTATCCCCGTTATCCCTGCTTGCGCACCAGGACCACGCTGTTGCGCGGGCCGGGCACCTGTCCCTTGACCAGGATCAGGTTCATTTCGGGGCGAACGTCGACAACCTCGATGCCAAGCATGGTCACGGTGCGCGCGCCCATGTGGCCGGCCATCTTCTTGCCCTTCATGACCTTTCCGGGCTCGGTGTTGTTACCGATGGAGCCGCCGGAACGGTGGGCCTTCTCGGTGCCGTGGGTCTTCTTGAGACCGGCGAAGTTCCAGCGTTTCATGACGCCGGCGAAGCCCTTGCCGATGGAGGTGCCCGTCACCTTGACCGTCTCGCCAGGGGCGAAGATGTCCACGGTCACGTCCATCCCCTGCTCGAAGGCCGAAGGACCGTCGAGCCGGATTTCCTTGAGCACCCGGTAGTAGCCGCGGCCGGCCTTGTCCAGGTGGCCCTTTTCGGGCTTGTTGACCTTGCGTTCCGGGATCTGGTCGAACCCGATCTGCATGGCGTTGTACCCGTCCTTGTCAGCAGTCTTGAGCTGGGTGACGGGGCAGGGACCGGCCTCGATAACCGTGACCGGAATGATCGAACCGTCGTCGCCGAAAATCCGGGTCATGCCCAGTTTGCGGCCGAGAATTCCAAGCGTGGCAGCCATGCCCACCCTTCCTTAGAGCTTGATTTCCACGTCGACGCCGGCCGGAAGGCTCAGTTTCCCGAGCGCGTCCACGGTCTGCTGCGTGGGCTCCATAATGTCCAAGAGCCGTTTGTGAACCCGCATCTCGAACTGCTCGCGGGACTTCTTGTCCACGTGCACGGAGCGGTTGACCGTCACCTTGTGGATGTCCGTGGGCAACGGGATGGGGCCGGCCACGCCGGCACCCGTGTTGCGGGCGGTATCCACGATTTCGGCCACCGCCTTGTCCAGGATGCGGTAGTCGTAAGCCTTCAGTTTGATACGAATGCGATCATTTTGCATGGAAACCATGATATTACTCCACAATCTCCGACACGACGCCCGCGCCGACGGTGCGGCCGCCTTCGCGAATGGCGAAGCGCAGGCCCT
>CAZNUQ010000072.1:0-11252 GCA_964576235.1 uncultured Desulfovibrio sp.
GTCGTTTTCGGGGGCGCGCCCCTAGGGGCCGTCCTGGGAGCGTTCGGACGGGCGCATGTCGGGACTCGTGTAGAAGAATTCGATGCGCCGGTTGCGGGACTTGTTTTCGGCCGAGGTGGGGGGCACCAGGGGCTGGCTGTCGGCCAGACCCACGGCCCGCAGCCGGGTGGACGGGATGCCGGCCTTTTCGGCCAGATAGCGGGTGGCGGCGGCGGCGCGGGCGGCGGACAGCTCCCACTTGGAGGGATAGGGGCCGCCTTCGGTGTCGTCGGCGTGGCCGCGCACGGTCAGGTTGATCTTGAAGTTGCGCAGGATGTTGGCGACGCCGTCGAGGATCTTGGCCGCCTGGGGGCCGAGTTCCGCCGAGCCCGGCTTGAACATGACGGAGTTGTTGATCTGCATCATGACGCCCGAGGAGTCGTTGCTCACGCCGGAATTGTTCTTGACGGCCGGGTCGGCGCTGATGAGCTCCTTGATGAGCAGGGCGATCTCGTACTTGAGCTTGTTCTCCTGGGAGAGCTTGAACTCCGGGCTTCCCTTGATGGCGTCCGGGCTGATGAAGGTCGGCACCTTTTCCAGGTTCTGCACCTTTTCCTTGGACGCCACGTTCTTGTCCTGGAACACCAGCGACAGTTCCTGCTTGCGCTGGGGCTTGAGCGACACCACCAGCCACAGCAGCAGGAAGAAGGCCATCAGGGCGGTGACGAAATCCGCGTAGGCCACCTTCCACGAACCGCCGTGGTGGCCGCCGTGGCCTTCCTCGGATTCGCGGTAGATGACGACGGTCTTGCCGTCGTTATTTCTTGCCACGCAGCGCCCCCTCCATGTCCTCCATGGACGGTCGCACGTCGTCCGGGATGGCCCGCCGCCCCATTTCCACGGAGAGCATCGGCGAGAAGCCGGAGTTGAAGGCGGCGAGCACCTCCTTGGCCACGTGCAGCATGTGCTGCTGGGCCTTGGCCTGGTACTCCAGGTTGGTGGCCATGGGGCCGATGAAACCGTAGCACAGCAGGATGCCGAGGAAGGTGCCGACGAGGGCCGCGCCGATGCTGTGGCCGAGCACCTCCGGCGGCTCGTTGATCTTGGCCATGGTCAGCACGATGCCGAGCACCGCCGCCACGATGCCGAGCCCGGGCAGGGAGTCGGCCACCTTGGTCACGGCCGTGGGCGCGATCATGGCGTGGTGGTGGAGGGTGGCGATGTCCGTGCGCATGAGGTCGTCGTAGCGGTGGGCGTCGATGCCTTCCGAGAGCAGGGCCTTGATGTTGTCGCAGATGAAGTAGGCCAGCTGCTTGTTTCTGGCGATGCCGGGATAGCGGTTGATGGTGGAGGACTGCTCGGGCTTGGAGACGTGGGGTTCCAGGGCCACGATGCCGTCCCGGCGGGCGATGTTGATCAACTCGAAAAGCAGGGTCAGCAGGTCCTGATAGTCGGCGGCGGTCGCCTCCCTGGCCGTGAACACGTGGACCATGTGCTTTAGGGTGCCGATGACCACGGATTTGGGCGCGGATATGAAAAAGGAGCCAAGAGCCGCTCCGCCGATGATGAGCAGTTCGATGGGCTGGAACAGCACGCCCATGTGGCCGCCCTCGAGCAGGAACCCGCCGAGGACGCAGCCGAGGACCACCACGATGCCGATAATGACGAACATGACTCACCGCGGGGGCGTGCCTGCGGACCGCCCCGGAATCACCGGGAAGGGGCGGCGCCCCTTCCCGGATGGTGAACAGGAGATGACGCCCCCGCCCGGGGCGCGGCCACGTTTTAGGTAAGCAATAATGGCCTTCCGGGCAAGGGGCGGGGGGGGCGCTACTTGGCGCCGCAGCACTTCTTGTACTTCTTGCCGCTGCCGCAGGGGCAGGGATCGTTGCGGCCCACCTTGGGCTCGGCCCGGCGCTTGGGCTCCTTCTTGTGTTCTCCGGCGGCGTCGCTGCCGGAATACTGCAAGTTCGTCGTATCTTCCTTGTGCTGGTATTCCTGCTCCCGGATCTCGCTGCGGATCTGCACGCGGGACAGGGCCCGGATGGCGGCGTCGCGCATGCTGTAGATGAGCTGCTGGAAGAGTTCGAAGCCCTCGCGTTTGTATTCCTGCTTGGGATCCTTCTGACCGTAGCCGCGAAGGCCGATGCCGTCGCGCAGGTGGTCCATGGAGAGCAGATGCTCCTTCCAGTTGCGGTCCAGGGTGTCGAGCAGGAAGTAGCGGGCGATTTCCTTGTAATGGTCCCCGGCCACCTCGGCCAGGGTCTGCTGGCGGCCCTTGGCCGTGTCGAGCACGGCCTGTTTCTCGGCCTCGTCGCCGGAGACGATGTCCATCTTGAGGTCGAGCAGGTCCTCGATCTGGGCCCGGGCCATCTCCAGGCTCTCGGCGTCGGGCGTGCCCTTGGCCGCCTCGAGGGGGGCGAAGGTTTCGTCCACGATGTCCTCGATGGATTCCATGACGAAGGTTTCGGGCTCGGTGGTCTCCATGAGCTCGCGGCGGCGCGAGTAGATGACCTCGCGCTGCTGGTTCATGACGTTGTCGTACTCCAAAAGCTGCTTGCGGATCTCGAAGTTGTGGGCCTCGACCCGCTTCTGGGCGTTCTCGATGGCCTTGGAGACCATGCGGTTCTCGATGGGCTCCCCGTCCTCCATGCCGAGCTTGTCCATCAGGCCCTTGAGGCGGTCGGAGCCGAAAAGGCGCATGAGGTCGTCGTCGAGGGCCAGGTAGAAGCGCGAGGATCCCGGGTCGCCCTGGCGGCCGGAACGGCCGCGCAACTGGTTGTCGATGCGCCGGGACTCGTGGCGTTCGGTGCCGAGGATGTGCAGGCCCCCGAGTTCGGTGACGCCCGGTCCGAGCACGATGTCCGTGCCGCGGCCGGCCATGTTGGTGGCGATGGTCACGTGGCCGGCGTGGCCGGCCATGGCCACGATCTCGGCTTCCTTCTCGTGGTTCTTGGCGTTCAAGACGTCGTGGGGCACGCCGGCCTTCTTGAGCAGGCCGGAGAGCAGCTCCGACTTCTCGATGGAGACCGTGCCCACCAGCACCGGCTGGCCGCGCTTGTGGAGCTCCTGGACATCGGCGCAGATGGCCTCGAACTTCTCCCGCTGGGTCTTGTAGACCAGGTCCGGGAAGTCCTTGCGGATCATGGGCCGGTGGGTGGGGATGGAGATGACCTCCAGGTCGTAGATCTCGCGGAATTCCACGGCCTCGGTGTCGGCCGTGCCGGTCATGCCCGAGAGCTTGTTGTACATGCGGAAATAGTTCTGGAAGGTGATGGTGGCCAGGGTCTGGTTCTCGGCCTCCACCTCCACCTGCTCCTTGGCCTCGAGGGCCTGGTGCAGGCCGTCGGAGTAGCGCCGGCCGGGCATGAGGCGGCCGGTGAACTCGTCGACGATGATCACCTGTCCCTCCTTGACCACGTAGTCCACGTCGCGCTGGAAGATGTGGTGGGCCTTGAGGGCCTGGAGCACGTGGTGCTGGAAGGTGATGTTGGCGGCGTCGTAGAGGTTGTCGATCTTGAGCACGCCCTCCATCCGGGCCACGCCTTCCTCCGTCAGGAGCACGGTGCGGGCCTTCTCGTCGATGGTGAAGTCCGTCTCCTTGCGCAGCATGGGGATGAAGGCGTTGATGCGGGCGTAGAGCGTGGAGGAATCCTCGGCCTGCCCGGAGATGATCAGCGGCGTTCTGGCCTCGTCGATGAGGATGGAGTCCACTTCGTCGACGATGGCGTAATGCAGGGGGCGCTGCACGAGCTGTTCCTTGTAGAACTTCATGTTGTCGCGCAGGTAGTCGAAGCCGAACTCGTTGTTGGTGCCGTAGGTGATGTCCGCCCCGTAGTTGGCCTGGCGCTCGGCGTCCTCCAGGCCGTGGACGATGACGCCCACGGAAAGCCCGAGGAAGTTGTAGAGCTTGCCCATCCAGGCCGCGTCGCGCTTGGCCAGGTAGTCGTTGACCGTGACGAGGTGGGCGCCCTTGCCGGCCAGGGCGTTGAGGACCATGGGCAGGGTGGCGACCAGGGTCTTGCCTTCGCCGGTCTTCATCTCGGCGATCTTGCCGCGGTGCAGGGTGATGCCGCCGACGAGCTGCACGTCGAAGTGGCGCATGCCGAGGGAGCGCACCGACCCCTCGCGCACCAGGGCGAACACCTCGGGGAGGATGGCGTCCAGGGACTGGCCGGCGGCCACCTCCTGGCGCAGTTCGGCGATGCGGGCGCGCATGGCGTCGTCGGAAAGGGCCTGGGCCTTGGGCTCGAAGGCGTTGATGGCCTCCACGATGGGGCGCAGTCCCTTGAGGTAACGTTCGTTTCGCGACCCGATGATTTTTCGGGCAATGGCTTTCAACATGTTGCGGACTCCTTTGCGGGGGATGCGGGAGGGAGGGCGTGCGGCCGACGGGGGCCAATCTCCCGCGTCCCTTCTTTTGAGCGAACGCGCGACGGATCATGTCCTTCGCGCGGGGTTTCCGGATGCGTCCCCGGCCGGGGCGCCAGCGGGGCGCGGTCTGGCCGGGGGATGGAGAGGCGGGGGGGACGGCTCCCCGCGTCTGTCGTCGCTGGCGGCATAGCATGGCCGACGCCCGGCGTCAGCCCACAAGCTCCAGCCAATGCCCGACGGCGACGCCCTCGGGGGCGGCGGCGCGCAACTGGGTCACGCAGCCCGAGCAGCCGGACACGATCTGGTCGCCGGGCCGTGGCGCGTACACGGCCAGGGCCCGGGCGGCCACGGCGTCGGAAAGTTCCGGGGCGGTGAGCTTGGCGAGGCCCCCGAAGCCGCAGCAGGGGGTCTCGTGCTCGTTGAAGACCAGCCGGTCGCCCATGGCCGCGCGCAGCAGGCGCAGGTCCCGGTTGCCGCCCGCCCCGTGGCAGGGCCGGTGGTAGCGCACGGACGCCGGGGCCGCCCCGCCGACGCGAAAGGTCGTGGCGCCGAGCAGTTCCGCCAGGGAGACGAGGTTTTCCCGCCAGACATCGCGCTCGCCCCCGGCCAGGTCCAGGTCCTTCGTGGCGTAGGCCCGAAGCCCGCAGCGGCAGGTGGCGCAAAAGACCGCCAGCATGGGCCGGCCGGCCCGGCGCCAGGCCTCGATATTGCGTTGCCGCATGGCGGCCTGGGCCTCCGGCGCGCCGGCGTGGCCCAGGGTGCAGCCGCAGCAGGTGAAACCCGGATCGGGCAGGACCTCGATGCCGAGTCCGGCCAGCAGCCGCGCGGCGCCCTCCTTCCAGCGGGGGTTGGCGTGCTCGGCCACGCAGCCGGCGAAGATCGCGGCCTTTTTCCCGGCGTGGCGGCGGTCGAAGGTTTCCGGGAAGAGCCAGGGCGCCGGGGCCTTGGCCGGCCCCAGGGCCTCCAGGGCGTGTTGGGCCCGGCTCACGGCCTCGATGGGCAGGTTCCGGGGCAGGATCCGGGAGATGGACCGGGCCAGGGGCCACATGAGGCCGGCCCGCTCGACCCAGAGTTTCCACAGGAACCCGGCGAATCCCGGATGGGCGGCCCGCAGTTCGGCCACCAGGTCCGGGCCGCACAGTCCCAGGGGGCAGGCGTTCTCGCATTTGCCGCAGGACAGGCAGACCGTGGACAGGATCTCGGCGGTCCTGCGGGTCACGTCGGCCCGGCCCTCGGCCACCGCCCGGGCCAGGCCGAACTTGGACCGCGGCGAAAGCTCCTCGCGGCCGGTGGCGGCGAAAAGGGGGCAGACGGACAGGCAGCGGCCGCACAGGATGCATTCCGGGCGGCGTCCCTGGCCGTGCAGGCACTGGACGGGGGAACGTTCCGCGGACACGTCTAGTAGGCCTTCCCCGGGTTCATGATGCCGGCCGGATCGAAGGCGGCCTTGATCCGCCGCATGAGCTCCCGTTCCACCGGGCCGATCTGGCGGTCGAGGAAGGGCAGCTTCGAGAGACCCACGCCGTGTTCGCCGGAAAGGGTGCCGCGCAGTTCGAGGCACAGGGCGAGGATGCGCTCGCGGGCCGTGACGGCGCGGCGCCGCTCGTCGGGGTCGGCGGCGTCGTGCATGATGTTGACGTGGAGGTTCCCGTCGCCGACGTGGCCGAACAGCAGGATGCGCACGCCAAGGGCCGTCCCGACGGCCTGGATGCCGGCGGCGGCCTCGCGCAGCCTGCCGCGCGGCACGGTCACGTCGTCGCTGATCTTGTCCGGGGCGGCCTTGAAGGAGGCGGGATTGAGCAGCCGGCGCAGCTCCCACAATGCCTCCTCGTCGGCGGGGTCGGTGGCCACCCGGCTCCAGAGGGGGCCGGCCGCGGCGGCGGCCTCGGCCAGGAGGCGGACATCGGCGGCCACGGCCTCGGGCGAGCCGTCCACGCGCAGGAAAAGGGCCGCTCCGGCCCCTTCCGGCCAGGGCGTCTCGCGGATCGCGGACACGGCGAGCATGGCCTCCCTGCCCAGAAATTCCATGGCCACGGGCAAAAGTCCCGCCCGGAACACGTCGCCGGCGGCCGCCAGGGCCGCGTCCGCGGACGGGTAGGCCAGGGCCAGGGTGGCGGTGGCCCGGGGCAGGGGAAGGAGCTTGAGCGTCAGCCTGGTGAACAGGCCGAGCGTTCCCTCGGAGCCCACGAACAGGCGGGTCAGGTCCAGGCCGGCCACGTCCTTGTGGGTGCGCCCCCCCGTCCTCACCACCTCGCCGCCCGGGATGACGGCCTCGATGCCGAGAACGTGGTCCCGGGTGACGCCGTACTTGACGGCCCGCATGCCGCCGGCGCAGGTGGCCGCGTTGCCGCCGACGGTGGAAAACTTCACGCTGGCCGGGTCCGGGGCGTAAAAGAGGCGCCGGGGCGCGAGGGCCGCCTGGAGGTCGCCCGTGACCACGCCCGGCTCGACCACGGCCACGAAGTCGTCGGGGTCGATGTCCAGGATGCGGGCCATGCGCGCCGTGGACACGACGATGCCCCCCGGGGCCGGCACGCAGCCGCCCACGGTGTTGGTGCCCCGGCCGCGCGGCAGCACGGGGATGCGTTCGGCCTGGGCGAAGGCCAGCAGCTCCCGGACCTGCTCCACGCCCTCCGGGCGCACCACGGCCGCCGGCCGGGCGTGGCGGCGCGAGGCGTCGGCTCCGTAGACGTAGGTTTCCTCGGGGCTGAAAATGGCGGCGTCGCCGGGAAAGACCCGTTCCAGGAAGTCCCGGGCCTTGGGGGAAAGCAGGCTTGGCATGGTCGGATCAGTCCGCCTCGGCCGTCCAGGTCATGGATTCGATGGCGCCATTTTCGTCGAAGGAGAAGGAAATTTCGTTGTAGCCGCTCATGTCGGAGTAGCGCCAGGCCCTGTCCTCCACCTCCTCGGGCGGGCCGAGTTCCGCCGCGAGGCGTTCCCTGGACGTGCCCAGGCATATCCTGCGGGCGAAGCAGGCCTTGCCCCCGGTGACGCGGATCTGGTGGAAGAACTGCCGCTGGCCGCCCTCCATGCTGTAAAGCGACAGCACCATGCCGTCGTAGACCAGGGTGATGATTTCGTAGGGCGTATCGTCGTGGGGGCTGGTGAAGGGCACGACCTGGCGTTCCCGGGGGTCGCCCAGGGCGCCCACGATGTCGGCCTCGGTGGTCCCGAACAGCGTGGCCGTTTCGTCGAGGAAGGCGTCCACCCGCTGGTCGGCCTCGGTCGGTCCGGCCAGGGCCGGGGCGCAGGCCGCGAGCCACAGCAGGAAAAGGAGCGGGAAGACGCTTCGGTGAGAACCCATCGCAACGACTCCTGTATCGCGTTCGCAAGAAGGACGCCGGGCGGACCGATCGAGGCCGTCTGGCGTCCCCCGGGCCTTGCGGGCGCCGGCGGCGCTCAGCGCCGGGACAGCTCCCTGGCCGCGTCCCGGTCGAGGTCCCGGGCCTTGAGGTCGTCGCGGCGGTCGAAGACCTTCTTGCCCCGGGCCAGGGCGATCTCCACCTTGGCCCGTCCATTTTTGAAATACACCCGTACCGGGACCACCGTCAGCCCCTTTTGTTCCACCTTGGCCTTGAGGGCGCGGATTTCCTCGGCGTGCAGCAGGAGCTTGCGGGGCCGTTCCGGCTCGTGTCCGGCGTAGCCGGCGTTCTCGTAGGGGGCGATATGCACGCCGACCAGGAAGGCCTCGTCGTCCTGGAATTTGACATATCCGTCCTTGAAACTGATCCGCCCGGCCCGCAGGGATTTGACCTCGGAACCGGAAAGCACCAGCCCGGCCTCGTGCTTTTCCAGAAATTCATAGAGATGTCGGGCCTTTTTGTTGGCCGCGACGAGTTTTTCGCCCGATTCCTTGGCTGTCATGCATCATCCCTTTGGCGGCAAGACGGTGACTGATACGTGTTTTCCCCCCGCCAAGCCAGTGAAATAAGGCCCGCTCCGGGGGCGGTCAATGGGCCGGACCGTCCTCGCGGTCCAGCAGGGAGGAATAAAACATCAGTTCGTCCGGGAACTGGCGGAAGATGGTTTCCTGGACCAGGGCGTTGGTGCGGGAGACCGACGGGCTTTCCAGGACCAGCTTGAGGAGCTTTTTGCAGTCGTCCATGGTGGCCTGCCGGATGATGCGCTTGATGCCGGGGATGGCCTGGGGGGTGAGGCTGATGCAGTCGATCTGCATGCCCATGAGGATGGGCACGCAAAAGGGGTCCGAGGCCATCTCGCCGCAAAGGCTCACCTCGATGCCGGCCTGGTGGGCCGCGTCGACCACGTGCTTGATGCTCCTGACCACGGCCGGGTGCAGCGGCTGGTACATGTGGGACACGAAGCGGTTGGTGCGGTCGATGCCGAGCGAGTACTGGATGAGGTCGTTGGTGCCGATGCTGAAGAAATCCACCTCCCGGGCGAGCACTTCGGCGATCATCACCGCCGAGGGCAGCTCCATCATGATGCCCACGGGCATGTCCGCCTCGAAGCGGCAGCCTTCCTGGCGCAGCTCGGCCTTGGCCTCGGAGAGCAGGGCCTTGGCCTGGCGGATCTCGCGCAGCCCGGAGATCATGGGAAACATGACCGAGACGTTGCCGGCGACCGAGGCCCGCAGCATGGCCCGCAACTGGGTCTTGAAGATGTCGCGGTGGTGCATGCAGAGCCGTATGGCCCGCAGGCCCAGGGCCGGGTTGCGTTCGTCCATGGCTCCGAGGGTGGAAACGAACTTGTCGGCGCCGGCGTCGAGGGTGCGCAGCGTCACCCGGCGCGGCGACATGATCGTGGAGAGGTCGAGGTACTCCTGGTAGAGCTCCTCCTCGGTGGGGAGCTTGGGCCGGTTCATGTAGGAGTATTCCGTGCGGTAAAGCCCGATGCCCTCCCCGCCGTTGTTGACCACGGTGGAAACCTCGTCGAGCATCTCGATGTTGGCCTTCACCTTGATCCGGTAGCCGTCGATGGTTTCGCCGGGCAGGTGGCAGCCGCGCATGATGCCGGCCTGGTAGGCCTCGAACTGGTATTTGAGGTCGGAGAGCCGGGCCAGTTCCTCCTCGGCCGGGGCCAGCACCACCACGCCCCGCAACCCGTCCACCACCACGAGGTCGCCGTCGCGCACCTCGCGTTCGAGTTCCGTCACCCCGACCACGGCGGGGATGCCCAGGGTGCGGGCCAGGATGCCGGTATGGGAGGTCTTGCCGCCCTGGACCGTGACCAGGGCCATGATCTTGTCGGTCTGCAGGGAGGCGGTGTCGGCCGGGGAGATGTCGTGGGCCATGAGCACCACCCGGCTTTCGATGGCCTTCATGTCGCCGGACTGGCCGGCGAGGCGGGCCTGGACCCTGCCGGCCACGGTGCGCACGTCCTGGATGCGGTCGCGGAAATAGGGGTCGTCCAGGGCCAGGAAGGTTTTCTCCAGGTCGGCCACGGCCTTGTCCAGGGCCCATTCGGCGTTGATGCGCAGGGAGGTGATGTATTTCTTGGCCGCCCCGGCGAGCTTGGGGTCGGTCAGGATCATCAGGTGCGAGTCGATGATCAGGGCGTGTTCCTTGAGCTCCGACGGGATGCGCTCCCTGGCCTGTTCGATTTCCAGGCGGAACTGCTCGAAGGCCCGCTCCAGGCGGTCGATCTCGTCCGGGATCAGGGATTCGGCCAGGGTCTGGCGGGGAAGGGGCCCGGCTCCGGAGCGGTTGAGGAAAAAGGCCCGTCCGATGGAGATGCCGGAGGAAACCGGGATGCCTTTAAGGGTTGCCATGTCCTGGGATGTCCTTGGGGAACGCCGCGCCCCGGGAAGAAGCGGGACGGCGGGCGCTGCCGCGGTTTGATTCGGAAGGAGCCATGGGCGGGCCTACCGGAAGCGGTTGCGGATCAGGGTGGCCAGATGGGAGAGGGCGTCCTCGGCGCTCGGGCCGCTTGCCCGCAACTCCAGTTCGCTGCCCTGGCCCGCGGCCAGGGTCAGGATGTCCAGGATGCTTTTCGCGTCCACTTCCTCGTGCCCGTGGACCAGGCGGATATCGCAGTCGAACTTCTGGGCCTCCTGGGCCAGTCTGGCGGCCGGCCGGGCGTGAAGGCCCTGGTCGTTGAGGACCCGGACGCGCAGGGCGTAGCCTTCGTCCAGGGGCGTGATCCCTTCGAGGGAGGTGGCGTTGGCATTCATGGATTCGTCGGTCGTTGCCCGCCGCGTCGGCGGAGGTTGGCCCGGCCGGAGCCGGGACGTTGTCACGATGTCAGGCGGTCCAGACGGAACTGAACAGAACCCAGCCGGCGGCCAGGACCAGCAGGGCGATCTCCCGCGACACGGAGGGCCGCGTCGCGGCCCACACCGCCAGCACGCCGAGCAGGACCATGTCGGTCAGCGGCGCCGTCCGCCCGGCCGGCCGGGCCAGCATCCAGAAGGCGGACAACAGCAGGGCGTTGGCCACCTTGATCCGCCGGCCCAGGTTGACCATGTCCCAGCGCCGCAGGCGCCCCAGGACCTGGAAGCCCTCCGTGTAGCCGGCAAGGAAGGTGACGGCCTTGAAAAGCTGGATCGCGACGAAGAGCGTCCCGGCGAAAATCGCCAACAGGCCGTACTGGCCGGCCGCCGCCAGGCAGGCGGCGGACAGCCCCCACAGGCCCATGACGCTGGCGGAGAAAAACGTGTCGCCGATGGCGGAGAGGGTGAATGCCGTCGTGGTCTTGACGTTGTCAAGCATCTCCGCGGGCGCGACTCCCCGGGCGATCTTGACCTCCAGGGCAAGGAAAAGGCCCACCAGCATCGGCGTCCAGAAGAAATGGGTATTGTACAGCTTCAGGTAGCGATCGAAGGCGCGGCCGCGTTCCAGACGGTCGGGGTAGAGGACGGCGAGGCCGGGCTCCATGGCGAAGGCCAGACCCACGTGCTGCAATCCGCGGGTGTTGTAGGCGGCCCCGACCAGATAACA
>CAZNUQ010000072.1:11352-13977 GCA_964576235.1 uncultured Desulfovibrio sp.
GGCTTTGACAAACGCGCCGGCAACGGGAACACTGGGACACGCTGGCGCCGCGCCGTCGACGACGGCGCGGCCGCCGGGGAAACAGCGACGGCGCGCCCTCCGCCCCGGGCGGACGGCGCCCGGAAGGACGCGACAGCATGGAATTCGCCGTCATTGCCCTGGCCCTCATGGCCGCCTTCACGGGCGTGGCCCTTTACGTCCATTTGGTCGAACATCCCGCCCGGCGGGCGCTCCTCGACGGCGAGATGCTCGCCCGGTGGCAGGCGGTCCAGCCCCGGGCCGGCCGCATGCGGACGATCCTGGTCCTGGCGGGGGCCGCCTTCGGCCTCCTCGCCGCCGTCTGGGCCGCCCGGGCCCTGTACCTGACGGGCGCCCTCCTGGCCCTGGCCGTCTGGGCCGTGGGCCTTCGCGTCACCGGCCCCGTGGAACGCGAACTCGCCGGGGCCCGGCCGGAAACGGCGGACGCCGCGACCCGGGCCCTGCTCGAGAAATGGAACCTGCTTGAGGCCATGCGCACGGGCCTGGGATTTCTGGCCGTGTGCTGCTTCTTCGCGGCCCTGCCCTGAGGAGGAAGCCCATGCCCCTCGTCGACGGCGAATTCCGCAGCGTGTGCCGCATCTGCCACGGCGGCTGCGCCGCCCGGCTGACGGTTTCGGGCGGCCGGGTGGTGCGGGTGCGTCCCTGGCCCGGTTCGCCCTTCAACCTCGGCCGCATGTGCGTCAAGGGGCTCTCCACCCCGGACATCATGTACCATCCGGACCGGCTGCTCCATCCGCTGCGGCGGGCGGGCGCGCGGGGTTCGGGCCGGTTCGAGCGGGTCTCCTGGGACGAGGCCCTGGGCGACATCGCCGCCCGCCTCGACGCCTTTCGCCGCGAGACCGGCCCCGAATCCGTGGCCCTGGGGCAGGGCACCGGCCGGCACCACTACTTCCACGTCATCCGCTTCGCCAACACCTTCGGCACGCCCAACTGGTACGAACCGGGGCTGGCCAATTGCTTCATCCCGCGCATCACGGTCAGCAATCTCACCTACGGCGGGTTCGTGGCCGGGGATTATTACGGCGGGACGTCCCCGCGCACGATTCTCTTCTGGGGCCACAATCCGCTGGTGTCCGGCCCGGACGGCGAACTGGCCTTCCCCGTGCGCAAGGCCCTGGCCGCCGGGGCCTTCGGCATCGCCGTGGACCCCAGGCGCAGCGAGACGGCGCGCCGCTGCGGCCTGTGGCTCCCCGTCCGGCCCGGCACCGACGCGGCCCTGGCCCTGGCCATGATCCGGGCCATCATCGAGGAGGGCTGGTACGACCGGGACTTCGTGGAGGCCCACGCCACGGGCTTCGAGGAACTGCGCCGGGAGGTGGCCGGGGCCACGCCCGCATGGGCCGAGGCCACGACCGGGGTGCCGGCGGCGGCCATGCTCGAGGCCGCCCGGCGCTACGCCCTGGACAAGCCGTCGATCCTCGAATGGGGCGTGTCCCTGGAGCAGAACCCCAACAGCCTGCAGACCGTGCGGGCCGTGGCCATCCTGCGCGGGCTCACCGGGAACCTGGACATCCCCGGCGCGGATGTCTTCGGCCAGGATCTCGTGGCCGCCTATCCGGTCATGCGTCAGGCCCTGCCGCCCGAGGCCCTGGCCCGGCGCATCGGCGCCGACCGCTTCAAACTCCTCGGCGGGTTCCGGGCCTTCATGCCCTCGGCCCACATCCCCGGGCTTTTTTCCGCCATGCGCACGGGCGATCCCTACCGCATCCGGGCCCTGCTCGTTTTCGGCAACAACCCCCTGGCCACGGTGGCCAACGCCCGGGGCGTGCTCGAGGCCCTGCGGGCCCTCGACCTGCTCGTCGTGGCCGACTTCTTCATGACCCCGACGGCGGCCCTGGCCGACTACGTCCTGCCCTCGGCCTTCTGGCCGGAAATCGACCAGATCATCGAACTGCCGCTGGTGGCGCCGCGCGCGGTCTTCGCCCACCGCAAGGTGGCCGCGGTCGGCGAATGCCGGCAAAACGAACTCGTTTTAAACGATCTGGCCCGGCGGCTGGGGCTTCCCGGGGCCGACGAAAGCCTCACCGACATCCTCGACGCGCGCCTGGCCCCCGTGGGCCTCACCTTCGACGAACTGGCCGACCGGTTCATGGTCATGCCGGAGCCGGCCTACCGCCGGTTCGCGGACAAGGGCTTCCGCACGCCCTCGCGCAAGGTGGAGCTTTCCTGCAAGGCCCTCGCCCGGCTGGGCTACGATCCGCTGCCGTCGTTTCGCGAACCGCCGGAAAGTCCCGTCTCCTCCCCGGAAACGGCCCGGGAGTTCCCTTTGGTGCTGACCACCGGGGCCAGGCGTCCCGAGTTTTTTCACAGCGAAGGGCGGCAGGTCGGTTCGTTGCGGGGCCGGCGTCCCGACCCCCTGGCCGAACTCGGGACGGAGACGGCCGCCCGGTGCGGCGTCGCCGACGGCGACTGGGTGCGGGTCAGGAGCCCGCGCGGGGAAATCCGCATGCGGGCCAAGGTCTCGGCCGACATCATGGAAGGCGTGGTCGGCGTGGACCACGGCTGGTGGTTCCCGGAGCGGGGGGCGTTCGATTTCGGGGCCTTCGAGTCCAACGCCAACGTGCTGACGAGCGACGCGCCGCCCTA
>CAZNUQ010000073.1:0-13806 GCA_964576235.1 uncultured Desulfovibrio sp.
CGTCGTCGCGCGGGGGCATGCGCGGGTCAGTAGAGCCAGATATGGTCGAGGTCCGGGCCTTCCCGTCCTTCGGTGCGCCGTTCCCGCAGCACCCTGGCCGGCCGGCCCGCCACCACCATGTTTTCGGGCACGTCGTGGGTGACGAGGGCGCCGGCCGCCACGATGGCCTGCCGGCCGACGGTCACGCCCGGCAGCAGAACCGCCCCGGAATACACCTTGGCGTACTCCCCGATCTCCACCGGCCGGTATGTCCGCTCGATATGCGAGGCCTCGCCGTGGGTGTGGGTGAAAATCCGCACGTCCTCGGCCAGGGCCACGCCGTCGCCGAGGGTGACGCCGCCCTTGGTGTCCAGGAAAACGTTGCGGTTGATGAAGACCCCGTTGCCGACGCCAAGCAGGGGGGCGAAGTTGAAGCGCACGTTCTCCTCGGCGGTGAAGGCGCTGCCGCAGGCGCCGAAAAGCCGGCGGGCCAGGAGCCGGCGGAAGGGGATGGAAAACGGCACCACCAGGCAGAGGGGAACCTTGTCGAAGGCGTCCCACAGAAAGTGCATGTGGCGTTGGGCCGGCGTCAGGGGGCAGTCCTGGGCCCTTGGCAGGGTTTCGGCGTACAGTTGCAGCCCGGAGAGCGCGCCGAGGGACACGGGCGGGGCTTCCAGGATGGCCAGGATGTCCTGGACGGCTTCCGGCTCTTCGATATGCTCAAGAATATCCGAGATCTGCCGCAGGCAGGCGGTGAACCATGGGGGCATCGCGCGTTTCTCCCGTGATACGTCGAGGTGGGGGCGGAAGGACCGGCTACCGGTCGAGCACGTGCCGTTCCAGGACGAAGCAGGTGCAATGGCCGGAGGCGATGACCGTCTCCCCCCGGCGCACGGTCACGGCGACCCGGCGTTTTTTCCCGGCGGATTCCTCGACCACGGCTTCGGCCTCGACGGTCTCGCCCACGGCCGCCGGGGCCGTGAATCGGACATCGGCCGCGCCGAGCACCACGAGCGGGTCGTTGACCGCCAGCATGGCCGCGTAGTCGGCCAGGCCGAAGATGAACCCGCCGTGGACGAGTCCCCGGTCGTCGGCCGCCATGGCCGGGATCAGGGACAGCCGCGCCACGGCCCGGCCGGGCCCGAGTTCCACGGGACGGCCGCACAGGTCCGGATCGATTCGATGATGGGTCTTTACGTCCATGCGGTACTCCTTTCGGGCATCATGTCAGACAGCCCGTCGCCGGGCAAACGAAAAGCGCGCATCTTCGCGGGGATGCGGCATCAGGCTTCGCGCAGCGCCGCGACGATGTTCATGCGCGCCGCCCGCACGGCGGGCAGGAAGCCGCCCACGACGCCCATGACCAGGGAGAAGGCCAGGGAAAGGGCCACGATCCAGGGGGCGAGGGTGAAACGGAAGGAGAGTTCCGAGAACGTCTGGAAGTTGGTGGTGGAGAAGGTGACGAAGGACAGGCCCGCCGCCAGTCCGACCCCGGCCAGCCCGCCGAGAAGTCCGAGCAGCATGGATTCGAACAGGAACGCGGCCAGGATGCTTCCCCGCGTGAAGCCGATGGCCCGGAGGGTCCCGATCTCCGGCACCCTGCCGGCCACGGCCGAGTACATGGTGATCGTGGCCCCGATCATGGCCCCGAGCGAAAAGATGGCCGTGAGCGCCACGCCGAGCACGGTCAAAAATTTCCGCATCATCTCCGACTGCTTCTCGTAGTAGCGCGTCTCCCGCCAGACCTCGGCCTGGAGCCTGGGGTCGGCCTCGATGGCTGCCTTGTAGGCCTCGAAAAGGCCGGGGTCGCGCAGTCCGGCCAGCACGATGGAATAGGCCGCGCGTCCGAAGGCCGGCATGAGCTGGTCGGCGTCGCCCCATATTTCCGAGGAAAATCCCGTGTTGCCGGCGTCGAAGACGCCGACGATGGGCCATTCCCGTTTGCCGAATCTGAGGCTTTGGCCGATTTCCGCCTTGGCGAAACCCGAGGCCACCACCTTGCCCACCATGATTTCCGGGGTTCCCGGCCGGGGAAGGCGTCCGGAGACGATGCGCACCTGGGGCCGCAGGGCCAGGGAGGCGGCCTCCGTCCCCCGGATGACCACGTTGGAGGCCTTGCCCGTGGATTTTTTGGTGAGGGCGATCAGGACCACCGACTCCCGGGCGGCCAGGGCCTTGCCGTCCCCGCCCGGGGCGATCTCGGGCCGGGTGGTCATGGCCTGGGCGAGGTCCCGCTCGAGGCCGCTTTGCACCTCCGTTTCCGACCCCTTGCGCAGCACGATGGCGTTGCCCGGAGAGCCCGTGGCCACGAGGGTGGCCCGGAGCCCCTCGGCCAGCATCAGGGTGGCGGTGAAGACGAAAACGACCAGCGCCATGCCGCCGGCGGTGAGGCAGGTGGTCAGGCGGCGCGTTTTCAGGTTGCGCCAGGAATAGGCCAGGGGCACGGCCATCAGCCGATCCTCCGGAACGCCTCGGCGATCCGCACCGACCCCACGCGGGCCGCCGGCGCGGCGGCCGCCAGCGCGCCCACCAGGACGCCGAAGCCTCCTTGCAGGACGGTGGTCGTGCGTGAAACGACGAAAATGGGAAAATACTCGGCAAGATGCGTGGCGAAGGCGTCGGCCAGGGGCGGGAGCAGGACGATCGCCAGGGCGGAACCGGCAAGCGACAGGACGAGGGATTCGGCCAGCAGCATGCCGCCGAGGGTCGGGCCGCGGAAGCCGAGGGTCTTCATGACGGCGAATTCCCCAAGCCGTTCCCGGGCCGACATGGCCATGGTGTTGGCGGCCACGGCCAGGATGATGAGGATGACCACGTAGGAGACGGCCGTCACGGCCATGAGGATGGCCTCGCTCATGGACACGAAGCCGAGCTGGAAGGCCCGTTCGGTCTCGGTGAGGGTCTCGGCCTGGGAATTGACGAAAAGCGCGTCGATTTCCTTGGAGATTTCCGCCGCGCGGGTGGCGTCGGCGATGCCGATCATGAAAAAGCCCGTCTGCCCGGCCTGCCGCGGGGAGCGTTGCTTCATGGTTTCGTCCAGGTAGGACCAGTGGAGGTAGAGCGTGCTCTCATCGGTGTCGGGGCGCGCGCCCTTGTAGACGGCCCGGATGGTCAGGGGCCACTGGCCGGAAAAGATGGTGCCGCGCAGGGTGATGGTGTCGCCGATTTTCCAATGGAAGCGTTCGGCCAGCTTGCGCCCGATGACCGCCCCCTTGCGGTCCGAGGTGAAGGCCTTCTCCTCGGACGGGGAGACCTGGAGTTCCGGGTAGAGGCGGAAGAAGTCCTCGGCCTCGACGGCGAAATTGGCGAAGAAGTTTTTTTCGTCCAGGTAGATGCCGCCGAACCAGTTGCCGGCGGCGACCACGCTCACCCCCGTGACCTGGCGGATGCGGCCCTTGTAGGCATAGGGCAGGGGCTGGATCATGGACACGGCGTTGCGGGTCACCAGCCTGTTGGCCGAGGAGGCGGCCACCCCGGCGTACCAGGCGTCGAGCACCGTGCGCAGCAATCCGAAGGCCACAAGCGCGATGGTGATCCCGACGATGGTCAGGATCGACCGCAGCCGGTGCCTAAAGGCGTTTTTCAGGATGAGCCGGGCCAGCAACATGGAGTTCGCCCTTGTCGAGTTGGAGCGTGAGATGGGCCGCCGCGGCGGCGCGGTGGTCGTGGGTGACCATGACGATGGTTTTCCGGAGTTCCGTGTTGAGCCGCCCGAGAAGCGCCATGATTTCCCCGGCCGAATGCCGGTCCAGGTCTCCGGTCGGTTCGTCGGCTACGATGATGTCCGGATCGGTGACGATGGCCCTGGCGATGGCCACGCGCTGCTGCTGGCCGCCGGAAAGCTCCGAGGGCTTGTGGTCGGTGCGGTCGGCCAGTCCCACGGCGGCGAGGGCGGCCAGGGCGTGCTCGCCGCGTTCCCTGGCGGAAAGGGTGGTCAGCAGCAGGGGCAGTTCCACGTTTTCCTTCGCGGAAAGAACGGGAATGAGGTTGTAGAACTGGAAGATGAAGCCCACGTGGCGGCTGCGCCACCCGGCCAGTTCGCCCTCGCCGAGGGTCGCGATGTCCGTGCCGTCGATGACGATGCTGCCCGAATCCACGGAATCGATGCCGGCGATGCAGTTTAGAAGCGTCGACTTGCCCGAGCCCGAGGGCCCGATGAGGGCCAGGAATTCCCCTTCGGCGATGGTGAAACTGATGTCCGAGAGCACGGGAATGATCTGGTCGCCGCGCTGGTAGGATTTGGAGAGATGGGAGATTACGATCAGGGGGCGCGCCGTGTCGTCACGGTGTTGCGTGTCGGAGGGGATGGCCACGGCGCGCCTCACTCGGCCAGGGTGACGGCGTCGCCGTCGTGGAGTTTGGGCGGCGGCGCCAGGATGACCCTCCAGCCGGTCTCGAGTCCGGTGGTGACGGTCCGCATGTCGCCGAGTTGCTCGCCGAGGGTCACAGGCGTGAGCACGGCCCGGCCGTCCCGCATGACGAAGACGCTCGCCGCGCCGTCCCGCCCGGTCACGGCGTCCTCCGGCACGGCCAGGCGCGGGGTGGTTTCGGCCGGGCCGAGGGGCCGGGACAGGAAGGCCACCTTGGCGCTCGTCTCGGGCAGGATGCGCGGATCGAGGGTGTCGAACCGGACCTTGACCAGCACCGTCGCCTTGGTGCGGTCGGCCGTGGGGACGATCATGTGGACCGTGCCGGGAAAGCGTTCGCTCGGGATGGCGTCCAGGAGGATCTCGCAGGGGCCGCCGACCTTGACCAGATGGATGCTCGACTCGGAAACGTCCACCTCGGCCGCGAGGGACGCCATGTCGGCGATGGTGACGACGGCGGCCTTGGAGGTCGAGGAGGCCCCGAGGGGCGAGATGATGTCGCCGACATCGGCGTTCTTGGTCAGCACCACGGCGTCGAAGGGCGCTTCCAGATCGGTGTAGCTCCGTTGCGCCTCGGCCTTGCGCAGGGCCTGGGACAGGGCGGCGAGCGCTGCCTTGGACCGGGCCAGGGCGGCCACGGCCTTGTCCAGGCGCGCCTTGGCCGAGTCGTGTTCGGAGCGGGCCACGTAATCCCCGGCCACGAGCCGCTTCATGCGGCCGTAGTGGAGCCTGGCGTCGGCCAGTTCGGCCTCGGCCGAGGCCACCTCGAACCGGGCCGCCTCCATGTCTTGCCGCGCCTGGTCGCGGGCGGCCTCGAGGTCGGCGCTTTCCAGCCGGGCCACCACCTGCCCCTTGCGCACGCGGCTGCCTTCCTCGACGCCGAGCCAGACGAGCTGGGCCGTGGCCTTGGTGGCCAGGGCCGCCTTGCGTTGGGCCACGACGTAGCCGCTTGCGGTCAGGGTGGTGACGGCGCGCGAGGGATAGGCCAGGCCGACGGTGGCCGCCCGCACGGTGAACGCGCGGGGGGAAAAGAGCCACCAGGCGGCGCCGGCGGCGACGACGAACGCCAGGAAAAACGGCCAGCGGGCGCGCCGGCGCCCCTTGCGGGCGCCGTTGGCGGCCTTGTCGTCTCCGGCGATGCGCAGGGCTTCGAGAGAATCGTTCATGGGCCTTCCGCGAGCGCCTCGGGAGGAGATCGTTCCACCTGGGGCTCGTGCGTCGGAGGAAAGGCGAATCCGGCCGCTCTGGACTCATGACCGGGCGTGCGCCCTTTCGCGGCCGTATGCCGTTACCGGTTGCGTGCTCCCGGCTCTGCCGGGTATGGTGTTATACAAACGTATTAAACAACTGTTTCATTTTTTCCCCGCTGTCAAGCGCGTTTTCCCGGGGATCAGGACAGCCGGAGGTCGCGGGTCAGGCTGTCGATGAGCTTGCGGTGCCCGGCCGGGAAGGCGAACCGCTCGAGTTCGGCCGGGGTCACCCAGCGGCTTTCCTGGGCGGCGGTCAGGACCGGGGCCGGCAGGGTCGCCGGGGCGTAGCGGTCGGCCAGGCGCAGCAAAAAACAGTGCAGGGTCACCCGGAAGGTGGTGTAGCCGTGGCGGATGACGGCCAGCTTGTCGGCCACGCATGTCTCGAAGGCCGTTTCCTCGGCGTATTCGCGCACGATCGCCGCTTCGGGCGTCTCGTCCTGTTCGATGCGGCCGCCCGGGAATTCCCAGAGGTTGCCCCAGGCGCCGGCCGGCAGCCGTTTCTGGATGAAGACGCGTCCGGCATGGGCAAGAACCCCGGTTGCCACGAGAAGCAGCTTGATTTCCTTGGATTTGCTGAGGACCGGCCGGTCGGCCACGATGCCGAGATGCCGGGCCTGGCAGGCCTCGCCGACGGGGCAGGCGTCGCAGGCGGGATTTTTCGACCGGCAGGAAAGCGCCCCGAATTCCATCAAGGCCTGGTTGAAGTCCCTGGCCCGCCCGGCGGGCAGGAGCGCCCGGGCCAGTTCATGCACACGGGCCCGGCCGGCCGGTTCCCTGACCGGCGTGTCGATGTCGCCGACCCGGGCCAGCACGCGCAGCACGTTGGCGTCCACGGCCACGATGTCGGCCCCGAAGGCGATGCTGGCGATGGCCCCGGCCGTGTAGTCGCCGACGCCGGGCAGGGCCCGGATGTCTTCCAGGCGTTCGGGAAAGTGCCCCCCGTACTCGGCCATGATGCGCCTGGCGGCGGCGTGCAGGTTCCTGGCCCGGCTGTAGTAGCCGAGGCCTTCCCAGGCCTTGAGCACGGCGTTTTCGTCGGCCGCGGCCAGGGTCGCCACGTCCGGGAATCGGGCGGTGAACCGGTTGAAATAGGGTACGACCCGGTCCATCTGGGTCTGCTGGGCCATGATTTCGGAAATCCACACGGCATAGGGGGCGTAGGTGCGCCGCCAGGGCAGGTCGCGGCGGTTGGCCGCGAACCAGTCGAGCAAAAGGGGCGTGAAGGCGGAAACGGCAAGCATGGAAAAAACCTCGGTTGGGATCGCTGGGATCGCGGGGCGGCCCCCGGCGTCCGAGGACCGCGCCCGCGCGTTCGCGAGGGTAACGGCGCCCGGGCGTGGCCCCTGTCGCCCCTCCCATAAATCCGTTTCCCCCGGGAGGGAAGGGCGCCGTCCCGTTGCCAGGGGAAACCTTTTCGGGAATAACGTCGGGGAAGGCCCGGGGAACGGGGTCGGGAGGGGATATGAAGAGCGCGGCGCGGGTGGCGTGGTTTCTCCTTGTCGTGGCGGTGGGGGCGTTTGCCGGAAGGGCCCTGGCCGAGGTCGGACCCGGGGGGCGGGCGGCGGGCCGCGTCGACGTGCCGCCGGCCCTGGAACCCTGGAAGGGATTCGCCCTGCATGGCGCGACGGCGCGGCTGTGTCCGCCGGACGGCACCGACCCCGCGACGCGGCTGTGCCTGTTTCCGACCAGCCTGAGCCTGGATCTGGACGGCTCCGGCGCGGCCTTCACGCTGCGGGCGCGGCTTTTCGACGAGAGCGCCGTGCCCCTGCCCGGCGGAGAGGGCGTTTTCGTCGAGGAGGTGTCGGTCGGCGGCAAACCGGTGCCGGTCGCCAGCCGCAACGGCCTGCCCGTGGTCTGGCTGCCGGCCGGCAGCCATGTGCTTTCCGGGCGTCTGGGCTGGAAGGTCATGCCGGCGACCCTGTCCGTGCCGCCGGATGTGGGCGCGGTACGCATCCTGCGAAAAGGCGTGGAAGCCGAGGCGGTCCTTTCCCCTGCCGGCGAGTTGCGCCTGGATGTCGGGGACAAGGCCCCGCCCGTCGAGAACCGGGAAACCGTCAAGGTGTTCCGTCTGGTCGCCGACGGCGTGCCGGTGACCGTCTCCTCGCTTTTCCGGCTCGACGTGTCGGGTCTGGCCCGGACCGTGACCCTGGCGGGCGCCGTGCCTGCCGGCGCGGTACCCCTTGCGGTGCGCTCGCCCGTCCCGGCGACGTTCGGTCCGGACGGCGCCCTGGTCCTCGACGCCGGCCCGGGGCGTTACGAGGTGGAGATCGTATCCCGGTTCGCGGAGCGCCTGGACCGCCTGGGGCCGGCGGCTTGCCCCTACGGACCGGAAATCTGGTCCTTTCGGGAAGCCGTGGCGGTGCGCGGGGTGCGTCCCGAGGGCATGGCCTCCATCGATCCCCAGACCGTCGACGTGCCCGGGCCATGGAAGGCCCTTCCCGCCTTCTGGGCCCGGCCGGGGGAGACGCTGGCCCTGCGGGAGACGGGACGCGGCATTCCGGCCGGGCGCGACGCCCTGACGCTTTCCCGGGAGATGTGGCTCGATTTTTCCGGCCAGGGGCTTTCCGTGCGCGATACCCTGGCCGGCGAGAACCGCGAGCGGTTCACCCTGCGGATGCTGGCGCCGGGCGTTCTCGGCCGGGTGACGGTCTCGGGCCGGGACCAGCCGGTGGTGCTTCTGGGCGAGGACGGCGGGGCGGGCGTGGAGTTGCGCCGTTCGCGCCTCGATGTCGTGGCCCGCTTGCGCTATCCGGACGTGGCGGCCCCCCTTCCCGTCGCCGGTTTCGACCGGGAGTTCGAGAGGGTGTCGGCGTCCCTCCGTCTGCCGCCGGGCTGGGGACTGATCGCGGCGGCAGGCCCTGACGAGGTTTCCGGCGGTCTTTTTTCCGACTGGACGCTGCTCGACTGTTTTCTGGCGTTTGTTCTGGCCGTGGGCGCCTTTTCGCTGCGTGGCCCGGCGGCGGCAGCGGCCCTCGGATGCTTTTTGCTGCTCGCCTGGAACGAACCGGGCGCGCCGACGCTGGCCTGGGCCTTCGTGCTGGCCTCCCTGGGGCTTCTGCGGGCGGCCGGGGAGCCGGGGCGCCTGGCCGGGCGGCCCGCCCTGCGGCGGTTCGCCTTGGCCTTTTTCGTCCTGTCCTGCATAACGCTGGCGGTACGGTCCGTCCCCTTTGTCAGCGAACAGTTGCGCCAGGCCGTGGCCCCGCAGATACGCGCCCCGTCGCCCGCGCCGCTCCCGGCCCCCGCGCGCCTGGCGGCCAGGAAGGATGCCGCGCCCCGGCCGGCGGCCCAGGCCCCGGCGCCGCCTCCGGCGCCAGGAGGAGAGGCGGCGGAGGCGGCCTTTCTTGCCGGCGCGCCCGAACGTCCCGTCCGGGAGGCGGGGCTCGAATTCGACCCCGGCGCCCTGATCCAGACCGGGCCGGCCATGCCGTCCTGGAGCTTCGAAACCGTGACCCTCGGCTGGAAGGGACCGGTGGTGGCCGGGCAGACGTTCCGCCTCTTTCTGCTGCCGCCGGCCGGCAGCCTGCTCCTCGGAATCTCCCGGGTGCTTCTGCTGGGCTTGGCCCTTTTCCTGCTTTTCGACCGGGAACGGGCGTTGCGGCTGGCCCGTCCTGCCGGGGCCGCCGTGCTCCTCGCGGCCCTTCTTGGCCTCGCTTCCCCGGCCGCGGCGGCGGATTTTCCGTCCCGGGACCTGCTCGACACCCTGCGCGACCGGCTGACCGAACCGGCGGCCTGCTTCCCCCATTGCCTGGGGAGCCCGGGCCTGTCCGTCCATCTGGAGAACGGGCGGCTCCGGCTGGTCTGCGAGGTGGACGCCGCGGCCGGCGCGGCCGTGCCCCTGCCCGCCGTGGACGGGGGATGGCGTCCGTCGCGGGTGCTGCTCGACGGCTCCGAGGCCGTGGCCCTGACGCGCCAGGGCGGGGCGCCGCGCCTGCTGGTGGAGGCCGGCCGCCACGTGGTCACCCTCGAAGGGCCCGTGCCCCGGGCGGTTTCCTTCTCCATCACCCCTGCCCTGGCCCCCGGCCGGGTGCGGGTGGCGGCCCCCGGCTACCGGGTGCGGGGGATCGACGCCCGGGGGATGCTGCGGGGCGCGCTGGAGTTGACCAGGGCCGGGGACGACGGCCGGCCGGCCGCGCATGGCGACGGGCCTGTCCTTGCCGTCCCGGCTTTTTTCGAGGTGTCGCGCCGTCTTGATTTCGGCCTTTCCTTCGAGGTGGCGACCGAGGTGGTCCGCCGTTCGCCGTCGGATGTCCCGGCCGTGGCCACGGTGCCGTTGCTGCCGGGCGAGATGCCCGCGGCCTCCGGGGTCACCGTGCGGGAGGGGGTGGCCGAGGTTTCCTTCGCGCCGGGCCAGGAGCGCCTCGGCTGGCGCTCCCGCCTGCCCGCCGTCCCTGAACTTGTCCTGGCCGCGCCCCGGGAGGCTGGGCTGATCGAAACCTGGACCGTCTCCGCCGCGCCCTTTTACGATCTGGCCTTCGAGGGCCTGCCGCCCTCGGCCCGGCTGGCCGCCGACGGCGGCTGGCAGCCCCGCTTTTCCCCCTGGCCCGGCGAAACCCTGGTGATCCGGCTTTCCCGGCCGGCCGCGGCCCCCGGCGAGCACCTCACCCTCGAACGGGCCAGGATCAACGCGCGCCAGGGAGTGTTGACGCGGGACACGGAGCTTTCGATGACCTTCCGGGCCGCCCGTGGCGTCCGCCATGTCGTCGCCCTGCCCCCCGGGGCGCAGGTGACCCGCCTGACCGTGGCCGGTCGGGAGACCTCGCCCGGGGACGCTCCCGGCGAGGCCGGCTTCTCCCTGGCGCCCGGCGTCACCGAGGTCGCGCTGCACTTTCGCGAGAAGACGCCGCTTGGCCTCGTGACGCGCACCCCGGCCCTGGATCTCGGATTGCCCGCCGCCAACGTGGAATCACGGCTGGAGTTCCCCCGCGACCGCTGGCTTCTGGCCGTGCGCGGGGCGACGCCGCTCGGCCCGGCCGTGCTGTACTGGGGCTGGCTGGCCGTCGTCGTCGCCATCGGGCTCGGGTTGTCGTGCATCCGGGAAACGCCGTTGTCCCGTCGGGGCTGGCTGGCGTACTCCGTGGGGCTCAGCCAGGCCACGCCCGTCAATTTCGTGCTGGCCACGGCCTGGCTGTTGGCCCTGGGGCTGCGCCGCCGCCACGCCGTTTCCGGGAACGCCGCCTTCAACGCGGCGCAGGTGTTTTTGGTGCTGCTTTCCCTGGCCGGTCTGGCGGCCCTCTACGACACGCTGGACGCGGGCCTGCTCGGGCTGCCGCGCATGCAGGTGGCCGGGGGGGGCTCCACGGCCACGGTCCTGGTCTGGACCTTCGACCGGGTGGCCGGGCCGGTGCCGTTGTCCACGGCAGTTACCGCGCCGATGGCGGTTTTCCGGGGACTCATGCTGGCCTGGGCGGCGTGGCTGGCCTGGTCGCTGGCGCGCTGGCTGCGCTGGGGCTTCGAGTGCCTGACCGAAGGGGGCGGCTGGCGCAAGGTGGGGTTCGTCATCCGGCTGCCGGGGCGCGGACGCGGGACGAAGTCCGATGGGGGGGATGCGCGGGACGAAGGGGCGTCGCGATCCTGAGGCCGTTTGCCCGGTTACGGCGCCTGACGGTGCGTCGGCGCCGTGGCCGGGGGGCGCTTTTGCCATTTGTTCGGGGATTTGCTAGGAACGCCTTTTTCGTTTCGCACAAATCCGCGACAAGGGGAAATCGGCTCATGCAGCTTACGACGCGAAGCCGCTACGGACTGCGCATGCTCATCGACATCGCCCTGCACGGGCAGGACGGCCCGGTCCGCATCCAGGACATCGCCAAGCGGCGCAACATATCGGTCAAGTACCTGGAACAGCTCATCCGGGCGCTCAAGAAGGCCGGTTTCATCACCAGCAAGCGGGGGCCCAAGGGCGGCCACGGCTTGGCGGTCCCTCCGGAGCGGATCCGCGTGGGCGACGTGGTCCGGGCTCTCGAGGGCCGGCCGGAGCTGACCGAATGCGTCGGCAATCCCGACTCCTGCCTCATCTCGGGCGAATGCATCACCCGCCAGATATGGGCCAAGGCCACGGCGAGCATCTTCCGGGAACTCGACGGCATCTGCCTGGACGATCTCATGGTCCAGGCCCGCAAGTCCGAACTGCTGGGCCTGCCCTGTTGCTGACCGGGGCGGCGCGCGTCGCGCCGGTCAGCGGACGAAGCGCAGGCCGGGGACGGTGTCGATGATCCCCAGTTCCCGGCAGTGGTGGGCGAAAAGCACCAGACTCGCCTGGGCCGCCGCGTCGAAATCGTAATTGACCACCTTCAGATAGGCGAGCAGATCCTCCGGGGATATCCAGGCCGGCCGCGACGGGGACCGGCGCACGAGGTCGGGCAGGGTTTCCGGCAGCCGGTCGTTGATGCCGAGCAGCGTCTGGCGCACCCGTTCGAGGGTTCGCACGCGCCCGGCGGCGAGGCCGTCCCGGACGATCCACAAGGCGAAGACGAACGGCGTGCCGGCGAAATCCAGCCAGGCCTGGCCGAGGTCCGTCACGTGCCAGCCTGCCGGGGGATCGAGGTAGCGGCCAAGGGCCAGATCGCCGATCTCGACGAAGGGCCGGCCCGATTCGAACCCCGTTCCCGGCGGAACCTTCTCGAAGCGGGGCTCGGGAAACTTCCAGGCCAGGCGCCACAACACCCGAAGCAGGGCATTGGAGCTGGCCGAGGCTCCGGAGAGCAGCACCGGATCGTTGGTGCGGGCCAGATGCTCCGGCAGTTCGGCCAGGGGGACCGGCGAAAGGAGCAGCACGCTCTGGATGGGGCCGTCGGCCGCCCGGATGCACAGATCCGGCAGCAGGCGGAAGGCGCCGGGATTGGACAGGTAGGCGAAGGCCGAGGCCGGGGCCGCGTCGATGGCCCCGCTGGCCAGGGCGTGGTTCAACTCGGACGGGTGACCCGGAACGTAGGTGATGTCCGGTCCCTCGGGGAAGGCCCGGATGAGGGCCTCGTAGAGCGGCCAGACGTTCAGGTAGGCGATGCGGCCAAGACGCAGGGGGCCGTTTTCCATGGGGAACTCCTCGCGTTGGGCAAAAAACGCGGCCCCGAGGGTATTCCCCCCGGGGCCGGCAGGCAAGGCGAATTCCGGTGAACTAGGCGAGCTGGGCGAGGAGGGTATCCTTGATGGAGTCGATGGTGCCCTCGCCGTTGAGTTCGATGTACTTGGTCTTTCCCTTGGCGGCCAGATCCTTGTAGAAGTAGGCGGCGGCCAGGGTGCCGGTCTTGGTGTCGTAGTAGATGTCGTGGCGCTTGTTGATGGCGCCCTCGTCCTGGTCGTCGGAGCGGGTCTTGAGGTCGCCGCCGCACACCCGGCACTTGTCGCCGTTGGGCTTGATGGCGTCGATGAAGACGTTGTTGGGATGGTTCGGGTCGTTGGCGCAGAGGCGGCGGCCCATGATGCGGTCCTTGGCGATCTGGCGGGGCAGCAGAATCTCGATGACGTAATCGAGCTGCATGCCTTCCTTCTGCAGGGCGTCCCAGAGCTTTTCGGCCTGGACCATGTTGCGCGGGAAGCCGTCGAGGAGCCAGCCGCCGGCGCCCTTGGCCTTGAGGGTCGACAGGATCATGGGGATGGTGATGTCGTCCGGGACCAGTTCGCCCTTGTCGATGAAGGCCTTGGCTTTCTTGCCGAGTTCGGTGCCGCCGCCGATATGCTCGCGGAAGATAGCCCCGGACTCGATGTGGGCCAGATCATACTTCTTTTTCACCAGGGAACCCTGGGTGCCCTTGCCGCTGCCGTTGGGACCGAAAATAAGGATATTCACCGGGACTGCCTCCATGTTTGATTTTTCACAATCGGCCTCATTACCTTCCGCCGCCAGACCTGTCAATGGCCGGGCGGCGATTTGGCGGGCCCTCGCCGTCCGGGAAAAGGCCACGCCAAGCCTGGTGATCCGGGCCGTCTTGCCGCCGGGGAACTGGATGGTCCGTCCCGTGGCCCGATGGCGGAAGGCCCGGTCCAGGGTGAAAAGCGCGTCGGCGAGGGCCTGCCCCGGGCCGAGGGCGGCCAGGGACCGCCGGTAGAGGCGCAGGCGCACCGCCGGATCCAGCTCGGCCAGGGCCTTCGCCGGGAGCAGGGCCGGGTCCGGGAAGACCGGCAGGCTCGTCTCGAGGTGGTCGGCGTCGAGGCGGGCCTGCCGCCACAGCCTGGCCGCCGCCTCGAGGTAGCGGGGGTTCTCGGCGACGAAAAGC
>CAZNUQ010000074.1:0-13593 GCA_964576235.1 uncultured Desulfovibrio sp.
GTCGCCTATCGTTGGTTTCTCGGGTTTTCCCTGGAGGACAAAATTCCCGATGCCTGTGACCTGCCCGGGTCGATCACGGCAAGAAACCGTTGAAAAGCAAGGATGGGTCGGAGCAGACAAAGACGGTGAAGATGAGCACCACCGATCCCGACTCCGGTTACATGATCCGCGACGGCAAATCGAAGGGCTTTTTCTACCTCGATCACCGCACGGTTGACAGCCGCCACTGCATCATCACAGACACCCACGTAACCCCGGCCAATGTCCACGATTCCATCCCTTACCTTGGGCGTCTCGACCGACAGCGGGAACGCTTCGTCTTTACTGTTGAAGCGGCAGGCCTGGATGCAGGGTACTCCGCGGCAGCCATCTGCAACGGCCTCGAAGGCCGGCACATCATGTATGGGAAGCGAGCAAGGAACGCATCGACGCCAACAGAAGGACCGTGCGTGGCAAAGCGCTCTACGCCAAACGGAAGGAGACGGTGGAACGGAGCTTTGCCGATTCCAAAGAATTGCAAGGCACCGCTACGCCAAAATGCGATGGCTTTCGAAGGCGTGTGAGCAATGTCTGCTTTGCGCTGCCGTTTTCAATATAAAAAAGATCGCCCTCCACCTCTCCAGAAGGCGTGCTAAAGGCCAAGCATGGGGTGGCGTGGCCTTGGTGGCCAGCCTTTGCAGCCGTATCGCTTCCTTCTTTTGGTCAAGAACCTTCTCTTCAGCCTGCGCCTGAGAGCAGTAGAAATAAACAAACCCCCGCCGGATTTCCCGATGGGGGCTTGTCAGTGGTCTGAGCCCGCCCCCTGGCCGGGGGCGGGCTCGCGGACTGTCGGCCGGTCCGGGTTAACGCTTGAGCTGGATGACCTCGGAGAGCATGGAGTCCACGGTGGTGATGGTCTTGCTGTTGGCTTCGAAGCCGCGCTGGGTCAGGATCATGCTCACCATTTCCGTGGCCAGGTCCACGTTGGACGATTCCAGGGTGTTGCCGGAAACCGAGCCCACCGACCCGGTGTTGGCGCGGTTGGTCGTACCCTGGCCGGATTCCAGGGTGGCGGCGTAGAGGTTGCTGCCCTGGCGGCTGAGGCCCTGGAGGTTGGTGAAGTTGGCCAGGGCCAGCACCCACAGTTGCTGGGTCTGGCCGTTGGAGAAGGTGCCGGTCAGGACGCCGTTGCTGTCCACGGACACACTCGTCAAGAGGCCCGAGGTGAAGCCGTTTTGCGAACTGAAGACCGTGGAGGAGGACGTGGCGTAGTTGGTGGTGACGGTGCTGTTGACCTTGAGCGTCGAGGGCGTGAAGTGCGACAGGAGGCTGGAATTGGTGGGGTCCGCGCTGAGGTCGGCCAGGCTGCCGCCGACCGGAATCAGGCCGTTGGTGTCCCTTATGCCGAAGTTGAGGCCGATATTGAGCGCGTTTGGCGAATTGGTGAAACTGGCGTTGGACACCGACTTGAAGTTGGCCGTGAAGGTCGGATACCCGTTCTTGGTCTGCGCCGTCACCCAGTCGCCCGGATTGAAAGTCGAAAAATTGGCGTTGCTGCTCTGCATGGTATAGGCGCTCATGTTTTCCATGTTGCCCGAGGAATCGAAGGTCATGGTGCCGACCATGAGCAGTCCCGCCATCTTGGTGCCGCGAATGGAGGCTCCCGAACTGTTGAGGCGTCCGTCCTCGCTCGGGGGGCAGGTCACGCAGTATTCCCAGTATTCCTTGCCGCCGGCGTTGGAAACCTTGTCGTAATAGACGGTCAGGGTGTGGGGCGAACCGTTTTCGTCGTACACCTTGACCGTGGTCTGGTAGGAATAGGCGGTGGAGGGCATGGCCGGACTCGTGGCGCCATTCCAGGAATCGCTCATGGCGTAGAAATAGTTGGGGTTCGCCGGATCCCGGGTGGAGGCGGCCCGCGTGTCCGAATCCAGGTTGGTGATGACGGTCATGCTGGAGGTCGCCTTGGCCGGGCTGGAGAACTGGGTCAGGCGGATATCCTGGATTTCGCCCGTGACCGGCGTCTGGCTGAGGGTCGTGCCCGAGGCGCTGGCGGCGTCGAGGCGGTCCTGGTCCACCTGCCACCCCTGAACGGCCATGCGCTGCGGGGTGACCAGGTAGCCGTCGGAATCGAAGCTGAAGTCACCGGCGCGGGTGTAGTAGGTCGTCTGGTTGCCGGTGTTGAGCATCTTGCCGTTGGAACCGACCTGGCTCTTCTGCTTGACCATGAAAAAGCCGTTGCCGCTGATGGCCATGTCCAGGTTCTCACTGGTGGTTTCGAGACCACCCTGGGAAAAATCCGAGACCACCGTGCCCACGCGCACGCCCCGGCCGACCTGGTCGACGCCGGCGGCCGTGCCGATGGTGGCGCTCATGAGATCCATGAAGTCCATGCGGGCACCCTTGAAGCCCACGGTGTTGACGTTGGCCAGATTGTTGCCGATGGAGCTCATCTTCGTCGAGTTCGCCAGCAGGCCGGAAACTCCCGACCACATGGACGTTCCTAATCCAACTGCCATGACCGTCCTCCTTTCCCTTATTTTCCCGGCGCCGCGTCAGGATCCGCTAGTTCGATCCACTTTCTGAGGCGCTCGACGAATCGACCACGTTGGTGATGTCGGTGAAAGCCACGTAGCGGCTGTCGCCGATATCGAGGTAATACTTGCCGTTTTGCTGCGTGATGCCCGACACGGTGCCCGTCATGGTGGAGGTGACCTTCAAGACGTTGCCGTCGGCGTCCGTGGCGGTGACGGCGACCTGGTATTGGCCGTCGGTCATGACCGTGCCGTTGTAATCCTTGCCGTCCCAGGAGAATTCCTTTTCGCCGGCGGCCGTTTCACCGAGGTCCACCGTGCGCACGATCTGTCCCGAGGTGTCGAGGACGTTGACCATGCAGGTCTGGGCGTCGTCGGGCAAGGTGAAGGTGACGGCGCTGGCCTTGCCGCTTTCCAGGCTGACGGCGGTGCCGGTGGCCTCGATCTGCTTGCCCATGAAGTTGACGGCGCCGAGCATCTGCTGTTCCTCGCCGATGCCCTGCAACTTCTCGATGCCGCTATTGATCTCCGTCAGTTGCTCGAGGCTGGAGAACTGCGCCAACTCGGCCACGAATTCCTTGTCGTCCATGGGATCGAGGGGATCCTGATACTGGAGCTGGGTGACCAGCAACTGCAGGAAGGCGTCCATTCCCAGGGACGAGGTCGCGCTGGAGGAAGACGACGCGGTGCTGCTGGACGAGGCGCTTGTTCCAAGGAGGCTGCTGACGTAACTCATGGCTCACTCCGTTTTCAGGCGAAAAGATCGAGACCGGCCGCCCGTGCCGTGACGGACTCGGACATGGCGGCGGCATCCTGGATATCCGCCCCGACGGCCTGCCGGGCCAGTCGCACGGACGACCGGATGCGTTCCAGGGCCTCGCGCTGCTCGCGTGCCTGATTGTGCTGCTCGGGACTTTGCCAGGCCATCTGGTTGTCCTGGGCGAGCCCGGTCTGCACGTCGAGCTTGGTCACCTTGAACCCCTGGTTTTCCAGGTTCTGCTTGATCTGGGCGGCCTGTTCCTGAAGCATGGCCGCCGTGTCGGCGTTGTCGGCGACGATGACGGCCCGGACTTCCTTGTCCTTGACGGTGAGGGTGACGTTGAGCTTGCCGAGTTCCTCGGGGGACAGCCGGAGCGTGAGCTGCTTGGCGTCCTGGCCGACGTTGCGCAGGAGCCCGGTTTCGAGCTGCCGGGCCACCCGGGCGCCCAGGGTCGGATCGGCCGTCCGGGCCGAGGGACCGGTCAGCGAGGTCTTGACGGCGTCCATGGCGGCCGCGGTCGAGGCGCCCGATCCGGGGGCCGAGGCGACGCCGGCAGTTTTTTCCGAGCGCACCTTGCTCCAAAATTCGCCCCACCCGGCATCCTGGCCGGCATGCTGCTCGAAAAAGCCGCCGAAGGCCCCGCCCTGGTGTCCGCCGACTCCCGCGCCGGCATTGTTGCCGCCCCCGCCCTGGACGGCCGCGGCCACGACCGGCTTTTCGCCGAGATTGAGCGCGGTCTCGGCCGTCTGCTGCCCCTTGTGCCCGGAGGCCGCATTGCCCAGCTGGTTCGTGGCCGCGGCCTGCTCCGTGGCCACGGGGGCCGCCCGGCCGGTCAGTTCGGCGGCGGCATTGGCCTGGGCCGCGACGGCCTGCCTGCTGCCGGCCATGTTCTGCAAAGTCGCGGTTTCCGCCTGGGACGCGGCCTGGGAAGAACCGTTCGCCGCATCCGCGCCGGCCGGCGCCACCCTGGGCACGTCGGCCAGGACATCCACTCCGGGCTTGCTGGCCGTGGGGACGCCGGAGGGGGACTCGCCCTTTCCGGCGCCCATGGCCACGACCTGGGCCGCCTTGCGGGCCACGTCGTCCTGATGCATGTCGGAGTTCTTCTTGCCGGTCTCCCGCTGCCAAGCCTGGGCCATGACCTTGGAGGCGGCCTGGCGAAATTCAGAAAGAGCTTGGTTTTCCTGGCCTATCTGGGCGAGCAGCTCGTTTTTGACAAGGTTCATGGCCGTGGCCACGCCCTGGGCGGAAAGTCCCTGCTCGGCGTTCGACTGGTCGAGCAGCGTGGTCAGACGGCTCTGGGCCTGGGCGGACAGGTTCATGTTCCTGCCCAGGGCGGCGAGTTCCGAGGACCCGAGACTGATCGAACCATCCTTCGAAAAACCGTCCACCTTTCCGTTGATGGCGGTCCAGACGGCCTCGGTTTCTCCCTTGGCCAGGGAATCCACCAAATTCTGGGACTCGGCGGCCGTGAACCCCAGCTTGCCGAAGAGCCCAAGCAGTTGCACCTTGTCGTCGTTCGATATTTCCTTTTTCGCGGGCTGTTCGGTGGTGGCGATCTTCTTCTTCACCTCGGACATCACCTCGCCCCAGGTCAGACCGGACTCTCCCCCCGCCCTTTCGTCCAGGGCGGCAAGTTCCTCCTCGGAAAATCCATTGGACTTGAGATCCTCGCGAAGGGCGGCAAGATCCTCCTTGGAGACGGGCAGTTCCCTGAGCTCCCGCTCGCTTGGCGCCGCCGCGGCTTCCACCGGATCGGCGACGGAGGCCGCCGTCGCCGGGAAGGAGGCGCTTCGGTCGCTCGCGGCCGGGGCCGAAGAGGAACGGGCGCTGTCGAGCATGCGCGCAAAAAGCGCGCTCTGACGCGTGGCCATCTCGGCGCTGGAGAACGAGGAGCCGAGATCGGCGGCACTCGTCTTGGCGCGGGCGATTTGCTGCGGAAGAATTTGCATATCTGGCCTCCTGCGACTCCCTTTGTTCAAGACCCGTTCCAAAACAAAAAACGCTGTATCGACAACATGTTGCCAATACAGCGCCAACGAGGAAGGGAGTTTTTTTCCGGGAGGCTCAGGCGCGCGCGGCCATGGCGGCCACCCGCTCGAGCAGGCCCAGGCAACGCAGGCGCGAGGGCCGGTCGCCGTCGGCGTTTTGCAGCACCCTCTCGAGAAAGCCGGCCAGCGGCCGGACATGGGGCGCGAATCCCTCGGCGAAGGTGACATCGGGCACCTCTCCCCGGCGCAGGCCCCGGCCCAGGGAAGCGCCCAGGCGCGCCAGCCCCCGGGCCATGGAGGCGGCCAGGCGGGGATGTCCGTCGGCCAGCCGGACGAACGCCGCCCCGGGGACGGCGTCGTCCCAAAGGCCGAACAGCGCGCCGAAGCCCGTCCGCCAGAATTCCCCCACGGCCTCCCGGGCATCGGGAAAGGCCCGAGGGGCAAGCGAGACCAGGCAACGCAACCCGGCGGCGTCCCGGTCCGTGCGCAAAAGCTCGTAGCCGGGAACGACCGCCCCGGCCAGCCGATCCTCCTCGCCCCGGGCCAGCCGGGCCGCCACGTAGGCCACCCTGGCCGGATCGAGCCGCCGCCGGCAGGCCGCGTCCGGCCGTCCGCATTCCCAGCAGCCCCGGCAGGACAGACGCGGCCGCAGGACGTAGTGTCCCGGCGGAAACGGCCCCGTCTCGTGGGGGTTGACCGGGCCGACGGAGAGGTTCAGCACCCGCCAGCCGGTCCAGGCGGCCAAATGCATGGGGCCGGTGTCCGGGGTGACGAGCAGGGCCATTTCCTGGCCCAGGACGGCCAGTTCCTTGAGGCCCGGAACACCGCACAGATTCGACACCGCGATGCCGGCGAGCCGGGCCGCCTCGGCGCCGAGTTCCCGCTCCGCCGGTCCGCCGAGGAGCACCGGCACCAGGCCGCGGCGGGCCAGCTCCCGCACGAGGCCGGCGGTGAAGGCGGCGTCGGGCCGTTTTTCCGGCTGGCTCGCGCCGACGAAGATGCCGACCCGGCATTTGCCGCCCGACCGTCCGGTCCGGCTCGTCCGGGGAGAAGGCCAGCCGGTCGCCGCCATGTCGGCCAGGGGCACGACATCGAGAGCGTTGAGTTCCGCCCAATGGTAGCGGCTGTGGCGGTTGTGGCGCACGACCGAGGCCCGGTAGAGCTGCCAGTCGCCGGCGACGCGCACCACGCCGGAAGCGTCGGCCACGGGGCCGACATGCCGCTCGGCGGTCAGCTCCCCGGCCAGCCGGGCCGCCTCGGGCCGGATGCCGAGGTTGATGACCAGAAAATGCTCCAGGCCCCGCAGTTCCCCGGCCCTGGCCAGAGGCAGGTAGGCCGCCGGCGGGCTTATCGGGGCGAGGGGCGCGGCGAAATCCGGTTCGGCCACGACCGTCACGGGCCGGTCGGGATAAAGCCGGGCAAGCCACAGCAACAGCGGATAGGTCAGGATCAGGTCCCCCATCCGCTGCGTCTGGAGCACGGCGATGGGCCGGGTGTCACCGGACACGACCGCCCTCCTCCGCCGCCAGCCCCAGTTCGCGCAGCGCGGCGAGCTTGCGGGCCGCGTCCCGGGCCAGGGCCGCGAACGCCGTGCCGGCCGCCCGGGCCAGGGCCGCCTCGTCGTGCTTGTGGTGCAGCTTGAACTGATTGGCGAACCCGGAACCGTACTGGGCGCCGCCGGGATTGCCGGCCGCGCCCGTGGCCTTGGCGTGGACCACGGCCAGGTGTCCCTGGCACACCGGCGCCCGGCCATCCAGGAGCAGACGCAGATCGTGGTCCAGGTCGTCGTACTGGGAGGGAGAGAAGCGGATGTCGAAACCGCCGAGCCCCGTCAGCACCTCCGTCCGGAAGAGGTGGCAGCAGCCCGTGACCGAGGCGCAGGGCCGGCAGACGGCGTAACGCGGACAGTCGGGCGTGGCCAGCCAGGGTCTGGCGAGCTCGAAGGCCCGGCCGAAACCGCCATCCCGGCGGGGCGAGGGGAAAAGATGACTGTCCGCGCTCTGCACGAAAAAAGGCGCGTCCACGCCCCGCACCAGGGAACCCCAGACGCCGGCATCGGGGTACGCCTCCACGGCAGCACCGAACCGGCCCAGCCAGTCCGCGGGCACCGCGGCGTCGTCGTCGAGATAGGCGGCGAAGGCGGCGGCCCGGACCCCGGGCAGGGCGGCCAGCCAGTTCCGTGCGGCCGGGGCGCCGATGTTGACCGGAAGCGGGACGACCGCGAGCCGCTCCCCGAGGCGGTCGCGCCAGGCGGCCAGCACGCCGGGCGTGCCGTCCGTGCTGCCGTTATCCAGGACGAAAATCCGTCCGCCGCCGGGCCCTGCCGCGAAAGCCCAGTCCGTCGCGGCCAGGGCGGCCAGGGTGTCGTCGAGGTGCGCCGCGCCGTTGTGGGAATATACCAGAACGGCCACGTCGCCCGGAAGGCCGGCGACCCTGTCGGCCAACCCCGTGGCCAGGTCGTGCAGCCGCGAAAGGAGCAGGCTGTCGAAAGGGCGGGCCGCGAAGGCGGCGGACAGCAGGGCCAGGGCCCCGGCCCGTCCCCCCTGGAGCCGGAGGGCCTCGGCCAGTCCCATGCGGGCCCCTTCCAGGGGAAGCACGGTCAGGCAACGCCGGAAACGCTCCTCGGCCACGGCGGCCCGGCCGTCGAGCAGGGCCAGTTCGCCGGCGGCGAACGCCCCAAGCGGCGCAAGATCGCCGCCAAGGCCGTCAAGGACCGCTTCGGCCTCGGCCAGCCCCCCGCCCCCCGGCACCATGGGCGCGATCCCGGCGAGCCTGCCGGACAGGCCGGGATCGTCGGACCGCCGCCGCAGGCGCTCCAGCAGGTAGGCGAACATCCGGGGCACGTCGCGCCGGGCGGCCAGCCGCTCGTAATACGGTTCCGGGACCGAAGCGCCGGACCGGTCGGCCAGGGCCTGGACCGTCCGGGCGACCGGCGGCGGCAGAAACGGCCGCGCCTTCTCGCGGGCGGCCAGGACCGCCGCCGTTCCGGGGGCCAGGGGGGCGTCCCCCCACGCGGCCAGGGCCAGAGCGTCGGCCAAGGCCTCCCATGGCGCTCCGGCGGCCAGAACCGCGTCCCGGGCCGGCACCAGCCCGGCGCCCCGGCCGCCGACCAGAAGCAGGCGGGCCAGGATTTCGGGCATTCCGGCAAAGGGCGGGGCGACGGGCATCTTCCTACCCCCCGAAAGTCTGGCGCATCACGTCGAAAAGTTCCGTCATCCGCCTTGGATAGGTGTGTTCGGCCAGGACCCGGCGATACCCGGCCCGGGCCACGGCCCGGCGCGCCCCGGCATCGGCCAGGTAGCGGGCCGTGAGTTCCCCGATTTCCTCGGTCGAACCGTAGACCGCCACCTCCCGGCCGGGTTCGAAAAGCCGTTCCATCTGGCGGCGGGCATCCGTCAGGAGAAAGGCCCGGCAGGCCGGCACGTCGAAGACCCGCTGGTTGACCGCGCCCTTCATCTGGAGACTGGTGGCGTTGAAGTTGATGTCCGAGAGGGGGTAGAAATCCGGGAGTTGGTCGTAATAGGCCAGTTCCGGCACGTGGCGCCAGGATTCCCCCTCGCCTGGGAAGGTGTCGCGCCAGCCGGCGTCGCCGACGAGGACCGGATGCCAGGGCATGATCCGGGACACGCACCCGGCCCGGTAGCGCCGGGTGGATTCCCAGATGACCGCCGTCTCGTAGGCCAGCCTCCGTTCGGCCGTGCCCAAGGCCTCGTAGGCCGCAAGCAGGTCGGGACGGACATCGGCCATGTGCTCCCGCACCAGCCGGCGGGGCGAGGCCCCGAACCCGTCGGCCAGATCGCCGAAGGCCGCCGTGAGCGGCGGCGAGGGCCGGGCCGCGGCCAGCCGCAAGGCCGTCTTGCGCAGCATGGAATTGCCGACGAAGGACACCCTCGCCCGCCAGGGGTGGGCCGGCGCCGGCGCTCCCCGCGGACAAAAGCGCGTCTCGTCCACGGCCAGGGGCAGATAATGGATATGGGCAAAGCCCATGGCCGCGAGGGGGGCGAGGCTGTCGGCGTCCCAGGTGAAAAGGACGGTTTCCGGCGTGGCCGCCGGCCGATAGAGCGGCAGGGTCAGCTCGGGGCTGTCCACGAACCACGAGGCCAAAGGCAGGCGCATGGCGTCCAGAAGCGACAGGAGCACGCCCTCCCGGTCCACCCCCAGGTGATTGACCGTCAGGACGAAATCCGGCCGGAAGTCGGCAACCGCGCCGCGCACCAGGGCCACGAAGGCGTCCAGGTCCAGTTCCTCGCCGGTCTCCAGGTAGCGGCACGGCGCGCCCAGGCGTTCGCAGGCCCGGGTCACCTCGCCGAGAAGGAAGAGCTTGCTCGTCAGGCACAGCACCCGGGGCGGGTTTCGGCGGAAACGCGGCCGGGAGCAGCCGGCCGCAACGGACGGCGGCTCGGGGCTGGCCAGGGCCCTGGCCAGCAGGCCGTAATAGGCCGGATCCAGGCGCTGGTAGACCGGATGAAGAAAGGGACGGGGCGCGAGGCCGTGGTTCCGGGCGAAATCCCGCAAGCGGGCCAGGGCTCCGGCCGCGTCCGGGTCGTCGACGAGACAGGCGCCGGCATCGCCGGCAAGGGCCCGGTCCAGGCCGGTCGCCGCCAGGATGGCCGCCTCCCGGTCCACCACCGCCACGGGCAGCCCCGCCGCGCGGCAACGGGCCACGGCCACGCCGAGTCCCCCGCCCAAAAAAACCGGCAGGCCGCCGGCGGCAATGGCCTCGGCGGCCAGGCGCTCCTCGGCGGCCACGCCCTGCCGTCCGGCCAGGGACCGGAGCTTGCCGGCCACCTCCAGGCGCACATCGGCAAGCCGCCCGTCACGGATGACGGGAATCGCGATCAGGTCCGGATTGGCCATGACGCGCCGGTTCAGCCGCAGACCGTGGCCAGGGCGTCCTCGTCCGGCAGGAGGGAAAAGAACTGGAGCAACTGGACGAGTCCCAGGGTCTTTTCGACGGCCGGACTCAGTCGGCACAGATAGAAGGATTTGCCGCAACTGCGCATCCTGGTGTTGACCGACACCAGGAAGCCGATTCCCGAGGAATCCATGAAGGGAACCCGGGAAAGGTCGATGACGACGACCTCCACATCGCCCCCTTCCAGTTCCGACTCCAGCCGGCTTTTCAGTTCCCCGGTTATTTCCAGAGTGATTTCACCGGAATATCGCAGAACAAGCGCGTTATCCACGCGCCGCATGATCAGATTTTCCACCGAGACTTCCCCATATCCTTATGGATGAAGACCACATTTTCCCCGCCCCGCCGGCTGACGCGGCAATCGCTCGAAAGCATCCGCATAATGAATAGCCCGCGGCCGCCCTCGGCATCCGGACCGGGATTCTCGAAGCGCAGGTCCGGGGCGAACCCCTTGCCCCAGTCGACGATCTCCAGTTCGATCCACTGGCCCGGCATGACGGCCAACCGGACCTCCAGGGCGCCGGGCGCGCCGCCGTAGGCGTGGCGGCAGACATTGGCGCAAGCCTCGGTGAGGATGATGTCCACGTCGTTGAGGGCGTCGGCGTCGGCCAGATAGCCGGACAGATGGTCGACCACCTCCTTGGCCAGCCGTCGGCTGTCCCCGGGGTGGGAAATGGCCCGAAAGACCTTGCGGATCACCACCTGTTCCATCGTCTCGCCCCAGGCTTCATGCAGCCGTTCGCGCACCGTCTCGCCATGTCGGGGATGTGCGCCACAAAGGCGTCCTCCGTCAAGGGGCCGGGGGACTCCCGCGCCGGTTCCCGGCTCCTGTCCGGCAACCGCCTATTTATGGCAGGTGATGCACTGGTTGGCGGGGATGGTGTTGTACAGGTGCCTGATGGGGATCCTGGCCACGGGATGGCAATTGGGATTGAGAAAGCATGGCTGGGCCCGGTTGACGATGGCGGGCGCCGCCGGCGCATTGGCCCGCGCGATGGCGTGATTGGCGGTGCGGTGACAGGCCCGGCAACGGTTTCCGGCGTCCAGTGGAAGATGGCATGTGCCACAGTGGCCGTAGGGGCGGCTGATCATGAAGGCCGAGGTATGGTATTTCGGCCGGGTGTTGCGGTGGCAGTTCTCGCAAAAATCCTGCTTGTGGCAGGTCTGGCACCGGTTCGGGTTGGACTCGGCCAGCATGCCGTGCCCCCGTTGCCGGAACAGACTGGTGTGGTCCCTGGGCGGGTTCACCCGATGACAGCTGTCACAGGAAGCGGTGGAGTGGCAACGCCGGCACAGGAAAGGCTCGGCCTGTTGCGACTGTCCGTGCAGGCGGGTCCAGGCGCCGCCGCCGTGGGAGGCGGGCTTCGTCTCCCGTTCGATCAGGCCGTGGTGGCAGGTGGCGCACGCGACACCCCGGCTGTCCGTGGTCTTGCCGGGGAAGTGGCAGGCCACGCAGGTTTCCATGCGAATGAATTCGATGGAGGAAAGCTTGCCCGTGGCCTCCACCCGCCCATGGCAGGCCGCGCAGGGCACCTTGGCCGCGGCATGGGCCCCGTGCTCGGGTGGCGCGATCGAGTAATCCGGACGTGTCACGCGTCTGACCTTCTCGAATTTGCCGTCCTTGCCGAAATGGCACCTCAGGCAGGACTTGTCCGGCTTGTCCTGGTTGATGGCATGGCAGGGTTTGCACTGGTCATGCCCGGCCCGCAGGCGTTCGGCCCGGCCGCCTTGGGCTGGCTTGTGGCAGGCCTCGCAGGACGCCACGCGGGCGGCGTGCTGCTTGTGACTGAACTGCAGGCCGGATTCATCCTGCCGGCAGCCCGCCAGCCCGGACATGGCCAGGAGCAGGGTCAGCAGGGGGGCCCATGCGGGTCGGATGCGAAACTGTCGGATCATGCGCTTGCCTGACGGCCGCCGGCCGGCCGGTTGTTTGGCGCGGACGGCGGGGACATCCATCCATGCCGGCGCGGTGTTCCCGCGCGAAGCCTGCGGAATTCGTTCATGTCATTCCCCTGACGGGGCATCATCACGGTCTTTTCCCTCGGCAACAACCCATTGGCAGCTACGGCCAGGTGAAGTGGTACTGCCAGCGCAACTGGAGCATGAGCGAATTCTCGTAGCGCTCGTTTATGGCCTCATAGGAAGCGATCACGCCGATCTTCTGGTCACGGCTGGGTTTGTACTTGAACTCCAGGTAGGTGACGCAGCTGCCGATATGGTCGGCAAGATCGTAGGAGGCAGGCTGGTTGTTCAAGGTTACCGGAAAATCCAGATCCATGAAACGGTAGCCGGAATAGGTCACGCCGCCGTTGCCCTCGAACTGCTTGGAAAACTCGTACCGCACGTCTCCGGTCAGGGCGTAAAACCAGCTCCCGGGATTGCTCACGGAGTTGCCGAGCAACGTCACGTCCAGCCCCTTGGCCAGGAGATTCTGACGGGTCACGCCCGCGTTGAACACGGTGGAATCCACATTGGACCAGGAAGAGGCGCCGGCGGAGCCGAGCAACCGCTTGATCAGCACGCCGCCGTCAATGATCCAGTTTTCTCCAAGATAGTACTGGAGATTCACGCCGAAGCGGTGAAACGGATAGGAACCATTAAAAATGGCACCATAATTGGAAAAAGTCCTGGAACAGGCCTGTTCGCCCGTTCCCCGCAGGTCCGGCTGGATGAAATAGGAACCGTTTACCGAAAGATCGAGCGCGCTGACGTAGGCCCCGAAGGTGGAATAGACGTCCCGGACTTCGTCTTGGAGTGTGCGCACCCGCCCGAACACGCGAAGGTTCTGCCAGTCGAAATACTGATTCAGGCGAAGAGCCGTGGCCGCGTAGAGGGTACCCGCCTCCTGGAGCAGGAAGGCGTCGGTCTCGACGGTGGTGCGGCGCCAGGGTTTGAACTCCGCCCCCAGCCCGCCCATGATGTCGCCCTCGGTGGAGGAATAATCGGACACCGGCCGCCCGGCGTAGCCAAAAAGCCGCCATTGGTCCGAAGGCCGGCTGTCGACGTTCACGCCGTCGATGTTGAAGTTGTCCACATCGGCAAGATACTGCCGGCCTATTGTGACGTTTGAGAGAACCTCCGGGAGCTTGATGGCTATGTAAAGCTGTGACGACCGAAAATAAAAATTATTAATTGTAGGACGGTCGAACCCGAAGACATTGAGATTCGACCACCCGGTAAACACAAAATCCAAACGGTCCTGTACAATATTGCCAGCCGTCAAATCAGCATAGGCCCTGAAACCGTTCTGCACGCCGCGATCATCGTTCCGAAAACGATAGCTTGCCGATATCGTCCCCTCGACGTTCATAGCTATTGATTCGGCTGTGAACAAGGAAACGAAAAATCCAAGCGCAAGAACGCGCCATACGTATGATGCGCTGATTTTCATTTGTCATTTTTATTGACAAGAAA
>CAZNUQ010000075.1:0-4818 GCA_964576235.1 uncultured Desulfovibrio sp.
CCCTTGGACAAGTACACCGGCACGGCGGCCAGAAGCATCAGTCCCGCGATGACGAGGAAGGCCTGGCCGAAACCGCCGGTGTGCTCCTTCACGAAGCCCATGACCGAGGGGCCGGCGAAGCCGCCCAGGTTGCCCAGGGAATTGATGAGGGCGATGCCGGCCGCGGCGGCCTGTCCGGTAAGCCGGGCCGTGGTCATCCCCCAAAACGGCGCGATGGCTCCCCAAATGCCCATGGCCGCGAACGACGCCCCGGCAAGCACCCAGAAAAGGCCGGAGGCGAACGACAGGATCAGCATGCCCGCCATGCACAGGCCAAGGGAGCCGAGCACATGCCAGCGCCGCTCGCCATATCTGTCGGAACTCGCGCCGATGCACACCATCCCGACTATGGCGAAGGCGTAGGCGATCATCACCAGCAGGCCCACGTTCATGGCTTTGTCGCCGGCTATTCCGGCGATGACCTGGGGCAGCCACATCACCAGCCCGTACATGGCCACCACCACGCAGAAATACACGAAACCGCCAGCCCACACCGTCGCGCTGCAAAGCCCTTCGCGCAGGCCGGAGAGATGCCGCGCGGCGATCTCCCGCTTTTCGGCCTCGAGGGCGTCGGAGAGGGCCCGGCGTTCCTCGGGGCCAAGCCAGGCGGCCTGGTCCGGCCTTTCGGGCAGGCCCAGGAACAGCGCCACGCCGAGCGCCACGGCGGGAAATCCTTCCAGGATGAAAAGCCACTGCCAGCCAGAAAGTCCAAGCGTCTCGTGGAACCCCAGGATCCAGCCGGACAGCGGGCTGCCGATCAGCCCGGCCAGCGGGGTCGCCGTCATGAACAGGGCGACGGCCCTGGCCCGGTGCCGGGCGGGGAACCAGGAGGTGAGGTACAGGATGACGCCCGGGAAGAAGCCGGCTTCGGCGATCCCCAGGACAAAGCGCAACGCGGCGAAGCTTGCCGGACCGGATGCCAGGGCCAGGGCCATCGTGGCCAGGCCCCAGCTGGCCATGATGCGCGCGAGCCAGACGCGCGGCCCGACCTTGGCCAGGATGAGATTGCTTGGCACCTCGAAAAGCACGTACCCCAGGAAGAAAACGCCGGCTCCGAAACCGTAGGCCGTCTGCGACAGGCCGAGGTCCCTGTTCATGGTCAAGGCCGCGAAGCTCACGTTGATGCGGTCGAGATAGGCCACGATGTACAGCAGGCCCAGAAACGGCAACAGCCGCCACCGCGCCTTGCGCACAGCCGTATCGAGAGGGGTTCCGGTCAACGGCGTGTTCCTCCGTCAGAAACGTGTCGTGGCGCCGGGTCGGGAAATGCGGGCCGGCGAGGAGGGCCGGCCACGTGGCATGCGTTTCGGCCGGTCCCGCGAGGACAGGCGGCGTTCCCGGAGAGGATGTCCTGGAAAGGGCCTCCGGCGTCGCCTTATGTGGAGCATGGCGTCACGAAGGTTGCATATTACGGCTTGATGTAGGCGAATCCCTGGCGTTGCAGGTCGACAAGCTCGATGATGCCGGCCGGGACGATATGGCAAACGGGGTTCAGCCACTCCGGCGTGAGATCGAAGTGGCGCAGGGCGTTGCGGCATACCCGGACGCTGAGCCCCCGGGCGGCCAGATCCGCCAGTTGCCGGGCCCGGCTGTCCTCCCTGCCCATCAGTTTGATCGCCGGGCCGTTGACCAGGAGCACGGCCGTGAATTGTTCATGGGCAAGCCCTTCAAAATAATTCGTGATGTTGGTGAGCGCCATCTCCAGCTTCACCGCGTCCTGATCGACATGGAACACCGCGTCATAATGCATGGATAGACCCTCCTGTCAGTGTTTAAAGGATACGCAGGCGGGCCTTTCCGGATTCCTCGGGCACCACCCGGCCGATCGCCGCCGCCAGGTCGCCGGCCTCCTCGAGCATCCGCCGGGCCGCCGTCACCTTGGCCTCCGGCACGGCCAGCACCAGCCCGCCCGAGGTCTGGGCGTCGAAGACCAGATCGCAGCGAACCGGATCGAGGCCGGAAGCGATGGAGACGGTTCGCGCGCAAAAGGCCTTGTTGGCGAAGCTCCCGGCCGGCAGCATGCCGCAGCCCGCCAGCGCGACGGCCTGGGGCAGGAACGGGATGTCGTCGAGACGCAACTCCACGGCCACTCCTGAAGCCGCCGCCATTTCCAGCACGTGTCCGGCCAGTCCGAAGCCCGTCACGTCCGTGGCCGCCCTGAGCCCGAGTTCCCGGATGACCCGGCCGCCGGCGGCGTTGAGCCGGCCCGCCCACGTGGCCAGCAGGGACTCCAGTTCGACCGGATCGCCGAAGTCTCCCTTGAGCGCCGTGGCCAGAACGCCCGTCCCCAGCGGCTTGGTCAGAAGGAGCGTGTCGCCCGGGCGAAGCCCCGTGTTGGTGGCGAAGCCGTCCGCGTCCACCAGGCCGGAGACGGCCAGCCCGTATTTGATCTCCTTGTCTTCCACGCTGTGGCCGCCGGCCGGCACGGCCCCGGCCTGGAGCACGGCGTCGAGGCCGCCGCGCAGGATTTCCCGGAGGATGGCCTTGTCCATGGTCTTGGCCGGGAAGCAGACGATGTTCATGGCGGCGAGCGGCTCGCCGCCCATGGCGTAGACGTCGGAAAGGGCGTTGGCCGCGGCGATGCGGCCGAACGTGTAGGGATCGTTGACGACGGGGGTCAGGAAATCGACGGTCTGGACCAGCCCCCGGCCGTCCGGAAGGCGCACGACCGCGGCGTCCTCGTTGACGCCCTGGGGCGTCAGCAGACGAGGATCGGACAAGGGCGGCAAGCCCTGCAAGACGGCCTCCAGGTCCCCCGGGGCGATCTTGGCCGCTCAGCCGGCGGCGGTGACGGTCTTGACCAGTGCGATGCTCATGGTTTCTCCCGGATGATGACGGCGGAAAGATCGGACACGAGCGCCTCGCGGTCAAGCGCGAACCGCGAGGCGAGGCCGTTTACGGTCTCGAAAAGGGCCTGGCACAGGATGCAGGTCCCGGCGGCGGCGTCGTAACGCCGGAAAACGGACTCGGTTTCCGGGTGGGCGGCCACGAGATCGAGGACGGTGTGCGTCGCCGGATCGAAGGTCATGCCGCGGCCGCCCCGCTTTGCACGGCCCACATGCCGGCGTAGACGCCTCCGGCGGCCAGGAGCGCCTCGTGGTCGCCGCGTTCGACCACGTAGCCGTCGACCACCACCAGGATCGTTGCGCAGTGGCGCACGGTGGAGAGGCGGTGGGCCACGGCCAGGGTGAGGCGTCCCTCGCGCAGGTCGTGCAGGTTGCGCTGGATGACGGCCTCGGTGCGGGTGTCCACGGCCGAGGTGGCCTCGTCGAGGATGAGGATGCCCGGGTCGCGCAGGATGGCCCGGGCCAGGGACACCCGCTGGCGTTCGCCGCCGGAAAGCTTGGTGCCGCGTTCGCCGATGACGGTGTCGTAGCCGTGGGGAAGCTTCATGATGGCGGCATCGATGCCGGCCACGACGGCGGCCCGGCGCACGGCGTCCAGGTCGGCCTCGGGCCGGCCGAGCAGGATGTTTTCCGCCACCGTGCCGTGGAAGAGGAAGGCGTCCTGGGAGACGTAGCCGATCTGTCCCCGGTAGCTCGACAGGGTGAAGGCCCCGAGGGGCGCGCCGTCGACCAGGATGGCCCCGCCGGTCGGCTCGAAGTAGCGCAGCAGCAGCTTGACCAGGGTGGACTTGCCGGCCCCGGTCGGGCCGACCACGCCGATGACCTCGCCTTGGCGCATCTCGAAAGTGAGGCCGTTGATGACCGGCGCGCGGCCGGGATAGGCGAAGCGTACGTTTTCGAAGGCGATGCGCCGGGGCCGCGCCGCGAGGGCCGAGGCCCGGTCCTGGTCGACGACACGGGGGCGGATGGCCAGCATCTCGGCGATGCGGGAGGCGGCGGCCTCGGCCCGCTGGATCTGGTTGATGAGCATGCCGAAGACGAACAACGGCAGCACGAGTCTGGCCGCGAAAAGGACGAAGGTGGTGTAGTCGCCCGCCGTCGGCCCCAGCCCGCTCGCGACCAGCCAGCCGCCCCCGGCGAAGACCGCGCCGAAGGACAGGCCGGCGACCAGATAGATGGCCGGTACGAAGCGGGCGCGTTCGGCCTCGGCCGCGATGGCCTCGTCGCGGTAGGCGGCCGAGCGCGACGCGACGGTGGCCAGCAGGCGCTTCTCGGCCGTGTAGGCCTGGATGACGCCCATGCCGGCGATGTTGTTCTCGAGAAGCCCGGCAATCGCCCCCACGGCCTTGCGCGCGGCCCGGTAGCGCGGCTGGACCCGGGTGACGAAGCGGCGCACGGCGAAGACCGCCAGGGGGAGGGGGGCGAAAAGCACCAGGGCCAGCCGCCATTCCAGGAAGAAAAGATAGCCGTAGATGCCGAGGAAGGTCACGGCCACCCGGATGATGGAGGTGGAGGCGTCGGTCAGGAAGGTCTCCAGGGTATCCACGTCACCGACGACGACGGACATGATGTCGCCGGTCTGCCGGTCCTCGAAAAAGGCGGGATCGAGGGTCTGGAGATGGCCGTAGAGGGCGAGGCGGATGTCGTGGCGCGCCTTCTGGGCCATGGCCGCCAGCACGTAGTCCGAGCCGCTCTGGAAGAGGGCCAGGAAGACGAAGGCCCCGAGCACGGCCAGGGCGAAGAGGCCGTAGGTTTTCGGAGCGGCGACCCCGGCGGTCGCGGCGTCGATGATGCGTCCGGCCAGGGCCAGGGGAAGCAGGTCGCAGGCCCGGGCCAGGACGTTGAGGCCGAGGCCGGCCGCCAGCGACTTCCGGTAGGGGCGCAAAAAACCGTAGACCGCCCAGACGTGGCGGCCGAAAAAAGGCTGGAGCGG
>CAZNUQ010000075.1:4918-12643 GCA_964576235.1 uncultured Desulfovibrio sp.
GGGCCCGGCAAAGGACCATGACGAGCGGTCCCTCGACTTCGCGGCAGATGCGGCCCACGGCCTCGATTTCGCGTTCGGAACCGGCCGGAAAGCCCGCCTCGATGACATCCACGCCGGCTGCGGCCAGGGCGTGGGCGATGCTCACCTTGTCGTCCACGGAGAAGTGCACGCCGGGCATTTGCGCGCCATCGCGCAACGTGGTGTCGGAAATGACGAGCGGAGTCGGCCGGACAGGGGGACGACGGGACGAAAGCTGGGACATGGACCTTCATGCGCCGTTTTCGCTCTGAAGGCAACGCTCGCCGGCGTGGCGCGGTGGCGACAGGGGACCCGGACGCCATGGGAGGGCGTCGAGGCCGGATGGTTTGACGAAGCGCGGGGCAAAGGATAATTTCCCGCCGGGGCCGACGTGAGTTGGCGAAAACCATCTCAATCCTGCGACTGGAGGGCCTATGGCAACCATCGGCGTGCTGTTGTCGGGATGCGGCGTCCTTGACGGGTCGGAAATCCACGAGGCGACCCTGACACTCTATTTTCTTGACAAGGCCGGGGCGCGCGCGGTGTGCATGGCCCCGGACATGGTCGTCGAGGCCGTGGACCACGCCACCAAGTCGCCGACGGGCCAGACCCGGAGCGTCATGGCCGAGGCCGCCCGCATCGCCCGGGGCCCCGTGGCCGACGTGGCCACGGTTTCGCCGGACGATCTCGACGGCGTGATCCTTCCCGGAGGCTTCGGCGCCGCCAAGAATATCTGCGATTTCGCCATGAAAGGTGCGAAAGGAACAGTCCTTCCCCAGGTCGCCGCCCTGCTTGCCGCGCTGCATGCCGCCGGCAAGCCCATCGGGGCCATCTGCATCGCCCCGGCGGTCCTGGCCCTTGCCCTGGGGAGATTTCATCCCGAATTGACCATCGGCAACGACCCCGCCACCGCCCAGGCCCTGGAGGCGGCCGGCGCCAGGCACGTCGTCCGGCCCGTGGACGACATCTGCCTGGATGCGGCCAACAATCTCGTGACCACCCCGGCCTACATGCTGGGACCGGGCATCGCCGACATCGCCAAGGGCATCGGGAAGCTCGTCGCCACGGTGCTCGACCGGATCCCGGGGGCCTGACGCGCGGCGGCAGCGGCGTGGTGGCGTTCATGGCGGGAGAGGCCAGGGGGCTTGGATGCGGCGACTTTTCGTCAATGCCGACGATTTCGGCCTGACCGAGGGCATCAGTTCCGGCATAGCGGCGGCCATGGCCGCCGGCGTCGTCGGCGGGACCACGGCCATGGTCTGCCCGGAGGGGGCCATGGAGCGGATCGCGCGCCTGGGGCCGGCCCTGTCCGGCCGGGTGGGGCTCCATCTGCAACTGACAGGGGGCGTCCCCTGCCTGCCGCCCGGTGCGGTCCCCAGCCTGGTGACGGCTTCCGGCGCTTTCCCCCGCAAGAAGATCGCCGTCGAAAACGTCGATCCGGACGAGGTCCGGCGGGAATGGCGGGCCCAGTTGGCCAGATTCCGCGCGACCGGCCTCGAACCGAGCCACCTGGACGCGCATCACCATATCCACAAGCGGCCCGAGGTGTTCCCGGTCTTCGTCGAACTGGCCAGGGAACTCGGCGTGCCGGCCAGGGCGGTTTCCGACGGGATGCGCCAGGGCCTCGACGCGGCGGGAGTTCCCCATGCCGATGCCTGCGTGACGCGTTTTTTCGGTGAAGGGCTTTCCCGGGAACACTTCCTGTCCCTGGTGGACGCGGCCTTCGCGGCCCTTGGCGGCGAGGGGGTGGTGGAGGTGATGTGCCATCCGGGACGGTGCGATGCCGCTCTCGAGGCCATCAGTTCCTACGCGGCCGGGCGCGAGGAAGAACTGCGGCTGCTGGCCGATCCCGGTCTGGCCGAGGCCCTGGCCGGGCGTGGCGTCGAGGTGGTGGACGCCGGCGGACTGGCGCGCTGGACGGGTCGCTGAGGCGTCCGGATACCGGCGAATCCCTTTTTCGGCTTCACCGTGGGACGCCGGCGATGGCCGGGCGGACGCGGGCCGGACAGATCATCGAACGGCGGAGGAGACGCATGCGGGAGAAGTTGCTGTTATCGATGCGCAAGTTCGTCGCCCCGGAGTTCGTTTTCGGACAGGGGGCCTTGTCCCTGGCCGGGCGCCAGACCGCCGGCCTGGGCGTGGGAAGGGCCATGCTGGTGACCGACGCCGGGCTCGTCTCCCTGGGATGGCCGGAGAAGGTCCGGCAAAGTCTGGCCGAATGCGGCGTCGAGTCCGTGCCCTTCACCGCCCTTTCCCCGAATCCGCGCGATGTCGAGATCATGGCCGGCGCGGAGTTCTTCGCCGACGCCGGTTGCGATGCCCTGGTGGCCGTGGGCGGCGGCTCGGTCATGGATTGCGCCAAGGCCATTGGCATCGTCAGCGCCAACAAGCGGCCCGTGTTGGACCTGGAGGGCATCGACAACGTCGAGCGGCCGGGGCCGCCGCTTTTGTGCGTGCCGACCACGGCCGGCACCGGGGCGGAAGTCTCCCAGTTCGCCATCGTCAACGACACGACCCGGAAGGTCAAGATCGCCATCGCCAGCAAGACCCTCATTCCCGACGCGGCCCTGCTCGATCCGGACATCACCGTGAGCATGCCGGGAAAACTCACGGCGTATTCCGGCCTCGACGCCCTGACCCATGCCATGGAGGCCTACGTCTCCAACGCCCACGCCCCCATGACCGATCTTCTGGCCCTGGAGGCCGTGCGGCTCATCGCCAGCAACCTCCTCCGGGTCATGGCCGAGCCGGCGGACATCGACGCCCGCGCGGCCATGCTGCTGGCCAGCCTCTATGCCGGCATGGCCTTTTCCAACGCCATCCTCGGCGCGGTCCACGCCATGTCCCACGGCCTCGGCGGGCTGCTGGACCTGCCCCATGGGCTGTGCAACGCCATATTGATGGACCATGTGGCGGCGTTCAACTTCGAGGCCGCGCCCCGGCGATACGCCAGGATCGGACGGCTCCTCGGCGCGAGCGTCCGCGACGACGCCCCCCTGGACGAACAAAAGGCGGCCGTCGTCGAGGCCATGCGGCATTTCAAACGGGCCGCCGGCGTCACCATGAGCCTGGCCGATCTCGGCGTGCCGCGGGAAAGCCTGCGCGAACTCTCGATTAATGCCCAAAGCGATCCCTGTCTGTTGACCAATCCCAGACAAACAACCGTGTCGGACCTCGAAGCCATCTATGAAAACGCTTGCAAGCCTTGCTGCTGATCCCTGCGAACGCCGGGCCAGACTGCTCGGCTTTGGCGAGCATTCGGTCAGCAAGAGTTACTACCCGGAACTCAAGCGTCGTTTGGACGAACTGGAGCGCTTTCGTTCCCTGCTTGACCACACCGGCGACGCCATCTTTCTGGTGGACGGCCAAACGGGGCGCATCACGGACGTGGCCGGGGCGGCGGGATCCATGCTGCGTCTTGGCCGGCAAGCGCTTGTCGGCAGCGTCTTCGCCGACCTGCTGCCGCCCGAGGCGAAGCTTCGGCTGCGGGGACTTTTTTCCGGCGACTTCGCCGCGGGCCGCATCGAGACGGTGCTCGTACGGCCCGGAGGGGGGAAGGGCGACAACAGCACGCCGGTGGAAATGACCTTTCGCATGGTGGGCGGCGGGGAGGAAACCATCGCCGTCATCGTGGCCCGGGATGTGACCGATCGCCGCAAGTCCGAGGAGGCCATCAGGCGGGCCGAGGAAAAATACCGCGGGATCGTCGAAAACGCCGCCGAGGGCATTTTCCAGGTAACCCCGGATGGCCGGCTGCTCAGCGCCAATCCGGCCATGGCCACCATCCTGGGCTATGCATCTCCCGGAGAATTGATGCGCAAGGTCACCAATATCCTGGAGCAGCTCGTGCCCCTGGATGTCGACCGGCAGCGCATCCGGTCCTCCATCGCGTGTTGCGACCACGTGATAAATCTCGAAATACAGCTTGCCAGCAAGTCCGGTACGATGCTTTGGGGATTGGTCAACGCGCGGCGTGTCCGGGACGCCTCGGGCGAGGCGGAACGGTTCGACGGCTCCCTGCAGGATGTCACCGTCCGCAAGATGGCCGAACAGACCCTGCTGCGGTATCACGAGGAACTCGAACAGCGCGTGGCCGAACGCACGGCGGAGCTGACCCGCATCAACGAACGCCTCACCCACGAGGTGACCATCCGCAAGCGGGCCGAGGAGGCGGCCGAGGCGGCCAACCGGGCCAAGTCCGATTTTTTGTCCATGGTGTCCCACGAGATCCGCACGCCCCTGACATCGGTCCTGGGATTCGCCGTGCTGATCCAGAAGCGTCTGGAAAAGATCTTCGGATTCCTGCTCGACAACAATCCCCGCCGGCGGCGGCAGGCCGACCAGGTCATGGAGAACCTCGGCATCATCGTGTCCGAGGGCGAACGGCTCAAGCACCTGATCAACGACGTTCTCGACCTGGCCAAGCTCGAAGCCGGCAAGATGGCCTTCCGGCGTGAACGGGTCGATCCGGCCGAGGTGGTGCGCCATGTCATGTCCGCCTCGGAAGGACTGCTCCAAGGCAAGGAGGTGGCCCTGGACACCCGCATCGAGGGGGCGTTGCCCGAAGTCGTCGGCGACCGCGACCGGCTCATCCAGGTGCTGGTCAATCTGGTGTCCAACGCCCTCAAGTTCACCGAACGCGGCTCCGTCGTCTGCAGGGCCAGGGCCGAGGACCACAGTGTCATCATCGACGTGTCGGACACGGGGATAGGCATTCCTGAAAGCGAACAATACAAGGTGTTCGAGAAGTTCAACCAGATCGGGGCGACGCTCACCAACAAGCCCAAGGGCACCGGGCTCGGCCTGGCCATCTGCAAGCACATCGTGGAATCGCACGGCGGCAGAATCTTCTTCGTGTCCCAGCCCGGAGCCGGAAGCACCTTCACCTTCTCCTTGCCGATTGCCTAACTTCGGCCATTGCGGTATGTCCCCTCCCCCGGTCACGGCGGCTCACCGCTCCGGCAACGTTTTTGCAAGGAACCCTTCATGAAAGAAACGATCAGAAACGAATCCCTGCGCAATATCGCGATCATCGCCCACGTCGATCACGGCAAGACCACCCTCGTCGACCACATGTTCCGGCAAAGCGGGCTGTTCCGCCAGGGACAGGAAGTCGCCGACCGTATCATGGACAGCATGGACCTCGAACGGGAGCGCGGCATCACCATCGCCGCCAAGAACTGCGCCGTGATCTCGGGGGGGGTCAAGATCAACATCATCGACACCCCGGGCCACGCCGACTTCGGAGGCGAGGTGGAACGGGCTCTGTCCATGGTCGACGGCGCGGTGCTTCTGGTCGACTCTTCCGAGGGGCCGCTGCCCCAGACGCGGTTCGTGCTCAAAAAGACCCTGGATCGTGGATTGCCGGTCATCGTGGTGGTCAACAAGATCGACCGCAAGGACGCCCGCACGGAAGAAGTCCTCAACGAAATCTACGACCTTTTTATCGACCTCGACGCCTCCGAGGAACAGCTCGAATTCCCGGTGCTCTACGCCATCGGCCGCGAGGGTGTCGCCAGGCGTTCCCTGGACGACGACAACACGGATCTCAAGCCGCTCTTCGAAACCATCCTGACCCGGATCCCGGCCCCGACCCACGTGTCTTCCGAGCCGTTCCGCATGCTCGTCGCCGATCTCGGCTATTCCGATTTTCTGGGGCGCCTGGCCATCGGCCGGGTCGTCTCCGGCACGGCCCGCATCAACCAGACCCTCGTGTGCATCAAGGAGGACGGCGTGGCCAAACCGCTTCGCGTCTCCAAGCTGCAGGTCTACCAGGGCCCGAGCCTGACCGAGACGGCGGAAGCCGAGCCCGGCGACATCATCGTGCTTTCGGGGGTCGAGGACGTGACCATCGGCGACACCATCTGCACCGCCGAAGCCCCTCTGGCCCTGCCGCGCATCCACGTGGACGAACCGACCGTGTCCATGCGCTTCGCCATCAACTCCTCGCCCTTCGCCGGCCGGGAGGGCAAGTTCGTCCAGTCGGCCAAGCTGCGCGAACGCCTGCGCAAGGAGACGCTGCGCAACGTCGCCATCCGGGTGGAAGAGACCGACGACAAGGACAGTTTCCTCGTCAAGGGGCGTGGCGAGTTCCAGATGGCCATCCTGGTCGAAACCATGCGCCGGGAAGGCTTCGAACTGTCCGTCGGCCGTCCCGAGGTCATCTTCAAGACCGAGGACGGCGTGCGCAAGGAGCCCATCGAACACCTGTTCATCGACTGCGACGAGTCCTTCGTCGGGGTGGTCACGGAAAAGCTCTCCATCCGCAAAGGCCGGATCCTCAACCTCGTCAACCATGGTTCCGGCCGGGTGCGCCTGGAATTCTCCATCCCCTCGCGAGGGATCATCGGCTACCGGGACGAGTTTTTGACCGATACCAAGGGCACCGGCATCATGAATTCCTCCTTCGCCGGCTACGAGGAGTTCCGGGGCGACTTCCCCAGCCGTTTCACGGGCTCCATCGTCTGCGACCGCGAGGGCGTCGCCGTTCCCTACGCGCTTTTCAACCTGGAACCGCGCGGCCGGCTGTTCGTCGTGCCCGGCGAGCCGGTCTACGAGGGCATGATCGTCGGCGAGCACAACCGGGACAACGACATCAACGTCAATCCGTGCAAGGAAAAGAAACTCACCAACATGCGCGCCGCAGGCAAGGACGAAAACGTCATCCTGTCGCCCGTGCTGCCCATGACCCTGGAGCGGGCGCTCCATTTCGTGCGCGAGGACGAGATGGTGGAAGTCACGCCCCTGTCGCTTCGTCTGCGCAAGGCCGTGCTTTCGGCCAAGGACCGCCACGTTCTCGACGGCGCCAGGAAAAAGGAAAAGGCGTAGTTTTAAGGGCTGAGCCCTTTGGCCGCCGGAGGCATTCCTCGCTGCTCAATTGCGCGGTAGTCCCGGAGCGGAAGGGCCGAAAGGCAAAACGCCCGGGTCGCAGTGGCGACCCGGGCGTTTTTTTGTGCCGTGGGCGGGATCAGTCCAGGACGGCCTGCTTGATGGTCTCGATCCCCACGCGTTCGACGAAGCGGGCGGCGCGTTCGCGTTTCTTGGCGTTGGCCGCGTAGTAGCCGAGCAGTTTTTCCGTCAGGGCGATGACCTGTTCCCTGGTCAGGTCCTCGGCCACGATGTCGCCGATACGGGGCCGCGCGCCGGGATGGCCGCCGAAGATGACCGTCCAGCCGGACTTCTTGCCGAGCACGCCGAGGTCCCGGACGAAGCCCTCCGAGCAGCAAAACGGGCAGCCCGAAACCGACAGCTTGAACTTGCCGGGCAGGTCCCGGCCGACGAAGAGCTTTTCCATTTCCAGGCCGAGGCCCAGCGAATCCTGGACGCCGAACTTGCACACGCTGGTGCCCGGACAGGCCTGGACGAAATGGACGCACAACTCGAGGGCCTGGCCCACATCCGTGCCCAGATCCTTCCATATGGCGTCGACATCCTCGGCCTTGACCCCGACCAGGGCCAGACGCTGGCCGGAGGTGATCTTGACGATGGGGATCGCGTACTTCTTGACGACGAGGTTGAGGGCCTCGAGCACTTCCGGGGAAATCAGGCCGACGGGCGTGCGGGGGACGATGGCATAGGTCTGCTGGTCACGCTGCAAAATGGCCCCGGTGGGGGCGTCCGCGGTGCTCATGTGTGGGTCTCCTGGGTGTGCGTGAAAAAATATGGTGGGCCCGCGCAGTATGCGATGGATGGCCGGTCCGTGGTCGT
>CAZNUQ010000076.1:0-4633 GCA_964576235.1 uncultured Desulfovibrio sp.
AGTGGACAAGGTAAAACGGAAAATTAAGGGTTCCCCGGGAGCCCAGGGCGTCCGCGGCGTCGTCCTGCCCGAGAGCCTGCCGGGCTTCGTCTTTTTCCTGGCCGCCGTTTTCGCCTTGAGTTTCATGGCCCGCCTCGGGCTCGACAATTCCATCCGGCTGTTCACGGCCGGCGAGATCGCCACCCAGGACGTGGCCGCCGACCAGAACCTCCAGATCGAGGACGTGGAGGCGACCAACCGCAAACGCGAGCAGGTGGCCGAAGCCCAGCCCCCCGTGTTCGACGTGAGCCCCCTGCCCTACGAGGCCCTGGCCAAAAACGTGGAGGACATCGTCGCCGCCGTGCGCGCCGCCGCCGGGGAGGACCTGGAGAAGCTGCGCTGGCAGATCGCCGAAAGCCTCAACACGGAAATCGGCGGGGACATCATCGAGGCGTGGCGGCAGGACGAATTCAAGGCCCTCCTGCAACAGGACGTCCTGCCCTGGCTCCGGCAGAACTTCGAACCCGGCGTGGTGGCCACCTCCGCCGTGTTCACGCCCTACAAAAACGGCATCCTCCTGCGCGACCTGCCATCCATGATGGAAACGCTGCGGGTGGACACGCGGGACATCAAGGACCTGAAGCAGATCAAGGACGACCTGGAACACATGCTCAAGGTGAGCATGAACAAGCCCTTCCGGCTGCGCAAGGCCGTCTACGCCCTGGTCTACCCCCTGCTCGCCCCCAACATGACCTTCAACCAGGAAACCACCCAGACCCGCAAGCGCGAGATCACCCGGGCCGTGGAGCCGCTTTACTACATCATCAAGAAGGGCGAGATCATCGTGCGCCAGGGCGAGCGCGTGGGCCCCGTCCAGCAGCTCAAGCTCCAGGCCCTCTATTCCCACCGCAAGGCGTCCTACAACCTGATGCGCGGCCTGGGCGTCTTCGGCATGTGCCTGATGTTTCTGGCCGTGCTCTACGTCTCCCTGGAACGCGCCGGCATCCGCCGGCTGCGCAGCACCGACTGGGTGTTCCTCGGGGTGATCCTGCTTTTCTTCGGCATGCTGGCCAAGGTGGCCGACGTGGTCACCCTGCCCGGGGGAGGCGGCATGCCCGAGGCCACACGGGCGATCTACTTCGCCTACAGCCTGCCCATGGCCGGGGCTGCGGGCATCCTGGCGCTTTTCTTCTCCAAACGCCTGTGCATCTTCGTGAGTCTCGTCCTGGCCTTCCTGGCCGCCAACATGGTCTACGGCGGGATCGGGGTGTTCTGCTATTACTTCGTCGGCTCCATGATCTACATCTATTTGATGAAACGCTCCGAAACCCGCGCCCAGGTGCTCAAGGGGGTGCTGCCGCTTCTGGCCTCGCTTTGCGTCATGTGGGTTTCGGTCAACCTCATGGAACTGTCCGACCCGGCCATCCTGGGCACGGGGCTGGCCTTCGTGGCCCTGTCCGCCTTCCTGTCCCTGCTGGCGGTGGTCGGCATCGCCCCGATCATGGAGCTCATCTTCGGCTACACCTCGCGTTTCCGCCTGATGGAACTTCTCAACCTGGAGCAGCCCCTGCTCCAGGAACTGATGGTCAAGGCCCCCGGCACCTACCACCACTCGCTGATCGTCTCCAACATGGTCGAGGCCGGCGCCAGGGTCATCGGAGCCAACCCGCTCCTGGCCAAAGTGGCCGCCCTGTACCACGACATCGGCAAGCTCAAGAATCCGCACTATTTCATCGAGAACATCTCCTGCAAGGAAAACCGGCACAACAAGCTCGCGCCCTCCATGAGCGCGCTGATTCTCATCTCCCACGTGAAAAAAGGCGTGGAACTGGCCCGGGAACATCGCCTGGGGCCGGTCATCTGCGACCTGATCGGCCAGCACCACGGCACGACGCTGATCGCCTACTTCCACCACAAGGCCAAGGAACTTGCCGAGGCCAAGGGCGACGACCCCATCCACGAAGAGGATTACCGCTATCCCGGCCCCAAGCCGCAGACCAAGGAAGCCGGGCTGATCCTCCTGGCCGACGCCATCGAGGCCTCCAGCCGCACCCTGGTGGATCCCACGCCGAGCCGCATCAAGGGGCACATCCAGAATATCGTGCGCAAGATCTACACCGAGGGCGAACTCGACGAGTCCCAACTGACCCTCAAGGATCTCACGCTCCTCTCCGAAACCTTCCACCGCATCTTAACCGGCATCTTCCACCAGCGCATCGAATACCCGAGCGCCAACCGGGAGGAGGCCAAAACCGGCAAGACGCCCGAGGAGCCGGGCTGCCCCACGCCGCCCAAGGGCGCGGCGGAACACGCGGCATGATCGGCGTTTCCCGGGGCCTTTTCCGGCCGGAACTCCCCCTGTCGCGCCGGGAACTGGCCGGGCTTTGCCGCACGGTGCTGACCGCCCTCGATCTCGACGGCCGGGAATTCGACCTCCGGGTGGTTGGCGACGCCGAGATCGCGGTCCTCAACGGGCGGTTCCTCGGACTGCCCGGGCCGACCAATGTTCTGAGCTTCCCGGCCGAGGATCCGGACCGGCCGGAGTACCTCGGCGAAATGGCCGTCAGCGTCGACGCCGTCGTCCGCGAGGCCTTCCTCTACGGCCAGGATCCGCTCACCCACCTCGGCCGGCTGCTCGCCCACGGCTTCCTGCACCTGGCCGGCCTCGACCATGGCCCGCTCATGGAAGCTCTGACCGAAACGGCGGCCCGGGCCGTCGCGGCAGACGCGGACGAACCGGAACCAAGCGCGGCGTAAAAAAGCGAAAACACGGGGCACGGAAGACGCGGCCCGGGGATGCGACGAGAGGCGCCGACGGGTCAGGCCGCCGTGCCGGCGGGCTGCGCCGGAAGATCGAACGGCGCGACGAAGCGAAAGACGGACCCCTCCCCGGGCGTGCTGGTCACGGACAGTTCCCCCCCCATGGCCGCGGCCATCTTGCGGGCGATGGCCAGCCCCAGGCCCGCCCCCCCGAAGCGCCGGGTCATGCTGCCGTCAACTTGCCGGAACGGCTCGAAAATCGTGTCGATCTCCTCCGGCCGCAGTCCGATGCCCGTGTCGCGCACGGAAAACGACAGGCAAAGGGGGATTTTCCCGTTCACGAAGGCCGCCGAAGGCCGGCACGCGTCGCTACGGGAGACCTCCACCTCCACGCGGCCCTCGGGCGTGAACTTGATGGCGTTGCTCAAAAGCGCGGCGAGCACCTGCCGCAACCCCGCGCCGTCGCCGACGACCAGGTCCGGCACGTCGGGATCGACGCGCCATTCGAGGGACAATCCTTTCTGCATCGCCAGGGAACCGAAGGAATTGGCGGCTCCCTGAAGGATGTTGCCAAGGCTGAACGGCATTCTTGCCGTCTCCCGCTCGCCGGCGTCGAGACGGGCGAAATCGAGGATGCTTTCGAGCAGGCTCAGCAGGGCCCGGGCGGAATCATGAAGGGTGCCGACCAGGACGCGCTGCTCGTCGGAAAGTTCCGTAAGGCCGAGGAGTTGGGCCATACCCAGAATGCCGTTGAGGGGGGTGCGGATCTCATGGGACATGTTGTCCATGAACTCCCGCTTCAGGCGCTCGGCGGCGAGCATGGCCTCCTCGGCCATCTTGCGGTCGGTCACGTCCTCCATGAGCCAGATGGAGCCCTCCTGGGGCCGGTCGGGATACAGCACCTGGCCGATGACGCGGCACAGGAAATCGGTGCCGTCGGCCCGGCGCATGACGCGCACCGTGTCCACCCGCTCCCCGCGTCCGAGCATCTCGTAGGAAATGCGCCCGAACGCCTCGAAAGCCGCCTCGTCCGGGTAGAAGACCGACGTGGGCCGGCCGCCGAGGGTTCCCTGGGGGAAGGCGAAGAGCTCATGCATGCGGGGGTTGGCCTGACGCACGACGCGGCCGGTCACGAAAATGATGCCAAGAGGGCTGTTGTCGAAAATGAGGTTGACGGTGCGCAACGACTCTTCCAGGGCCGCCTCGATTTTTCGCCGCTGCTCGATCTGGCGCCGCAACGCCTGGTTGATCCGCCGCAGGTCGCCGTCGCGTTCGGCCACGCCGCGTTCCAGTTCGTGCCGTACCTGCATGCTCGCGGCCTCGGACTGCTTGCGGGCGGTTATGTTGCGGGCGGCGCAGAAAAAACCGGCGACACTCCCCGAGGCGTCCCGCACCGGCGTCTTGAGCACCTGCAGCCAGACAGGGCGGCCTCCCTGGACGACCTCGTATTCGAAGGTCCCGCTCTCCCCCGAGGCCAGGACCGCCTGATCGGCCCGGCGATGCCGGTCGGCGTTGGCGGGAGGGAAAAGATCGTAATCCGTCCGGCCCACGACGGCCTCGACGGGCAGACCGAAGAGTTCGCAGAAGGCCCTGTTCGCGTAGCGGTAGACGAATGCCGCGTCCTTGAAGAAAAAAAGGTCGGGCGAGGCATCCACCATGGCTCCGATGAGGGCCGGATTCGCCATAATTGCCGTTCTTTCCCGCATGGTCCCGCTCGTATCGCAAGTCATGGCGTTTGGCCAGGGCGGAAGCCCGGACGATGGCGTTCACGCCATTGCCGGGGCAGGGGAAATGTGGTTATGTGCGGCCGACGATTCAACGGCCCGTCAGGGCCGCGTGGGAGACGCCATGCGCACACTTGCCTCGACCGTCCTGCTTGCCCTCTGCCTCCTCG
>CAZNUQ010000076.1:4733-12617 GCA_964576235.1 uncultured Desulfovibrio sp.
CGGCACACGGCGACGCCCGCGCGTTCCAGGCAGGCCAGCTTCTCGGCGATGCCGCCCGGGCGGTCCAGAAGCGCCCCGGCGTGGCCGAGGGCCCGGCCGGGCGGCGCGGTCAGGCCGGCGACAAAGGCCACCACTGGTTTGGGGTAGCCGGTCCCGGCCACGTATTCGGCGAGCTCCTCCTCGGCCCGCCCCCCCACTTCGCCGATGACCATGACCGCGAGCACCCGGTCGTCGTCGCGCACCATCTCGCACAAATCCACGAATTCCGCCCCGCCGAAGGGATCCCCGCCGATGCCGGCGGCCACGGCCTGTCCGATGCCGACGGCCGAAAGCCTCGCGGCGATCTCGTAGGTCAGGGTGCCGCTGCGCGAAAAGACCGCCACCGGGCCGGGGGAAAAGGGCCCCTCGGGCATGATGCCGGCATGGAGCCTCCCGGGCAGGATGAAGCCCGGCGTGTTCGGTCCGAGGAAAAACGTCCCGGGCGCCCCCGCCAGGGCCCCTCGAACGGCGAGCATGCCCAACTGAGGGATGCCGTCGGCGATGCACACGATGCGGGGGATGCCGGCTTCGACCGCCTCGAGGATGGCGTCCACCGCCCCGGCGGCGGGCACGAAGAGGACGGAAAGCGCGATGTCGTGCCGGGCCCTGGCCTGGGCCACGGTATCGTACACCGGGATGCCGTCCACCTGGACGCCTCCCCGGAAGGGGGCCACGCCGCAGACCACCTTGGCGCCGTAGGCCCGCATGCGCCGGGCGTGCAGGCGGCCGACGCGGCCCGTCAGCCCCTGGACGAGCACGCCCGAAGTCCCGTCGAGTTCCAGCAGCGAGGGCAGCCGTGGCCGGATCAGACCGGAACGCCCGGCGGCCGGCGGCCGGTCCCGGCAGTATGCGGGCCCCGACAACTCGGAAGGCCGCCGCGACAGGGGATGCGCGACTTCGGAAAGCAGGGCCACGGCCTGGTCCATGTCGTCGGCCACCACGAGGCTTCCCATTCCCAGCCGGCGCAGCAACGCCGCCCCCGCCTGGGCGCCGTTGCCGGCGAACCGCACGATGACCGGGCGCGGCGGGGGCGCGCCGCCCAGGGCGCCGACCAGGGCCTCGGCCACGTCGGCACAGGAAAGGATGCCTCCGAACATGTTGACGCAGCACGCCGCCACCGCCGGATCGGCGAAAAGCAGGTCGAAGGCGGCCCGGAGCCGCACCGCGTCGGCCGTCCCGCCGAAATCCAGGAAATTGGCCGCCGGCAGCCCCGCCGCGTCCAGGGCGTCCATGGTGGCCATGGCCAGCCCCGCGCCGTTGGCCACCAGCCCGATCACGCCGGAAAGGCTGACATAGGAGAGGCGGTGCCGGCAGGCCTCGCGTTCGGCGGGCGTGGCGAAACGCTCGTCGACGAAACGGGACAATTCGGGATTGAGGGCCAACGCCGCGTCGTCGATGACCACCTTGGCGTCCAGGGCCACGAACCGGCCCTCCGGCGTCAAAGCCAGGGGGTTGATCTCGGCCAGGAGAAGGCCTTGTCCGACGACGGCGCCGAACAGCCGGGCCAGAAATTCCTCGAAGGCCGCGTACCGGGACGCGGGCAGCCCCAGATGGAAAAACGCCGCCCTGGCCAGGCGCGGCGTAAGGCCGAAGGGCGGCGGCACCTCGCGCACGAGAAGTTCCGGGGTGCCGGCGAACCGTTCCACCCCGCCCCCTCCTTCCCGGGCCAGGGTCAGGCACAAGGCCCGGCGCTCCCGCGAGACCCCCAGGGAGACATAGACGGCCCGCTCGTGGGGGATCGCCTGCTCCAGACGCAGGAAGGGCGGCGGCGTCCGCCCGATGGGCAGGGAAAATAGCCTCTCGGCCGCCTGCTCCAGCTCCCCCGGATCATCGACCCGCACGACGCCCCCGGCCAGTCCCCGGCCGCCGCAAAGCGTCTGGGACTTCAGATACCACGGGGCGGGGAAAAAGGGCCTCGCCCCCGGAACCTCCCCGGGCGAAAGGACCACTCCCGGGGGGATCTCGATGCCTGCCTCGGACAGAAGCGCCTTGCCGGCGTGCTCGGTAAGCAACATGGTGGAGCCCTCCAGAAAGGGCGGCGCGCCCGATCAGTCCTCGTCCATGCTGTTGGTCAGGTCCAGACGTTCCTCCTCCTGGCCGCCGTCCCCGGGGCTTCCGGGGAGGGCGGCGGGCTGGGCGAAACGCCTGCCGGCCTCCCTGAACCCGAGGTTCAGGGCCTTCAGGTTCACGGCCCGGATCTTCTCCGGCAGCGCCGTCTTGAGGCTTTTGCGCATGGCCTCGATGCGGGCGAAGGGCAAAAGCCAGGTCACGGCCCCGAGGGCCACCATGTTGGTGGCCTGGACGAGGCCGACCCGTTCCCGGGCCAGCCGGGTGAAGGGCAGCCCCAGAAAGACGTTGGAGGGCGTCTGACGGACCAGTTCCGTGTCGATCATAAGCGTTCCCCCCGGCTTGAGATACTGGCAGTAGCTGCCGACGGCCTCCTGGGAAAGGGCCACGAGCAGGTCGAGATATTCGGTCTTGGGGTAGCTTATGGGTTCGGAGCTGACGACGATGTCGGAACGGCTGGCCCCGCCCCGGGCCTCGGGGCCGTAGCTCTGGGTCTGGGTGACGTGGTAGCCGTGGCCGAGGGCCAGGGCCTGCCCCAGGAGCTTGCCCATGGTCAGGATGCCCTGGCCGCCGAGGCCGGACAGGCGGATCTCGTACCGGGCCAGGGGCTGCCCCGCCATGCCGTTGTCGCGGGAACCGTTCACGACGCCCCTCCCCGCTTCTCCCGAAGCTCCCGGCGCATGGCCGCGTAGCGCGTCTCCAGCCCCGGCCCGTCGCGCCTGACGAAAACGCCGATGGGAATCCGGCCGGTCTTGTCCTCCAGCTTTTCATAGCTGTCGAGGGGCAGGGCCGTTTTCTTGAGCCAGCGGTACATCTCCACCACCGTCGCGAAGCCGTTGCCGCGGCCGAACTGGGTGAAGCACGGGGTCAGCACCTCGACCAGGTTGAAGCCGGGCTGGGACAAGGCGGCGGCGATGCAGGCGTCCAGGGCCTTGACGTGGTAGACCGTGCCTCTGGCCACGCCGCCGGCCCCGGCCGCCCGCGTCAGTTCCACGATGTCGAAGGCCGGCTCCAGCTGGCCCGAGGGGCTGGTCTGGGTTCTGGCCCCCTCGGGGGTGGTCGGGGAGGACTGGCCGCCGGTCATGCCGTAGATGCCGTTGTTGAGCACGAGAGCCGTCACGCCGATGCCCCGCCTGGCCGCGTGGATGAGATGGTTGCCGCCGATGGAGAAGGCGTCGCCGTCGCCCATGACCGCGATGACGGTCAGGGACGGGTTGGCCATCTTGATGCCCGTGGCGATGGTCAGGGCCCGGCCGTGGGTGGCGTGGACGGTGTTGAAGTCCACGTAGGCCGCCATGCGGCCGGAACAGCCGATGCCGGCCACGAGAACCACCTCGTCCTTGGAAAGCCCCAGGGAGTGGACGCTTCGCACCAGCGACCCGAGCACGATGCCGTGGCCGCAGCCCGCGCAGAATACCAGGGGAAACTTCTTGTTGTGGCGCAGGTAGTGATGGATGAGCTGGGTGACTTCGGCCATGTCGCGGGGTCTCCTTGCCCTGCCCGGGTCAGGCGATCTCCTTGCGGATCTGTGAGGGCGTGATGATCTGGCCGTCGATGCGGTTGATGGTGCGCACGGTGGTCATCCCCTGGTTGACCCGCTTCACCTCGCGGGAAATCTGTCCCATGTTGAGTTCGGGCACGAGCACCAGCCGGCAGGAACGCATGAGCCGTTCCACCTGGAGGCGGGGGAAGGGGTACAGCGTGCGCAGGACGAGCAGCCCCGCCCGGACCCCGGCCTCGCGGGCCTGACGCACGGCGAGCCGGGCCGAACGGGCCACGCAGCCGTAGGCGATGACCAGCACCTCTGCGTCATCGGTCTCGACGGGGGTGACGAGCTGGATGTCGTGAAAAAACCGGTCGATCTTGCGGAACTGCCGCTCCACGAGGGCCCGGACCTCCTCGGGGCGGCTGGTGGGAAAGCCGAGCAGGTCGTGGGTGAGTCCCGTGACGTGGAACCGGTAGCCCGAGCCGAGGGGCGGCATGGGGGGCACGCCGCGCAGCGTCTCCTCGTAGGGCTTGTACCATTCGGGCGGCATGGTCGGAGTCAGACGCGAAAAAATCTCGAAGTCGCCGGGTTCCGGCAGGGCGATCTTTTCGCGGGTGTGGGCCGTGATCTCGTCGAGGAGCAGAATGACGGGGGTACGGTACTTCTCGGCGAAATTGAAGGCCACCACCGTCATCTCCAGGCACTCGGGCACGTCGGCGGCCGAGAGCACGATGATGGGGTGGTCGCCGTGGGCGCCCCAGCGGGCCTGCTGCACGTCGCCCTGGCCGGGGCTGGTGGGCAGTCCGGTGCTCGCCCCGCCGCGCATGACATCGACCACCACCAGCGGCGTCTCGGTCATGGCGGCGTAGCCGATCTGCTCCTGCATCAGCGAGAAACCGGGGCCGGAGGTGGCGGTCATGGCCTTGCGGCCGGCCAGGGAGGCGCCGATGACCGCGCCCAGGGAGGCGATCTCGTCCTCCATCTGGAGGAAGACCCCGTCGGGAACCAGGGGCAGGCGCCGGGCCATGCCCTCCATGATCTCGGTGGAGGGCGTGATGGGATAGCCGGCGAAGAAGGTGCAGCCGGCGGCCAGCGCGCCCTCGATGACGGCCTCGTTTCCGAGAAGGAACGCCTCGCGGCGACGCCCGCGCGCCGTGGTCATGACCGGCCCTCCCCCTGGTCGCCGCCGGAACCGGAATCCAGGGCCTCTGGCGGCGGTTGGCGGCCTTGCCCACCGGCATCCGCGCCGGCGTCTTCCGGGATCACCATGATGGCGAAATCCGGGCAGTGCACCTCGCAAAAACCGCAGTTGACGCAGGCCGTCTCGTCGACGACCCGGGCCTTGCCATCGGGCCCGACCGCGAGTACCTCACTTGGGCAAAATGCGGCGCAAATGCCGCAGCCCTTGCACCAGTCAGGGTAGACGACGACGCGGTTGTGCCCCATTTTCGAGCCTTCAAGCCGGTATCCCGGGATGGAGGGTGGGAGAAGTTGCCAGAATAATGCCGGTTTCACCCCGAAATGGCAACGCGGGGCGCGGTTTTTTTTCCACTCGACGAAAGGGAAAAATTCCCATAGGGCGAGACAACTTTTTCGGAGGTTCCTTTATATGAAGGCAAAGGGCCGGATGTTCTGGCTGCGGGCGCTTCTCGCGCTTTGCTGCGTTCTGGCCGCAACCCTGGGGGGCGTCGGCGCCGCCCGGGCCGAGGGAGGAAAACCCATGGTCAAGCTGACGACCAGCAAAGGCGATATCGTCATCGAACTGGACAAGGAAAAGGCACCGGCGACGGTCGAAAATTTCCTCAACTACGTCAAGAAGGGCCACTACGACGGCCTGATCTTCCATCGGGTCATCAACGGCTTCATGATCCAGGGCGGCGGCATGGACAAGTCCATGAAGGAACGCTCCACCGACGCGCCCATCCAGAACGAGGCGGACAACGGGCTGAAAAACAAGGCCTACACCATCGCCATGGCCCGCACGGCCGACCCGCATTCGGCCACGGCCCAGTTCTTCATCAACGTGGCCGACAACGGCTTCCTGGACCACACCGGCAAGAACCCGCAGGGATGGGGCTACGCCGTGTTCGGCAAGGTCGTCTCCGGCCAGGACGTGGTCGACGCCATCAAGGCCGTGCCGACCATGACCAAGGGCTTCCACGAGAACGTGCCCATGGTGCCGGTGATCATCGAGAAGGCCGAGGTGACCGGCGAATAGCCGCCGCCTTCCCCCTCGCCTGAAAAGGCCGCTCCGACGCCCGGGGCGGCCTTTTTTCGCGCCCGGCCCCCGGGCCGGCGCATTGTCAAACGCCTTCCGTCCGCCTACCCTCCCCGGCGTCGCGGGCGGAAGCTGTCCCGGACGCCTCCCCCGCACAACGGCACGCCAACGGAGGGGCAGCCCATGCGAAAACCGGCCGGCCGATACAGCGACACAGCCTCGCGCGCGTACAATCCCATGGCCAAAAGCGGCATGGTCACCTCGCCGCACCACCTCGCCACCCAGGCCGGCGTGGATGTCCTTCGCCGCGGCGGCAATGCCGTGGACGCCGCCATCGCCACCGCCGCCACCCTGGCCGTGGTCTATCCGCACATGTGCACCATCGGCGGCGACGGCTTCTGGCTCATCTTCAACGCCGCGACCGGCGAACTGCGCGGCCTCAATGCCAGCGGCCGGGCCGGCGAACGGGCGACCCTCGCCTTCTACGCCGACCGGGGGCTCTCCAGGATCCCCCCGCGCGGCTACCTGGCCGCCAACACCGTGCCCGGCGTGCTCTCGGGCTGGGAGGCCGCCCACCGCTACGCCGCCGCGAGCATGGGGCAGGGCCTGCCCTGGGACAGGCTGCTTGGGTCCGCCATCGACTACGCGGAGGCTGGCTTTCCCGTCAGCCCGCACCTGGCCTTCTGGCTACAGGCCGCCGTGGCCGCCGACGGGGAAGGCCACGCCCCGCGATGCTTCGACGGTTTCGCCAGGACCTACCTCAAGCCGGGGGGGACGCCCCACGGCCTGGGCGAGGTCATGCGGCTGCCCCGGCTGGCCGCCACCCTGCGCCTGATCGCCGGCGACGGGGCCGAGGCCTTTTACCGCGGTCCCGTCGCCCGGGCGATCGTGGCCGACCTGCGGGCCAACGGGGGGGTGCTCACCGAGGGCGACTTCGCCCGGCACACGGCCGACTGGGTCGCGCCCATCCAGGTGCCCTACCGGGGACTTACGGCCTGCAACCTTCCGCCCAACACCCAGGGGATGGCCTCGCTGGCCATTCTCAACATCGTCAACAATTTCGATATGGCGGCCCTGGGGGAAGGGTCCGCCGACCACTGCCATCTGCTCGTGGAGGCCACCAAGCTGGCCTTCGCGGACCGGGACCGCCATCTGACCGATCCGGCCTTCGCGGACATTCCGCTGGAGTTCCTGCTCTCCCCCGAGCACGGACGGGACCAGGCCGCGCGCATCGATCCCGGGACCGCCGCCCGGGAGGTGGGGCTTTGTGATCCCAGGGGCGACACCGTCTGGCTTGGCGTCGTGGACGAAGCCGGCAACGCCGTGTCGCTTATCCAAAGCATCTACCACGACTTCGGATCCGGCATCGTGGCCGGCGACACCGGGGTGCTCCTGCAAAACCGGGGCTGCTACTTCTCCCTCGACCCCGCGCACGTAAACCGCCTGGAGCCGGGCAAGCGGACCTTTCACACCCTGAACCCGGCCATGCTGCTCCGCGAGGGCCGGCCGTACCTCGTCTACGGCACCATGGGCGGCGAGGGCCAGCCCCAGACCCAGGCCGCCATCGTCACCCGCGTGGTGGACTTCGGCCTTTCGCCCCAGGACGCGGTCAACGCCCCGCGCTGGCTCCATGGCCGGACCTGGGGCGCGGCGTCCAACGATCTCCGAATGGAGGGGCGCATCGATCCCGACGTTGCGGGAGAACTGCAGCGGCGCGGCCATCCGGTCAAGGTGGTCGAGGCGTTCACCGACATCATGGGGCACGCCGGGGCCATCCTCGTCGACCCGGTCACGGGGGTGCGCCATGGCGCCACGGATCCTCGCGGCGACGGACAGGCCGCCGGCTACTGATTTCCGGACGCGGCGGCGCCCTGTGCCGGAGGTGACGCAACCGGCCAAGCATCTGGACAAACCGGAGGCCTGAAAAAAAGCAGGATTTTGTGATTTTGAAGTTGACGCCTCCGGGCAACCCGCGTAGAAGTCTTCTTCTCGCGTGCGCCCGTAGCTCAGCTGGATAGAGTGCCGGACTACGAATCCGTAGGTCGCAGGTTCGAATCCTGCCGGGCGCACCAAA
>CAZNUQ010000077.1:0-9402 GCA_964576235.1 uncultured Desulfovibrio sp.
TGCCCCTGGCGGAGGTGCTGGAAGCGCTCCAGCACCACGGAGTGGTGGCCCCTCCCCACGTCTAGCCGGCCTGACGCGCCCGGCTTCCCAGCACGCCCCACAGGGTCACCGCGCCGACCACCACGAGCCCGCCGGCCACGGCCCACGTCCCGGGCAGTTCCCCGTAGCCCAGGGCCACGAATATCGGGTTGCAGATCGGCTCCAGGGTCAGGATGCAGATGGCCGCAAGCGCCCGCAGCCGCCGGATGCACCAGGCGTAGAGCGCAAGCGAGAGCCCCTGCTGGACGATGCCGAGATAGGCCAGCCCCCACCAGTCCCCCGCCGTCGAGGGGGGATCGGCCAACAGAAAAGGCAGCCCGGCCAGGGCGGCGAGGCCGTGGCCGACGATGACGGCGGAAACCGTGGCGGCCGTGCCGTCCTCGCGCCCCGCCCGCATGGCCAGGGTGAAAACGGCATAGGACAGCCCGGTCACGGCCGCGAGGGCGTTGCCCCACATGCCGGACGGCGTCAGCCCGTCCAGAAAAAAAAGAACCATGCCCGCGAGCACCACGCCCACAAGGAACCAGTCGGCCCGGCGCGTCCTCTCTCCCAGCACCACCGGCGCCAAAAGCGCCACGTAGACCGGCGCGGTATAGGCGAGCAGGATGGCGTTGGCGGCGGTGGTGAGCTTGGTCGCGGCCACGTTGGTGACGAGCATGCCGGCGTAGCCCAGGGCCGCGACGATCCGGGATCGCGAGGGCCGGAAGTCGAGCCGGCCCCGAAACAGCGCCCACAGCGTCAGGGCGGCGAGCAGACTGCGGCCGCCGGCCGCGGCCATGGGGGAAAGCGCCGTGAGCTTGATGGCCAGCCCGCCGGTGCTCCAGATGAGGGCGGTCGCGGCCATGCCGCAGGCCGCCCGTGCGTGTTCGGGCATGGGATGCTTTCCGGGTTCGAGCGGTTGCGAAAGGCGAAAATACCGCGTAACGTCTTGACACCATGCATCAAATCGAAGCGGGATTCAAGCCGGAAGCCCCGGAGTGACCCGCCCCCGCCGCCGCGTCCGAAGCCGAAAACAAGCACGTCGCGGCCACGCCCCCGGCTGCGCCGGGGAACCGCCAACCCAGGGAGCGACCACACCATGAACACCGACCCTTCCCTTGCCCCCTACCTGCTTCCCTCGGAACTGGTGGACAGCGACCATCCGGCCGTCGTCGCCAAAGCCCGCGAAATCGCCAACGGCCTGACATCGGACGCCGTCATCGCCCGGGCCTGCTTCCGTTTCGCCCGCGACGCCATCCGCCACAGCGTGGATTACCAGGCCAACCCCGTCACCCGGGCCGCCTCCGAGGTTCTGGCCCACGGCACGGGCTTCTGCTTCGCCAAGGCCCATCTCCTGGCCGCCCTCCTGCGCGCCAACGGCATTCCGGCCGGACTGTGCTACCAGCGCCTGCTCGTGGACGCCGAGACCGCCCCCGGCCGCTACTGCCTGCACGGACTGACGGCCGTCCATCTGAAGGAATTCGGCTGGTACCGCGTCGATCCCCGGGGCAACAAGAAGGGCGTCGAGGCCCGGTTCAAGCCGCCGGTCGAGCGGCTGGCCTTCGCCGCCGACGGCCCGGGCGAGGCCGACGTGCCGGGCATCCATGCCGCGCCGCTGCCGGTGGTCGTCGCGGCCCTCGCCCGCCATGACACCTGGGACGCGCTCCTGGCCGACCTGCCCGACCTGCCCGCCTGAGCCTCCTTCTCCCGAGCACGAAAAAAGCCGGGACGGCCCTGGCCGCCCCGGCTCGCTGTCCGGCGCCGCTCCGAGGCGGCAACCGCGTCATTCCGTAACGACTTCGAGCACCTTCTCGCCGTACTCGTCGGTGACGGGCGTCTTGATCTCCAGCAGCACCAGCCAGCGGCGCACCGTGCCCACGATGACGAAGGCCATGAGCACAAGGACGATGGTGGCCAGGGTAGCCAGAAGATAGAGTCCCTTGGGGAGATAGTTGTTGACGATGTTGAGGTAGCCGGCCCACACGGTGATCCCCACCATGGCCAGGCCGGGCACGGCCGTCATCCAGGCGTAGCGGGACTTGCCCATGCGGATGATCATGGTCGTGCCGATCAGCAGGCCGACGGCGGCCAGCAACTGGTTGGACATGCCGAAAAGCGGCCAGATGGTCGAGATGTCGCCGGTGTAGACCAGATAGCCCCAGCAGAAGGTGAAGATGGCCGACGTGCTGATGATGCCCGGCCACCAGTGCTTTTCCTGGAACTTGGGGATGACCTGCCCGATCATTTCCTGGAGGAAGAACCGGCCCACGCGGGTGCCCGTGTCCACGGCGGTCAGGATGAAGACGGCCTCGAACATGATGGCGAAGTGGTACCAGTAGTCCATCAGGTGGCTCATGATCGGAATCGAGGAGAAGATGTGGGCCATGCCCACGGCCAGGGACACGGCGCCGCCGGGACGACCCTGGATGTTCTCGCCGACCGCGGCGGCCAGGCTGCTCAGGTCCACGGTGTTCATGCCCAGCTTGGCGAAGACGGCCGGAGCGGTGTTGATGGCGAAGTAGTCGGCCGGAACCAGGACGCAGGCGGCAACCAGCGCCATGATGGCCACGAAGCCTTCCATGAGCATGGCCCCGAAGCCGACGAAGAGCAGATTGTGCTCGCTGTCGAGCATCTTGGGCGTGGTGCCCGTGCCGATGATGGCGTGAAAGCCGGACAGGGCGCCGCAGGCGATGGTGATGAACAGGAACGGGAACACGGCGCCGGGGATGATGGGGCCGCCGCCGTGGGTGAACTGGGTCAGCGCCGGCATCTGCAGCGTGGGATGCACCCAGAAGATGCCGATGGTCAGCATGGCGATGGTGCCGATCTTGAGGTAGGTGGACAGGTAGTCACGCGGGCAAAGCAGCAGCCACACCGGCAGGACCGAGGCCACGAACCCGTAAACCGGGATGGTCAGGGCGATGGTCGGACGCGGCATGTTGAAGATCGGCGCCCAGACGGGGCTCTTGGCGACGTAGGGGCCGATCAGGATGGCCACGGCCAGCAGGCCCACGCCGATCAGCGAGGCCCCGAGCACGTCGCCGTCCCGCCACTTGTGGAGGTACACGCCCATGATGAGCGCGATGGGGATGGTGGCGAAGACCGTGAACGTGCCCCAGGCGCTGTCGTGCATGGCGTTGACCACGGCGATGGACAGCCCGGCCAGGGTCAGGATGAGAATGAACATCACCGCGAACGAGGCCACGCCGCCGGTGGTCTTGTCGACCTCCTGGGTGGCGATGTAGGCCAGCGACTTTCCCTTGTGGCGCACCGAGGCGAACAGGACGACCGTGTCGTGCACGCACCCGGCCACAACGCAGCCAATGAGGATCCAAAGCGCGCCCGGCATGTAGCCGTACTGGGCGGCGAGCACCGGCCCAAGGAGCGGACCGGCCGCGGCGATGGCCGCGAAATGGTGGCCGAACAAGACGAATTTGTTCGTTTTGACGTAGTCGTGCCCGTCCGCCATCTTCACCGCCGGGGTCAGGCGCGCGTCACTGGCGCCAAGCACCCTTTTGACGAAGAAGAGCCCGTAGAACCGGTACCCGATGGCGAATACGCACAGGGCGGCGAAAACCAATGTCAGGGCGTTCATCCCAGCCTCCCGTGTTTGACCGCCCGCCTGTCGGACGGCCCGTTGCCGATGTTGCCTCCCGACTGACACGGGGCAGGAACGACAACAAGACGCCGGAGACGAAAGGGACAATTCAGGGGCTGAAACGACGTTTTCAGGCTCCGGCCGGCACGGCCGGGCGGGCCCGGATCGCGGCCGGCGGCACGCGGAAGGCGATGCGGCTCCCCCGCCCGGGCGCGCTCTCGATCCGCATGGCGTAATCCTGGCCGAAAAGCTGCACCAGCCGCTGGTTCGAATTGCGCGCCCCCACGCCCTCCTGCATGGATTCGAGGGCGGCCGGCGACAGGATGCGCTCGATGACCTCCGGCGGCATGCCGAGGCCGTCATCCTCCACGAGCACGTGGAGGTGGCCGTCGAGCCGGCGCACCGCCACGCGCACCCGGCCTCCCCCCTCCCGGGCCTGGAGCCCGTGGCGCACGCTGTTTTCCACCAGCGGCTGGATCAGCAGCGGCGGCACGAGCCAGTCGTCGCAGCCGGTTTCCAGATCGATCTCGCTCCGGATGCGCTCCCCGAACCGGGCCTGCTCGATGGCCAGATAGGACCGCACCTGTTCCATCTCCTCGGACAGGCGCACAAGTCCCCGGGAACTGTCGAGGTTGCGGCGCATGTAGCTGGCCAGGTCGAGGAGCAGCTCCCGGGCCTGGGCCGGGGCCGTGCGGCAGAACGAGGCGATGGTGTTGAGGGAGTTGAACAGGAAATGCGGATTGATCTGGGCCTGCAGCCGACGGATCTCGGCATGGGCCAGAAGCTGGTTCTTGATGCCGATGTCCTCCAGTTCGAGCTGGGTGGAAAAAAGCTCCGCCAGTCCCTTGGTCAGTTCGAAAAGTGGCTGGTCCAGGGGCCGGTCCTTGGTGCCGTAGAGCTTGAGACAGCCCCGGATGGCCGGGCCCTTGCGCAGGGGCACGATGATGGCTTCGAGCAGCGGGCAGTCCGCCTGGGCGCAGCCGATGCTCTCGCGGTCGCGTAAAAAAAGGGCCGTGCCGCTCTCGTAGGCCAGCCCAGTGGCCCTGGTGCGCCAGGGCGCTCCGGCCAGGTGGTGGTCCTCCCCGGCCCCGACATGGGCCAGGATGGTCTTGTCGCCGGTGACGGCCACGGCGGCGACGCCGGTTTCCGCCTTGATGATGGAAGCCGTGGCCCGGGCGGAATCCGGAGTCAGGCCGCCACGCAGGTGGGGCACGGTCTGGCTGGCGATGGAAAGGATGCGCCGGGCCTTGATGGAGTCCCGTTCGTCGCGCAGGCTGCGTTGCAGCCCAAGCGCCTTGACGAAGATGGCCGCGCCCATGGCGTTGATGACGATCATCGGCGCACCGATGATCTTGACCAGTTCCACGGCCTCCTCGAAGGGACGCGACAGGGCCAGCACGAGCCCCATGTGGAAGGTTTCGCCGGCGAGCCCCAGGACCATGGCCACGCCCCAGTCCAGGGACTGGCCCGGGAAACGCCTGGCGACGAGTCCCGCGACCGCGCCCTCCAGGAAGGTGGCCATGGCGCACGGCAGGGCGCTGAACCCGCCGATGTCGATGAGATAGCGATGGCCCCCGGCGATGAGCCCGGCCCCCATGCCGACCACGGGCCCGCCGAAAAGCCCGGCCGTGATCACGCCCATGGCCCGCAGGTTGGCGTAGGAGTGGAAGACGTAGTTGCCGGTGTAGGTTCCGAGAATCCCGAACAGGCCGAACAGCACGGTGACGGCCACCGTGTTCCACGCCGGACGCAGCCGCCCCAGCCCCATGCGCTCGAAAGGGGCCATGGTCATGATGGCGAAGCCGCCGGCCAGAAGCAGCCCGAAACGCTGGGACAGGTCCACGAACAGGCCGGGGACCTCGGGAATGAAAAGCGCCAGGTCCATGATGCGACCTCCTAGAGCCCCAGCCGCTCCTTGAATTCACGCGCCCGGTTGCGGCTGACCGTCACCTCGGTACGGCCGGGATCGTTCATGACGAGGAGATACTTGCCGCCGACCCAGGGCGAGAGCTCGGCGATGCGCTCCAGGTTGACCAGCACGGCCCGGTTGGCCCGGAAAAACGGCTGGCCGGCCAAGCGCTCCTCGGCCCTGGTCAGGGTGGACAGGCCATGGCACGGCAGCCGCCCCTGGTCGGTGACGGCCGACACGCCCTTGTCGTCGGCCTCGATCAGGACGACCTCGGCGGCCGGCAGCAGCGCGATGCGGCCGTGGCGCTCCACGGCGACCCGGGCGAGGCCGCCTCCCCGGCCAAGCCCCGCCAGCAGCGAGCCGAGGACGTCGGGCAGGCCCTGGCGCCCCTCCTCCAGCCGGCGCCGCGCCCGGGCGAGGCTGACGGCCAGGCGCTCGGAGGAAACGGGCTTGAGCAGATAGTCCACGGCATTTTCCTCGAAGGCCGCGATGGCGTACTGGTCGTAGGCGGTGACGAAAATGAAAAGAGGCGCGCGGGGCAGGCCGGCCGCCTGGCGCAAAACCTCGAAGCCGTCCTGGCCGGGCATGCGGATGTCCAGGAAGACCAGATCGGGCTTTTCCGTTTCGATGGCGAGCAGGGCCTTGGCCGCGCAGTCGGCCTGGAATGTTTCGATGTCGGCGTGCAGCCCAAGCAGGTAGGCCAGCTCGTCTCGGGCCGGCTTCTCATCGTCCACGATCAGGGCGCGCAGAACCATGTCAAAAATGTAGCGCCGGAGACGGCCCCTGTCCAGGGGGACGGCGCAACCCGCCTCAGGACTTCCGCGAGGGATCGCCGGTGGTTTCAGTGGACCAAAGCGGCGCGGCGACGGTCGGCGCCACGCGAAGGCCGCAGGGGTCGGTGTCGCAGCCGGCGCACCGTCTGTCGTCGCACGGATCGGCATGGATCATGATATCGGCGTCGGGTCCGAGGCGGCCCCGCAAAAGCTCCTCCATGGCCGCGACCTGGGCGTGGGCTTCCCACAGCAACATGTCGCGCGGCAGGATGAGATGGAGATCCACATGCAATTCCCGCCCGGACTTGATGGCCCGCAGCCGGTGGATGTCGATCCAGGAGGGATGCCGGTTCTCCCGCAGCAGGGCGCAGATGCCATCCAGCAGCGCGGGATCGGACTCGTTCATGAACCCGGCCACGGAACGGCGGACCAACCCCACCCCCGTCCAGGCGATGTTGGCCCCGACCAGGCAGGCCACGGCCCCGTCGAGCCACAGCCATCCCGTCCACCACACCAGCCCCAGGCCGGCCAGCACCCCGGCCGAGGTGTACACGTCGGTGAGCACGTGCCGGCCGTCGGCCACAAGCGTCAGCGAGCCCGATTGCCGGCCCTGGCGCAGCAGCCGCAGCCCCAGCCAGAGGTTGACCGCGCTCGCGGCGACCAGCAGGGCCAGACCCGCCCCGAGATGGGGCAGGGGCTCCGGGTGAAATATCTTGTCCCAGGACTCCCAGAAGATGCCCACCGAGGCGAGCAGGATGAGCATGCCCTCGAACCAGGCCGCGTAATACTCGACGTTGCCATGGCCGTAGGGATGGCTCTTGTCCGGGGGCGCCCCGGCCACGGTGACGCTGAACACGGCGAAGGCCGCCGCGACGACGTTGATGATGGATTCGAGGGCGTCGGACAGGATGGCCGCCGATCCGGTCAGCAGCCAGGCGAAGGCCTTGACGGCCAACAGAACCACGGCAATGCCCAGGGACAGCCTGGCGGCCCGGACCTCGGGGGAGGCCTGCGCGCATGTCGCTTGTTGCATGGAGCGTTCGTACCCCTTGCGGCGGGGCCATGTAAATCGGGGGTGGCCCACGGCGGGGACGCCGGGATCGCCCCGGGGGCATCCTCCTCCCGAAATCACCCGCGCGGGAGGCCGAAGGAGGGGCGCCGTCCCGGGCCCGATGTCATTTCAACGATCCGATCTTGCCGAATTTCGTGGATTCGGCCCGATAGAACACGTTCTCGATGACCTTGTCGTTGCCGACATCCTTGTAATCGATGCGCACGGGCGAGCCATCCTCCTTCACCTTGCGAAAGAAGTCTGCGATATTTTTAAATTTATCCGATCGCAGGCTCGGATCGACCACGAAGAACCCCTGGCTGGTGACGATGGTCAGGACGTTCTTGGTTTCCTGGACTTCCTCCACCATGGCCGTGGTCTTCTTGTATTTCACGGCCAGGCTGTCCTCGGTCAGAAAATCCATGACGTAGTAGGCGGCCACGATGAAGAGCAGGAAGGAAAAAAGCAGGAGCATCTTTCCCTTGGTGACGGCGAAGTCGCCTATGGCCTGCCGCAGCCTTTGAATCTTGGTCGTATCGATCATAGCGCCTCGTTGCGCCGGCGGTCTTCGCGGGCCGCCGCCGGGCCGGTCATCGCCTGGGGCTATATCATCCTTGAAGCGGGGAAAAAAGGGGAAAGACAGGGGCGTCCGGCGCCCGCCCTCCCCTTTTCCGGCCCCCCGGACGCCCGGGCGGCGGCGATCGAGCCCGATCCCGGCCAGTCTAGGGCTCGATTTTCGTGCCGAGCATCTCCAAAAACTTGCGGACCCATTCCGGATGGGCGGGCCAGGCCGGAGCGGTCACCAGATTGCCGCTGACCACGGCGTTGGAGAAGGTGGCGTTGGGTCCGACGTAGGCCGCACCGGCCCGTTCCAGGTCCGGCTGCACGGCGGGATAGGCCATGCACTGGCAGCCGGCCACCACGTCCGCGGCCACGAGCACCTGCTGGCCGTGGCAGATGGCGGCGATGGGCTTTTTGGCCGCCCCGAAATGCTTCACGATTTCGATGACCCGGGGGTTGAGGCGGATGTATTCCGGGGCGCGGCCGCCGGGCACGACCAGGGCGTCGTAGCCCGCGGGGTCCACGGCGTCGAAATCGGCGTTGAGGGTGAAGTTGTGTCCGGGCTTTTCGCTGTAGGTCTGGTCGCCCTCGAAATCATGGACGGCGGTGCGGACCTGCTCGCCGGCCTTCTTGCCCGGACAGACGGCATGCACCTCGTGGCCGACCATGACCAGCATCTGGAACGGCACCATGACTTCGTAATCCTCGACATAGTCTCCGACGAGCATCAAAATCCGTTTCACGGCCATGCGCTCCTCCTTTGGCCTTGCCATGCCGCCGGCAGGCGGCACGGTCCGGGACGGAAAGCTATTTGTCGCAATTGCACCGGTAGAACTTGCGGTTGCAAAACTCCAGACAGGCATCCCCTGCGGCCTCGATCTTGGCGCGGCACGGTCCCGAGGCGTCGGCGGCAAGGGTGCGCGCCCTGTCCCGACAGGCGGCGCGGCAGTCGTCCATGTTTTCGTGGTAGCCCGTCACCACCGCCTGGAACACGTCGCAGGTCCTGGACACGCACCCGGCATCCGCGCCGGACGCTTCCTGGCGGCATTGCGCCTGGTATTCCTGGGGCGTGATGATGGGCCCCACCTTGGCGCATCCCCATGCGCCCAGCACGCAGACGGACAAGACAAGCAGGATCGATCGTTGCACGTGCGTCCCTCCCTCCCGCGGCCGCGGCGGGATTTCAGAATATGGCGATATTGGTAGTACGCCCAAGGACCGCGCCTGACAAGCCGGGCATCGCGCCTTGCCTCGGACCGCCGGGCCCCCTACAACAAGGCGCGACCCGAAACCCCTTTCCGGCCAAGGATGTTCATGGAGCACCGCCGCGCCGCCGTCGCCAGGCCATGACCGCCGGGACGGTCCCCCCCCTGCTGCCCTGGCAGCCCTGCCTGCTCGCCTACGCCGCGGGCATCCTGGCCGTGGCCGACGCTCCGCCCTCCCTGTGCGCCCTGGCCCTGCTCGTTCTGTTCCCCCGTCCGGCCGGCGGCAG
>CAZNUQ010000077.1:9502-12419 GCA_964576235.1 uncultured Desulfovibrio sp.
CGGCTGGCCCTGACCGTGGACCAGCCCGCCTTCCGCCCGGTGCCCGGCGATCTCCTGGCCGCGACCGGACGCGTGCGCGACACGGGCGGTTTCACCAACCCCGGGACGGCGGATTTCGCCTTCGCCCGCCGCCTGGACGGCATCTTCTTCCGCGCCTACGCCCGGGGCGACCGGGGGCAGGTCGAACGCCTGCGGGAAAGCGATTCCCCCCCGGCCCGCGCCCGCGAAACGCTGCGTCGCCGCGTAACCGGGGCCCTGGCTCCCCCGGAAGGGAGCGACGCGGCCACCCGGGCCGGACGGGCCATGGTCACGGCCCTCGTTTTCGGCGATCTCTCGGACTTTACCACGGCCGACCTCGATCTGGTCCGCCGGGCCTCCCTGTCCCACACCCTGGCCCTTTCGGGGATGAACATCTCCTACGTGGCGGCGGTGGGTCTGGCCCTGGCCTGGCTGGCCGGCAAATGGCGGCCGGGCCTCTTCCTGCGCCTGCCGCGCCCCTATCTGGCCCTGGCCCTGACCGCGCCGCTGGTCGTCGGCTACTGCTGGCTCGGCGGCTATTCGCCGTCCCTGTACCGGGCGGCCTTCATGTTCGGCTGCTGCGGGGCGCTGCTGTGCCTGGGGCGGCACGCCCCCCTTTTCGACGGCCTGTTCCTGGCCCTCGGCCTCATGCTGGCGGCCATGCCGCTGTCGGCCTTCGACGCCCGGCTGCAGCTCTCGGCCCTGGCCGTGGCCGGCATCGGGCTGTTCTGGCCGCCCTTCGCCGCCTTCCTCGCGAGGGTCTCCCTGCCGCGCCCGTGGCGGGTACCCGTCCTCGCCGCCCTCGGCACCCTCTGGACGAGTCTTTGCGCCGAAGCCGCCGTGCTGCCGCTGATCTGCCGCCTCTTCGGCGACCACAACTTCAATCCCTGGATCAACGTTCCCTGGCTGCCGGTTCTCGGCGCGGTCGTGACTCCCCTGGCCCTTTCGGGCACGGCGCTCCTGGCCACGCCGCTTCCGGCCGCGGCGGGCTCCTTCCCGCTTTTCGCCGCGGCCTGGTGCTGCGAGACCCTCATGCGCGTCCTGGCCTTTCTCGACGACCGCCACCTGCTGTTTTCCCGGGCGGTTCTGCGCCCGTCGTGGCCGGAACTCCTCGGCTGTCTCGGTCTGCTCGCCGCCCTGGCCATGGCCCTTGCCGGCCGTCGCCGCCCCGTGGCCGCCATGATCGCGAGCCTCGCCCTGCTCGTCGGCCCGACCGTCTGGCGCGCCGTGGACGACAACCGGGAACGGGTCAGCCTGACCGTCCTCGACGTGGGCCAGGGCCAGTCCGTGGTCGTGGGCCTGCCGGGCGGCCGCCGCCTGCTCGTGGACGCCGGAGGCCTTTTCGGCAACTTCGACGTGGGCCGGGCGGTCGTCGGCGCCCATCTGGCCGACGGCCGGCCGCCACGGTGCGATCTGGCCCTGGCCAGCCATCCCCATGCCGACCACGTCAAGGGCTTCGTGTCGCTTCTGGAACGGTTCGATGTCGGCGCCTTCCGCGACAACGGCGGAACGCCCGAAGACGCCCTGGCGGCGCCCATCGCCGAAACACTGGCCCGGCGCGGCATTCCCCGCCGGGCCCTGGCCGCCGGCGACCGCCTGGACCTCGGCCACGGCCTGGCCCTCCACGTGCTGCACCCGGGCCCCGGCGACGACCTCTCGGGCAACAACGGCTCCCTGGTCCTGCGCCTGACCTGGAACGGCCGGGGGCTGGCCGTCCTCCCCGGCGACGCGGAACGGCCGGTGCTCAAGCGGCTCGCCCTCCCGGGCGGGGAACTCGCGGCCACGGTGCTCGTCATGCCCCACCACGGCTCCTCCGGCAGCCTTTCCAGACGCTTTTTCGCCGCGGTCGCGCCCCGGGTCGCCATCGCCAGTTGCGGCGACGGCCGGCGTTACCCCTCCCCCAAGGTCGTCGAGGCCCTGCGCCGCCTGGGCTGCGCCATCCTCGCCACCGACCGCGACGGCGCCGTGACCGTGCGCTTCGACGGTCCGGACGCGGCGCCGGAAGTGGAAACGGGCGTGACGCGGTCCGGGGAATGAAACGCCGCCTCTCCCTTGCCCGCGCTGGCGAAGTGTGCTTACCAGAAGACGCGGGGGGAACATGCCATGCACAACGACGCATCCGCGACCAAGCTTCTCGATGCCGCCGTTCCCGACGGGCTCGACGACCGGCACGCGGAGGCCTGGGCACGCGAAACGCTCCCGCGCCTGCGGGAACTCGATCCTTCAAATCCCGGCCAGGAAAGCGCCGTTGCGATCACATGGGGGGACATCCTCGACGAAACGCCAGCCCTGACCATGGACGCGCCAATCGGACGGAAGTTCGTCATCGCGACGCTGCTGGCCGACTGGGCCTGCTACGCCCGGGACGAACACCGGGACGCCCTCCCCCATCTGCGGCACGTCATCGCCACCTATCCCTGGGGCTTCCGCCTCTGGATGCACCGGACGGACGACGGCCGGCACTTGCCGGTCGGGTATTCCGGCTGGCACCCCATCGACGCAGGGACCTTCCGCCTGCTGCGCGACAGCCCGGAGCGCCTGACCGACCGCCGGGCGATCAAACCCCTCGCGGCGCCCGCCAAGGCCCAAAACCACGTCTACATCTTCAATTGCAGTATCATCGAAACGTTGCGGAAAACCGAGGCGAGCCGGGAGCTCATGCGCGCCCTGGCCGCCGACATCAGGGGACTGCCGCCGTCCGGACTGGCCGCCGTCGCCGTATCGCCGGACGGGAGGCGGGTGCTGGCCCGCTTCGGCCTGCGCCACGCCGGCGACATGACCCATGAAGGAGAGACGGAGGCCTCGTTCGTCCGCGACATGGAATAAGAGGGGGACCGGGGGGCATCATGCCCCCCGGCGGGTCCAGGGCGGCGCCCTGGCGGGTCCGGGCAGCGCCCGG
>CAZNUQ010000078.1:0-12204 GCA_964576235.1 uncultured Desulfovibrio sp.
CCCCCTGAACCCCATTCAGGTGCGCTCCCAGACTGCGCTACATCCCGACGCGAAGGAATCGGAACTTAGGTCCGGAACCTCCTTTTGTCAATCCAAAAATTCCCATCCCCGAAAATTCCTCGCCCAACCGGGACCGACGCCCACGCGCGTTGCCAGAACACCCATGGGCTGTTACCCTCGCATCCCTGTGACGGCCGGCCATCCCGCCGGAAATCCATGTCCGTGGGCCGTCCAGTCAGCACCGCCACCATGCCGGACGGACGCCGCGAAAACGCCCGTAGCCACCCGCAACGAGGTTGCCCATGCCCGACAAACCCGTCCTCGTCACCGGCGCCACCGGTTATGTCGGCGGCCGGCTCGTACCGCGGCTTCTTGCCGCCGGCCATCGGGTGCGCGCCGTGGCCCGTTCCCTGGACAAGCTCGCCAGCCGCCCCTTCGCCGACCACCCGGCCGTCGAACTGGCCCAGGCCGACCTCCTCGACCTGCCGGCCATGCGCCGCGCGGCCGCCGGCTGCGGCGCCGCCTACTACCTCGTCCATTCCATGCACCCCAACACCGCCGACTTCGCCGCCACCGACCGCGAAGCCGCCATGGTCATGGCCCGGGCCTGCGACGACGCCGGCGTTTCCCGCATCCTCTACCTCGGCGGCCTCGGCGACCCGGCCGACGCCCTGAGCCATCACCTGCGCTCCCGCCACGAGGTGGCCAAAATCCTCACCTACGGCCGGGTGCCCGTCACCCACCTGCGCGCCGCGATGATCCTCGGCACCGGCAGCGCCTCCTTCGAAATCATGCGCTACCTCGTGGACCGGCTGCCCGTCATGGTGGTCCCCCGCTGGGTGCGCAGCCGCTGCCAGCCCATCGCCATCTCCGACGTGCTCGGCTATCTTGTCGATTGCCTGGCCGAACCGCGCACCATCGGCGACACCTTCGACATCGGCGGTCCGGACGTGCTGCCCTATCTGGAAATCTTCCACATCTACGCCAGGGAGGCCGGACTCCCCAGACGCCTCATCATCCCCGTGCCCATGCTCTCCCCGCGCCTTTCGACCTACTGGATGCAGCTCATCACCCCCCTGCCCCGGGCCCTCATCGTTCCCCTCGTCGAAGGCTTGCGAAACGAAGTCGTGTGCCGCGACACCCGCATCCTCGACCTGCTGCCGCGTAACCGCCGCACCTGCAGCGAGGCCATCGCCCTGGCCCTGGGCAAACTCCGCCGGCACGCCGTGGAAACCACCTGCGCCGACGCCGGCGACGCCAGACCCCCTGAATGGGCCATACGAGGCGACGCACCCTATGCCGGCGGAACAGTCCGCCAATGCGGCTACCGGGCGACCATCGGCGCCCCGGCCGGGGAGGTGTGGCGGGCCATCGCCGCCATCGGCGGCGAAACCGGCTGGTATTACTGCAACGCCCTGTGGCGCCTGCGCGGCTTTCTGGACCAGCTCGTGGGCGGGGTGGGCCTTGCCCGCACGACCATCCGGCCGGAAACGCTCCGGGTCGGAGCGCCCCTGGATTTCTGGCGGGTGGTGGCCGTCGAGGAGAACCGCCTGCTGGTTCTTTTGGCCGAAATGCACACGCCGGGCGAGGCGCTCCTGGAGTTTCGCCTGGAACCGGCCGGGAAAAACGCGACAACGCTTGCCGTCCTCTCCAGATTTCTCCCCCGCGGCCTGGCCGGACTGGCCTACTGGCATGCCCTGCTCGTCCCGCACAAACTGGTCTTCGCCGGACTTCTGCGGGGCGTGGCCACGGCCGTGGGCGCCCCGCTCGCCTCCCCTCCCGAACGCTTCGCCCCGGCCCGGCAGGAAGCCCGGCGCCGCAGGCCATGACGACGCCACCGCGCATCCGCCCGGCCGAAGCCGGCGACGCTCCGGACATGGCCGCCGTCTTCGCCGCGGCCATCGAAACCGGGGCCCGCGACAGCTACGGCCCCCGGGAACGCGCGGCCTGGGCCGGGCGGGGCACGCCGGAACGCTTCGCGGACATGCTGGCGGACCCGGAACACGTCCTGCTCGTGGCCGAGGCGGCCGGGGCCGTCGTCGGCGTGGCCGGCCTGCGCGGCTGCGAACTGAGCCTGCTCTACGCCGCGCCCGCCGCGCCCGCCGGCACCGGGACAAGGCTTCTCGCGACCGTCGAGGAACTGGCCCTGCGTTCGGGGCTTGCCGGGCTCACCCTGTCGGCCTCGCGAAACGCCGTGCCTTTCTACATAAGGCGCGGTTACGCCATCGTGCGTCTGGCCAGCCGTCCCCTGCCCGGCGGCGTGTCCCTGCCCGTGTGCCTGATGGCCAAGACGCTGTGCGCCGCCTGATCCCCGCCCGCTGGATCGATCCATCCGCCGACCGCGTCCTGTCCACGAATCCTGGACCGAACCTTCGCGCCGGAGCCGGAACGCCGTCGGCACCATGCGTTTTTCGTACATTATTCCATGATGTTGGAGAAATATCCGCAGCAAGGGACAGAAAAGCCGTCACGGGCACGCAACTTGCCTGGACGCTTCCGACACAGGGTCGCCAAACGGCGAAGGGGGACTCGGAGTTGTACGGGCCGTCGTCGCGGGGCAAAAAAAGCCCCGCGGCCGGCACGGTCACCCCGCAACCATTCACCGCCGCTCCGATAGAAAACGAGGGCCGCCTTCCGGAAAGGAAGCGGCCCTCGTTTTTTCGCGGGGGGCGCGGTCGCGGCTAGTGCAGCGGCCGAAAGTCCGCCGTGCGCTCGACCGGCCGCATGCCCGCCGCCTCGATGGCGTGGCGCAGTTCGGCGAGGGTCAGGCCCTTGGGGGTGTCGGCCCCGGCCGCGTGGCCGATGCGCTCCTCGATGATGGTGCCGTCGAAGTCGTCGGCCCCGGCCCAAAGCGCCATCTGCGCGGCCTTGATGCCGAGCATGGCCCAGTAGGCCTTGATGTGGGCGATGTTGTCCAGGAAAAGCCGGGAAACGGCCATCAGCCGCAGCACCGTGAGCCCGTCGGGCCCCTTGGCCCCGAGGGCGTTGTTGGCCGGCTGGTAGGCCAGGGGGATGAAGCAGGCGAAGCCGTTCGTGCGGTCCTGCAGGTCGCGCAGGGCCGAAAGATGGGCCACGCGGTCGGCCCAGTTCTCGATGTGCCCGAAAAGCATGGTGGCGTTGGTGGGCAGCCCCATTTCGTGGGCCGTGGCATGCACCCGCAGCCAGCGTTCCCCGGATATCTTCTCGGGACAAAGACGCTTGCGCAACTCCGGAGAGAACACCTCGGCCCCGCCGCCGGGCAGCATCATCAGGCCCGCGTCCCGGAGCGTGGCCAGGATCTCGGCCTCGGACACGCCGCGTGCGTCGGCCAGATGGGCCACCTCCACGGCGGTGAAGGCCTTGATGCCGGCGTCCGGGCGCTCCCGGGCGATGGCCCGCAGCATGTCCACGTAGTAGTCGAGGGGCAGTTCCGGGTTGAGCCCGCCGACCACGTGGATCTCCCGGATGGGCTGGTCGCGGCGGCCGGCCAGGTCGGCCACGATCTCCTCCACGGTCCAGGTCCGGGCCCCGGGCGCGCCCCTGGTCTTGCTGAAGGCGCAGAACCGGCAGGCGTTGACGCAGACGTTGGTGAAATTGATATGCACGTTGTGCACGTAGTAGGCGTTGTCGCCATGGCGGGCCTGCCGGGCCTCCATGGCGGCGGCGCACAGGTCGTGCAGAGGGGCGGCCAGGGCCAGGACCAGGGCCTCGTCGGCCGTGATCCGGGAGCCGCCGCGGGCCTTGGTCAAAATGGCGGCCGTGTCGCCGCCGGGGGGGGGTGTCGTTGCATTCATGGCGTTGGCGGGGTAAGGTTTTTCGGTTGGCAAGCCCTGTACCCCTTTTCCAGGCCGTCCGCCAGGGCGGCGTTTCCCGGAGGCCGGCCATGTCGCGACGCCTTCGCCGCATCCTGTGGGCGGCGCTCATCCTTGCGCTCCTGGCGCCGGGGACCGGGGCGGCCGAGGAATCGGTCCAGGCCCTGACGCGCTTTTTCCAGAGCAAGGGCCGCGAACTGCCCTCCCCGCCCATCGACTTCCAGATCACGGCCGGCTACGCCACCGTGCGGACCGGATCGCCGGAGAGTTCGGGGCGCTACGCCATGACGGCCATCAACGTGGCCAAGGTGGGCCCGGACATCCACCGTCTGGACATGTCCCTGGAACGGCAGCTCCCCCGTGAGGGCTACTCCGAGGAGCCGCCCGCCTTCTTCACCGAACAGCGGACATACTACTTCTGGTATTCCAACGGGAAACAGATGGTCTTCAAGGTGGGGGGAAAGAAGGTCGCCATCTCGCTCGGCCGCAAGGACGTGCTGCGCGTGGACATCCATTCGCCGGACACCTACACCATCGACCGCGAAACCATGCTGCAAAACATCAGCTTCGACGACGGCCCGGTCACCATCCATTTGCAGCTCAAGTTCAAATAGGCCGCACAGCCCGGTCTCCGCCGCCGGGATTGCCTCCGGACCGCCACCGGAGTACAGGGGACGGCGCCACGTGACTTTCGGAGGAACGCCATGAAACTTGTCCCCATCCTGGCCTGCGTCCTGTGCCTGACGCTCGCGGGTTCGCTTTTCGCCTTTTCCCGGACCACGCCCGGCGAGGATTACGCGGCCTACGCCGACGCGACCCGCAACACGACCTCGTGCGAGCTTTCCTCGTGCGGCTGCCTGGGCATGCGCTGCTCCTGCTTCGAGTGCGGCGGCGGCAAGAAGTAGCCGGCGACGCGCCGACGCGACCATGGGCGGTTTTCTCGCCTTCCTCCTGTCCCGGGCCACGGGCATAAACGCCTTCGCCATCCTCGAGGCCGGCTATCTGGCGCTCGGGCTGGCCGGCATGGCCCTGGTGACGGGGTTCACGTGGCGCGAACTGTCCCCCGTCCCGGACCGGCGCCGCTACCTGCTCGCCTTCCTGGCCGCGCTGCCCTTCGGGCTGGCCGGGGCCCGGCTCATCCCCATCCTCCAGGACGCCTGCCTCGCCGGCCGCCTGACCGTCGGCATCGTCACCACCGGCGGGGTGGTTTTTTACGGCGGCGCCCTGGCCACCCTCGGCGCCTCGCTGGCGTGGTGCCGGGCCTGGGGGCTCGCGCCCTGGCCGTTGCTCGACGCCGTGTGCCGCTTCGCCCCCCTGGGCCAGGCCTTCGGCCGGCTGGGCTGCTTTTTCGGCGGCTGCTGCTTCGGCGCGGCCACGGACGGCCTGTTCGGCGTGCGCTTCCCGGCCGGCTCCCCGGCCTTCCTCCAGCACCGGGCCGAGGGGCGCCTCGGGCCGGACGCCGTGGCCTCGCTGCCGGTGCATCCCTCGCAGCTCTACGAAGCCGTGGGCGACCTGCTCCTTTTCGGCCTGCTCATGGCCGCATCCCGGCGACGCGGCGGCCTGCCCCCAGGGCGGATGACGACGCTGTACCTCCTCGGCTACGCGGGACTGCGCTTCTGTCTGGAATTTTTACGCGGCGACACGGCGCGCGGCCTCTATCTCGGCCTTTCGACCTCCCAGTACGTGGCCCTGGCCGTGTCCGCCGGCGCCCTGACCGTTCTTGTGGCAGCCAGGAGAAAACCGGCATAACCGACTCCAGACGGATTTTCCCTGTTCGCCGCCGGGGAAGCGCCCCCAAAACGCGTCAGCCGCGATTTTCCCTATGCAAAACCGTTCAAAATCTGTAATGAAGCATAATGCTTCATGGACTGCCGCGTCTTTTCCATGTTCTGGCCCGCGCCGCGGCCGGCATCGCGCTGCTGCTTTCCAGCGCGCTGCTTGCACGCGCTGACACGGCATCCCCCCTCAAGCAGGCGACGCTCATTCCGCAATGGGAGCCCCAGGCCCAGTTCGCCGGTTACTACGTGGCCCTGGCCAAGGGCTTCTACGCGGCCCGGGGCGTGGACATGCGCATCCTGCGCGGCGGCCCCGCCGCGCCGCCATCGGCGCTTCTCCGGGAAGGCCGGGCCACCTTCGGCACCTTCTTCCTGGCCACGGCCCTCAAACAGAGGGCCTCGGGCCTGCCCCTGGTCAACCTGGCCCAGCTCGTCCCCCACGGCAACCTCCTGATCGTGGCCCGCAAATCCGAAATCCGCGAGCCCAGGGATCTCGACGGCAAACGGGTGAGTCTTTGGGGGCCGGAATTCCGCATGCGCCCCGAGGCGTTTTTCGCCCGGCACGGCATCCGTGTGCTCCCCGTGCCGCAGGCCTACTCCGTGGATCTGTTCCTGCGCGGCGGCGTGGCCGCCTGTTCGGCCATGTCCTACAACGAATACCACACCATCCTGAACGCCGGGCTCGATCCAGAGGAGCTGACGGTCTTTTCCATGTCCGAGGACGGTCTGGATCTGCCCGAGGACGGCCTCTACGCCCTGGAGGACACCTGGCGGACGGACCCCGGACTGTGCCGCGCGGTGGCCCGGGCCACCCTGGACGGCTGGCGCTACGCCTTCGAACACCCCGAGGAGGCCCTCGACATCGTCATGAGCCATGTGGCCGCCGCCCACCTGCCGTCCAACCGCGTGCACCAGCAATGGATGCTTTCCAGGCTCGCCGCGTCCATGACCGGGGCCGGCCCGGACTTCGGCGCCCTCACCAGGGAACAGCACGGCATCGCCGCGGCGGCCCTGCGCGCGGCCGGCCTTGTGACCGAGGCGCCCGCCTACGAGACCTTCCATGCCGACTGCCGCTAGCCACCGCCCCGCCCGGGGGCTGGCCTTCAAGCTGGCCCTTTGGGTCCTCGCCAGCGCCACGGCCATTTTCGCCGCGGCCTTCGGGTACTATTACCAATCCTCCAAGAACATGCTCCTGCAAAGCGTTCGCGAAAACGCCCACAACCTGATCCGCGGCTCGGTTTCCAGGCTCGAAATCCATCTGTCCGGCGTGGAGCGGATCCCCCGCTACCTGGCCGAAGATCTTGGGCGGGAGACCCCCTCCCTGCCCGTCCTGGAACGGCGCCTGCGCGATTTTCTCCTGGCCAGCCCCGATGTCTACGGCACCCTGGCGGCCTACGCCCCGGGGGCCTTCGCGCCGGGACGCGACCACTTCGCCCCCTACTTCTACCGATCTGACGGCAGAATCCGGCAGGTCGCCCTGGACGACGGGGCGCGCTACGATCTCACGGACTGGTATCTCGTGCCCCGGGAAATGGAGCGGCCGGTCTGGAGCGAACCCTATTTCGACGAGTCCGGCGGGGACATCGTCATGGCCACCTACAGCGTGCCGTTTTTCCGCGCCGACGGCGGCCGGAAGACCTTCCTCGGGGTGGTCACGGCCGACATCTCCCTGGAGTGGCTGCGCCGGGAAGTGGGCAGGATCGCCCTGTACCACTCGGGCTACGCCTTCCTGGTCAGCCGCAACGGCGTGTTCGTCTCCCACCCGGACCACCGCAACATCATGCGCGAAAGCCTGTTCAGCCTGGCCGAGGCCGCCGACAGCGCCGCGCTACGCCGCATCGGCCAGTCCATGACCCGCGGCGAGGAAGGCTTCACCCGGCTGCCGGACTTCGTCCTCGGCCAGCCGGCCTGGCTGGCCTACGCCCCCATGCCCTCCACGGGCTGGTCCATGGGCGTGATCGTGCCCGAAAACGAACTGTATGCTGACCTCTTCCGCCTCAGCCGCGAGGTGGCCATCCTCGGAGCCGGCGGCTGCCTGCTGCTGATCCTGGTCATCGCCGCCATCGCCGCCTCCATCACCCGCCCCCTCTCGCGACTGGCGGCGACGACCGCCGAGATCGCCAGGGGGAACCTGGACACCCCGGTGCCCACCTCGGGAAGCGGCGACGAAGTGGGCCAGCTCTCCCGGTCCTTCGAACGCATGCGTCTGGCCCTTCGCGACTACATCGCCGACCTGACGGCCACGACCAAGGCCAAGGAACGCCTGGAATCCGAGCTCAAGATCGCCCGCAACATCCAGATGAGCTTTCTGCCCAAACGCTTCCCGCCCTTTCCCGAAATCACCGCCTTCGACCTCCATGCCGACCTCGTCCCGGCCTGGGAGGTGGGGGGCGACCTCTACGACTTCTTCCTGGTGGACGGGGGCAAGCTGCTGTTCCTGGTTGGGGACGTGTCGGGCAAGGGCGTGCCGGCGGCGCTGTTCATGGCCGTGACCAAGACCCTCATCAAGGGCATCGCCGAACAGGAAACCGATCCGGCCGAAATCCTCGCCAAGGTCAACAGGGAACTGTGCGTGGACAACGACTCCATGCTTTTCGTCACCATGTTCCTGGCCATCCTGGACTGCGCCACGGGGGAGGTGCGCTTCTCCAATGCCGGACACAACCCGCCGGCCCGCATCGCCCCGGACGGCGCGGCATCCTGGCTGGCCCTGCCGCGGGGCGTTTTTCTCGGCATCATGGAGGACGCCACCTATCGCACCGCCAGCATCACCCTGGCGCCGGGCGAAACCCTCGTGGCCTACACCGACGGCGTGACCGAGGCCATGAACGCTGCCCGGGAACTCTTCGGCGGCGACCGCCTGCTCGAGACCCTGTCCAAGGCCGCCGGGCGCGGCCCCGAGGCCGTGGACGCCGCCATCATGGATGCGGTGCGCGCCCATGCCGGCGGGGAGGAACAGACCGACGACATCACCGTGCTCTCCATGCTGTACCACGGACGCGACAATCGCCGAGGATGAGGAAGATACAGTCGCAAGCACAATCCGGCGTCGTCGACGCACACCCGTTTTAGTGGCGGGGTGTTCATTTGTTTTCGAATTCTGTTGCCTTTATGTGATGCCCGTAGTAGTTACATTGAAAGCTGTCTTTAGGAGAATACGATGGAAGACTATTTGAAAGCCGCCTTGGAAATCGTCAAGGCCCAGGCGTCGGTCCGCACCATGACCGACGAAGAAATCACGTCCATGCTCAAAAGCGTGGCCGCCGGCATCCAGGCCGCCGCAGGGGAAGAGCCCGTTCCGGCCGAGTCCTCGGCCCCGGTCATGGATCCCGCCAAGGCGGTCAAGGAAAGCAGCGTCATTTGCCTGGAATGCGGCAAGGCGTTCAAGGTTCTCACCAAGAAGCATCTTGCGGCCCACGGCCTCGACCCCGAAGCATACCGGGCGAAGTACGGCTACAAGAAGGGCGCGCCCCTGGCGGCCAAATCCCTGCAACGGGAGCGCCGCAAGAAAATGAAGGACATGCGCCTGTGGGAACGGCGCCGCAAGCCGGCCGCGGAACCGACCGCGGAATAAGGCGCTCCGGGAAAGGATTCACCGAACCCCTTTCGGGAGCATGCGCCGCAGACGGCGGGAGGGCCATTTGCGGCGCATGCTCCGATCGCACGCCCCAGGGGGGCCGCCAGGGACGCCGGGTGCCCCTGACCGCGGCAAGCCCCGCGTTTATTCGCGGCTTGCCTCGGCCAGCAGGATGCTCCGGCAGGTTTCGCCCCATACCGGCACCCGGCCGGCAAGGCCCGCCCCTTCCAGAAACGCCGCGTCAAGGGGATGCGGCGCATACCCCGCATTGACGACCACGACCTCGTGCTCCAGGGCGTTGGCCGCATGGACCAGCGGCACGACCAGCGACGCCCCGGGCCCCGCGTCCACGGGGGCGTGATGCCGGGCCACGCCGTGGGCCACGGCCTCGGCGAAGCCCCAAAGTCCGAGCAGGTAGCCTCCGATCTCGGCATGGGAGACGCCGAGAAGCTCCATCTCGGCATCCCGGGGCGGCATGTTCCGCGCCCGGACCTCGGCCAGGACCAGCCGCTGCTCCGCCCCCAGCGACGCCGCCATGACCGGCTTGCCCACGTCGTGGAGAAGCCCCGCCAGAAAACACGCATCCTTGTCCGCCTTGTCCGCCCCCTCGATGCCGGCCATGGCCCGGGCGCACCGGGCCACGCCGAGGCTGTGGCGCCACAGGGCCTCCAGGTCGAAACCCGGATGGGAACGGCCGTCGAACCAGGAAAGAAGGGCGCACCACAAGACGAGCCCCCGCGACGTCTCGAACCCGAGCAGGGCCACGGCCTCCTCGGTGGAGGGCACCGGGCGGCGCATGCCGAAAAGCGGGGAATTGACGCGCCGCAGAATGCCGGCGGCAAGGCCGACGTCGCGGGACACGATGCCGCCTATGGTCCTGGCCGAGGCGCCCGGGGAACGCAGCTCCTCGGTGATGCCGGCGAAAACGGCCGGGAGCGCGGGGAAATCCCCGATCCGGCCGATCACGTCCCGCAGGCGGTCGCCGGCGAGGACCGGAGCCAGGCGCAAGGCCCGGCCGACCGCCTCCTCCAGCTCCCCCGGGGCGCACGGCCTGGGCAGAACCTGATGGACCGGCCACCGGGCGCGGAAGGCGGCGTCGAGATCGCCCGCCCCGCACAGGAGCAGCCGCAACGTCCCCGGCCAACGGCGCCGCACCTCCTCCAGGAACCCCGGTCCGTCCATCCCCGGCAGACGCATGGCGGCCACCACCAGATCGACGGGCGCCGCCTCCAGGAGGGCCAGCCCCTCGGCCCCCTCCCCGGCGAAACGCATCTCCCAGGGCTCGCGTCCGTCCCGGCGCATCCGTCGCAGGCCGTCCGAGAACTGGGCGTCACCGCCAACGAAAAGGATTCGTTGCCGCATGGGGAACCCCTCCCAGGCCGCGGCGAACCGCCGCCATTGCCGCCATGGTAGCGCATCCCGGGAAAAAAGAAAGAACATCCGCGAAGACCACATGGTCCCGGGCCGCCTTGCGGGCGGCCCTGCCCCCGTGTATGCCTGAAAAATGCCCCGCCTCGCGCGGTTCTGTCCATGGAGGAGGATTGTCCGTGGCGCAACACACCCCCACCCGCTTCGACGTGATCATTGTCGGCGGCGGCCCCGCCGGACTCTTCGCCGCCCACTACCTCTCCCGGAACTCCGACCTGTCCGTGCTGCTCCTGGAGCGCGGCAAGCCCGCCGGCAAGCGCCGGTGTCCCATGCAGCGGCGCGACGACTGCCGCAAATGCAAACCCTGCAACATCCTCTCCGGCATGGGCGGCGCCGGCCTGTTCTCCGACGGCAAGCTCAACTTCATCCCCAAACTCGGCAAGACCGACCTGACCCAGTTCATGCCGCCGGAGGCCGCGGCCGCCCTCATCGACGAGACGGAAGCCCTCTTCGCCTCCCTGGGCATGGACGGCCCGGTCTACCCCACGGACATGGCCAAGGCCCGCGACATCCGGAAGGAAGCCCGCAAGCTCGGCATCGAACTCCTGCTCATCCGCCAGAAGCACCTGGGCAGCGACCGGCTGCCCGACTACATGGAGGCCATGTCCAGGACGCTCGCCGGGAACGGCGTGGTCATCCGTACGGGCGAGGAGGTCCGCGACGTGCTCGTCGAGACCGGACGGGCGGCCGGCGTCACGACGGCCAAGGGCGCCTACGAGGCTCCGGCCGTCATCCTCGCCCCGGGCCGCGCCGGGGCGGAATGGATGGGCGCCCTGGCCCGCCGCCACGGACTGCCCTACAGCCAACGCGGCATCGAGGTGGGCGTGCGCGTCGAGGTGCACGGCGACATCCTCTCGGACCTCACCGATGTCATCTACGATCCCACGTTCTTCGTGCGCACCCGCAAATACGACGACCAGACCCGGACCTTCTGCACCAACCAGGGAGGCTTCGTCACCCTCGAGAACTACCAGGAATTCGTGTGCGTCAACGGCCATGCCTACATGGACGCCAAATCCGACAACGCCAACTTCGCCTTCCTCTCCAAGGTGGTCCTCGACGACCCGGTTTCCGACAACCAGGCCTACGGCGACGCCATCGGCCGTCTGGCCACCATGATCGGCGGCGGCAACCCCGTCCTCCAGCGCTTCGGCGACCTCAAGCGCGGCCGCCGCAGCACCTGGAGCCGTATCCGCCGGGGCCCGGTCGCGCCGACCCTGACCTCGGTCACCTGCGGCGACATCGCCATGGCCATGCCCGAACGCATCGTGGCCAACATCGTCGACGGCCTGGAACAGCTCAACGCCGTCGTGCCGGGCGTGGCCAACGACGAAACCCTGCTCTACGCGCCGGAAATCAAGTTCTTCGCCACCCAGATCGACACGACCCCGGACCTCGAAACCGCCATCCCGGGAGTCTACGTCGCCGGCGACGGACCGGGCGTGGCCGGGAACATCGTCTCGGCCGCCGCCACGGGCCTCATCCCGGCCAAGGCCATCATCAGGGGGCAGAAGGAAAAGGGGATGGGAAAAGGGATGGGGAACGGGGCTCCGCCCCGAACCCCGCCGGGAGGGGATCATCCCCTCCCGGACCCACCCGGACGGGGGGACCGGGGGGCGTGACGCCCCCCGGC
>CAZNUQ010000079.1:0-11234 GCA_964576235.1 uncultured Desulfovibrio sp.
CCCAAGACCGAAACGCCCCCCGCGCCCGAATCCGAACGGACCGGACCGACCAAAAAAAGCCTGGAGGACATCCGCAGGGAACTGGCTGGAAAACTCGACATCAAAAGCGGCGTCGTGGAACTCAAGCCCAGGGAAAGCGGCGTGGAACTGAACCTGCGTGGCGCGGCCTTCTTCGATCTGGCCAGCGCCGAGATCAAGGCCGGCGGGGTTCCCCTTTTGCGCGACATCGCCGCGACCCTGGCCGGCACCTCCTACAAGGTGACCGTCGAGGGACACACCGACAATCTGCCCATCGAATCCTGGCTCTACCCTTCCAACTGGGAGCTGTCCTCGGCCCGGGCCAGCCGGGTGGCCCGGTTCCTCATCGACAACGGCGTGCCCCGCGACCGCATGCGCGTGGAGGGCCTGGCCGACACCCTGCCCCTGGCCCCCAACACCGACGCCGCCGGCCGCCCCATCCCCGAAAACCAGGCCAGGAACCGGCGCGTCGTCATTCTCGTCAGCCCGTAGGGGGGTTCCGGTGAGCCGTCGCGGCGGCTTCGCCCAGACACGGAAGGATGGACGGGGACGGCAGGCGCGGGCGAACAAGCCCCCGGCGGGAGACGGCCGGGGACAGGCCTGCGCCGACCAAAACGTCAGAGGTCGCGCAGGGATTCCGTCTCGCGACGGACGCCCGCGGAACCGGGGCCGGTTCGGGGGTACTCCCGGCCGGCGAGTTTCCGGTAGAGCTTGCGCCCCTCCTCGAACCCCGGATTGATCTCCAGGGCTTTTTCGACACTTTCCCGGGCCTGATCGATATTGCCCATGAAATAGAAGGCCTTGGACATGTTGAAGTGGATGTTCTCGTCGTCCGGGGTCAGGGTGAGGGCTTGGTTGTAGGCATGGAGGGCACCCGGCAGATCGCCGCTCTTGCGCAGCTTGACCCCCAGGGAATTGAAGGGGTTGGGAGTGTTGGGATCGTACTTGAGGATCTCGACGAACAACTCCTTGGTTTCCTCCATGCGGTTGAACTGGGCATGGATTTCGGCCGCCTTCTGCAGGTTGCGCTTGAACTGGTCCAGATCACCCTTGCCCTTGTAGGCGTCGGCAAGCCCCTTGTAGGCTTCGGCGTAAAGGTCGTTGATCTTGATGGCCTTCTTGAAGGCGATGATGGCCTGGCCGTATTTCTGGCGCACGAGGCAGCGGCAGCCCATGTCGTAATACTTCTGGGCCATGTTCTGTTCGGAAATGATCTCCTCGAAGGCCTCGATGGCGTCGTCGAAATTGCCCCTGGCCACCATATCCCGGGCATCCTCGATCTGCTGCCGTTCGATTTCGGTGACGCGTTCCACCTGGCAGCCGCGCAGGACGTGCTTGCCGAAGGTTTCCTCGGAATAGGGGCGCAGGATGTAGCCGGCGCAGCCCAGGGCGATGGCGTCGAGCACCTTGTCGCGCTGGCTCTGGGAGGTGACCATGACGATGGGCACGTCCTTGAAGCGCATGTCGCGCCGGGACGCCCGCAGGAACTGCAGGCCGTCCATGTCGTCGAGCTGGTTGTCGAGGAGGACCACGTCGACGCGGTGGGCCGCGAGAAAATCCAGGGCCTTTTCGCCGGAGGAGAACTGCTCCACCCGCCTGGGACGGAAGGGCGCCAGGGAACGCCGGTCGCGCCGGGCGTTTTCCTCGCTGCGGGTGACGATGACCACGATGTCGAAGAGAATCGGAGAAAAATCCATGGAGGACGCCCCGTATCAGGTTCCAACGGCCCTGGGAACGAACCGGTCGTGGTAGCGGGCCTTGAAGGCCGCGATCAACGGCAGGTCGGGCAACACGGCGAAAAGCCCCCGGGCGTAGCCGCGATCGAAAAAAAGCCGCCGTGTCCTGGAAAAGGCCATGTCATGTATCCAGCTCAAAAGGAGCAGGGCGAAATCGTTGACCGAGCCCATGGCGTAATAATCCCCGATGCGTCCGGCTTCGATATCGGCGATAAGGGCGGGATTGATCCGGTCCGGGACGTCGGGCAGGCCGAGGAAAACCACGGGGTCCTTGCCGCGCGGATCCCGGAAGTGCTCCAGCATGACCCGCACGATGTCGAGCTTGTCGGCATCGCGCACGATCCTGGCCAGGGTCAGGGCCTCGGGGTCGTCCCCCGCGGCCAGGCGCCGGGGAATGGCGCGCCGGTTGTGCGCGGCGATGGCCACGCGCACCAGGAAGCGATCCCGGTCGCCGAGGCCCTCCAGCCCGCCATGGCGGGCCAGGGCGATGTTGCCGAGGCTGGCGTGGTTGGCGCTGTCGGCGTCCCGGAACGTACGATACCGGCGGTACTGCGGGAACCGTCCGGTGTCGTGGACCAGGCCGGCGATGGCGGACAACTCCACCATCCGCCGGGGCAAGGCCAGTTCCCTGGCCTGGTCGCGGGCCTCGTCCATGACAAGCCGGCAATGCAGGCGCTTGAGCTCCAGGCGTTCGTCGTCAACGGCGTTTCCCAGGCGATGGCCGTCCACGAAGGCGTCGAACCAGGCCCGCGTCCGTTCGATCATGGGTTGGACCGGTCCCGGTTCCCGGCCCTGTCGATATCCTCGGGATCGGGCTGGTCGATGTCCTTGTCCCGCAACGGGCCGCCGGGCCCGAAGAGAAAACGCAGAAGCCAGGCCATGCCGCCAAGGATGGCGGCGATGAAAAGCCCCTTGAGGACCACCGAGAAGAGCCCCTCCGTGAGCCCGGGTCCAAACGGCCAGGTTTTGTGCCAGCTTGGCTCGACAGTGCTTGCGGCCAGGAAGACGAGGGAATCGACAAAAAACATTCCGTGCGCTCCGATTGCGTCGTTTCAGTACCTTGCGCCTTTTACTCGGGAATCCACCGCGTTGCAAGGCGCCCGCTGGCGATTGCCTTTTTACGGAATTGGCTCTAAGGGGAAGGCATCAGGCAGGTTTTTGAATGGATCGCCACGGCTGTCGCCGACGTTTCCGGCCCGCCGCACAGGGAGGCTTCGATGCGCGTTCTGATTGTGGAGGATGATTTCACCAGTCGGAAGATCCTCCAGAAAATCCTTGGCCCCTACGGCGAGGTCGATATCGCGGTCAACGGACTGGAAGCCCTTCAGGCCTTCACCCAGTCCCTCGACGACGCCAACCCGTACGACCTGATCTGCATGGACATCATGATGCCTGAAATGGACGGCCAAACCGCCCTGAAAGAGATCCGGGCCGTGGAACGGGAGCGCGGCATCCAGCCGTCCCAGGAGGTCAAGGTGGTCATGACCACGGCCCTGGACGACCCCAAGAACGTGGTGGAGGCCTACTACAAGGGGGGCGCCACCTCCTACGTGCCCAAGCCCATCGACAAGCGCATGTTGCTGCACCTGTTGAAAAATCTCGGCGTTCTCGAATAGACGCAACGTTGCGTCCCGAAAAACGAACCCCCGGCCCGCAAGGCGGGCCGGGGGTTTTTCGCATGAAGCGGGACCGGAGTTACGCTTCCTTCTTGATCTTGGACTTGCTCATGGAAAGGCCGATGCCGTTGAACATGTCGAAGATGGCATAGCCGTACCACATGGTGTAGAGGATGTAGAAAGCCAGAAGAGCCGTGACGGTCGGAATCTTGGTCATGATGCTCTCGGCCGGGATGCCGTAGAAGTTGTAGGCCGGCTCGATGGCCTTCTGGTTGACCGTGTTGATGATGTTGGCCTCATCGATCATCTTGATCTTCTGCAAGGGCTTGATCATGGCCACAAAGGTCGTCCACCAGCCCTTCATGGCCTTCTTGCCGTCCATGCCGTAAAAGGCCTGGAGCTGGGCGTCCTGATCCTTGTACAGTTCGTCGGCCCCTTCGATGACCTTGAGCAGGATCGCGCCCAGGTCGCCGCTGACGACCAGGGCCTCGCCCTTGGGCTCGGCCGTGCCGCCGACCTTGGCGAGCAGGGTCTGGGCCAGCTTCATGTCATCGGCGCTTTTGAACTTCACTTCCACGTTGATCTGCTTTCCGGCGAACTTCTGGACGTCCTGGGTCACCTTGGGAATGAAGTAGGACGATCCCTTGGACAGCTTGTTGAACAGGTCGTCGGAGAAGTGCAGCCCGTTGACCCCGCCCGGGAAAATCGGGGAGAAGATCAGGAAGAAGACCACGACGAAGGACACCAGGAGCAGAAAGCCCTTGGTGAACAGTTTCTTGTCGGTGATAAGCATGCCTTACCCCTCCTGGCGCAGGGCGCCGATATTGACGATGAACTTTCCGATGACCCAGGCACCGAACAGCGCCACCACGATCCAGAACACGATGTTGCCGACGAACTCGATGCCCGAGACCAGTTCCTTGGAAAGGTTGATGTATTCGAGCTCGACGAACTTCTTGGGCAGCGTGGCCGCGCGGTTGATGAAGCCGGCGATGATGGACATGGCGTAGAAGCCGCGGATGTGGATGCCCTTGACCACCTTGGTGGTCAGCGCCCCCACCTGGATGCCCAGCAGCGAACCGAGCAGCATGCCCATGGCCAGGGTGTAGAAGACGTAGCCGTAAATGGCGTACTGGGCGATGGCGCCGAGGCCGGCGGTGAAGATGATCTGCAGGATGTCCGTGCCGACGGTGGTCATGGAGGAGACGCCGAAGACGTAGACGAACATGGGGAAGGTGACGAAGCCGCCGCCGACGCCCATGAGGGCGGCCAGGATGCCCACGATCATGCCGCCGGCGGCCACGATCCAGCCGGAGATGCGCTTGCCGCCGGGCACGAAGTCCTCGTCGAAGGTGATCATCGGAGCGATGTTGAGATTCTGGAGCTTGAGCGCCACGCCTGTCACGCCGGCCGTGCCGCCGTGGGCGCCGCCATGGGCGTCGCCGCCGGTGTCCTTGCGGCTGGCGTTGATGTAGTCGAACAGGGCGTAAAAGCCCAGGAAGCCGAGCAGAACGGCGTAGATGGTGCTGATGAAGAACTCGGAGAGCAGCGGATCCTTGTTGTACAGGCCCTTGTTGATGGCGCCGCCGACAAAGGTTCCGGCGCCGGAACCGACCAGGAAGGCGATGGCCAGCTTGACCGAGACGTTGCCGAGCTTTTTATGCACCGCCGTGCCCATGATGGCCTTGGCGAAGATGTGGAAGAGGTCCGTGCCGACGGCCAGGATGCCCTTGACGCCGGCGGCCATGAGGGCGGGGGTGATGATGAAACCGCCGCCGGCGCCGATGCAGCCGGTGATGAGGCCGGCGGCCAGGCCGACGGCGATGGAAACCAGGAAGATCTGGGTGGAGTAAAACGCCGGACCGTACGCGGTCTTGTTGCCGATGAAATCTCCGGCCTCGACGAAGGACACCGCCAGGATGGGCAAGGCCATGATCATCAGGACGAGGAGTTTTTTCCGGTTCTTCAAGATGGACATGGACACTTCCATGTCCCACTTGGCGTGCGCAACGGACGCCGCCTTCAGGAACTCGAAAACTTGCCTACCGAACCCCATTGCTGCTTCCTCCAGTTTGAAATTTCCTGTTCGCGCCGGCGGCGCGAGCCCACCTGTGCACCATGGCGATGCGTCGCGCACCGTCCTTGCGTCCCCGCCCGATCATCCCCCGTTCTCCGATTGGCGCAGCATGCCACGCACCGTGGCCTTGAGCCGTTCGAAATCTCCGCCCTTCTCCACCCGGACCGCACCGTCCCCCCCGGCCTCGCAGCCGGGAAAGACCAGCAGCACCACGGGCAGCCCCGGGTGCAGACGCCCCAGGCGCGCCGCGAGTTCCCCGCCGTCCGGATCGTCGATCTCGGCGTCGAGGACGAGCAGATCGACCGTTTCCGGGCCCGCCAGGCGCGCGAGGACTTCGGCGCCGGAGCCCGCCGTCAGGACGGCGAGGCCCTCGCGACCGAATTCCCGGCGCAACAGGTCCCGGATATTGGCGTTCCGCTCGGCGATGCAAAGGGTTTTGCGGGTTTGGTTCACCATAGGCTCCTGACAGGGTCGCGAACCTCCCAGGGCAACTCCCGTGCCAAGGAACCCTCTCCCCCGGGAGCCGACAAAGGGCTGGAATCGAAAGGGCTTTTTTTCACAAGCCGTCGGCCTCGCGGCGTCGCGCACGGCCAAGGTGTCAGCTTTTTTTACGGATCGTAAAAAACAGACAGAAGAAGGGGGAAATACCCGTCAGACGTGCGTGCCACGCACCCTGGATTCGATGCGCAGGCCGTACTTTTCGATCTTGGCCAAAAGCGTCGGCCGCGACAGGCCCAGGAGCCGGGCCGCCCGGGTACGGTTGCCGCCGGTCGCGTCCAGGGCCTCGCTGATGACCAGCTGGCCGAAGCGGTCCATGAGATCCTCGAAAAGTCCCTCGCGCCCCGTACCCAGTTCGCGGCGGACGAACCCGGCCAGACTGTCTCCGGTCTCGGCGGGGAACTGGCCGCCCGCGCCGCGCAACGGTTCGCCCATGGCCTTGCGCACTTCGTCGGCGCCCAGGGGTTCGCCCCGGTTGAAGATGAGGGCCTTTTTGATGGTGTTGCCGAGTTCCCGCACGTTTCCGGGCCAGGGATGGGCGGTGAAAAGCCGGGCGGCTTCCTCGGAAACCCCCGGATCGGCCTGCCCCATCTCCCGGGCGTAGCGGCCGAGGAAATAGCGCGCAAGCAGCGGAATGTCGCCCTGCCGCTCCCGCAACGGCGGCAGGGACATGGTCACGACCTTCAGGCGGTAATAGAGATCCTCGCGGAACTGCCCCCGGCGCACGGCCTCCTCCAGGTCGCGGTTGGTGGCCGCGATGATGCGCACGTCCACGGGGATGACCTGGCGGCCGCCCAGGCGCTCCACGTTTTGCTCCTGCAGCAGGCGCAGGAGCTTGGCCTGGATGGTCAGCGGCATGTCGCCGATCTCGTCCAGGAAGACCGTGCCCCGGTTGGCCTGCTCGATCTTGCCCACCTTGCGGCCGGTGGCCCCGGTGAAGGCGCCCTTCTCGTAGCCGAAGAGCTCCGATTCGAGGAGGGTCTCGGGAATGGCCACGCAGTTGATGACCAGGAAGGGTTTTCCGGCCCGCAGGGAATGCTGGTAGATGGCCCGGGCCACGAGCTCCTTGCCCGTGCCGGACTCGCCCCGGATGAGTACCGTGGCGTCGGTGGGGGCGGCCCGGCCGATGGCCTTGTAGAGGTCCTGCATGGCCGGGCTGCGGCCGACGATGGCGTCCGCCCCCGGGGCGGCCTCGCCCTCGGCGCCGACCGCGACCCGGTTGCGCATGGAACGGCCGGCGGCCACGGCCTTGTCGATGAGGCTCAGGATGTCGGGTATGTCGAAGGGCTTGAGGATGTAGTCGTAGGCCCCCATCTTGGTGGCCTCGATGGCGATCTCCGTCGTGCCGTAGGCGGTCATGATGATGACCGGAAGCCGCGGCTCGACCTCGCGCATGGCCGCGTAGGCCTCGAGGCCCGACATTCCCGGCATGCGCACGTCCATGACCACGACATCCGGCACGGCCTCCCGGACGGCGGTAAGCCCGCCCTCTCCCGTGGAGGCGGTGCGCACCTCGTACCCCTCGGCCGCGAGCAGACGCTCGAAGCTCTGCCGCAGCTGGTGGTCGTCGTCGACGATCAGTACCTGTGCCATCCCCGCTCCCCGTCGTATGGGAACACCATGGTGAAGGTCGCCCCCCGTCCCTCCGGGGACTGGACGGTGATCCAGCCGCCGTGTTCCTCGACGATGCGCTTGACGAGGGACAGCCCAAGCCCGGACCCTTCGCCCTTGGTGGTGAAAAACGGCTGGAAGACACGCCCGATCAACGCCGGAGGGATGCCCGGCCCGGTGTCCGTCACGCGCACGGCCAGGATGCGGCCGTGGGGCTCGAGCACGCCCAGTTCCTCCCGGATGATCAGTTCGCCGCCCTCCACCATGGCCTCGCAGGCGTTGAGGACGAGGTTGACCAGGGCTTCCTTGAGCTGGTCTGGGTCGGCGTCGATCTCCGGCAAGGTCCGGTAGCGCTCCACCGCGACCGAGACGTTGTAGGAATCCAATCTGTGCCTGAGCAGGTTGAGGGTCGTGTCCACCACGGAGGAAAGGCTCACGGGCTGGGCCGTCAGCTTCGGCGGCCGGGCGAACTCCAGGAAATTTCGCAAAATGGTGTCGATGTGGCCGATTTCCTCGGCGATGACCTCGAAATCCTCCTTCTGGGAGGCATCGAGCTTGAGGCCGCGTTCCAGGGAGAAAAGCCGCATCTTGACCGAGGTGAGCGGGTTGCGGATGGTGTGGGCCACCCCGGCGGCGAGCTTGCCGGCCATGGCCAGCTTCTCCGACTGCATGAGGTGGCCCCGGCTCAGCTCCAGGTCAAGGTGGGCCTGATCCACGTCCTTTTCCAGATCCCGGAACTTCTGCCCGATGGCCTTGACCTCGTCGGAGACGCTCTCGGCCACGGCCTTGCCCCGGTCGCCGCGCGCCAGACGCCGGATGGGGTCGAGGATCTGGCCGACGAGGACGTAGGCCAGGAAAAATCCGAGCGTGGCGTTCACGACCACGCCGATCACGGCCACGCCCATGACCAGATCGGTTCGCCGTACGTAAACGTCGCTGGTTTCGCGCATCCGCGCCCGATAATACTCCTTGAAACGGGAGCACAGCCCGCGCAGGCCGTCGAAATCCTCCCGCACGGCCAGATGCTGGTTCGTGGCCGCCTCCTCCCGCCTCTGGTGATAGAGGTCGAGGACGATGTCGCTGGCGCCGACGAAACGCCTGTAGGCCGCGACGATGGCCTCGAGCTGGGCGGCGGGCTCGGGACCGTCGACCTCCTCGCGGGTGCGTTCGAGCCACAGATCGAAATTCCGCCGGCTCTCGTCGAGCCTGGTCAGCCAGACCGGCTCCCTGCTGAAGGCGTAATGGGTGGCGTACCCCTTCTGGTCGAGCAGGACGTTTTCCAGCTCCTGGGCGGCGGACAGGGCGGCCAGATCCTTGTCGGTCGCGGCCGTGTAGAGGGACCGGGCCATGGCCGCGTACCAGACCATGACCACGGGGCCGGCCATGTTGACCAAAAGCAGGCTGGCCAACAGGACGTAGACCCGGGTGCGAAGCCCCAGTCGGGAAAGCGCGGCGCTCACCAAGGCGATTTTCGTGATGGTCATGACCCGCCCGGCACTCCTGCCGCGGGGCGGCCAGCCCGGAAAGGACATCCCGGGGCCGGCCGCCCCGCCCTTCGACGTTGCGTGCCGCCGATTTTTAACAGGGAGCGCGGCGAAGTGGCAACGACTTCCCCCGCCCGGGCCGGAAGCCGGTCCGGGCTCAGGCCGCCGGCAGGGCCGGCTGGTCGCAGTCGTCGCCCCGCAACCGGGTGATGAGCTCCCGCAACTCGCCGGCCATGCCGGCCAGGGTGTGCGCGGCCTGGCGCGTGGCGTCCACCCCGGCCACGTTGTCGTCAGCCACCTTGTTGATCTCGCCGATGGCCCGGCTGATCTGTTCCGAGGCGGCGGACTGCTGCTCGGCCGCCGTGGCGATGGACTGGACCTGGCCGCTGGTGGCGTCGGCATGGTCCACGATGCCCTGTATGGCCTCGCCGGACCTTCCGGCCAGATCGTGGGCCTCGGCCACGGCGGCCACGGCCTGATCCATGCTCTTGATGTTGCGGCCGGCGGCGTCCTGGATGGCCCGGATGCGCGACTCCACTTCCTGGGTGGCCACCATGGTTTTTTCGGCGAGCTTTCTGACCTCGTCGGCGACCACGGCGAAGCCGCGCCCGGCCTCGCCGGCCCGGGCCGCCTCGATGGCGGCATTGAGCGCCAGAAGGTTGGTCTGGTCGGCGATGTCGTTGATCACCCCGACCACCTGGCCGATGGACTGGGCCTCCTGGCCGAGGCTGGCCATGTCGTCCTTGAGGATGGTGGCGATGCCGTTGACCCTGGTCATGGATTCCCCGGCCCGGCCCACGACGGAAACGCCCGTCGCGGCGGTATCCCGGGTCTGGTCGGCCGTATGGGCGGCCGCGCCGGCGTTGGTGGCGATTTCGAGGATGGTGGCGTTCATCTGGCCGATGGCCGAGGCCGTCTCGTCGATGCGCCGGCGTTCCAGTTCCACGCCCGCCGCGGCCTGCTCGGTCTGGGCCGAAAGGGCCTCGGCCGCGCCGGAGAGCCGCCGGGAGATATCGCCGGCCTGCCGGGCCACGGTCTGCATCCGGGCGAGGGTTTCGGCGAGTTCCTGCTCCTTGCGCATGGTTTCGCGCATGGCCTGTTCGGCGGCCTCGGCCTGCCGGGCGGCCTCGGTCTGTTTTTCCTCCACCTGGAGCATGTGTTCCTTGAGATTGTCGACCATGGCGGTGGTGTCGTCGCGCAGCGCGGCGAACTCCCTCTCGAACCGGCCCAGGGGACGGGCGGAAAGCTCTCCCGAGGCCACCTTCCGGGAATAGGCGCCAAGAGCCGCCAGGGAACCGGAGATGCCCCGTATGATCCAGACGACGACCAGGGCGACGATTACGGCCAGGGTCGCCTGCACGGCCAGCAGGATCCGCTCCACCGAGGCCTGGGTCGATACGAGCCGTTCGGCGTAAAGCGAGCCGATCCTCTCGAATCGGGGCATCAGATCCCGGCCGTTTTCCACCATGACCTCGGCGATCTTCCTGGACTTGCCGGCGGCCTCGACATAGGAGGCGAAACTGCGCCGGTAGTTGTCGATGACGGCGGAAAATTCCTTTTTCTGTTCCGGCGAGAGATTGCCGCTGTCGGCGATCATCGCGAGAAGCCGGCTGACCGCTTCGTCGATCTTGGCCAGGTAGGCGGGATCGGCGCGCAGTTGCCAGTTCTTTTCATGGCGCCGCATGGTCAGCAGCGTGATCTGGAAATCCTTGTTGGTCACATGCGCGAACTTTTCGTCCAGATCCCGGGCGGCGGAAACGAAATCGCGCATGAGCCCCTCGTGCTCGGTGAACCCTTTGACGCGCTCGATGGCCACCAGTTCCTCGAAATTCTTGCGGTAGGCGGCAAGGTGACCGAGCGCCTGACGCCCCTCGTCCCCGAGCGACGCGTCCATGTCGGCAAGGGTTTCGATGCCGGCGCGGACCTTGTCCGCGTGGCGCAGCACCGGCTCGACATAGGCCGGGTCGCTGCGCATGAGGAAATTTTTCTCTTCCCGCCGGGCCTGGAGCAGTTCCAGATAGGCGTTTGAGGCCAGCGCCTCCCGGGCGCGACAGATGTCGGCGTAGTGCCTGCCGACACGGTCCGCCACCGCCCCGCAGGCAAACCCCAGAATGCTTACGCCAAGTAAAAGAAACAGTTTATGCCTGACTCCCATAGACCCTTCCCCCGCATGATGACGAATTTCAATCCCGAG
>CAZNUQ010000080.1:0-11101 GCA_964576235.1 uncultured Desulfovibrio sp.
GCAGGAAAGGGGGTTCGCCCCCATGTGCCGGTGCGAATGGAACACCTTTTGACCCGGACAGGGCACACGTTACTATGCTAAAAAAGCATTGCCCGGCGGTAACTGAAAACCTGTAGACCCTCGTCCATACATTTTCCGTGCATGCCTCTCCGCCCAGGGTGTACGGCCACAGTTCTTATAACGTACCTCACGGGGATAGCGGTCCATTCAGCCCCTCCGGCGCACCACAAAGAACTCGTAAGCGCAGCAGCCTGAATACTTCCGGTGCATCCCGGGCTCCCGCGCGGGGGGAACATGCACGGCCAGCGCTTCGTTATCGTTCGCCTATTTTCGGCTCCCTTCCCCTATGTGAATCTCCATCGATGCGTAGAAAACACCCCACCAAGCCTCGTCCGGCAGGATGAAATGCCCGATGAGCGAGAAAACCGCTTCTCTCGATTGCAACCAAGACATCCGGAACCCGGCCTATGGCCGGGCAGTCATTCTCGAAGCTCGTTCTGACCTCGGGGAGCGGGTTTCCCTTGCGCCGGACAGAGTCAATGAAGACCGGGTACAAGTCGGCCAGATGGCGGTAGAGCCTGATATCCCGGCCGGCAACCGTTTGTGTTCTTTCGCCATGTCCAGCCCTCTGATCACCCAATCATCAGGCCTCGGGTGGGCAGTGGCTCCTTGATCGACCCAATCCTCCTCCGTGCAGGACACGCCCTTTTGACCGGGAATCTTGCGTGGAGGCCCGAGCCGTAGCATCGAGCCATCGGAAAGATTTCAACCGAGTTCGACGAGGGCATGGCGTTTGCGGCCGTCGTCCACGAGATGGATTTTCCGATCGGGCTGCTCGACACCGTCCACCCAAACCCGGCGGGTGTTCCACGTTGCATCGCCCGTTTTTTTAAACTCGATGTGGTAAAAGGTATTGCGGTAGCGGTAGGTGAGCTTGAACCCCGTCCAGCCGGCGGGGATAAGTGGGCTGAAGGAGAGGGTATTGGTTTCAAGGCCTATGCCGAGGAGGTCTTTGACGAGCAGTCGGTAGAGCCAGGCAGCGGAACCCGTGTACCAGCTCCAGCCGCCTTCGCCTTCGCGGCCCTTGATCGTGTAGAGATCGGCAGCGAGGACGTATGGTTCCAATTTGTAGGTCCTGACGTGCTCCGGGGTGTCTCCGTGGCGGACAGGGTTGAGGTATTGGAAGATTTCCCAGGCGACATCGCCCTGCCTAAGGGCCGCAAAGGCCATGGCGGTCCACACCGCGGCATGGGTGTACTGTCCGCCGTTTTCGCGCACACCGGGGAGATAGCCCTTGATATAGCCGGGATCCCAGGGCGCGCTGTCAAAGGGCGGATCGAAGAGCCGGACGAGGCGATGCTCGCGATCCACAAGGCGGTCCAGTACTGATTGCATGGCGGTGCGGGCACGTTGGGGATCGGTGGCGCCTCCCAGTACGGCCCAGCTTTGCGGGATGGAATCGATTTGACATTCGGGGTTTTGAGCGGAGCCAAGCGGGGTCCCGTCGTCGAAGAAGGCGCGCAGATACCATTGGCCGTCCCAGGCATGACGGTCGATGCGGGCCGCCAGCTTTTGCGCTTCTTGTTCACAGAGGGCCGCGAATGGTCTGTCGCCGTGGCGGGCGGCGAGTGGGCCGAACTCGCGCAGGACCTGAAGCAGAAAAAAGCCCAGCCAGACACTTTCCCCGCGCCCTTCATTTCCGACGCGGTTCATGCCGTCGTTCCAGTCACCCGAGCCGATCAGGGGCAGTCCGTGAGTGCCGAAGCGCAGGGCATGGCGGATGGCCCGCGCGGCGTGTTCGTAAAGCGAGGCAATTTCCTCGGTAACGCGGGGCAGGTCATAGACGGATTCCTCGTTTTCCGCGGGAGGACGGGTATCGAGAAAGGGGCGCGTTTCATCAAGGATGCCTGTGTCGCCCGTGACGGCGACATAGCGGCACAGGACTAAAGGCAGCCAGAGCAGGTCGTCGGAGATGCGGGTGCGCACGCCACGGCCGACGGGCGGATGCCACCAGTGCTGCACGTCGCCCTCCTGAAACTGGCGGGAGGCGCTCAGCAGCAGGTGCTCGCGTGTCAGCCACGGGCATTCGCGGAGGAAAGCCAGGGAGTCCTGCAACTGGTCGCGGAAACCGTAGGCGCCGCTGGACTGGTAGAAGCCGGTGCGTCCCCAGAAGCGCGAGGAGAGGATCTGATAGAGCAGCCAGTGATTGACGAGGAAATTGACGGAGGCATCGGGTGTTTCGACGTAGACGCCGCCGAGTTGGCGCTGCCAAAAGTCCCACACTTTCTCCAACGCCTGGCGGGCGCCGCTCGTGCCGGCCTGGTGACGGAGCCGGGCGCGAGCTTCGTCCTCGGTCTGCGCGGCCCCGAGACAGAACACGACCTGGATCTGGTCGCCGGGCTGGATTTCAAACCAGGTTTGGATGGCGGCGCAGGGGTCCAGCCCGGCGCCGACGCGATTGGAAAGGTGTTCTCGCCGGAGCGCGGCGGGGTCGGCGAGCGAGCCGTTGCGGCCGATGAATTCAGTGCGGTCGGCGGTCAGGGTGCGATCCTCGCCGCTGCAATGAAAAAAAGCGATGCGGTCGGCAAAATCCAGGCTGAAGGCGTTCTGGGCGAAGATGGCGCCGCTTTGTGGATCAAGACGTGTGACCACGTGCATCGCACTGTGGTCGCGGTGCTCGCCCAGCACCCATTCGCAGTAGCCTGTGATGGATACGCGCCGTGTACGGCCCGTTGTGTTGCGCAGGGTGATGGCCGTGAACTTGAGCGGGTCGTCGATGGCAACATAGACGGTTGTTTCAGAGGACAGCCCCGCATGAGTCTGTTCGAAGACGGTGTAGCCGTGCCCGTGTCGGCAGACGCAGAACGCCTCGGCGGACGCGCGGGCGGGCATGGGGGACCAGAAGAGGCCGGTTTCCTCGTCCCGGATATAAAACGCTTCGCCGCTCGGATTTTCGACGGGGTCGTTGTGCCACGGCGTCAGGCGGAACTGGTGCGCATTTTCACTCCAGCTCGATGCGCTGCCCGACTCGCTGATGATGGTTCCGAAAAACGGATTGGCGAGGATATTGACCCAGGGGGCGGGGGTGCTCTGACCGGGCTTCAACTGGATGATGTACTCGCGACCGTCGCGGGTGAATCCGCCGAGGCCGTTGAAGAATTCCAATTCCCGGGAGGTCAGGGAAGGCAGAGGTTCGGAAGTCTCCTGTTGGCGTTCGGACGCCAGTTCGGGAATGTCCGCTTCGGGCACGACGCGTCGGTCGATTTGTTCTTCCAGGGCCCCGTATCGGTCGCTGAACACGAGCCGGGCGACGGCCTGGAAAAGGATCCGGTCATCTTCGGGCACCTGGTCGATGTTGCGCACGAAGATACCCCCAGGCTGGTCGAGGAGCTTGCTTTCGGTGCCTGCCTGCACGAGGCCAATAATGGCGTCGAGCAGATCCTGGCGGTAGCCCGCATAGGCCTCGGACCAGATCACCAGATCCGCCTCGACCCCCTTCTGCCGCCAGTAGCTGTGGGCCTGCACCAGGCTGCGGACGAGACCCAGGTTGGCGATGTCCGTAATAGACAGGAGAACGATGGGGCGGTCGCCGGAAATGCCGTAGCTCCAAAGCGCGGCTTGGTTCTTGCGGTTGGCGGCGATGATGCTGGCACGGCCGCGGCGATGGGGACCGGCGAAAAACAGCGACCCGGCCAGGCGGGCATAGTTCTGGGCGTCCGTCTCGCGGATGCGCAGCTGGTGCAGGAACACTTGGCTGCGAGTCCATGCCAGCGAAAACACGCGTTCGGCCATACGCGGATCACGGCAGCGGTCCACATAGATTTCGGCTGCTTCCCGTGTGGCAGCAACGCCAAGGAAGGCGTTGAGCTGAATAGAACGGCCCGGCTCGATGCGTACTCGATAGCGGATGGCTGCAGCGGGATCTGATGTAAATCCGGTGCGATCGGGCAGTGGACCGGGCAGATCGAGGGCGGCCGGATTGCGCACTGATCGGTTGCGGCCGATGAACGCCGCGCGATCGGTCTCGTAGGAAGGTCCGCGCAGGATGAGGCCGCCCGCCACGCCGAGGAAGTGAAACATCCATGGCGGATGTTCGCCCGCTGACGAGGGGCGGCGGGTAAACAACAGCGCGGCCTTGTCGCGAACGGTCGAGGCGGTCACGAACAGCTTGTGGAAGGCAGGGTGCGCCGCTTCTGCGCGGCCGGCAAGCATTACGGGTTCGGCGTAGCTGGTGATTTCAATCGTTCGCGCCCGACGGGAGAGGTTGGTCAGGGTCAGCTGCCGCAGTTCCATATCGTCTTCGGGACACACGACCACTTTCAACTGGCTCTGGAACTGTTGGGAGACGGACTGGAACTCGGCGCCGCCTTGCGCAAACACCGCCTCATAGCGGTCGAAATCAGCGACCAAGGGCCGCGCGGTGGGCGACCAGGTCTTGCCGGTACCCACCTCCTGCAAATAGAAGAAGAAGCCGTGGACGTCCTGCGCGGAATCCTCGCGCCAGCGGGTCAAGTTGAGTCCCTGCCAGCGGCTGACGCCGCCTCCACCGTTGGTAATCATGACATGATAGCGCCCATTGGACAGGAGATGCACGTCCGGCACGGGAGTGTCGGGGGTGTCGTAAGAGCGCGAGATTGATTCGAAGGTTTCCCCGACAGGTAAACCGGCGGTTTCACCCATCGCCACCGTGGGATGAATTCGCGGACGCGCAAGCGGGACGCGTTCTTGCAGCAGCCGGGCTGCGGACTTCAACCGCAGATCGGTCATGAACCGACGCTGCATCGGCTGGCCATGGAGCAGATGACCGAACGCCAGCAGACACATCCCGTTGTGGTGCGCCATCCAGGTGCGGACAATGGCGAAAGGTTCACCGGCGGGCACGCGTGCGGGTGTGTGGTCCACCGCCTCGTACAGGCCGAAGCGGCCGACCGCTCCGGCATCGACGAGGCGTCGGAGGTTGCGGACGGCTTTCACAGGTTCAACCATCAAGGCCAGGGCGCTCGCATAGGGCGCAATCACAAGATCGTCTGCCAGACCGCGCTTCATGCCGAGCATCGGGACGCCGAAGGCACGATATTGATAGGCTTGGCTCGAGTCCAGCTGGTTGTATCCCGACTCGGAAATACCCCAGGGGACGCCCGTCTGCCTGCCGTAGCTGATCTGGCGGTGCACCGCGCTCCTGCAGGTCACGTCCAGAAGCGTACCGTCGTAAACCGGCATGACCAGCATCGGCATCAGGTACTCGAACATCGAGCCGCTCCACGAGGTCAGCACGGGCGGGCCCCCGCCCGGTGCAAGCCGGCGTCCGAGGTGGAACCAGTGTTCCAGCGGCAGTTGACCGCGGGCCACGCCGACATAGCTGCCCAAGCGGCTCTCCGACGCCAGAAGATCGTAGAAGCCGGGATCCCGGCTGTGCGCGTCGAGGTTGTACCCGATGGACAGTTGATGCCGGTCGGCATCGTAGAGGAAATCCAGGTCATATTCGCTGAACTCGGTGCAGCGTTCAGCGACGGCGCCGAGTTCCGTGATGCGTTGGGAGGCCCGTGAGCTGGCGAGCGTCAGCCACTCGATCCAGCGCTGGGACGGATCCCCGGCCGGCCTTTGCGTCAGACGCGGTTCCCAGCGACGCAACAGGGTGGCAAGCGCGTCCAGAGGGAGACTGGTCCCGGTTTCCTGCTGCAACTCTTTCCACAGAGACGCGTCGGCGCCGGCATCCTCCGCCGCGGGAGAATAGGGAAGCTCGGCGCAGGTCCAGGGTGCGAAATAGCGGATTTCGTCGACAAAGTCCGTACACTGTCGTTGCAGTGCCTCGCACCAGAAGGAGAGAGATTCGTCCGGCGCCAACGCGCCGGCCAGGCCTTCGAGCCCCGCGCGGAAGGTCTCCAGTTCCCGCTGAATGTCGCGCAAAGACGGCGGGACAGCGCGGACGGCCTCGATCCGTTCGCGGATCCGGTCGGCTGCCGCCGGAAATACGTCTGGTGATACGGGGCATTCCGGCCGTTTCCGGGCCGATTCGATTTCCATCAGCAGGATGCCGGCGGCATCTTCGAGCCCTTCCCGCCAGCGCGCTGGCAGGAAGGGGCCGCGCATCATTTCCCGCAAGCCTTCACGGACGACGATCAGCATCGCCGCAAGGTTGCCGCTGTCCACCGAGGAAATGTAGAGAGGGTGCAACGGCTTGAGGGTGGGGATGTTGTACCAGTTGTAGAAATGACCGCGGTACCGCTCCATCCGTTCCAGCGTGTCCATGGTGCGGGCCGTGTGGAAAAGGAAGCGTCCGGGCGAGAGGTAGCCGAAATCGCAGGCGGCCAGGCCGCTTACGAGGCCCATCCCGATGTTGGTCGGCGAGGTCCGCGGTGCGACCGCCGGCGCCGGGATTTCCTGGAAATTGTCGGGCGGGAGCCAATGGCTGGCTTCTCCTGTAAAATGGTCGAAGTAAGCCCAGGTGCGCCGCGCCAGCCGGCGAATGAAGGCGGCTTGGACTGCATCCAACGGGAGGACACGCGGGGTGCGGGTGCGGCTGACGAACCAGGCGATGCCGGGGGAAACCAACCACAGTCCCGCCAGCGCGAGGAGCAGAGGGTTGGCCGGTTCGATCCCCGCCAGCGCCGGCGCCGCACAGGCCGCTGCAAGGGCGGGGGCCGACCACATCTCGCGGATAACGTCCCCGACCGAAGTCCCGGCCGTCCTCTCGCTGTGACTGGCGGTCTTCCATTCGAGCAGTCGCCGTCGGCTCCGCATCCGCCAGAACACGCGGACAACGGCGTCCAGATAGACCCACCCGTGATAGGGCGTGAAGGCCAGCTCCAAAAGCTCGAGCCCCCATTGACGGCCTTCTTTCGCTGTGACGGCTCGCAGATGGACGGGGAGCGGGACCGGCTTTCCCTTGAGCAGAAAAGCGCGTAGCGTGCGCAGCGCCGACGGCAGAAAATACACGCCCAGCAGGACCGCAATGCGCCCGGTTGCACTCGCCGTCCAGGCATACCCAGCGGAAACCAGGGTCAGGAAAAGCGCGGCCGGAACCAGGCTGCGCCGCAGGTTGTCGAAGATCATCCATCGGGACAGTCCGTCGAGGGGATTGCGGACCCGGCGGCCGTCGGGTCCGGGGATGCGGGGAAACAGCCAGCCCGCGATCTGCCAGTCGCCCCGCACCCAGCGGTGCCGTCGCCGGGTGTCGGCAACCACCCGCGAGGGTTCGTTCTCGACCAACTCCACGTTGCTGATGAATCCGCAGCGCGCGTGGCAACCCTCGATCAGGTCGTGGCTCAGGATGAGATTGTCAGGGAAGCGCCCGCCCGTCGCCGCATGGAAGGTGTGGATGTCGTAAATGCCCTTGCCTATGAACTGGCCCCGGCCGAAGAAATCGGGATAGACGCTGGCGACTTCCCTCGTGTAGGGGTCGATGCCCACTTCGCCGGCCAGGAGTAGGGCAAAGAGTGATTGGCGTGCGGAAGTCAGGCTGACGGCTATGCGCGGCTGCAGGACGGCGTAGCCGCGGGTTACCATCCGGCGGACGGAATCAAGGTGCGGACGGTTCAGCAGGTGCGCCATTGCGCCCGCCAGCTGGACGGCCGACCCCGGCGGCAGTTGCGTGTCGGTATCCAGGGTAATGGCGTAGCGCACGGAACGAAGCAACTCGGGGTCGCCTTCGATCACTGAAAACGCCTCAGTGCGGCCCTCGACCACTAGGCGGTTGAAATCCTCGAGTTTACCGCGCTTGCGTTCGTGGCCCATCCATTTTCGCTCTTCGGGATTCCATCGACGCGGACGGTGCAGGAGGAAGAAGATCGGATCGCCCTTCCGTGCATGGCGCGCATTCAGCCTCCGGATGCCTTTGACTGTCGCCTCGACGCTTTCGCGGTCGTTGGAAAGTTCCTCGGCATCGGCATCGAGGAAATCCGTCAGCAGGGCGAACAACAGGTTCGGGGATTTGTTCCCCAGGTAGCGGATTTCAAGATCCTCCAGCAGATGCATGCCTTCGGTCGGGGAACCCAGCATGGTCGGCACCACCACGATGGTTCGGTGTTCGGGCGGGATACCCTTGGCAAAATCGACACTCGGCAGGAAACGGGAGGGAACCAGGAGCGTGCTCACCCAGTTAATGAGCGCGATCGCAGGTCGGGATGCGACCAGCAACGCGGCGGCCACCCAGAGAGTGACGGCCCAACCGGGGCCCGCTCCGCGCAGGCTGGCTGCGGGAACAGCCGCCATCACCAGGGTCATCACGACCGCCGCGGTCAGGTAAAAGGCCAGGGGATGGCGCCCCAGGCAGCGGCTGAACCGTCGATGCAGCGGGAGGCGGCAGCCGATCCGGGTTTCCAACTCGGAGCGGCCGGTGTCCAGCAGGAAATAGCCCACGTGGCTTTCGTGGCGGTCCGCGTTCGCCTGCCGACGCTCCGCGGCCAGCATCACCGCCGCTTCGGCCACGTCCGGCTCGGACTTGCGGCCGTAGCGTGCGAGTTTCTCAACCAGCGTTCGGTAGCGATTCCGTGTGCGGAAATCCATCTGCGGATAGACCCCGGCGGGGTCGCGCCGCAGGACAGCCTCGATCACGCTGGCGGCTTCGACGAAATCCGCCCAGTCGATGGCGGCCATGGTGCGCACGCTGGTAATGCAGTTGCTGATCGTGACGAGGTCGGCGGCCTGCGCCTGATTTTCGTTCTGCAAAACGAGGTCGATGGTCTGCCCGTGTTCGGAGAGCTCCTGCTCCAGCCAGTTGAGCGCCAGGCCAAGGGTGGGGTTCACGCCGTCAATGTTGGCCACCAGCTCCGAGATAAAGGGTGACGTCAGGGGCGGAGCCGCCCGTACGAAGTCGCCCAGCGTCGTCACGAACATCCGGGGGTTCGTTTCAACCTTTTTCAGGAAGCGGTCCGCCCAGTGCAGGGCCTCGTCCCGCTGGCTGCTCCGCCATGCGATTCGCTGGGTCACGAGATGAAGTTTTTCGATCAACGACAGACGCAGCATGATCGGCACCGCCCACAGTTCGCCCAGCGTCAGCGGGTGCGTCTCCTGATAGGCGCGGATGAAGAGGCTCAGATTTTCATGGCCCACCTGGCCGTCGGTGTGCCGGACCACCTCCAGCACAATGTCGTAAATGCGGGGGAATCCTCGGCGTGGCCCGGTCGTCAGGCGGGGCAATCCTCGGCTGTAGCCCGGGGACAGGTGTGCCTGCGCCAACTCGATCTGCTCTTGGATCAAATGGAAGTTGTCCAGCAGCCATTCTGCCGCCGGCGAGATCCGATGTCTTTGCCGCACGCTCTCCGCGATGGTCCGGTGGCAGCGGCGGATGCCTACCTCGTTTTTTGACAGTTGGCGCAGCAGCAGCTCGCTGCCCCGAACGGACTCGCATTCGTGCTTGGAAGCCAGGAACCGGGCGTGGTTCTCCAACTGGATAACGCCGAACAATTCCGCGCGCTGCGTCAATTCCTCGTGCCCCGGCAGCTCCGGAAAGGGCGTCCGGTCCGAACGCGATCGAAAGCGTGCCCACCACGGCATTCGGAAAGAGGTCACCTCCCTTCGGCCCCGGACCGATTTCTTCGGCACGGTGATTTTCTTCAATGATTTCAGCATAAAACGTAGTATAGGAAGAATTCAGGCCCGGGTCAAGCTCGGATTCGGCGGATGGGTGTTCGTTGTGGCTTGATCGGACCTCTGAGCTCCATTTTCATATTGAACGCATGGGCGAATTGTTGACGACGCGGCAACGGCCGAGGACGCAATGCGGCCCGGAGCGGGCTCCATGCATCATCCCGCGGCCTTTCACTTTCTCAGTGATCATTTGCTCCATTTGTTTCCCCATACTTTCTAAAGCGTGCGAATTCAATATGAGTCGTGACCAGGCAAGGGTTTCGTCACGTCTCTCGTTCTTCGTTTTCCCTCTTTTTGCCCCGGGATTTCGATTGACAAAAACGGCAAAATGGACTATGCCACGCCTGACATATATCATCCTTGTCATATGGCGGAGGAGGGAGGTTCACATGGAGATCACGAGGAGAGGGTTTCTGGCCCTGTCCGGCGCCCTGGGATCGGGGGTGGCCCTGTCTTCCCTGGGCGTGGACCTGGGCCCGGCAAAGGCGTACGCCGCCGAGATCAACAAGATGCAGCGCGTGATGGCGGCCAGGCAGGTCACCACGGTCTGCTGCTACTGCTCCGTGGGCTGCGGCCTGATCTGCAGTGTCGACCGCAACACCGGAAAAATCTTCAACATCGAGGGAGATCCCGAGCACCCCATCAACGAGGGTTCGCTCTGTGCCAAGGGCGCCGGCTTCTTCGATCTCACCGAGGCCAACAAGTACCGGCTTCGCAAGGTCCTCTACCGGGCCCCCATGGGCGACCGGTGGGAGGAAAAGACCTGGGACTGGGCCCTTGAGCGGATCGCCCGCCTCGTGAAGGACACGCGCGACAAGGGCTTCGTCACTCGCAACGCCAGGGGAGAGCTCGTCAACCGCTGCGAAACGATCGGCCACCTCGGCAGCTCCAACGTGGACAACGAGGAGTGCTGGCTGATGAGCGTGGCCTGCCGGTCGATGGGGCTCGTCTACATCGACCACCAGGCCCGGGTCTGACACAGCCCCTCGGTAGCGGCTCTGGGAGAGTCGTTCGGGCGCGGTTCGATGTCGAACCACTATATCGATCTGAAGAACAGCGACGTCATCCTCATCATGGGGAGCAACGCCGCCGAGCACCACCCCATCGCCTTCAAGTGGATCCTGCGGGCCAAAGAGCAGAACGGGGCGCGGCTGATCCATGTCGACCCCCGCTACACGCGCACGTCGGCGCGCTGCGATTACCACGTTCCCCTGCGCTCCGGGACGGACATCGCCTTCCTCGGAGGGATGATCCACTACATCCTGACGAACAAGAAGGAATTCCGGGAGTACGTCGTCAACTACACCAACGCCTCCTTCATCGTAAGCGAGAGTTTCTACTTCAAGGACGGCCTCTTCTCGGGATACGATGCAAAGGGGCGAAAGTACAGAAAGGACAGCTGGGTCTTCGAGAAAGACGCCAGGGGAATCCCCCTGCGGGACATGACGCTCACCCATCCCCGCTGCGTTTTCCAGCTCCTGAAGAAGCATTACTCCCGCTATACCCTGGAGAA
>CAZNUQ010000081.1:0-10959 GCA_964576235.1 uncultured Desulfovibrio sp.
TCCACGATCTGGGCAAATTCTCCCCGGCCTTCCAGCACAAACGGCGGGACCTCGTGGCCCTGCTTGGCGGCGGGCCATTGGGACTCTGCAATCAGGCGCACCACACCCACCTCGGCCAGGCCGTATTTTTCGACAAGGCCGTCCGCCGGGCCTGGCCCGAAGCGCTACGCGCCTTGCCGTCGGACGAAGCGCGTACGCTCCTGCGGCCCCTGGCCCGGGCCGCCTTCGGCCACCACGGCAAGCCGCCGCAAGGGGTTACCGGCAACCTGCGGTTTCCCCCCGCGACCGTGGAGGCCGTCCAATGTTTTCTGGACGAGGCCGGCCGGCTGACCCTGCCTCCCGGTTTGCGCCTGCCGGGCGGCGACGCGGCCGAGGACTGCTTCAAACCCGTATCCTGGCTTTTTGCCGGGCTGCTGGTGCTGGCCGACTGGATCGCCTCGGGCACGGGGTTTCCCTACATCGCCATGAAACTCCCCCTTGCCGGTTACTATGCTGATTACGCGCTGCCCCAGGCCCGCGCGGCCGTGTCCGGCTGCGGCATCCTGTGTCCTCCGCCACGTCGGGAGGGCGCCTTCCACGAACTGCTGCCGCATATCAAGAAGCAATACGCCCCGACGCCGCTCCAATCCCACGCCATGGCCGTCGCCGGAACGGGGAGTGGGCCGCGCCTTTTCATCTTCGAGGACGCGACCGGCGCGGGCAAGACCGAGGCCGCCCTGCTCGCCGCCCACGCCCTCATGGCCAAGGGCGAGGCCGAGGGTTTTTACATCGGCCTGCCCACCATGGCCACGGCCAACGGCATGTACGCCCGGCTGGCGGCTTCGTACCGGACGCTTTTCGAGACAGCCGGAACCGATGTCCCGTCGCTCATGCTGGCGCACGGCGCGCGCGGCATATGCGACGCGTTTTTGGGCAGCATCGGCCTGGAGCAAACCAAGCCCAGCGACAGCGACGAGGAAGGGACCGACGACATCCGGGAGTCCGGCGCGTTTTGCTCCGCCTGGCTGGCGGACAACCGCAAGAAGGCGCTTCTGGCCCCGTGCGGCGTGGGCACCCTCGATCAGGCGCTTCTGGCCGTCTTGCCGGCCAAACATCAGTGTCTGCGGCTGCTCGGCCTTGGCCGCGGCGTGCTGATCGCCGACGAGGTCCATGCCTACGATCCCTACACCACGCGGCTCCTTGAGCGCCTGCTCACCTTTCATGCCGGCCTTGGCGGCAGTGCCGTCCTGCTTTCGGCCACCCTGCCCCGCCATATCAAGCAGGGGCTGGCCACGGCCTTCTGCCAGGGAGCCGGCGCCCCGACGCCCCGGCTGACCGATCAACCGCTGCCCCTGGCCACGCGCCTTGCCGCCGGCATCTTCGAGGAAACGCCCTTGCGGCGCACGCGCACGCTCTCCATCGCCGTGGAGACGACGGACGAATTCGATCACGCTTGCGACAGGCTGGCCGCCGTCCATGCCGCCGGCGGCTGTGCCATCCTGTTCTGCAACACGGTGGACCGGGCCGTGGCCGCCCAGGCCCGGCTCGCCGCGCGCCTGCCGGACGGCGATCTGCTCCTTTTCCACGCCCGTTTCGCCTTGTGCGACAGGCTGGCCATCGAGGCGCGGGTGCTCTCCATCTTCGGCAAGGAGTCCACGCCGGAAGCGCGAAGGGGTAAAATATTGGTCTCCAGTCCTGTTGCTGAGCAATCGCTCGACATTGACGGCGATTTTGTCGTCACCGAACTGGCGCCCATGGAACTCGTCATACAGCGGGCCGGACGGGGGCACCGCCATCCACGCTCCTGGCGGCCCGAAGGTTTCGGCGCGCCGGCCCTATGCGTCGTCGCCCCACCCACGGATGCCGCGCCAACGCCGGACTGGGGCGAGGAGGAGCTTGGCAAGGGGCTTTTCGTCTACCCGGCCCATGGGCTGCTGTGGCGCACGGCGCGACTCCTTGCCGCGCGGGAACGCATCGAGCTGCCCCGGGACGCCCGCGACCTCGTGGAGGACGCGTATGACGAAAACAAGCTGCCGACGCCGGAAGCCCTTGCCGCCGCGCAGGACCGGGCCGAGGGAAGGGATTTCGCCGAAAACAGTCTGGCCGGGGCCAGCGCCCTGGACTTTTGGCAGGGCTACGGGGAAAGCGCCGCCGACGGCGGCTGGTACGACGACCGCGTCACGCCCACGCGCCTGGGCGAACCCACGGCGACCTTGCGGCTGCTCAAGGTCGTCGGCGACGGGCTCGAACTCTGGGCCGGGCCGGGAATGGACGCGGCCACGTGCGCCCGCTCGGAGGTGTCGGTGCCCTACCGGCGCGTCGCGAACCTTGCGCCCGAGGGCGCATGGAAGGAGCGGCTTGCGGCGTTCGCCGCGACCATGCCGGATGCTGGGCGCTGGGTGACGCCCGTACCGTTTGCCGAGACGGAGGAACCGGGCGTGTGGCGCTGCGCCCTGCCGGGCTGGAGCCACTTGGGCTACACGCGGGGGACGGGGTTGCTGTATCTTACTGACAAAAAAGAATAACCGCCCCCCGTTTCTCTCATTCGCCTGACTCCCGACGATCTCCTCATCCTTCTGTTCATCATAATAATAGCCGTGTTCCAGGCGGTCGCCGCCCGGGCGGCCTGCCGATCCCGCCGTCCGGGCTGGCTTTCGATTTCGTTATCATGTAATCGGATAGACAAACCTAACAAACGGAGCGTCACCACCATGCATCCGTTCAATCTCCTGTCGGAAAACTGGATCCCGGTACGCCGCGCGGACGGCTCGACCGACCGCATCCCACCCTGGCGCATCACCGCCCCCGATCCGCCGTGCGTGGACATCGCCGCATCGCGCCCCGACTTCAAGGGCGCGCTGCTCGAACTGCTCGTCGGCCTGGTGCAGACCGCCTGGCCGCCCGAAAACGACCGCGCCTGGAAACGCGGCTTCAAGGAACCGCCCTCCCCCGAAACACTCAAGGCCGCCTTCGTCCCCCTGCTCCCCTATTTTCACCTCTTCGGCCCGCGTCCGCTCTTCCTGCAAGACCTGACCCTCACCGAGGCCGAAGCCAAGACGCCCTCGCCCATCGCGGCCCTGCTCATGGACACGCCCGGCGAAAACGCCACCAGGCACAACGGCGACTTCTTCATCAAACGCGACCAGCCGCCGGAAAAACTCTGCCCGGCCTGCGCCGCCGCAGCCCTTGCCGCCATGCAGGCCTACGCCCCGTCCGGCGGCGTCGGCTACCGCGTCTCCATCCGCGGCGGCGGCCCGCTGACGACCCTCGTTGTCGGCGACACCCTCTGGGAAACCGTCTGGAGCAACGTGCTGCCGCTCAACGACCGCGACACGGCACCGCTGCCGCGCGATACGGACGAGATTCCGGGCAAGGTCTTCCCCTGGGCCGCCCCCACCCATGACAGCCACGAGGTAGGCAGCGAAGTCCATCGCGCCGCCGCGCACTTCCTGCACCACTACTGGGGCATGCCCCGGCGCGTGCTGCTTACGCCGGCCGAGGAGCCCGAGGCCTCGGCCTGCCCCGTCTGCGGCCGGGAGCACACCGTCTTCGTGCGCCGGTTCTGGACCACCAACTACGGCAACAACTACGGCCTCGGCTGGCGGCATCCGCTGACCCCCTACCGGGAACAGGGGCCGGGAAAGGAACCGCTCAGCCTCAAGGGCATGAGCGAAGGGCGCGGCTACAACCATTGGCTGGGATTGGTCATCGGAGATGATGCGGGTGAAAAATTCCCGGTCAAGCCGGCCCGGGCCGTCACCCATTACCGCGAGGCCGTATACGGCGACGAAGCGAGACACATCGGCCGCCTGCGGGCCTTCGGCTACGACACGGACAACATGAAGGTCCTTAATTGGTGCGAAGGCGAATACCCGATCTATTCCCTCGATCCCGAGGCGGACGAGACCTTCCTGGGCGAGGTCACGCCGCTGCTCAAGGCGGCGGACCTGGTCCGCCGCAACCTGCAAACCGCCGTGAAGGAAGCGCTCTTTGCCGACGGCGCGCGTGACGCCAAAGCCGACGCGACCCTGCTTGCCACGGTGGCCGCACGGTTCTGGGCCGACACCGAATCCGCCTTTTATGCCCTGGTGCGGGAAACCATCGACCATCTCGAAAACCTGGAAACACTCCAGGCGGCCTACACGGGCTGGCGCGACAGGCTGCTTGGCGCGGCCAACGCGATCTTCGCGAACGTGGCCGAGGACGGCGGCGCGCCGCCGCGCAAGGCAAAACAGATCTACGCGGCGCTCAACCGCATGCGGGCGTTCAATTACGTCGGCTGCTCGAAAATCCTGGGCATCCCGACGCAAAAGGAGGCGGGGAACTGATGGAACTGCGATCCTTGCTCTACGGCACTTCGGAACAAAGCGCCGCGTTCTGGGCCAAGCTGCGCCACTGGTGGGCCGGCCTCGACCAGAACCGGGGCGCCCGGGCCAGACTGCGCCGGGCCAAGACGCCCGACGAGGTCTTCGTCTCACCCGACTACCAGCGCGGCCTGCTCGCCCTGCTTACGGCCTCGGGCGTCGAACTGGACCCGTATGACGCGCAACGCCTCGCCATCGGCGTCGGTGTGCTGGTCCACGTGAAAACGGCCCTGCCAGAGGGACACTTCGCCCGCCAGCTCGCCCCGGCCGACGAAAGCCAGGAGTCCGTTCGCGACCCCCGGTTCCGCAAGCTCCTGGCCACGACCGATCCCGACGACCTGTTCCTCATGCTGCGCCGCCTCGTCGACTACCTGGGCGGCACGGCCGAAATCAGAAGCCTCGTGACCGGCGCTTCCGATTGGACGGACAAGACCCGCCGCGCCTGGGCCGTCGAATACTACGTCAACCGCAAGGCCAAAAAATAAGGAGAATCCGTCATGTCCCGATTCATCCAGCTCCATATCCTGACCAGCTACCCGGCCGCCAACCTCAACCGCGACGACCTGGGCGCGCCCAAATCCATGCGCCTCGGCGAAGCCAACCGGCTGCGCGTGTCCTCCCAGAGCCTCAAGCGGGCCTGGCGCACTTCCGATGCCTTCAAAACGGCCCTGGGCGGCGACCACCTCGGCACCCGCACCAAGGAACTGGGGCGCAAGGTATATTGCGCCCTGACCCAGGGCGCCGACCTGGACGCCGTATGGGCGGATTCCGACGCCACGGGCGCGCTGCCCGTGCTCAAGGAAAAGCCGGCGGCGGAAATCGCCCGGGCCATCGGAAGCGTCTTCGGCAAGCTCAAGGCGGAACCCAAAACCGCCAAGGACGCCGAGGCCGCCCAAAAGCGCGCCGACATCCTCGAATCCCTGGAAATCGAGCAACTCGCCCACGTGAGCCGCGAGGAACGGGACGCCGTCGCGAAACTGGTCGAAGCCTGCCGCGCCTCGGGCAAGACGCCGGAGAAGGAGTCCCTCGGCCTGCTGCGCCGGGGCGTCAAGGCCGCCGACATCGCCATGTTCGGCCGCATGCTTGCCGCCAGCGCCCGGTACAACGTCGAAGCCGCCGTACAGGTGGCCCACGCCGTCACCGTGCATCGGGCCGTGGCCGAGGACGACTTCTTCACCGCCGTGGACGACCTCAACCGCGACGACGCCGGAGCCGGCCACATGGGCGTTTCCGAGTTCGGAGCCGGCGTCTACTACCTGTATGTCTGCATCGACCGCGACCTGCTGACCGAAAACCTCTGCGCCGATGAGGCGCTCGTGAAACAATCCCTGGCCGCCCTGGTGACCGCCGCCTGCACGGTCGCTCCGACCGGCAAACAGGCGAGCTACGCCTCGCGCGCCTACGCCTGTTTCGCCCTGGCCGAAAAAGGCGACGACACGCCGCGCAACCTCTCCCTGGCCTTTCTCAAACCAGTTGGAGAAAGACCCGACGAACGGGACGGCGACGTTGGCGCACAGGCCGTCTCCCGCCTGCTTGGGACCAAGGCGGCCATGGACGCGGTCTACGGCCAGGAACCGGCCGCGATGGCCTTCAATGTCTTCGAGGGGACCGGGACGCTCAAGGACCTTGCGGCCTTTGTCGCGGAGTAAGCCATGGCGCGCTACCTCACTTTCCAACTCCATGGCATGCTTTCGGCCTTCGGTCTGGTGGCCGTGGGCGAAGTGCGCCCCACCGCCGGCCATCCCACGCGGTCGGCCGTTTTCGGGCTGTTTGCGTCCTGCCTGGGCATCCGGCGCGGCGAGGAGGAACGGCTTGCCGCCCTGACCGCCGGCTATGGCGTGGCCGTGCGGGTGGACGCTCCCGGCACGCCGCTGCTCGACTACCACACCATCCAGACCCCGCCGGAAAAAAGCAAACGGGTGTACCGCACCCGCGCCGACGAACTGGGCGGTCTGCTCGGGCGCGACGATGAGTTGCACACGATCCTGTCCCGGCGCGGCTACCTTTGCGGCGCGCACTTCACGGTCGGCGTGTGGGCGGCGGCGGAGGTCCCGCCCTACCCGCTCGAAACCCTGGCCGACGCGCTTCGCCGACCTGTCTTCACGCCGTACCTGGGCCGCAAGTGCTGTCCGCCTTCGCTGCCCTTCGATCCGAGGATCGGTGAGTTCGCGGATGTGGAGGAAGCCCTGGCCGCCTATGGCCTCGATCCCCTGGCCTTCGACCCGGTCGGAAAACGCCCGGCCGCCAGCCTGCTCGTGGCCGACATTGCGGCCAATCCCTCCCGCGAGACGCAACGGCCCCTCGTGCGCGACCTGGCCACGCATCACGGCCGGCGGCAGTTCGCCGAGCGCCGGGCCGTCATGGCCGAGGTCGCCCCGGGGTTTATGGGCAAGAAGGAGGCCGGCCATGTTCCTCAGTAAGCTCATCCTCCGGTCCAAGGAAGCCATCTTCAACGATGTCTATGATGCGCATCAGGCGCTTTGGAACCTTTTCGGCGACAGTCCGGATCGCGAGCGCGATTTCCTTTTCCGGGAAATCGACCCCGTGACCTATCTGGCGGTGTCCGCCCGGGAGCCTGTGGACAGAAAGGGGGTATGGCGCATGGCCGTCAAACCCTATGCGCCGAAACTGGCCGTTGGCGACAGGCTTTACGTGTCGCTTCGGGCCAACGCCGTGGTCAAGCGCCAGGGGCCGGACGGCAGGCAGCAGCGCTTCGACGTGGTCCAGGATGCGCGGAAACCTTACCGGGAGCGTGGCGAAGAACCACCCCCGCGCGCGGCCCTGGCCCAACAGGAGGGCGCGAAGTGGCTGCTGACCCGCCAGGAGGCCCTGGGGCTTCATTTCGAGGACCAAAGCCTCGTGGTCGAAAGCTACACGGTGCGACAGTATTGGCGCGGCGGCCACAAGGCGCGCTTCGGCACTCTGGACTTCGCGGGATTCGCCGCAGTCCGCGACGCGGACAAGGCGTTCGGCGCTCTTTGCAAGGGCGTCGGGCCGGCGAAAGGTTTCGGTTGCGGGCTCTTGCTGGCCAGGAGGGCCTAGCCGTGCTGCCGCGTCTGAAACCGCTGGCCCTGAAGGAGCGCGCGAGCATGGTGTTTCTGGAACGCGGCCAGCTCGACGTTCTGGACGGCTCGTTCGTGCTCGTGGACGCAGCGGGTGTGCGCACGCACATTCCGGTCGGCGGAGTGGCCTGCATCATGCTGGAGCCGGGCATACGGGTGAGCCATGCGGCCGTGGCGCTTGCCGCGCGGGCCGGAACCCTGCTCACCTGGGTCGGGGAGGCCGGAGTGCGTCTGTACGCCTCCGGCCAGCCCGGCGGCGCGCGCAGCGACAAGCTGCTTTATCAGGCCGCCCTGGCTTTGGACGAGACGGCACGGGCCAGGGTGGTGCGCCGGATGTTCGCCGTCCGTTTTGGCGAGGAACCGCCGTCCCGGCGCGGCATTGACCAGTTGCGCGGCATCGAGGGAACCCGTGTGCGGGAGTTGTACAAGCTGCTGGCGCGTCAATACCGTGTGCCCTGGTCCGGGCGGAAATACGATCCCCGGGAATGGGGGAGCGGCGATCTTCCCAACCGGTGTCTGAGCGCGGCCACAGCCTGCCTGCATGGCCTGTGCGAGGCGGCGATCCTGGCGGCGGGATACGCCCCGGCCATCGGCTTCCTGCACACGGGCAAGCCCCGCAGTTTTGTCTACGACATCGCCGACCTGTACAAATTCGACACGGTCGTGCCCGTGGCCTTCCAGGTGGCGGCGCGCGAGGGGTCCGAACCGGAGCGCGCGGTGCGTCTGGCCTGTCGGGATCGGTTCCGGGAAACGAAACTTCTTTCGCGGATCATTCCGGAGATCGAGGAAGTGTTGGAGGCCGGGGGGCTTCCCGTGCCCAAGGCGCCGGCGGATGCCGTCGGGCCGGCTTTCGAGGACGAGGAGGGTCCTGGCGATGATGGTCATCGTTGTTGAGAACGTCCCTCCCCGCCTGCGCGGTCGTCTTGCCGTGTGGCTGTTGGAGATTCGGGCGGGGGTGTATGTTGGCGACTATTCGGTGAAGGTCCGGGAGATGATCTGGAACACGGTGGAAAACGGGATCGAGGACGGCAACGCTGTGATGGCCTGGAGCGCGCGCAACGAGACCGGTTTCGCGTTTCGCACGCTGGGGAGCAATCGGCGCGTGCCCGTGGATTTGGACGGCATGGGCCTTGTATCGTTCCTGCCCCAGGGAGCTGACAGTCTCCAGGCATAACCGGCTATGATCTTTGAAAATTTAGACAGTGTGTTTTGGTGGCTTTTTCCCTGTCGAAAAAGTATCGTTGTAACAACTCGTTACCGTACGAGTGTTCCCCGCAGGCGCGGGGATGATCCGACCTCCGGCTCCGGGTCGGATGCCGCAACCTCGTGTTCCCCGCAGGCGCGGGGATGATCCGCACCGACCACGCTGCATCAGCACCAACGCAGAGTGTTCCCCGCAGGCGCGGGGATGATCCGTTGTCATTCCGTATAGCGCCTTTGGTCGGTATGTGTTCCCCGCAGGCGCGGGGATGATCCGTCTGACCATCGGCTGGCGACGTGGGGGCCGGCGTGTTCCCCGCAGGCGCGGGGATGATCCGTTGTAATAGTTGATGAGGGCCGCCAGTTTCCCGTGTTCCCCGCAGGCGCGGGGATGATCCTGATGGGTGGCAGCGTTTGGTTGTGGGGCGGAGGTGTTCCCCGCAGGCGCGGGGATGATCCGTCGTCGAAACCCGAGTTGGGAATGGGGGACGAGTGTTCCCCGCAGGCGCGGGGATGATCCGAACCGTCCTCGTTTTGCCCGTCGCGGTAACGGGTGTTCCCCGCAGGCGCGGGGATGATCCGACACTTGTAGATCGTATGCGTTGCCTTGACTAGTGTTCCCCGCAGGCGCGGGGATGATCCGCGAGGGAGAGGCAGGCGACGAGCACCGGAGGAGTGTTCCCCGCAGGCGCGGGGATGATCCGTTGTCCGATCTCCTCGGTGACTTCACCAGCGAGTGTTCCCCGCAGGCGCGGGGATGATCCGTAGGATTTTTCCATGGTGTCCTCCGGGGACGGGTGTTCCCCGCAGGCGCGGGGATGATCCGAGGATACGCCATGCCCACCAGCGTCCGGGCGGGTGTTCCCCGCAGGCGCGGGGATGATCCGGGCCGGCGCGGCGACTGGTTGGACATGACCGAGTGTTCCCCGCAGGCGCGGGGATGATCCGCCCACAATACAAATAACCCTCGCCGGAGGTGTGTGTTCCCCGCAGGCGCGGGGATGATCCGCCGGCGCATTTGATACGTCTTCGGCTTTAGTGGTGTTCCCCGCAGGCGCGGGGATGATCCGGCGATTCCTTGCTTGACGCTGCCTTGAACGCCGTGTTCCCCGCAGGCGCGGGGATGATCCGATAGAGAAAAAATACTTGACGGGCGGGACGGCGTGTTCCCCGCAGGCGCGGGGATGATCCGCCTTGCGGTGGTGCTGGACGAGGCCTTGGCGCGTGTTCCCCGCAGGCGCGGGGATGATCCGTTCGACCCGAGAATCGAGGCGCGACTTCGCCGGTGTTCCCCGCAGGCGCGGGGATGATCCGTCTTTTCCCGTTAGAAAGTCCGCCGGGGATTCGTGTTCCCCGCAGGCGCGGGGATGATCCGGGCGATACGGCTGTTGGCCGCCCCAAGCTCCTGTGTTCCCCGCAGGCGCGGGGATGATCCGCGGGACGCCTGCCGACGGGTCCTCGATGAAGGGTGTTCCCCGCAGGCGCGGGGATGATCCGGCGGGGAGTGGTTTTCCTCCGGTTCGTCTGACGTGTTCCCCGCAGGCGCGGGGATGATCCGGCGACAATAGGCTCTATCAGTGAAGGGACGTTGTGTTCCCCGCAGGCGCGGGGATGATCCGGATCGCTAGGCAACACGGCTCTTGTGTTTCCGGTGTTCCCCGCAGGCGCGGGGATGATCCGCGGTTCCTCTTCATCGTTCGTTTCTGTGAAAAGTGTTCCCCGCAGGCGCGGGGATGATCCGATGTTGATGTCGACCTTCTCTCCCATGGGCCCGTGTTCCCCGCAGGCGCGGGGATGATCCGGCGGCCACGAATGCCCCGGGATCGTCTGTCAAGTGTTCCCCGCAGGCGCGGGGATGATCCGCGTGGATCGCGGGAATATGCGGTCAGGGAGTTGTGTTCCCCGCAGGCGCGGGGATGATCCGACGGGGCCATGCGAAATCAACCATCGATTTTGGTGTTCCCCGCAGGCGCGGGGATGATCCAGCAACGATCTTCTGTTCGCCGCCGTCTAGGACGTGTTCCCCGCAGGCGCGGGGATGATCCATCAACGTGGCGTCGTTCGACATAAATGGATTCGTGTTCCCCGCAGGCGCGGGGATGATCCGTCTGTTACTGTAATCAGATAACTAGATTACAAGTGTTCCCCGCAGGCGCGGGGATGATCCGGTCCCAGCCTCCACTGTGCATCGTTGGCTTGAGTGTTCCCCGCAGGCGCGGGGATGATCCGACATATTCCGCACTGATGATCGCTCAAGGCCTGTGTTCCCCGCAGGCGCGGGGATGATCCGTCCCTGAACCTGACCTAAATTGATCGTTTGAGGCTCTGCAACGGTAACTTTCGTGCCTCCTGGC
>CAZNUQ010000082.1:0-10511 GCA_964576235.1 uncultured Desulfovibrio sp.
TGGCCGCGGTCAACGTGGTCTTGCCGTGGTCGATGTGGCCGATGGTGCCGATGTTGACGTGCGGCTTGGTCCGCTCGAATTTCGCCTTGCCCATGTGGTCCCCCTGCTTAAGCTTTGCTTTCCGGGATTTTGATGTGAATTCGATGTGGAGCCCACGGCCGGAATTGAACCGGCGACCTCTTCCTTACCAAGGAAGTGCTCTACCGACTGAGCTACGTGGGCCTATCTCTCAAGCGTAGGACACGGGAGGCTTTGGAGCGGGAAACGAGACTCGAACTCGCAACCCTCAGCTTGGAAGGCTGATGCTCTAGCCAATTGAGCTATTCCCGCGTATGTCACATGTAGTTCATGCGACAGGGCATCCTGTCTCCTACTGCATATCGCGCTTATGGTGGAGGGGGGTGGATTTGAACCACCGAAGGCATACGCCGACAGATTTACAGTCTGTTCCCTTTGGCCACTCGGGAACCCCTCCGCTCTGGAGCTGGCGATGGGACTCGAACCCGCAACCTGCTGATTACAAATCAGCTGCTCTGCCAGTTGAGCTACGCCAGCCGCCCAAGGGCTGGTGACTTAGCCTGGCACGCGGGAGATGTCAAGTCGTTTGCCTCGCCACTCGGCCACGCCCGGTACAACCGGACGCGAAGTGGAGTCTTTACCCGCTTCCGGCATGCTTGGCAACCCTTTTTTCCACATTTCTTTTTTTCCCCGCTTTCCGCCAGGGAAGCGGGCAAGATCGCCGGCGACCTTGCCCCGTCCCGGCGGAATCGGTAGATTCGCCCCATGCTCGCCCTTTTCCTCAAGGGACTGGCCATCGGGGCCGTCATCGCCATGCCGTTCGGGGCCGTCGGCATGCTGTGCCTGCAGCGGGCCATCGTCGGAGGGGTGCGGATCGGACTTTTTTCAGGGCTGGGCGCGGCGGCGGCGGACGCCTTTTACGGCGCCGTGGCCGCCTTCGGCCTGACCTTCGTGTCCGGATTCCTGTCCGAGCACGCCGTCCTCCTCCAGCGGGGGGGCGGTCTTTTCCTCGTGGCCATGGCCGCGCGGCTGATCCTTTCCCATTCCCCGCCCAACCCCGTCACACCTGCTGCGGGGCATTACGCCGGGGCCTGCGCCTCCGTCTTCCTGCTGACCCTGGCCAATCCCATGAACGTTGTCGGCTTCCTGGCCATCTTCGCCGGCTTCGGCCTGGGGCGGGCCCAGGCCGGAACGGCGGAAGCCTCGGCCGTGGTGGCCGGCGTCTTTTGCGGCTCCATGGTCTGGTGGGTGGCCATCGCCTTCGGCGGCAAGCTGCTGCGCTTTCGCCTGCTCACCCGGATGCGGGCCATCCGGCGCGGATTCGGCGCGGTCATCGCGGCCTTCGGCCTGTGGGCCGTCCTTTCCACCCTCTAAGCGGCGGCCCGTCAATCCGCCGCGGCCAAGGCGTCATCCTCGGCCGGCGGGCAGACGCCTCCCCTGCCCTCGCGGCACGACTGCTCGCGAAAGGCGGTGAGCCTGTCGGAAATGACCGAAAGGCCGGTGAAGGGGAAGCGGGACATGGCCCCGCGGTACGGGGCCGGATCGCCAAGCAGTCTCGCGAGCTTGCGCCGGATGGCGTCCGGCGAGAGCTCGGCCCAGGGCAGGTACTCGAGCAGCCCCCGGCGGCTCAGGATCTCGGCCCGGATCCGCTGCTCCAGACGCGGTGTCTCCCGGGGCACGACCAGGGAGGGCTTGCCCAGGGAGAGGATCTCGCAGGTGGTGTTGTACCCGCCCATGGTGACCACCGCGTCGGCGAGGCCGAGCAGCGTCTCCATGCGGCGGTAGAAATGATGGAAGCGGGCCTTGACCGCCGCGGCCCGCCGGGCCACGGCCTCGCGCTCCGGCTGGGGCATGAAGGGCCCGGAGACGAGGATCGCCCGGTGCCCGGGAGCCCCCCCCTCCTCCAGCATCCGCAGGTAGGCGTCCATCAGCGGGTAGCCGTCGCCGCCGCCGCCCGTGGTCACCACCACCAGCGGCTCCCCCGACACAAGCTTCTCCTCGCGCCGGATGCGGGCCAGGGACTGGGGCGAGGGGGCATGGCGCGGAATGTAGCCCGTGAACACCATCTTGGCGCTGATGCCGGCGGGGATGTCGTATTCGGCCACCGGATCGTAGATGCCCTGGTCCCCGTAGACCCATATTTCCGAGTAATAGCGGTCGAGCACCTCGTAGACGCCCTTTTCCCGCCATTCCCGGCTGGTCGAGGCGGCGTCGTCCATGATGTCGCGCAGCCCGAGGATGGTGCGGGTGCGCGGCAGGCGGCGCTTGAGCCACTTGAGCGTCGGGATGACCTCCCGGCGCAGCCCCATGGGCGCCTTGTCCACGATGAAAAGGTGCGGCTGGAAGGCCTTGGCCGTGGCCACGATGATGTTGCGCCGGATGTTCAGGGCATGGCGGGCGTTGATCTTGATCGAAAGCGGCAGGTATTCCTCGTTGGTCCGCTTGATCATGCCCGGAATGCGCACGAAATCCACGCCGTCCGGCGTCTCGTAGCGCCCGGCCAGGGGCGATCCGGTGAGGATCAGAATGTTGACCCCGCGCTGGCGCAGGTGCTCGGCGATGGCCATGGTGCGGCGCAGATGTCCCAGACCGTAGGTGTCGTGGGAATACATCAGGATGTTGTACGTGGAGGGTGGGCCCATCGGGATGCGTGGGGCGCCCCGTCCGCCGGTCCCGCCGGGGGGGACAGCGATGCGGCGCCGGGAAAAAGTGTTGATCGCGCGGGAACCGGCCACACCCGCGAGGACGCCGGTTCAGGGCACGTCGATGCCGAGCTTCCTGTATTCGTTGAGCTTGTTGCGCAGGGTGCGCACGGAGATGCCGAGAAGCTGCGCGGCCTGGGTGCGGTTGCCCTCGGTGCGGTCGAGGCTTTTGATGATCATGTGGCGTTCCATGACCTCCAGGGGCACCACCTCGCCCTGGTCGGGGGGAAGTTCGGCGTCGAACAGGGCGACGGCCTGTGACGCGCTCTCGGCGGGCCCCTCCTCGCCGGCCGCGGGCGCCGGCGGTTCCGCCTCCTCCTGTTCCGCGGCCTCGGGCCAGGTGTCGGCGTCGAGCAGGAAATGGGCCTTGCGGATGGGGCCGTCGCCGGCCAGAAGCACGGCCCGCTCCATGAGATTTTGCAGCTCGCGCACGTTGCCCGGCCAGTCGTAGGCCAAAAGCCACTGGCGCGCCTCGGCGGAAAAGGCCAGCGGCGCCAGGCCGTAGGCCTTGCGGAACTTGTCCACGAAATACATGGCCAACCGGGCCACGTCGCCGCCGCGTTCGCGAAGGGGCGGAAGCTTGATGGGGATGACGTTGAGCCGGTAGTAGAGGTCCTGGCGGAACTTGCCCTCGGCCACGGCCTCTTCCATCTTGCGGTTGGTGGTGGCCACGACCCGCACGTCCACGCGCACGGTCTCGGTGCCGCCGACCCGGTCGAACTCGCTTTCCTGGAGCACGCGCAAGAGCTTGGCCTGGAGCCCCATGTCCATTTCGGAGATCTCGTCGAGGAGGATGGTGCCGCCGGAGGCCAGTTCGAACTTGCCGAGCTTGCGGGCGATGGCGCCGGTGAAGGCCCCCTTCTCATGGCCGAAAAGTTCGGACTCGAGGAGATGCTCGGGCAGGGCCGCGCAGTTGATGGCCACGAACGGTCCCTCGGCGCGGTCGGAGCAGGCGTGCAGCAACCGGGCGAACATCTCCTTGCCCGTGCCGGATTCGCCGGAAATGAGCACGGTGGCCTTGGACCGGGCCACCTGCCGGGCCAGGGCCAGCACCCGGCGGATCAGCGGATGCTCGCCCACGATGGCGAAGCCCTTGCCGGCCACGTCGCCGGCCGGGACCGGACGCGGGGGTTCGGGCGCCGGCGGCGAGGGCTCGGCGGGCAGGACGGCCAGTATCTTCTCCCGGGTGAGGGGCTCGAGCCAGTAGTCCCGCGCGCCGAGTTCCAGGCAGCGGGCGGCCTCGCCGGCCGTCCCCCGGTCGGTGAAGACGATCACGGGGGGGAAGGCCTCGTCATTTTTGGCCTCGGCGAGGAGGCTCTCGGCGTTGTAGGCGCCCATGCGGGCCTGGGAAAAAACGAGGGCAGGCGGCGACTTGCGGATGGCGGCCAGGGCGGCGGACAGGGAATCGGCGATGCCGGCGGCGATGCCCGCCTCCTTGAAGAAGGGGAAGAACTGGGTCACCGCCTGGGCCGGGGCGACGAAGAGGATCGTTTTTTCCGCCATCGGCGACCTCTTAGCCCCAAGTCAAACGACTTTCAATCGGTCCGGCGCGATTTCCATTTTTTCCCGGCCGCTCCGCCGCGCCGGGGAGGGAGGCCGGCGCGCGGGGCGCGACGGTGGGAAGCGCCGTCCCGGAAATTTGCGCTTGACATGCCGGCCCCGGCCGCTTACACAATTTGCCTTTCGAGCAACTCAGAGGAGCCGTCATGAAAACGTTTAGCCCGACGCCCAAGGACATTACCCGCAACTGGTTCGTTGTGGACGCCTCGGACAAGATCCTCGGCCGCCTTGCCTCCGCCGTGGCCGTTCGCCTGCGCGGCAAGCACAAGGTCGAATACGCCCCCCACCTGGATACCGGCGACTTCATCGTGGTGGTCAACGCAGCCAAGGTGCGCACCACCGGCCGCAAGCTGGACCAGAAGAAATACTATCGGCATTCCGGCTGGATCGGCGGCCTCAAGGAAACCAGCCTGCGCGACATGCTGGCCACCAAGCCGGAGGATGTCATCCGCAAGGCCGTGCGCGGCATGCTGCCGAAAAACCGCCTCGGCCGGGCCATGCTGAAGAAACTCAAGATTTACGCTGGCGAGGCCCATCCCCACGAGGCCCAGAAGCCCGAAACCCTCGACGTGTAATCCGTCACGCGGAGAACCTTCATGAGCGACGAATTCTTTTACGGCACCGGCCGCCGCAAGTCCGCCGTGGCCCGCACCCGCGTCTACAAGGGCAACGGCCGCATCCTCGTCAACGATCGGCCCTACGACGAATACTTCCCCCGCCCCACCCTGCACGCCATCGTGCGGCAGGCCTTGGCCCTGGCCAAGCTCGAGGGTCGGGTGGACGTGAAGATCACCGTCGCCGGCGGCGGCATGACCGGCCAGGCCGAGGCCGTGCGCCACGGCATTTCCCGTGCCCTGTGCACCCTCGATCCCGAACTGCGGGGCGTGCTGAAGAAAGCCGGCCTGCTCACCCGCGACTCCCGCGAGAAGGAGCGCAAGAAGTACGGCCAGCGCGGCGCCCGCGCCCGGTTCCAGTACTCGAAGCGTTAATCGCGCGACGATCCCCGATGCTTCCAAGGCGGGACCGCGAACGCGGTTCCGCCTTTTGTCGTGGCTTTTCCCCGTCTTCCTCGCGGCGAGGTATATCCCATGGCCAAAGACTCGTGGCCCGCAGGTTTCTGCCCCCCTGCGCGCTCCGTCCCCCCCGCATCGGCCCTTCCCGGCACGATTCCATGCATCCGGCCAGGGCAGGACCGCGAGCGTTCCGGTGGCGACCTCGCTACGGACACAGGGAGCTCCGGCACGACCGTGCCCCCGAGCCCGGCCGCCACGCAGTGCCGGATGGCCTCCGCGAAACCGCACGCCGCAACGGCCGGCGGATGGCTGCCGGCCTCGGCGGGCAGACTTTCGAAGCGCCGGCGGGAACCGCAATCCGATGTGGAAAAAAGCAGCGGCATCCCCGTGAGATGGCCGGGGCCGGCGCGCCCGACCGGCCATCCGAAGGGTGGCCAAAGGAGATGGCAATGACACGCCAGGAAACGGAACAGTACGCCTTCGACTCCATGGGCTCGGGCTGCAACTGCGCCGAGTCGCTCCTGCGAACCGGCATGCACTGCCTGGGCATCGCGGGGGATGGAACCCCCATGCGCATCGCCACCTGTTTCGGCGGCGGCATCGGGCGCAGCAAGGAGGAACTCTGCGGCGCCCTGGCCGGAGCGGTGCTGGCGCTCGGGCTGGCCTACGGCCGCGACGTGCCAGGGGCCTCGGCCGATACGGGCTGCAACGCGACTGCGGAGTACCGCCGGCGCTTCATCAAGCTGCATGGCTCGACCCGTTGCCGCGATCTCCTCGAAACCTTCGGCGAGCAGGACAACTGGTCGGCCTGCAAGCGCCTGGTGGCCGAGGCCGCCGGGCTGCTCCACGATGTGGTTGGAGAGGTCTCGGGCCTGGAGTAGCCGCGAGAGCGTTTCCGACCGTCTTTTCCTTGCCCTCGGGGCCGCCCACCCCGTAAGGAATACCCCTGCGACAACTTCCCGGGCGGTCGTCTGGCTCTCCCAGGCGCCGTCCGGGTTCCCCTTTTTCCGGAGGAGCCCCATGGCCGAGCACAAACCGCGCCCCAAACTCGTCTTCGCCGACGACGCCGGCAACATCTACGACCACCCGGACCTGGAGATGCTGGTGCGCCGGGGCGACAGGCTGGAGCCGCCGCGTCCCGACGAGATCATCCCCCTGCCCCCGGAAAGCGAGCTTTTCCTGCTGCCGGGCCGCGACGCCCTGGGGTTCGATCCCGAGTCCGGGGAGGTGGAACGCCTCGAGGATCGGGCCGTGGCCGCCTTCGTCTGCCCGGGGCACACCCTTTCGGCCACGGCGGCCTATGCCACGCGCCCGGGCGCGCCGGTGCTGCCGCTTTTCGCCTATGGCGCGGTGGGGTTCTCCGGCGACCGCTTCTTCGTCGCGGCGTCCAGGGTCGACGAGGACCGGCGCCAGGTCTTCACGGGCATACACCCGGACCGCATCGTCAAGGGAGCCCGGGCCCTCCGGGCCAAGTATCCGAAAAACCGCCTGATCGAGCATCTGAGCGGCTGCGCCCTGACCTCGTGCTGCCCGGCGGCGCGCAACCTGGCCCTGGGGCGTTTCGAGGCGCCGCTGCCCACCTCGCGGGCCTGCAACGCCCGGTGCGTGGGCTGCCTGTCGCTCCAGGACGCGGATTCCGGCTTCCCCTCGACCCAGAACCGCATCGCCTTCCGCCCAACGGCCGCCGAGATCGTGGAGGTCATGGCCGAGCACTGCCGGCACGAGAGGCGGCCGGTGCTCTCCTTCGGCCAGGGCTGCGAAGGCGAGCCGCTGACCGAGGCCACGGTCATCGCCGAGGCCGTGTCGCGCTTTCGCCGCGACGGCGGACGGGGCACGGTCAACGTCAACACCAACGCCAGCCTGCCCGGGGCGGTGGAGGCCTTCGCCCGGGCGGGCGGATCGTCGATCCGGGTGAGCCTTTCGAGCGCCGATCCCGTCCTGTACGAGGCCTACTACCGGCCCCAGGGCTACGGCTTCTCCGACGTGCGCGAGAGCGTCGCCCGGGCCAAGGCGGCCGGCCTGTTCGTCTCGCTCAATTTCCTTTTCTTCCCGGGGGTCTCGGACACCGAGGCCGAGCTCGCGGCCATGACCGCGCTCATCGAGGAGCACAAGGTCGATTTCGTGCAGCTGCGCAACCTGAACCTCGACCCCGAACTCTACCTCTCCGTGGCCCGCGGCAGCGGCGCCCTGGACGATCCGGCCCGGCTCGCCTCCATGGGACTCAAAAACTTCCGCAAGCGGCTCCGGAAGGCCTGTCCCTGGCTGCGCTTCGGCTACTTCAACCCCTACCTGGAAGCGTCGCCGGGCGAGGCCCGCTGACGCCCCCCGCCGGGTCGCGGCCCAAAAAAGGCGGGACTGCCGGTCTGGCAGCCCCGCCCTGACGCACACGGGAAAACGGCGCGGGGGCCGCGCCCCCGGGATTTGCTAGCAGGCGCCGTCCGGGAAGGCCACCTCCACCTGCTCGGCGCCGTCCTTGCGAATGACGACGCGGCCGATGATCCTGGCGTACTCGTGCAGGGCCTTGAGCCGCTGGACCACGTCCTCGGCGATCTCCGGGGCCACGACCAGCATGAATCCCACGCCGCAGTTGAAAATCTGCAGCATCTCCGGCCAGGTCAGCCCCCCCTGCTCCCGAAGCCAGTCGAAAACCGGCGGCACGCTCCAGGTGCCGAAACGGAAGTGGGCGGCCACGCCCTTGGGCAGGATGCGGTTGACGTTGTCGTAAAAACCGCCGCCGGTGATGTGGACCATGCCCTTGATCTCGAAATCGCGCAGCAAATTGAGCACGGTTCGCACGTAGATGCGGGTCGGGGCCAAAAGGGCCTCGGCCACGGTCTTGCCGGCATGGGGGATGGGATCGTCCGGTCCCAGGCCCGATTCGGCCAGGATCTTGCGGATCAGGGAATAGCCGTTGGAATGGGGGCCCGAGGCCTCGATGCCGATGATGACATCGTCGACGCCGATGCTCGAACCGTCCACGATCTTGGCGTTGTCCACGATGCCCACGCAAAAGCCGGCCAGGTCGTAGACGCCCTCGGGGTAGAAGCCGGGCATCTCGGCCGTCTCGCCGCCGAGCAGGGCGCAGCCGGCGTCCTTGCAGCCGGCCGCGATGCCGGCGATCACCCGTTCGGCCAGCTCCACCGAGAGGCGGCCCGTGGCGAAATAGTCAAGAAAGAAAAGCGGCTTGGCGCCCTGGACCAGAATATCGTTGACACACATGGCCACAAGGTCAATACCGACGGTATCGTGGCGATCGAAGTCATGGGCGAGTTTGAGCTTGGTGCCCACGCCATCGGTGGAGGCGACCAGCACCGGCTCCGCGTAGGCGCCGGGCTCGAGCTTGAACAGCCCGCCGAAACCGCCGATGTCGGAAACCACGCCTTTGCCGTAGGTGCCGGCCACGATGGATTTGATGCGCGAAACCAGGGAATTGCCGGCGTCGATGTCAACGCCCGCGGCCTTGTAGGCTGCCGATCTGTCGGCCATGGGATATGCTCCTTGCGGGGACTGCGACATGAAAACACCGCATGCTAGGTTTTTTGCGGGCAAAATTCAAGGGAAGCCCGCCGGGTGCCGCCTTCGGGACTTCTGGCGCGCGGCCCTCGTCCTGTCCGCCCTGCTCGCGGCCTGTTGGTGGTGCGGGTCTGCCCCGCCGGCCCTGGCCGACGGCGACGCCACCGCCCCGCGTTACGGCCCTCCGCCGCCGCTGCCGGCCCCGGCGGGCGAGGAGGACGACGCCTCCCGCCGGGACTTCCGCATGGGCACCGTGGACAACATGCGCCTTGGCCGCGACGCGGAGGGCAACGTGGTCATGGAGATCAAGGCCCCCGCGAAAAAGGCCGAGGAGCAGCCGCCGGCCGGACCGTTCTTCATCTATCCGCAGGTCGAGGTTGCGCCCGTGACCCCGGGCTCGACCGGGAGGCCGTCCCCTGGCCCGGCGAATCCCGGAGGCGGTATCAAACCCGGTTCTCCGGGAGACGGCCGTTCACGGACCGGGAACGGACCGTCCACCGGGCGGTAAAGGGACGGATGGATCGCACGAACCCTCGGCAAGGAGCCAATGACCATGCATCCCGCCGCGCTTTGGAAACCGCTTCCGGACAAGCGGGTGTCGTGTCGCCTCTGCTCCCATTTCTGCCGCATCGATGTCGGCCGGCGCGGCCGGTGCGGCGTGCGCGAAAACATCGGGGGAGAGCTTTTCACCCTGGTTTACGACCGGGTTGCGGCCATCCACCTCGACCCTGTGGAGAAAAAGCCGCTCTACCACTTCCTGCCCGGCACCACGACCTTTTCTTTCGGCACCATGGGTTGCAACCTGTCATGCGCCTTCTGCCAGAACTACTCCCTGTCCCAGCCGCCGCGCCAGCGCGGAGAGATCACCGGGGAGCGGGTCGCGCCGCGGGAGCTGGTCGCCGCGGCGGCGGCCTCCGGGGCGGCCTCGGTGGCCTTCACCTATTCCGAGCCCACGATTTTTTTCGAACTCATGCGCGACACGGCGACGGCGGCCCACGAATCCGGCCTCAAGACCGTCATGGTTTCCAACGGATTTCAGAGTCCCCAGTGTCTGGACGCCCTGGGCGGGCGCATCGACGCGGCCAACATCGACCTCAAGGCCATGAACGAGGCCTTCTACGAACGCATCTGCGGCGCGCGCCTCAAGCCCGTGCTCAAGAACCTGGCGCACATGCGCCGGCTCGGCTGGTGGCTGGAGGTCACCACCCTGCTCATTCCCGGGCTCAACGACGATCCGGCCGAGCTCCGGGAACTGGCCGGCTTCCTTTTCCGTGAACTCGGCGCGGAAACGCCCTGGCACATTTCCCGTTTCCATCCCGATTTCGCCATGCGCGACCGGCCGCCGACGCCGCCGGCGACCCTGGCCATGGCCTACGACATCGGGCGGGAGGCCGGCCTGTCCTATGTGTACGTGGGCAACATTCTCGACGACGCGCGTTCCTGCACGTATTGTCCGGGTTGCGGGGAGAAGGTGCTGGAGCGTTCGGGCTTCGGGCTTCGGGCGGCGCGCATGGTTGGCGGAGCCTGCGCGCATTGCGGCGCGCCCATTGCCGGCCTCGGGCTGCCCTGAGGGGCCTTGTCCGCTTGCCTTGCACGCGAACATGCAGTAACGAAAGCCCTCCTCGTCGGGGCGTGGCGCAGACTGGTAGCGCGCCTGCTTTGGGAGCAGGATGCCGGGTGTTCAAATCACCTCGCCCCGACCAAT
>CAZNUQ010000083.1:0-10353 GCA_964576235.1 uncultured Desulfovibrio sp.
GCTACAACGTGACCCGGACGTGGGAGGCCGCCGCGATGGCCTTGCGTTTGGCGTCGTCCACGTCCCGGCCCAGGGCCAGGGCCACGCCCATGCGGCGCAGGCCGTGCACCTCGGGCTTGCCGAAAAGCCGGATGGCCGTGTCCGGTTCGGCCAGGGCCTCGGGGGCGATCGCGTACGCCGGGGCGGTGGAATCCCCCTCGGCGAGGATCACCCGGGAGGCGGCCGGTCCGTACTGGCGGATGGCCGGGATGGGGAGGCCCAGGATGGCCCGGACGTGCAGGGCGAATTCGGACAGGTCCTGGGAGAGGAGGGTGACCATGCCCGTGTCGTGGGGACGGGGCGAAACCTCCGAGAACAGCACCCTGTCGCCCTTGACGAACAGTTCCACGCCGAAGATGCCGCGTCCGCCAAGGGCGCCGGTGACGCGCTCGGCCATGCGCCGGGCCTCGGCCAGGGCCGCCTCGCTCATGGGATGGGGCTGCCAGGACTCCCGGTAGTCGCCTTTTTCCTGGCGGTGCCCGATGGGCGCGCAAAAACTCGTGCCTCCGGCGTGCCGGACGGTGAGCAGCGTGATCTCGTAATCGAAATCCACGAACCCTTCCACGATGACCCGGCCCGCCCCGGCCCGGCCCGCCGTCTGGGCGTACTCCCAGGCCGCCTCGGCCCCGGCCGCGTCGCGGGCCACGCTCTGCCCCTTGCCCGACGAGGACATGACCGGCTTGACCACGCAGGGAAAGCCCACGATATCGCAGGCGGCCAGGAATTCCTCCTTGGTGTCGGCGAAGCGGTACGGCGAGGTCGCAAGGCCCAGTTCCTCGGCGGCCAGCCGGCGGATGCCCTCGCGGTCCATGGTCAGCCGGGCGGCCCTGGCCGTGGGGACGACCCTGACCCCCTCGGCCTCGAGGGCGAGCAGTTCCTCGGTGGCGATGGCCTCGATCTCCGGCACGACGAAGTCGGGCTTTTCGGTCTCGATGATCCGGCGCAGGGCGGCGGCGTCGAGCATGCTCACCACATGGGAACGGTGCGCGATCTGCATGGCCGGCGCGTTGGGGTAGCGGTCCACGGCGATGACCTCGACGCCCAGTCTCTGGGCCTCGATGGCCACCTCCTTGCCGAGTTCTCCCGAGCCGAGCAGCATGAGCCGTGTGGCGGAAGCGGTGAGCGGTGTGCCGATGATCGCCATGAAGACCTCCTTGGCGGTTGCTGAAGTATGGGGAAGCTACAGGCAGGGCGTTGCAACAGCAAGTTTTTTCAGGCAATCGGACGACGCCGGCCCGTCCGGGCTTTCCCCGCCGCGTGCGTCCCGTGGCCGGTCAGGGCGCGGGGCGCCTTGACGTGGGGCATGGGGCGGCCGGCCGCCGCCACTGCCGCCGCCAACATGGAAAAAAACAATGGTGGAAGGATGTTGCCGCGTTCCTGTCGCGCCGGCGTTTCTCTTTCTCCTGGCCGGGCATTGCAAAAAACTGGATATGGTCATAACGACAGTTCTGTAACCAGTCTGCGAATCAATGCGTCCTTGTCATTGCTGTTTCCGGAAAAAAGTCGTTTCGCGGCGGCGTTCCGCCGTTGTTGTCTTTAACATTTCGAGAAAAAAATGATCACGCTCAAGGTCCGTCCGAAAAACAAAGAACCCTTGCTGTGTGTCATCGAATCCGATGCAGGGCCGTTGACCACGAATATCTCCATGGATTCCCTCCCGGAGTACCATGGGCATGGCTGCGGTTCGTGTCATGAGGTGCAGACTTCGCACGGATGCAATCTGCTGACGTCCCTGGCCCCGATCATATATTATTTCTCCGACATCATATCCTACGAGGAAGTCTCCGTCGAGTTCTGCCGGGACAGGTATCACAGCACCTATCCCGAGACGGCGCAGAAAATATGTTTCGCCTTGTGCGTCTACGCCATGTTCTATTCTTCATGCAAATTTTTCGGGCAGTTCAAATTTCTGCTCAACTATTACAGGGCCAATTTCGATCCGGACGCCTACATGCACATGGTGTTGACCACGGCGCTCATCCGGCGGCAGGTGGACCTCAAGACGATTCACGACCACGTCGATATTTTTCAGGAAGTGGCGATGTTCAACGAGAGGTTCAAGAAACGGCTGCAGCTTGTCTTTGGCGAGGCGCGCTATTTCGAAAACAAGGATGCCGCCATCAATGCCATCACCATCGCCTTCAGCCTCAATACGCTGACCACCGAGGCGCTCAAGGATTTTTACGAGGAATTCCTGGACAACATCAAGAAACTGCACTGAGGCCGCCGTCCGGTTCGTCCTGGACGAACCGGTAGCCCACGCCGGGCTCGGTCCGCACGAAACGGGGGCGTGACGGCACGGGCTCCAGCTTGTGCCGCAATTGGTGCACATAAATGCGCAGGTAGTGCTCCTTGTCCGTGGCGTTGGGCCCCCACACGGCCTGGAGCAACTGCCGGTGGGTGACCACCTTGCCGGCGTTTTTCGCCAGATGGGCCAGCAGGTTGAACTCGATGGGCGTGAGGCGGATTTCCTGGCCGTCGCGATGGACCAGCCGGTCGGTGAGGTTCACGCGCAGGGTTCCGGAAACCACCACCTGGCCGGCCGGACCGCTTCTCGCCGCGGCCAGGCGCAGGGCCACGCGGATGCGGGCCGCCAGTTCCCCGACGCCGAAGGGCTTGGTGAGATAGTCCACGGCCCCGCCGTCCAGGGCGGCGACCTTGTCCTCCTGGCCTTCCCGCGCCGAAAGGACGATGACGGGCGCCTCGGTCACGCCCCGCAGCAGGGCGAGGACCTCCAGGCCGTCCATGTCGGGGAGTCCCAGATCGAGCAGGATGAGGGCGACGCCGGCGCCGGTGGCCATGGCCAGGCCTTCCTTGCCGGTGGCCGCCTCGGCGACCGCGTATCCCTGCTGCGCCAGCACCGTGCGCAGGAACCGCCGGATGGGCTGTTCGTCGTCCACGACGAGGATGGTCTTTCCGGTTGCGGGCATCGATCCTTAACGCCTCAGCGCGCCGGCAATGTCAAGTCGATGCGCAGTCCCCCGCCGGGGACGTTTTTGGCCGAGATTTCCCCGCCGTGCACTTTGGCGATGAGGCGGCAGATGGCCAGCCCCAGGCCGTATCCGTCCGCTCCGGCCCCCCGGTTCACCCGGTAGAAGCGCTCGAAGATCCGTTCCAGTTCCTCGGAGGGCAGCCCCGCGCCCCGGTCGGTCACCTGGACGAGCACCCGCCCTTCCTGGATTTTGGCGGCGACGGCCACCGGGGTCCCCGCCGGGGTGTGCCGGGCCGCGTTTTCCAGCAGGTTGACGAAAAGCTGCTCCATGAGGACCTCGTCCATGGACACCAGCGGGAGATCCGGGGGCAGGTCCACGGTCACCGGATGGTTCGCCAGGTACGGCTCCGTCCGGTTCAGGGCGGCCCCGACCACCTCTTCCAGCGGTACGGGCTGGAGGTTTGGCTTGAATTTCCCCGACTCCAGCCTGGCCATGCGCAGGAGGTTCCCCACCAGACGGCTCAGCCGCTCGGACTCCCGGCGGATGTTTTCGGCCAGGCCCCGGACGGTGTCGGGTGGGGCCGCGTTCCCCAGGAGCATGATGGTTTCGGCCGAACCGGAAATGGCGGCGAGCGGCGTCTGGAAATCGTGGGTCACCGCCGACAGGAGCGATGACTTGAGCTTCTCGGCCTCCATGGCCACGTGGGTCGCCTTGGCGGCCTCCTCCAGGCGGTCGACCTCCAGGGCCTGGGCGATCTGGGCCAGGAAGGCCTCCAGGAGCCGCTGCTGGTCCGGAAGCCGCAGCCGGTTTTGCGCCTCCGCCTCCTCCGCGCTGAGCGCCACGACGCCGACCGCGAGTCCCCCCGCGCCTTTGAGCGGCAGAAACAGCATGTCCGTGTCCGGCAGGGTCTGGGTGCCCCAGCCGGCCGGCTTGCCGTTGGCCAGGGCCCACTGGGCCACCCCGAGGTTCTTGCCGTGCAGGGCGGGCGTGCCCGGGGATTTGGCCCGGACCGCCAGCGCGCCCGCGTCGTCCGGCAGCAGGATGGCGATCCGGACCTTGAAGACTTCCACCAGGTGCCGCTGGGCCACGGACAGGAGGCGGTCCGCGCCGCGGGTGGCGACGAGTTCCCGCCCGAGGGAGGCCAGGGCCGCGCTCTGGCGTCCCGCGTTGACGGCGGTTTCCGCCTGCCGTTTCAGTTTGCCGGCCATGGAGCTCATGACCATGGCCACCAGGAACATGACCGCGAAGGTGATGATGTGCCGGACGTCGGAAACCGCGAAGCTGTAATGGGGCGGCACGAAAAAGAAATCGAAGGCCACCACGCTCATGACCGAGGCGAAAAGGGCTGGCCCCCGGGAGAGCCAGATGGCGACGGCCATGACGCCGAGCATGTAGACCATGATCAGGTTGGCCAGGTCGAGGAACGGATGGATCCAGGAGCACAGGGCGGTGCCGAGCGCCAGCACGAGCGTCGCCCCGGCGTACTGCCGCCAGGGAACGGCCGGCAGGGGGCGCCGCGCGACGGCGGGCGCCGGGGCCTCCCCGGATTCCCCCCGGATCACGTGCACGTCGATTTCCTCGGATTCGCGCACCAGCCGGTCCACCGGGCTGCCGAAGACATAGTCGCGCAGCCGGCGCCGCACGGGCTTGCCCACCACGATCTTGGTGACGTTTTGCTGCCTGGCGAAGGCCACGATCTCCCGGGCCACGTTGACGCCCGAGATGACGAAGGTTTCCGCGCCCAGTTCCTCGGCGAGCCGGAGGTGGCGCAGGGCGTTGTCCCGGGCCCGCTGCGGCAGGTCCGCCTGGACGGACAGGGCCAGCCAGGGCGCGTGCAGTTCGGAGGCCAGCCGCTTGGCCGCCCGGACCAGCTTGGCCGAACTCGGCGACGGTCCCACGCACACCAGGATGCGTTCCGAGGTGGGCCAGGTGGTCTGGATGGAGCGGCCGTGCCGGTAGACCAGGACTTCGGCGTTGGCCCGGAGGGCCGTGGCGCGCAGGGCCAGCTCGCGCAGGGCCATGAGGTTGCCCTGGCGGAAGAAGTTCGCGGAGGCCCAGTCCGCCTGCCGCGGCAGGTAGACCTTCCCTTCCTTGAGCCGCTGGCGCAGGTCGTCCGGGGGCAGGTCCACGAGCACAACCGATTCGGCCCGTTCGAGCAGGGTGTCCGGAACGGTTTCGCGCACCCGCACGCCGGTGATCTGGGCCACCACGTCGCCCAGGCTCTCCAGGTGCTGGACGTTGAGCGTGCTCCAGACGTCGATGCCGTTGTCGAGCAGTTCCTCCACGTCCTTCCAGCGCTTGTCGTGGCGGCAGCCCGGGGCGTTGGTGTGGGCCAGCTCGTCCACGAGCAGGAGTTCCGGACGGCGGCGCAGGGCTTCGTCCAGGTCGAACTCGGCGAGCGCATGGCCGCGATAGTCGATGCGCCGGCGCGGCAGGATGCTCAGGTCGGCAAGCAGCGCCTCGGTTTCGGCCCTTCCGTGGGTTTCGGCCACGCCCACCAGCACTTCCACGCCCTCGGAGTGCTTGATGCGGGCCGCTTCGAGCATGGAATAGGTCTTGCCCACCCCCGGGGCCATGCCCAGGAAGATGCGCAGCCGTCCTCCGCGCCGCTTGTCCTCTTCGCGCCGCACGTACGCCAGGAGGCGGTCCGGGTCGGGGCGGCGTTCGTCGTCAACGGCCATGGCGGGAATCCCCCTGGGGCCGGGGGGGCGCGCCCCCCGGGAAATTGTTTCGACGCGCGTCCGGCATGCGGCTTCCTTCCCGGATCATTGTCCAGCCGGGCGCGGGGCGGACGCGTCCGTGGCCGGCTGGTTCCCGCCGTTTGGGTCCAGGGCGTCCAGGGCCAGGTTGAGCCCCAGGACGTTGACCCGGGCCTCGCCCAGCACGCCGAACTGACGCTCTTCCACGTGCCGCTCCACGAGGCGGCGCACGGTGTCCTCGGTCAGGCCCCTGGCCCTGGCGATCCGGGGCGCCTGGTAGAACGCGGCGGCCGGCGAGATGTGCGGATCGAGGCCGCTGCCCGAGGCCGTGACCAGTTCCACGGGGACCGGTCCGTCCCCGTGCGCCCGGCGCATCCCGGCGATCCGCTCCCGCGCCAGGGCGAGGAACGCGGGGTTGGTCGGCCCGAGGTTGGAGCCCGACGAGGCCGAGGCGTCGTAGGGCCTGGGGGCGGTGGCTGAGGGGCGGCCCCAGAACCGGCCGGGCTCGGCGAAGGATTGGCCGATGAGCGCCGAGCCGATCACGGTCCCCTCCCGCGAAAGCAGGCTGCCTTCGGCCTGCCGCGGGAAAAGGGACCAGGCCAGGCCGGTGACGAGTCCGGGATAGGCCGCGCCGGTCAGCAGGGTCAGGAGCGCCAGCAGCAGAACGGCCGGTTTGACGTGTCGCAATGCGCGGGAAAGCATGTTTTCCTCCATGGTTCGCGCTAGGCCAGACCGAGGGAGACCAGGATCAGGTCGATGGCCTTGATGCCCGCGAAGGGGACGATGACGCCGCTCGCCCCGTAGACGAGCAGGTTGTCGCGCAGGGCCCGGGCGGCGCCCAGGGCGCGGTAGCGCACCCCCCGCAGGGCCAGGGGGATCAGGCCGACGATGATCAGGGCGTTGAAGATGACCGCCGAAAGGATGGCCGATTCGGGCGTGGCCAGCCCCATGACGTTGAGCGCCCCGAGCTGGGGGTAGATGCCGGCGAAGGCCGCCGGGATGATGGCGAAGTACTTGGCGATGTCGTTGGCGATGGAAAAGGTGGTCAGGGACCCCCGCGTCATGAGCAGCTGCTTGCCGATCTCCACCACCTCCAGCAGCTTGGTGGGGTTGGAGTCCAGGTCCACCATGTTGCCGGCCTCCTTGGCGGCCTGGGTGCCGGAGTTCATGGCCACGCCCACGTCGGCCTGGGCCAGGGCCGGGGCGTCGTTGGTGCCGTCCCCGGTCATGGCCACCAGCCGCCCCTCGGCCTGGGTCTGGCGGATCAGGGCCAGCTTGGCCTCCGGCGTGGCCTCGGCCAGGAAGTCGTCCACGCCGGCCTCGGCCGCGATGGCCGCCGCCGTGAGCGGGTTGTCGCCGGTGACCATGATCGTCTTGATGCCCATGCCGCGCAGCTGGGCGAACCGCTCCCGGATGCCGCCCTTGACGATGTCCTTGAGCCAGATCGCGCCCAGGATCCGGTCGTTTTCGGCCACGAGCAGCGGGGTGCCGCCGGCTTCGGCGATGGCGCGCATCCGGTCGTCCACCGCCTTGGGCACGACGCCCCCCCGGCCGAGCACGAACTTGCGGACGGCGTCGGAGGCGCCCTTGCGGATGACCCGGCCCGGAAGGTCCACGCCGGAAAGGCGGGTCTGGGCGGTGAAGGGGACGAAAATGGCGTCCAGGGCGTTCACGTCCCTCCCCCGGATGCCGAAGCGCTCCTTGGCCAGGACCACGATGGAGCGGCCCTCCGGGGTCTCGTCCGCCAGGGAGGCCAGCTGGGCCACGTCGGCCAGTTCCTTTTCCGTCACCCCGGGGGCGGGCAGGAAGTCGTCGGCCTGGCGGTTGCCGAGGGTGATGGTGCCGGTCTTGTCCAAAAGCAGCACGTCCACGTCGCCGGCGGCCTCCACGGCCCGTCCCGAGGTGGCGATGACCCCGGCCTGGATGAGGCGGTCCATGCCCGCGATGCCGATGGCCGAGAGCAGGCCGCCGATGGTCGTCGGCGCCAGGCAGGCGAAAAGGGCGGCCAGCACGGTGATGGCCACGGCCCGGCCGTGCCCGGACTGTTCCACGGCATAGGCCGAATAGGGCAGGAGCGTGGCGCACACGACCAGGAACACCAGGGTCAAGGCGGCCAACAGGATGTTCAGGGCGATTTCGTTGGGGGTCTTGCGCCGCCTGGCCCCCTCGACCAGGGCGATCATCCGGTCGAGGAACGTCTCGCCGGGCTCGGCCGCCACGCGCGCGATCACCCAGTCCGAAAGCAGGCGGGTGCCGCCCGTGATCGCGCTGCGGTCGCCGCCGGCCTCGCGGATGACCGGGGCCGATTCGCCGGTGATGGCCGATTCGTCCACCGAGGCCACGCCCTCGATGATGTCGCCGTCGCAGGGCACGAACTCCCCGGCGTCAACGAGCACGAGGTCGCCCTTTTTCAGGCTGGTCGAGGGCACGACCTCCACGGGGGCGTCCCGGCGGGGGGCGGCGAGCCTTTTGGCCTGGATGCCCTGGCGCGCCTGGCGCAGGGAGTCGGCCTGGGCCTTGCCGCGCCCCTCGGCCATGGCCTCGGCGAAGTTGGCGAACAGCACGGTGAACCACAGCCAGACGGTGATGGCCAGGATGAAGGCGGCGGGCGCCTCGCCGTATCCGGCCAGGGCCTGGAGGAACAGCGCCGTGGTCAGGATGGAGCCGGCGTAGACCGTGAACATTACGGGGTTGCGGAGCTGGTTTCCGGGCGCGAGCTTCCGGAAGGAATCCAGGATGGCCCGCCTGACCAGGGGCGGATCGAAAAGCGGACGCTTTTTCTGTTGTTTTTTGCTCATAAGGCCTGCCTCGGGAATCGGCCTAGCGGCCGGTCATGGCAAGATGTTCGGCGATGGGGCCCAGGGCCAGGGCCGGGAAGAAGGTCAACGCGCCCACCACCAGGACCACACAGACGAGCAGGCCCGCGAAAAGGGGCGTGTGGGTGGGCAGGGTGCCGGCTCCCTGGGGCACGGTCTTTTTCGCCGCGAGGGAGCCGGCCATGGCCAGGATGGGGACGGCCAGCCAGAACCGCCCCGCGAACATGCAGGCCGCCCCCAGGGCGTTGATGACGGGCGTGTCGGCCGCAAATCCGGCGAAGGCGCTGCCGTTGTTGTTGCTCATGGAGGAGAAGGCATAGAGGATCTCGCTGAATCCGTGCCCGCCCGGGTTGGCGGCGGCCGCCCGGATCCCGGGGAGGGACACGCCCAGGGCCGTGGACAGCAGGACCAGGAAGGGGGGGATCAGGATGACGAGGGAGGCCATTTTCATCTCGAAGGGCTCGATTTTCTTGCCCAGGTATTCCGGGGTGCGCCCGACCATGAGTCCGGCCACGAACACGGCCACGACGACGAAGGCCAGCATGCCGTAGAGCCCCGAGCCCACCCCGCCGAAAACCACCTCGCCAAGCTGCATGAGCAGCATGGGGACCATTCCGCCAAGCGGGGTGAAGGAATCGTGCATGGCGTTGACCGCGCCGCAGGAGGCCCCGGTGGTGACCGTGGCGAAAAGCGCCGAGCCGGTGACGCCGTTGCGGACCTCCTTGCCCTCCATGTTGCCGCCGGCCTGGGCCGCGATGCCCTCGGACGGGCCCTGGTCGGCGCCGAGTCGGGTCAGGGCCGGATTCCCGGCCTGTTCGGACAACAGGCACGCGCCGAGCATGATCACGAGGATGGCCGTCATGGCCGCGAGAAGGACCGCGCCCTGGCGCCCGTCCCCCACCATGCGTCCGAAGGTGACGCACAGGCCGGCGGGAATGAGCAGGATGGCCAGCATTTCCAGAAAGTTGGTGAGCGGCGTGGGGTTCTCGAAGGGGTGGGCGGAGTTGGCGTTGAAAAAGCCGCCGCCGTTGGTTCCGAGGAGCTTGATCGCCTCCTGGGAGGCCACCGGCCCCCGGGCGATGGTCTGCGTGTCCGCCCGGGCGGTTTGGGTCGCGGGCCTGCCGGCCTCGTCCAGGACCGGCGCGCCGCCGGCGTCCTTCACGGGTTCGTCGTAGGTCACGGGCTCCATGAGGGCGGCCGTCGCCGCCCCGCCGAAGGTCTGGGGCATGCCCTGCCAGACGAAGACCAGGGCCAGGATCACGGACAGGGGCAGCAGGATGTAGAGCGTGGAACGGGTCAGATCCTTCCAGAAATTGCCCAACAGTCCGGTTTCCCGCCGGGTCAGGCCCCGGACGAGGGCCACGAGCACGGCCATGCCCGTGGCGGCGGAGAGGAAGTTCTGGGCCGCCAGCCCCAGGGCCTGGGTGAGGTGGCTCATGGCGGACTCGCCGCCGTAGGCCTGCCAGTTGGTGTTGGTGGCGAAGCTCACGGCGGTGTTGAGGGCCAGGGCCGGGGCCACGGCCGTTTGCCCGTCGGGATTGAGCGGGAGCACCCCCTGCCAGCGCTGCTGGAGATAGAGGATCATGATGGAAAGGCCGCCGAAGAGCAGCAGGCAGGCGGCGTAGTCCTTCCAGTCCATTTCCTCCGCCGGGTCGATGCCGCAGAGCCGGTAGAGGCGGCGTTCCAGGGGGCCGAGCAGCCGGTCCAGGCCGCAGGGGCGGTCCGTGTAGACCCTGGCCATGTAGGCCCCCAGGGGCCAGGCCAGTCCCAGGAGCGCGGCCAGGAAGAGGGCGGTTTGGATGACGGTGTTCCCGGTCATTCGAAATACTCCGGTTTGAGCAGGGCCAAAAGAAGATAGACGAACAG
>CAZNUQ010000084.1:0-8268 GCA_964576235.1 uncultured Desulfovibrio sp.
TGGCGTCCCCAAGGGGATTTGAACCCCTGTTACCGGCGTGAAAGGCCGATGTCCTGGACCAGGCTAGACGATGGGGACGAAACGCAATTGGCTGGGGGACTAGGATTCGAACCTAGGTTGATGGAGTCAGAGTCCATAGTCCTGCCGCTAGACGATCCCCCAGCAGGAGCACTCTCAAGAGCGGCTACAAATATTCGTTTCCCGCCAGCTCGTCAAGAGTTTTTTTCAACCCTTCCCCGCGATTTCCTAGGAAGCCTTGGCCAGACGGCGCGTCCGCTTCTTCAGCTTGTTCACCTGCCGGCGCAGAATCTCCTTCTGCTTGCGGGCGCCCTCGCCGGCCACTTCCGAACGCTTGGCGCGCAGTTCCCGCATCTTGCCCTTCATGGACAAAATCTTCGACTTGTACGGCGAAACCGCAGGACCTTCCTCGCCGCCAATCCCCAACACGTCCTTGATCTGCACCAGAAGCTCTTCCTTGCCGAGACCGGAAGCGCCCGTGATCTGCGGAATCTGTTTCATGACCAGATCGCGCAGTTCCTTGGCCGTCATCTTGTCCAGGGGCTTCTTCAGATCAAGCTGCAACCCTTCGCTCATAATCGCCTCCGCAAAAATGTGTGTGTCGCGCCGTCCCGCTTCGCCTAGCCAGACTTCCCGCGGCCGCCCCGGCGGCGTGCGCCCGATGGCTCCGGCCCGGCCTCGAAATACGCAACGTATTTGGCGTAGCATCGCCCGACGGGCGAATTCGGATCAAGCTTCCCCAAAAGTCCGCCCAGACGGTCCGGCCGTATGGGAACGGGCGTGGAAAAACGCGGGGGCAACGCCCGCAGCGTGTCCAGGGGAGCCCGCTTCCCTAGCAAGTCGAACCGCACTCTGTCAAAGGCTTCGTGCCCCAGGGCGGCATTGACCAGCGACAAAATTTCCGGCGCCGCGAAAACCATCTCCTGCATGACCACCGGATCGTCGGCCCCGAGCAACAGATCGCGGCGGCGATGCCCCAGCGGGCGCACCAGCTCCGCCGTCTCCGGCCCGACGATCTCCGCCCAGCGGCGGCAGGCCTCCACGAAATTGCGACGACCCGCCGCCTCCTGCCCGGTCACGAACCGGCCGATGGATTCGGAAAGTCGTCGCAACATGCCGCTTCTCCTCGCGGGAAGCCCGGTTCGCGATTCCGGCTACAGCTTCAAGGCGGTCTGGAGGTCCGCCACGGCGTCGGTGCGCTCCCAGGTGAATTCCGGCCGTTCCCGGCCGAAATGCCCGTAGCACGAGGTCGGCTTGTAGATGGGCCGCTTGAGATCCAGGCGCTTGGAGATGAAATACGGCCGCAGGTCGAAGACCTCGCGCACGGCCTTGGTCAGGGCCTCGTCCGGGATGTCGCTCGATCCCATGGAGGTCACCAGCACGGAAAGCGGTTCGGCCACGCCGATGCAGTAGGCGATCTGGACCTCGCACCGCTCGGCCGCGCCGCTGGCCACGAGATTTTTCGCCACGTACCGGGCCATGTACGCCCCGGAACGGTCCACCTTGGACGGATCCTTGCCGGAAAACGCGCCGCCGCCATGGTTGCCCATGCCGCCGTAGGTGTCCTGGATGATCTTGCGCCCGGTCAGGCCGCAGTCGCCCATGGGGCCGCCGATGACGAAACGGCCGGTGGTGTTGATGTAGATCTTGGTGTTCTTGTCCACCAGGGATTCGGGCAGGGTGTGGAAGATGACTTCCTGGCGCACCGCGTCGGCCAGATCCTGGTAGGCGATGTTCTCGTCGTGCTGGCAGGCCACCACCACGTTGTCGATGCGCACGGGCTTGCCGTCGACGTATTCCACGGCCACCTGGGTCTTGCCGTCGGGGCGCAGGAAATCGAGAATCTTGTTCTTGCGCACGTACGAGAGGCGGCGCGACAGCTTGTGGGCCCAGTAGATCGGAGCCGGCATCAACGACTCGGTCTCGGTGCAGGCGAACCCGAACATCATGCCCTGGTCGCCGGCGCCCTGCTCCTCGGGCTTGGTGCGCACCACGCCCTGGGCGATGTCGGCCGACTGCTTGTCCACCGAGGAGATGACGGCGCAGGTTTCCCAGTCAAACCCCATGGCCGAACTGTTGTAGCCGATGTCCTTGACCGTCTCGCGCACGATGTGCGCGAAGTCGGCGTAGGCCCTGGTGGTGATTTCCCCGGCGATGAAGGCCAGGCCGGTGGTGACCAGCGTTTCGCAGGCGACGTGGGCGTCCGGGTCCTGGGCCAGGATGGCGTCCAGGATGCCGTCGGAAATCTGGTCTGCGACCTTGTCCGGATGCCCTTCGGTCACGGATTCGGAGCTGAAAAGGTACCGGCCCTTGGCATTGATCATAGAGTGTATCCTCCCTGTGCCAACCGCGCGACGCGGCTGGACGTATGCGAACAGTACGTCGGTCTGGGTTCTGAAATGTGATCAGGTACCCCGTCCCGATCGAAAAAGCAAGATTCGGCCCGGAAACGCTACCCGGACGTCCGGGCGACGCCCACAAGACGGTTGTCGATCAGACGCGCCCGGGAAAACTTCACCGCAGCGGCGAAAAGCGCCGGACCGTCGAGCCGGTCCATGTCGTCAAGGGTTTCCGGATGGACGCAGGACAGATAGTCCACGGTCCCGGAAGGCATGTGGGTCCTGAAATACGTTCCGACCTCGGCCAGCACCTTCGCGGCGCTCCGCTCTCCGTCCCCGACCAGACGCTTCGCCAGGGCCAGGCCCTGGTTGATGTGGACGGCCTCGGCCCGTTCCGCCGGCGTCAGATAGACGTTGCGCGAGGAAAGCGCGAGCCCGTCGGCCTCGCGCACGATGGGCGCCCCCACGATCTCCACCGGGAAGCCCAGGTCGGCCACCATCCGCCGGATGATCGCCAGCTGCTGCCAATCCTTCTGCCCGAACACGGCCAGCGTCGGCGAGACGAGCAGAAACAGCTTGGAAACCACGGTGCACACGCCCCGGAAATGGATCGGCCGGGTGGCCCCGCACAAACGGCGCCCCAACTCCGGCACCTCCACCCAGGTTCCGGCCCCGGGCGCGTACATGGCCTCGGGCGACGGCGCGAAAAGGATGTCCACCCCGGCCCGCCCGGCCACGGCCGCATCGTGCTCCAAATCCCTGGGATAGGCCGCCAGATCCTCGCCCGGGCCGAACTGGGTGGGATTGACGAACACGCTGGCCACCACCACTTCCGATCGCTCCCGGGCCAGACGCAACAGGCTTTCATGACCGGCGTGCAGATAGCCCATGGTGGGCACGAACCCCGTCACGGTTCCCCGGCGCGACATTTCGCGGCAGCGCTCTCGCAACACTCCAGGATCGGATACGATTTCCAAGGCAGAACCTCCCCTCGGTTTTGCGCGCTCTAATCCATGGCCGCCACCATGTAAAGTCGGCCATGACAAGCCGCCGGCTTGCGCGTAAGGCATGTCCAGTCCGTTCTCCAAGGCATCCCAGCCCACCACACCAAGGAGACCCTCCATGACCCCACGACCGCTGCTTTTAACCGCCCTCCTTTCGGCCCTGGTCCTCCTCGGCGCCGCCCACGCCCAGGCGGCGGCCCCGGCCAAGCAGACCCCGGCCAAGCAGGCCCAGAACAAACAGGCCCAGACGGAGGCGGCGCCCACCCTGTCCGCCGCGAAACTCCTGCCGGCCTCCCTTCTCTCCGGCCCCAACCACTCGGTGGACGACAAGGTCAAAAACGACGGCTACATGAACATCTACACGCTGCATTCCCCCAAGGGAGACCTGCGCGTGGAATCCACGGCCCTGCTCTACACCCGCATAAGCGAACTCAACGCGGCCGCGGCCATGGACAAGGTCAACAAGGGCGGCGAGTTCGGCAAATCCGTGGCCGCCTCCGGCGTGGCCACGGTCAAGGGCGCGGTCAATCTGGTCGTCCATCCCCTGGACACGCTCTCCGGCGCGGCCTCGGGCGTGGGCAAGGCCTTCTCCCGCACCCAGGCCAGCATGCGGGAACACCGGCCAAAGGACGACGGCGGAGCCGCCGCCGAACTTTTCGGCTACAACAGCACCAAAAGGGAATACGCCAAGGCCTTCGGCGTCGATCCCTATTCCAGGAATCCCATCCTCCAGGACAGCCTCAAGCGGCTCTCCAGCGCCGGCTTCGCCGGCTCCATCACCGCCACCGCCGCCAAGGCCGCCATCCCCGGCGGCGTGGGCCTCGCCGTCTCCGCCGTCGGCAGCACCAACGTCCTCAACGCCATCGACGTGGCCACACCGCCAGAAGACCTCTTCCAGGCCAACCGCGAACGCCTCAAAACCATGGGCGCCACCCAAGACGTGGCCGACCTGCTCGTCGAGAACCCCCACTTCCCGCCCACCATCCAGACCATGCTCGTGCTGGCCCTCGACAAGATGACCGGCGTCGGGGACCGGCTGCGCTTCATCAATCTGTGCATCCTCACCGACGACGACGACGTGGCCCTGTTCCGGGAACGCATGGCCTGGCTCTACGCCAACCTGAACGCCACCACGGACAGGATCGATAAATTCGTGCCCATTGGCAGGTACGTCGCCGCCCGCACCCCCACGGGAGGCCTCCTTGTGGCCTTCCCCTTGGACTACCTGGCCTGGACGCCCACCGTGGCCGGCATCGCCAAGGCCCTCGATGAGGACGCCAAGGCCATGGGCGCCACCAGCAAGAAACTGGTCGTCTCCGGAGAGGTCAGCCCCCTGTCCGCCCAAAAGCTCCAGGCCGCCGGCTGGGGCGTCGTCCAATTGCGCGAGGGCCTGCGGCGCTAGGCCGTCCGCCCTTTTTCCGGGGCTCCGCCCCGGACCCCGCCGGGCGCTGCCCTGGACCCGCCGGGGGGCCTCAGGCCCCCCGGTCCCCCCGATCGGGAGGGTCCGGGAGGGGGTGACCCCCTCCCGGCGGGGCGCGGGGCGGAGCCCCGGAAGCGAAACGCGGGGCGGAACCCCGGTCTTCCCTTTCAGCCGAACAGATCCACCAGCCAGTTTTTCCTTTCCAGGTCCGCTGCGGTGCGACGCGGGGCGATGCGTTCGAGGTGGGCGGTTTCCGGGGCGAGGAAACTTTTGGCGCCGGCCTTCCCGATGTCCGCCACGACCGTCTTCCAGGCGGGGACGAGGCCCGAGGGAACCCCGGCCAGGGTGGCGCCGGCGGCGTCGGCGTCATTTGCGATCGCGCGCCAGAAGGCGTCGCTGGATATCCAGAGCAGGCCTGTCCCGCGTGTCTTGGAAAAGCCCAGGCCGGCGAGCCCCGGCCAGTTGTCCGCGACCGGCGCCTCCAGGCGGCCGGCCAGGGCGGCATCGAAGAAATCCCGGTTGGCGGACAGGTACTTGCGCAGGTCGTTGTAGGCGCCGACCACGTCGCCCAGGCGGGTTTCGATCTCTTCCATGTTTCTGGTGACGGTCAGCGGCAACGGGCCGGCCGCCTGGGCCTCGACGGAAAGGTTCAGCCGGCCGGACTGCAGGGCGTAGGCGTTGTTTTCCGAGGACACGGGCCCCCCGTCGACGAGAATTTCCCCGTCCTGGCCGGGCAGGGTGGCGTTCATGCCGAGGGCGGCGAGAAATCCCGTGGCGCCGTCCACGAGGGTGAGGGACTCCCCGAGCCGCCGGTCCCGGAGAACCAGTTCGGCGGTCCGGCCGGCCGTGGTCAGGCGCAGGCCGGGCACCGCGTCGGACGGCATGGTTCGCTCCGGGGACCGGGCGGACACCCGCGAGGTGGCCAGCCCGACATCGCGCGACACCCGGCCGAGCACCTCGCCCCAGGTGTCGCCCGGCCTCACGGCCACGGACACGACCGTGCCGCGAAGGGGGGCGGTGAGGCCCAGGGCCGTCAGGATGCCTCCGGAACCGTCGGTCAGGACGAGGGCCTCGCCGGAGGAACCGGCGGCGCTCACGGAGAGCACCCGACCGGCCGTGACGGCGTCGGGGTCGGTGGCGGAAGGCAGGGACACGGCGCGGGTGGCGGCCTCGACGCCGGGGATGGCGAACCCGGCCGCGCCCACGAGTTCCGTACCCGATCCGTCGGCCTTCCAGGTCGAGCTCGGGGTCGCGTTGATCTGGCCGGCCACGGCGTTTTGGACATCGCCCCAGGTCCAGCCGGCCTTGACCGTGACCGCGAGGTCGCGGGTCTGCCCGCCGAGGGAGACGCCGAAACGGTAGGCGCCCGGGGAAAGGGTCGTGGCCGCGTCCGGGTCGAAGGCCGTGGAGACGTAGGTGACGGGCTGGCCGCCGGCGCCCGTGGCCGCCGAGAAGGTATGCAGGCCGGGGGAAAGGCCGGCCGGCGCGTTCGGGTCGAAGGCCCCGGAATGGATGAAGGTCGGCTGGGCCAGTTCCGGGGCGGCGACGAGCAGCGTGCCTGTTTGGGCCGGCGCGGCGACGGACGAGGCGGCGGCGAGGCCGAGGCGTTCGAGGAGGTCGCCGGAGACGTCGGCCACGGTCACGTCCTGGGCGAGGCGGCGGGGATTGACGGAGAGGGCCAGGAGCGATCCCACGGCGGCCAGGGAGGGGTCCAGTTCGAAGGGGGCCCGCTGGCGCACGACATCGGCCCGGACGCTCAGACCGGCCGAGGCGTTTATGGCCGAGGCCACCTTGCCGAGTACCGTCCCCCAGGCATCCGTGGGGCCGACGGCGACGTCGAAGGTTTCCTCGGTTTTCCCCTGGGCCACGGTGAAGGCGTAGTCGCCGGCGGGCACGCCCGAGGCGGCGATGGCGGTCTTGCCGGCCGAGAAGTACTTGAAGGGATTTACGGCCTCGCCGGGCGCGGCCGTAGTGGCGGCCACCCGGCCGTCGAGACCGGGATCGCCGACCACCAGCCGGGCGTTTTCCCAAAGCGAGGCGCCCGAGGGCCACACGAACCGGGCCAGGGCCTTTTCGAAACCGGCCAGGCGCCGGACGAGTCCGGCCGTCAGGCCGTCGACGGCGCTTTCCCGGCCGGTCCGGCCGTCGCCGCCGGAGACGACGGCGCCTCCGGGAGCCCGCACGAGGGGCGCGGGCGAGGCCTCGGCGACGGACTCACCCTTGGCCAGCCGCAGGCTGGTGAAATAGATGTCGCTTACGCCCCCGGCCATCCCCGTACTCCACGGCATGCAGGCACAGGCCGCAGGCCGGCGCGGTCGCCGGCGCGAGCCCTCTTTGCCCCTTCGTCAAGACGGATCGGATGTCCTCGGGGGAAACTTTACCGCTCCCCACCGCGACAAGCGCGCCCATCAGGTTGCGCACCATCTGTTTGAGGAAGCCTTCCGCCCGGAAACGCCAGACCATCTCCGTCGCCGCGGCGTCCGTCAGGCGTTCCACGCCGTGGACGAGGCGCGTGGTGGTCCTGACTTCCGAGCCGGCGTTCTGGAAGGCGGCGAAATCGTGGAAGCCGGCGAAAAGGGCGGCGCAGGCGTCCATGGCCGCCACGTCCAGGGGGGCGTGACGGCCCACGTCCCAGACATAGCGGCGCCGCCAGGGCAGCACGTAGTCGGGCTCGGTCCACAGGGTGTAGCAGTAGACCTTGCCCACGGCGCTGTACCGGGCGTGGAAGTCCTCCGGGGCCAAAACCGCCCCGACCACCCGCACATCCCTGGGGAGCACGGCGTTGAGGGCCTTTTGCCAGGGGATGGCGGTCCGGGATTCGGGCACGTCGGCATGGGCCGTCTGGGCCAGGGCGTGGACGCCGGAATCGGTGCGGCCGGCGCCGTGGACCCGGACCGGGCGGCCGCACAGCCGTTCCAGGGCCTCTTCCAGGCATCCCTGGACCGTGCGGCCGAAGCCCTCGGGCTGGAGCTGCCAGCCGGCGAAATCCGTGCCGTCGTAGGCGAGGGTCAGGCGCAGCCGGGGCATGGGTTCCTCACATCCCTCCCTGTCCGTCGTCCTGGGGCGGCAGTTGCAGCTTGGTGAGCATTTCGGTGAGGCCGGCGGCCTTTTTGGCCTCCATGTTGTTGAGGACCTCGCCGGCCTGCCGGCCGCGCATGCCCGCCAGAATTTTGACCGCGATGTTGTTGTCGAGGGTTTCCAGGACCTTGGCGGCCTGCTTGGCGTTCATGTTGGAATACACGTCGATGAGGTGCTTGAGTTTCTGATCCTTGATCCCCTTGGCCTCCTCCAGCATGGCCTTGATGCTCGTTTCCATCTCCTTGAGCTTGGCCACGCGGGTGTTGAGGTCGGCTTCCATGGACTTGAGGGCCTGCTCGCGCTGGTCCAGTTCGTCCTGGCGCTTCATGAGGGCGTTGGCGTCCGGGCTGGCGGTGGGCGCCGGCGCGGCGGGTTTGGCGGCCGGGGCCTGCTGGGCCGGAGGCTGCTG
>CAZNUQ010000084.1:8368-9956 GCA_964576235.1 uncultured Desulfovibrio sp.
GTCGGGCCGGGCAGGGGGGCGGGGATGGGGGCGCGCACGGCGCCCACCTGGGCGACCTGGGGGGTCGGCGGCTCGGGCAGCAGCAGGTCGAGGCCCATGAACACCAGGATGCCGAGCTTTACGGCGGCGATCATGACGAATACGCCCAGGACCTTGGTGATCCGGGGGGTGACGGCGCCGGCCAGGCGTTCCAGACGCGCCGCCAGGCGGGCCAGGACGTCAGACCGCCGGGGGCTGGTAGCGGACCGAAGCCATTTCGTCGTTTTCCTTTTGCTCGGCGATGTTTTCTTCGATGGCATGGCGTCTGGCCTTGTTGGTTTTGAGTTTGTCGAGGAGCTTTCTGTCCTTGGAGCGGACCACCGCCGTGCGGCGGCACCGTTCGCGGGCCTCCTCGAGTTCCGCGAGCTGCCGCCGGGCCTGGTTGATATCCTGTTCGAGCCGTTCGCGGTAGGCCCGCCACAGCCAGAGGTCGTCCGGCGTCAGGTCCGGCTTCTGGGCCATGGAGGCCTCGCGGGCGGCCTTTTCGTTTTCCAGGCGGGCGAGTTCGCGTTCCTTGGCGGCGACGGCGGCCATGGCCTTGGCCAGTTCCATTCTGGCCCGCTCCTCGAACTGGACGCGGATGTCCAGGACGCGCTCGAGATTGAAACGGAACGGTTTGGCCATGGAGTTCTCCGCCGCCGGAATTTTGTCGGTCGGGAAGGCGGAAGCAATTCCCGGACCAATCCCGGCACGGTCGCGGCAATCCTTGCCCGGGAGCCAACGGTCTTTGCCCCCGGGCCGAGGATGGCAAGGCGTGGAAAAGTGGCATACACCAGTGCCGGCGGCCGGCTTCGACGGGGGCTGGACAGGAAGCCCCATTTGCTGCAACGGGACCAGGGCACGATCGGGGAGGGATGCCTCCGGCGGCCCAAGGGCTTCACCGTTGGGAATCCCGTCATGATTTTGGCTGGTTACGTTTCACGAGAGGAAGGCTACCATGTTTACCGGACTGGTGATGGGTTTGGGACGGATCGCGGCGGCCGAGGCGCGCGGCGACGAGACGCGGTTTCGCATCAGCGCCCTTTTCGACCTCGACCACATCGTCGTCGGCGAATCCATCGCCGTCAACGGCGCCTGCCTGACCGTGGAGACGGCCGGCGACCGGGAATTCACGGCCTACGCCTCGGCCGAGACGCTCTCCAAGTCGGGGCTCGGGAAGCTGAAACCCGGCAGCGTGGTCAACCTGGAGCGGGCGCTGGCTCTCGGCGACCGCCTGGGCGGCCATCTCGTCTCCGGCCACGTGGACTGCCTGGCCACCATCGAATCGGTCACGCCCGCCGGCCAGTCGTTGCGCTATCGTTTCACCTTCCCCCGGGAATTCTCCATGTTCGTGGTGCCCAAGGGCTCGGTGGCCCTGGACGGGGTGAGCCTGACGGTCAACGACTGCGGCGACGGCCACCTTACGGTCAACGTCATCCCCTCGACCCAGGGAGCGACGACGATTGCGACCTGGAAGCCGGGCGTCGCCGTCAACATGGAGACGGACATGCTCGGCAAGTACGTGCTGCGCATGCTCGGCCCGTGGCAGGAGGCCAGGGACAAGGAGGCG
>CAZNUQ010000085.1:0-9455 GCA_964576235.1 uncultured Desulfovibrio sp.
ATTGATAATTTTTAATATTCATCATTTTTCAAGTCAACACATTTCTGCCGCGGCGCTCCGTTGGAACGCGGCTCGCGCTGTGCGCCGCAACCGACCAACACCATGGCCGCCGGGGCATCCCGTTCCCCCCGATTGGGCAATGGTCTCCTTTGATGAAGACAGGCCGTGGCGCGGAACACCGGGTCAGTACAGCACCACCCACCGCTCCCCGAGCTTCTTGAGCCGCACGGTCGTCCGGGTGGCCCCGCCGAGGGAGAGCGGGCCGAATCTGGCGGACGAGGAAAAGGTCACGGCGGCCTCGTAGACGCCGTCCTCCTTCCTGTCGATTCTGTCCACCTGGAACGCTTCGATGCGCACGGCGCTGTCCAGGAAACCCATGAAGTCGTTTTTCCGGAAGGCCTCGCGGAAGGCCGTTTCCACCTCGGCCTCGGACGGTCCTCTGGAACAGCCCGTCGCGACGGCGAGGCAGCAGGCCAGGCAGAACCAGGCGATCCCTTTCATGAAGCCCCCCTTGGCGGATAGCCGTTTCCTGCTCTTGCGATGCCCGGGGCCGGGCGTCAAGGGGGCGGCCCAGGAGGGGCGGGCTCCCCTCCTGGACGCATGGGACGTTTCATCCCCTCCGGGCTATTCCACCCATTCGTCGTCCTCGTCGATGGGGGTGAAGCCGCGCCGGATGGTGTTTTCCGTGACCACCCGCGGTTCCATGAACTGGAGCAGGTAGTCCGGGCCGCCGGACTTGGAGCCGACGCCGGACATCTTCGAGCCGCCGAAGGCCTGACGGCCGACCATGGCGCCGACGCAGTTGCGGTTGAGGTAGAGGTTGCCCACCCGGAATTCGCGGCGCGCCTTGTCCAGGTGCTTGGGACTCCTGGAGAAGACGCCGCCGGTGAGGGCGAAGCGGCTGTCGTTGGCCCAGGCGATGGCTTCGTCGAAATCGGCCGCCCGCATGACCGCGAGAACCGGGCCGAAGATTTCCTCCTGGGCCAGCCGGTGTTCGGGGCGGATGCCCTCGACCACCACCAGGGGCGCGTAATAGCCCTGGCCCTCGGCCGTGCGTTCGACCAGCACCCTGCCTTCCTGGTGGGCGAGCGCCGCGTATTCCTTGACCTTGTTCTGGGCGGCGGCGTCCACCACCGGGCCCATGGCGTTTTCCGGGTCCTCGGCCGGCCCGATCCTGAGGGAGGCGCAGGCCTCGGTCAGACGTGCGATGAACTTCTCGTAGATCGCCTCCACCACGATGACCCGCGAGCAGGCCGAGCACTTCTGGCCCTGGAAGCCGAAGGCCGAGTAGACCACGGCCAAAATGGCCTCGTCCAGGTCGGCGTCGTCGTCGACGACGATGGCGTTCTTGCCGCCCATCTCGGCGATGACCCGCTTGCAGTAGGCCTGGCCGGGCAGCACCCTGGCCGCCTTTTCGATGATGCGCAGGCCGGTTTCCATGGAGCCGGTGAAGGCGATGGTCGCGACCTTGGGATGCTCGACCAGATAATCGCCCATGACCGATCCCCGGCCGGGGCAGAAGTTGAAGACGCCGTCGGGGAGGCCGGCCTCCTTGAAGATGGCCGCCATGCCGTGGCCGACCAGCGACGACAGGCTCGACGGCTTGTAGACCACGGTGTTGCCGGCGGCGATGGCCGCCGAGGCCATGCCCACGGAGATGGCCAGGGGGAAGTTCCAGGGGGCGATGACGGCGCTAACGCCCTTGCCCTCGTAGAGCAGGTGGTTTTTTTCGCCCGGCTCGCGGCCCATGCGCCGGGGGGTGCCCAGGCGCACGGCCTCGCGGGCGTAGTATTCCAGGAAGTCGATGGCCTCGCCCACGTCGTTGTAGGCCTGGTCCCACTGCTTGCCGACCTCGAGGACCTGGACGGCGGACAGGGCCACGAGGTCGCGACGGGCGATGGCCGCGGCCCGCAGCAGCACGTCGGCCCGCTCCCGGGGCGTCCTGTCGCGCCAGGCGGCGAAGGCGGCGTCGGCCGCCGCGATGGCCGCGTCCACCTCGGCCAGCCCGGCCTGGCAGACCTGGGCCAGGACCTCGCCGGGATCGGCCGGGTTCACGGTGGGGATGCGGTCGGCGGTTTCCACGGCCCGGCCGCCGATTTCCAGGGGCAGCACCCGGCCGGCCTTCTTGCGGACCTCGGCGATGGCCGCCGGGAAGGCGGCGCGCAGTTCGGCGATGGTGAAGTCGGCCAGGGGCTCGCCGCGGAAGGCGGTCAGGCCGTTGACGGGCTCGGGCGCGGCCTGGGCCCGGGGCGGATTTTTCGCCAGCTCGCGCTCCAGGGTGTCCCGGGGGTTCTCGAGCAGGATGTCCTCGGCCTCGCCGTCGGCGAAGCTTTGGCGCAGGAAGGATTCGTTGGCCGTGTTCTCCAGGAGGCGCCGCACCAGATAGGCCATGCCCGGCACCAGTTCGCCGTAGGGGCAGTAGAGCCGCACCCGGCCGGCCACCTTGAGCAGGCCCTTGCGCACGGGCTCGGCCATGCCGTAAAGCGCCTGGAATTCGAAGCGGTTGTCCGGAACGCCAAGCGCCGCCGCCGTCTCCATGACGTTGGAGATGGTGCGGATGTTGTGGGAGGCGCACTGGAAGTAGACGAGGTCGCTGTTTTCGAGGATGACCCGGGCGAGCTTCTCGTGGGCGATGTCGGACTCGGGCTTTTTCGTCCACACCGGGACCGGCCAGCCCATCTGCTTGGCCACGACGGTCTCGTAGTCCCAGTAGGCGCCCTTGACCAGCCGCAGGCCGAAGGGCAGGCCCTCGGCCCGGCCCCAGGCGATGAGCTCGCGCAGGTCGTGCTCGGTGTCGCGCAGGTAGGCCTGGAGCACGAGGGAAAGGTGCGGGTAGTCGCGAAATTCGGGCTCGCTGCGCAGGCGCTTGAACAGCGCGATGGTGATGTCCTTGTACTTGAGCTGCTCCATGTCGATGCAAAGCGCGCCGCCCATGGCCCTGATCTTGCGGTAGACCGGCCGCATCCGGGCCAGGATGCCCTCGACGGCCCCCTCGAAGTCCATGGGCCGGGCCTGGGAATAGAGGGCGGAGGGCTTGATCGAGGCGTTGACCTTGGGCGCGCTGCCCCAGTCGAGGCCGCCCGCGGCCGAGCCGAAGGCCTTCCAGGAGGCCTGCTCGGCGGCGATGGCGTCGAGAACCTCCAGATAGCCGTCGCGGTAGGCGTCGGATTCGCGCTCCGACACCGTGGCCTCGCCGAGGAGGTCCACGGTGAAGGCGAAGCCGTCCTTGCGGATTTTGGCCAGGTTCTTGACCGCCTCCTTGGTGGTCTCGCCCACGATGAACTGCCGGGCCATGCCCTCGATGTTGGCGCGGATGGCCTTGCCCATGAGCTTGGTGGCCACGCCGCCGAGCAGCCCGGATTTCTCGGCGCCCCACTTGAGCACCGGCGGGATGTCCCCGGCCTCGCCGCCGGCGAAGTATTCCTCGATGTGGCGGGCCAGGTTGTCGGAGGTGGTCAGGTAGGGCAGCACGTCCACGAACCGGAACAGCTGGACCTTGAAGGCTTCGTTCTGCATGGCCCAGTCCATGACCTTGCCGGTCCAGAAACCCTTGTTGAAAATGGAAGGCGACTCGCCCCGGATGCTGGCGAAAAAGGCCTTGCCCTGTGTGCGGATGGCGTCGTCGAGCGGGGAATTCATGGTTCCTCTCCGGGTTCGTGTTGGGGGCCGAGGGGCAGGGCCCCGGTTTCCTTGACGGTTTGCAGCACCACCGTGGTATTGGTGTCGCGCACGGTGGGCAGCCGGCCGATGACCTTGAGCAGTTCGGCCAGGGAGCGGGTGTCCGGGGCCCGGACCTTGATGAGGTAGGCCGCGGTGCCGGCCACGTAGTGGACCTCCTGGACCCCGGGCACGGCGGCCAGCTGCGGGCCGGTGTCGATGGCGCCGACGGGTTCCTCGGTCTTGACGAATGTGAAGGCCGTGAGGTCCAAATCCACGGCGGCCGGGTCGATGCGGGCCTCGTAGCCGGTGATGACCCCCTTGCGTTCGAGCTTGCGCACCCGTTCGAGCACGGCCGAGGGGGCCATGGACACGGCCCGGGCGATGTCGGCGTTGGAGGTGCGGGCGTTGTCCTGAAGGATCATCAAAATACGACGGTCGATTTCGTCGATCATTCTTGCATTCTCCTGATGTTGAGTTAAAAATTCGAAAACGCGCCGTCTGTCAAGTGGTTTCGTCGGCCAAGCGCGCGGCGGGGCCGGAACGGCGCAAAGGAAGAAACGCCATGCGATGGAAACGCCTTGGGGCGGCCCTGGCCGTCTGGCTTCTGGCGGCCGGAACGGCCCTGGCCGGCGGGGATTACGCCCTGACCATCCTGCACACCAACGACATCCACGCCCACCTGGCCGCCTTCGACGAGTTCGGCGCCCAATGCGACAAGGACAAGGAGGCCGCCGGCAAGTGCCAGGGCGGCGCGGCCCGGCTGGCCACGGCCGTGGCCCGGGAGCGGGCCGGGGGGGGCAACGCGTTGTTGCTCGACGCCGGCGACCAGTTCCAGGGGACGCTCTTTTTCACCCGCTACAAGGGCGAGGCCCCGGCCTTTTTCATGAACCGCCTGGGATACGACGCCATGGCGGTGGGCAACCACGAATTCGACGACGGGCCGGCCACCCTGGCGGCCTTCATCAAGTCCCTGCGCTTCCCGGTGCTGGCCGCCAACCTGGACGCCGCGGCCTCCCCGGAACTCGGGGGCCTCGTGGCGCCGTACGTCGTCCGGGAAATCGGCGGCAGGCGCCTGGGGATCGTCGGCGTCACCCAGCCCAAGGCGGCCCAGCTGTCGAGCCCCGGCACCGGGCTCGCCTTCCCCCCGCTGCGGCCGTCCGTCGAGAAGGCCGTCGCCGCCCTGAAAAAACAGGGGGTGGACATCGTCATCGTGCTCTCCCACGCCGGACTCGCCGGCGACAGGAAGCTCGCCGCCTCGGTGGCCGGCATCGACATCATCGTCGGCGGCCACAGCCACGTGCTGCTGGGCAACGGCTATCCCGAGGCCGTGGGGCCGTGCCCGCTCGTGGTCGAGGGGCCGGACGGCGGCAGGACCCTGATCGTCACGGCGGGCTACTGGGGCCGCTATCTCGGGGTGCTCCATGCCGTCTTCGACGCGACCGGGCGCGTGACCGCCTACGACGGCAACCCGGTGCGGCTGGACGCCTCGGTGCCCGAGGATCCGGAGACGCGGCGGGAGGTGGACCGTTTCGCCAAGCCCCTGGAGGCGTTCCGGGCCACGGTCCTCGGCCGGGCGGACGGCCCCCTCGGCGCGGCCTCCTGCCGCCAGGAGGAATGCGCGGCCGGCGACCTCGTGGCCGAGGCCCTGCTCGACGCCGGGCGCCGGGCCGGGGCCGTGGCCGCCCTGGTCAACGGCGGCAGCGTCCGGGCCGGCATCGCGCCGGGGGCCGTCACCCTCGGCGACGTGCTCACGGCCTATCCGTTTCCCAATACGGCGACCATGCTGACGCTATCCGGGGCGGACCTGCTGGCCGTGCTGGAACACGGCGTCTCGGCCGTGGGGCTGCACGAGGGCAGCGGCCGGTTCCTCCAGGTGGCCGGGCTGCGCTACGCCTTCGACATGTCCAGGCCCGCCGGCCGGCGGATCGTCGAGGCCCGGGTGGCCGACGCCTCGGGCGTCCCGGCCCCTCTCGATCCCAAGGCCGACTACCGGATCGTCGTGACCGATTTCCTCTTCCGCGGCGGCGACGGCTACGCCATGCTGGAAGCCCGGGGACGCGACGTGGAGCGCGACGGCACGCCGGTCGCCGATCTGGTGGCCCGCCACGTCACCGCCAGGAGCCCGCTGACGCCGCTCCATGACGGACGCATCGAGTCGCGCTGAAAAAAGGAGGACCGGGCGGGAACGATTCCCCCCGGCGGGAGGCAGGGGCGGCGGCCCGGCGTGTCAACGCCCCGTTCAGGAAACGCCGGCCGGGCCGCCCCGGGCCTCCAGGGCGCGGGCCACTTTCTCCCACAGGGAGCAGAGCCGGGCGCAGAGGTTCCGGCCTTCTTTCAGGTCGCCGCGACGCACCGCCGCCTCCAGGGTCACGGCCAGCTGCCGGCAGGACATGGCCCCGAGGGTCGCGGCCGCGCCCTTGAAACTGTGGACGGCCAGGGCGGCGTCCCGGGCGTTTGCCTCGTCGATGGTCCGGCGGGCGTCCTCCAGCCGGCGCGTCCCCTCGGCGAAACTGACCTGGACCAACCCTTCGTACTGCTCCCAGGTGATGGCCATGGCCTGCCGCGCGCCGTCGGGATCGAACAGGGGCGGTTCCCCGGAGGGGCCGGCCGGCGCGGTCGCCGGCTCCTGGACGCGTCCCCGCGTCCCCGCCTCGAGGAGCCCTTGCAAAAGCCCGTAGTTGACGGGTTTGGTCACGAAGCCGTCCATGCCGGCGTCCTGGCACTGTTGGCGCACGTCCTCCACGGCGTGGGCCGTGACCGCGATGATGGGCACCCCGGGGTCGAGCGCCGGCGCGGCCGGAAGGCCTCCGGCCCGAATGGTCCTGGCCGCCGTGATCCCGTCGATTTCCGGCATCTCGATATCCATGAGCACGGCGTCGAACCGGTCGCGGGCAAGCAGGGAATAGGCTTCCCGGGCCGAGTTGGCCACGGTCAGGCTGTGGCCCATGCGCTCCATGTGCAACCGGAACACGGTGGCGTTGAGGGCGTTGTCCTCGACCAGGAGGATGCGCTGGGGGCGGGCTCCCGGCGCCGGGGCCGCGGTCTTTCCCGGTTGGCGTGGCGTCTTGGTCCGGCTAGGCTCCAGGCGCGCCGTGAAGACGAAGGCGCTGCCCTCGCCCTTGCGGCTGGTCGCCGCGATATGCCCGCCCATGCGTTCCACGATTTCCTTGGAGATGGCCAGCCCCAGTCCCGTCCCGCCGTAGTTGCGGGTGATGGCCCCGGAGCCCTGGTTGTAGCGCTCGAAAAGCCCGGAGAGGCGGGAGGCGTCCATGCCGATGCCGGTGTCCGTCACCCGGAAAAGCAGTCCCAGGCGGCCGTCGGGCGCGGCCGGGGCCGACTCCGGCTCCACGGCAAGGGACACCCGGCCGGCGGCCGTGAACTTGACCGCGTTGCCGGCCAGGTTGAGGAGCACCTGGCGCAGCCGCCCCGGGTCGCCGCGCAGGACGCGGGGCACGTCGTCGCGCACCGAGACCTCGAACCCCAGGCCCTTGCGCCGGGCCTCCGGGCCGAGGGTCCTGGCCACGCCGTCGACGAGTTCCCGCACCTCGAAATCGACCTTCTCGAAAACCAGCTTGCCGGCCTCGATTTTCGAAAAGTCCAGGATGCCGTCGACCACGCCGAGCAGGTGGGCGGCCGAATCCCGTATGGCGCCGAGGTAGTCCTCGCGCGTGTCGGCGGCGGCGCCGCCGGCCAAAAGCTCCTCGGAAAGCCCCATGACGGCGTTGAGCGGCGTGCGGATCTCGTGGCTCATGACCGCCAGGAACGCCCCCTTGGCCTTGGAGGCCTCCTCGGCGGCGGCCTTGGCCTGTTCGAGCTGGGCCAGGGCCTGCCGCAGGGATTCCTCGGCCTGGCGGCGCTCGGTGATGTCCACGTAGGAAAAGACCCGGCCAAGGCTCGCGTCGCCCTGGAGGATCGGGCCGCTGCGGCGTTCGAGGCAGCGGCCGTCGCGCAGTTCCACGTTGGCCACGTCGATGCCGCGGGCGTCCTGCATCAGTTCCGCGCCGCGCCGCCGCGCCGTTTCGGGATCCCGCATCCTGTCGAGCATCGCCTGGAAACGGGTGTCGCAGCCGGCCTGGGACGGCCAATCCCCGGGCAGGTCCCACAGGTCGAGGAAGCGCTGGTTGCAGGCCAGGATTTCGTGGCCGGGCGGTCCTGCGATACAGACCACGGCCTCGGCCGTGGATTCGAGGATGGCCTTGTGCAGGGCCAGGGATCGCTCCTGGCTGGTCTCGGCTTCGCGCCGGGCATCGATTTCGCCGAGCAGCCGCTGGTTGGCCAGGGCCAGTTCGGCCGTGCGCTCCTCCACCCGCCGGGCCAGCAGCCGCTGGTGTTCCTCGATGGCGGCCCTGCTCTGGTCCAAGGCCCGGTCCGAGTCCCGGAGCCGGGCGGACATGGCGTTGAAGGCCGCGACCGTCCGTCCCAGGGCGTCCCGGGAGACGACGGGCAGCACGAGGCCTGCCCCGCCGGCCTCCACGGCCTCCAGGGCCCGGCGCAGGGACTCGACGGGGCGCAGCACGAACCGGTGCAGCATGACGTTGAGCAGGGTGGCCAAAAAAAGGTAGGCCCCGGCCAGGCCGACGCCGAAAACGACCCAGGCCCGGCGGGTGAAGGCGTGCAGATCCGCGAGGGAATAACGCAGGCGCAGGAAGCCGAGACGCTCGCCCTCCCGGCGGCCGACGGGCTCCACCAGGCTGGCGGTCATGGAGTCCTCCCCGGACGACACGGTAAAAAGGCGGCCGGAAGGCAGGGGGGCCGAGGGCGAGGCCGCCAGCGGCGGGACCGGTCGCTCGCCGGCCGCGGCCAGCAGGTTCCCGTCGGCGTCGAACAGGGCCGCCCCGGAAACCCCCTCCACCCTGGTCAGCCGCTCGAGGATATCCCTGGCCGGCTCCGGGGCATCGCGCCCGGAAAGTGCCGGGGTCAGGGCCTCAAGGCGGTGGGCGGCCAGGACGGCGAGCAACGCCCGCGTCCTGTCGCGGGCGGCGGCCTGGCGTTCGGCCAGGAAACCGGCCAGGACGGCGCCGAAGGCCAGGGCGCCGGCCAGGAAGGCCGCGAAAATAGCCAGATTGATCTTGGTCCGCAGGGACAGGCCGCGCATGAAAATCCCGCGCGCCTCCGCGACGAAAGCGGGGGAGCGTTGCGTCTTGTGGCGGGAGGAACGATCCTTCCGCACTTTTTTCAATTTTTAAAAATATCAAACAAGTGTGTCAAAGGAATGTTGCCGTTTTCACGGCAGAACCCGGTTGGCCTTGTAGTAGGTGGACCGCCAATACGGGGCGAGCAGGCTTTCCTCCCGGACGCGGCCGCCGGGGGACGGGCTGTGGATGAAGCCGCCGTGGCCGTCGAAGATGCCCACGTGCAGATTCGAGGATTTGGCCGACGGCATGAAAAAGACCAGATCCCCGGCCCGCAGTTCGCTCCGGGACACCGCGCGGCCGATCCGGACCTGGTCGTCGGTGCGCCGGGGCAGACGCACGCCGTGGCGGGCGTAGACCCACTGGACGAAACCGGAACAATCGAAGCCCCGGGAGGGGGAATCCCCGCCGCCCCGGTAGGGCGCGCCGATCTGGGACCGGGCGGTATCCACCACGGTGCCCGTGCCGGGCGCGACGGGATAGGGCTCGCGTCCCCCTCCGGAAAAGGCGCAGCCGCCGAGGGAAAACGCCAGGAAAAGCAGCAAGACGATACGATGCAGGCTGTTCATGCCCCGGGACCTCCGGCCAAGGCTCTGGCCGGAAAACATGCAACGTCCATGCCCTGTCCGGGGCCCCTTCCGGAGGCGGGAGGCCTGCGGCGGG
>CAZNUQ010000086.1:0-8874 GCA_964576235.1 uncultured Desulfovibrio sp.
TGGATGGGGGCCTAGATGGCAGGCAAGTCCGGAACCACTCACGACTCGTTCGTTGCCGAGCATCGGGAACGGTTCAAGCAGTACGCCGACTCCTGGCGCCGGCAACGGCAGGCCGCGACCGACGACCTTCGGTTCTTCATCGGCGAGACGCAGTGGCCTGAGGACGTGCGGCGCCAACGTGAGGCCGAGGGGCTTCCCTGCCTCATCATCAACCGCCTGCCGCAGTTTGTGGCCCAGGTGGTGGGCGATCAGCGCCAGAACCGACCGGCCATCAAGATTTCCCCAGTCGACTCCGGGGCGGACAAGGAAACCGCCGAAATCCTCGAGGGGCTCATCCGGAACATCGAGAATATCAGCATGGCCGACGTGGCTTATGACAGGGCGTTCGAGTTCCCGGTCATCTGCGGCCATCGCGGGTTCCTGCGCGTCGTCACCGAATACGCAGGCGAGGACACGTTCGATCAGGATCTGAAAATCAAGGGGGTGTTGAACCCCCTGACGGTGATCTTCGATCCGAATTGCAGGGAGCCCGATTTCTCGGATGCCCGGTATTGCTACATCATCGACGACATGCCCAAGGCCTCGTTCGAAGCCGAATTCCCGGACGCCGACCCTGTCGAATGGGAGTCGTCCGGGAACATCGACAACCGGCGCGACCAGGTCATCGAAACCGTGCGTGTCGTCGAGGCGTTTTGGAAAGAACCCGTCAAGCGCACCATCGTGCAGCTCCTCGACGGGCGGGTGGTGGACGAGGACGACCTGGAAACGATCCAGGCCGAGGATCCTTTCGCCATTGTGGCCCAGGATGCCGCGGGCAACGAGATTCGGCGTGAGGTCGATTCCCATAAGGTCATGTGGTCCAAGATGACCGGCGCGGAGGTTCTGGACGGCCCGCGCGAATACATCCCCGGAGCCCACCACATCCCCGTCGTCCCCGTGGCAGGATTCGAACTCAACGTCGAGGGCGAGATCCACCAATGGGGGTTGGTCCGCTACGCCAAGGACCCCCAGCAGGCCTACAATTTCACGCGCACCAAAGAGGTCGAGACCATCGCACTGGCCCCGAAAGCCCCCTGGATCGGGACCAAGCGCATGTTCGAGGGTTTCGAGGACATGTGGAGCCAAGCCAACAACAAGGCGTTCTCCTATCTGCCCTACAACCCCGACACCCAGGCCTCAGGCCAGAAACCCGAACGCATTGCCCCGCCGAGTACAAACGCGGCCATCACGAATTCCAGCCTGCAGGCCGTGGATGAAATCAAAAGCGTCGTCGGCATCTACGACGCCAGCCTGGGCCAAAAGTCCAACGAGACAAGCGGCAAGGCGATCCTGGCCAGGCAGCGCGAGAGCGACACCGCGACGTTCACGTATCTCGACAATCTGGCCCGGGCGATTCGGCTTCTGGGACGTATCCTCGTCGACCTGATCCCCAGGGTCTACGACTCGGAGCGCATCGTGCGCGTGCTGGGGGTGGATGGGTCCGAGAGGCAGGTGCAGATCAACCGCCGGTGCGGCGACCTCGTGCTCCATGACCTGACGGTCGGCAAATACGATGTCACCGTGTCCGTGGGGCCTTCGTACGCCACGCAGCGCATCGAGGCCGCCAACTCCATGATCCAGTTCGTCCAAGCCATGCCCAATGCCGCCCCCATCATCGCGGACCTTATCGCCGGCAGCATGGATTGGCCAAAGGCCGAAGAGATCGCCGAGCGCCTCAATGCGCTCCTCCCGGCCCAGGTCCGCGCCGCAGGGAACCCCGAGGCCCAAGCGCAACTCGCCGCACAGGCGCAGGCCGACCAGCAGGGCCCGGATCCGCGAGTGCAGGCCGAACAGCTCGAACTGCACGCCCGAGCCATCGCCGCCGATGCCGAGGTCAAAAAGGCCCGTATGGACCTGCAGGGAAAGGCCATCGACCTCAAGACCAAGCAGGCTCACGCCATCCATCAGGTGGCGAGTCTTTTGCCCCAGCCTCAGCAGTTCGAGGCAGGGGCAACGCCTTCCATGCCCGAACCGGCCGGGCCGTACGCCGGGTAAATACGCCAAGGAGCGAGATCATGCCTGACGACATCATCGAAACCACCATCAGCCCCGACGCCGAGGCGCAAACGGCGGAGATCGACGATCAGCACGGGGAACCGTCGCCCCCGGAGGAAGAGGCCACCCAGAACGAACATGTCGAGGGTGAAGGCGAGAAACAGGAAGGGGACGAATCCGAGGGCGAAAAAAAGCCCAAAGAGAACCCCCTGCAAAAGCGCATCAATGAGATCACCAGGGCCCGGCGGCAGGCCGAGGCCGAGGCCGAAGCCCTGCGCAAGATTCTCGTGGAGCGCGAGGGCCGCGCCGGCCAGCCTCCCAAAACCGATGCCGCGCCCCAGGTGGAACAGCCGCCCAGGGAGTCCGACTTCCAGGATTTCGCGGCCTTTCAGCGCGCCATGCTGGCCTATGAGACCCGGCAGACTGTCCGGGCCGAATTCCGGGCCGAACAGGAACGCGTCCAGAACCAGCAACGGCAGGATGCGCAGACCCGGGCCGAGGCGGAAAGCCGGCAGCGCGCGGACAAACTCATCCAGTCCGGCCAGGAGAAGTATCCGGACTTCGACATCGTGGCCCTGGTCCCTCCCCAGGAAGGGGGGCCGGTCATCACGCCGATCATGGCCGAGGCGTTGACCCTGGAAGACGCCGTGGGCGCCGATGTCGCCTACTACCTCGGAAAGAAGCCGGACGAGGCCCTGCGTATCGCCTCGCTGCCCCCGGCCCGTCAGGTCATGGAGATCGGCCGGCTGGCCGAGCGCATCCAGGCCGCCGGCCGGAACAAAGTCACCAAAGCCCCGCCGCCGATCAAGCCGGTGAGCGGTTCCCGCGCCACCTCGGGGAAGGACTTGTCCGCAGTCCCCATCAGCGAGTTCATGGCCGCGCGGAACAAAAGGAAATAACCCATGCCCAATACGCTGCTCAACAGTTCCGTTATCACCCGGGAATTCCTGCGCCTGCTCACGAACAACCTCGTGATGGCGCGAGGCGTCAACCGGCAGTACGACAACCAGTTCGCGAAGTCCGGCGGAAAGATCGGTTCCGATCTGAAAATCCGCCTGCCCAACCAGTACGCCATCCGCACGGGTGCCACCATGTCCACGCAGGACACCCAGCAGCGGACCACCACGCTGACCGTGGCCAACCAGATCGGCGTCGACGTGTCCTTTTCGAGCGTGGAACTGACCCTGTCCCTGGACGACTTCAGCAAGAACGTGCTCGAGCCGGCCGCCGCCACCCTGGGCAACGAAGTCGACCGGTTGCTGTGCGCCCTCTACAAGGATGTCTACCAGAGCGTCGGCACCCCGGGCACCACGCCGGCCACCGCCGCCGTCATCCTGGCCGCCGGTCAGAAGCTCAACGAGGCCGCCGTTCCGACCACCGGACGGTCCATGGTGGTGAACCCGGCCGCCAACGCCGCTCTCGTCAACGGCATGTCCGGATTCTTCAATCCGCAGGGCGCCATCTCCGACCAGTTCAAGAAGGGCATGATCGGAAACAACATCCTCGGATTCGACGAGATCGGCATGGACCAGAACATCGGCGTCCAGACGGTCGGCCCCCTGGGCGGAACGCCTCTGGTCAATGGCGCGACACAGACCGGCGCCAGTCTGATCACCGACGGATGGACGGCCGCCGCCGCGTCCCGCCTCAAGGCCGGTGACGTGTTCACCATCGCCGGCGTCTACGCGGTCAACACCATGTCCAAACAGTCTACCGGGGCGCTGCAGCAGTTCGTGGTGACCGCCGACGCCTCGTCCGACGCCTCCGGCAACGCCACACTGTCCATCAGCCCGGCCATTGTGACCAGCGGACCCTACCAGAACGTCAGCGGTTCCCCGGCCGACAACGCGGCCATCACCGTCATGGGCACCGCGAACACGCAGTATCCCCAGAATCTGGCGTTCCACAAGGACGCCTTCACCCTGGTCACCGCCGACCTGGAAATGCCTCCCTCCGGGTGGGAATCCCACCGCGAGGTCTACGAGGGCATCTCCATCCGCTACATCCGCGGGTTCGACATCGTGAACGACAAGTTCCCGGCCCGTTTCGACATTCTGTACGGGATGAAGACCCTGCGTCCTGAAATGGCCTGCCGGGTCTGGGGTTAACCGCCAACCAGGGGAGAGGGACCGCCCCCTCCCCGTGAGGACTATATGACCTACACCGCATGGCTCTACCATAAGGAGCACGGCGCCGTGATCTTCGAGGGGGCGGAGGAAGTCGACCGGGCCCTGGCCGACGGATGGGTGGACAGCCCGGCCAAGATCGAGGCCGTGGACGTTCCGCAGCCCGAGCCTTTGCCCGTCCCGGAGGAGATCGCCTCCATGGACAAGGAGGCCTTGGCCGTCTTCGCCAAGGACCGGTTCGGCCTCGTACTCGACAAGCGTTCCGCCATCGACAAGCTGCAACAGCAGGTTGCCGCCAAAATGGCCGGAGTCGCGTAAATGGCCACCACGGCCCGCAAGCTCATCGCCCGCGCGTTGCGGCTTATCCAGGTGTTGGCGGCCGGCGAGACGCCGAATGCGTCCGAGGCCGCCGACGCCCTGGAAGCCGCCAACGCCATGCTTGCCTCTTGGTCTGCGTCCAACCTCATCGTCCCGTACATGACAATTGAGACCCTGATCGTGTCCAGATCCCCCGTGGGATTGACGACGCGGCCGATCCGCGTGGTCGGAGCCTACGTCAACGACGGGGCCAGTGACCGTCCCGTGGCGTGCATCAGCCAGGCGGACTACCTGGGCATCGCCAACAAGGCGCTCCCTGGGCTGCCGACCTCCCTGTGGCATGATGATCTGTACCCTGCCGCCTCCATCTATCTCTACCCCGTCCCGGACAAGGCATATTCGCTGACCCTGCGCCGATGGGACCCCCTGTCCGCATTAGCATCGCTGGATGCCGAAGTAGCCCTCCCCGGGGAATACCTCGACCCGCTGGCGGCCAATCTGGCGATCAGGCTGGCGCCAGAATACGGCGTGTCAGCCTCTTCCGAGTTGTCGGCCATGGCCTCCGCCGGTCTGGATCTCGTGCGTACCATCAACGCCCAGCCTGTGGCCACGCTGGTCTCGTCCATCATGGGGACAACGTGCATGAGGAGCAGTCTGCTGTGAAGATTCCAGTAGTAGGCCCGGCCTACTCCTCCCGCATCCCGGGATGGTCCGGACAGGAACTCGTGAACCTGTTTGTCGAAGGCGGTGGTCCTGGCGCGAAAAGCCCGGCCGCGTTGCTCGGCACTCCCGGGATGACGGAGTTCGCTACGCTTTTGGCGGGGGGGGGCGAGGTACGGGGGCTGTGGGCCGCGTCGACAGGCGATCTCTATGCCGTCTGCGCCAACAAGCTCTGCAAGGTGACGCCCACGGGCGTCACGACCGTGCTCGGGACGCTCGAAACTTCGACCGGCCCTGTCAGCATGGGCGACAACGGTGTTCAGGTTTTTCTGTCCGACAACCCGAACGGGTACGTCTACACCCTGGCCAGCGGCGCGTTTTCGAGGATCACCACGGCGACGTGGCCCGGCGCGGCCATGGTCGACTACCTCGACGGGTACATGATCGGCATCACCCCGTCGAGCGGGCAGTTCTGGGTGACCGCGCTCTACGACGCCTCGAGCATCGACGCCCTTGACTTCGCGTCCGCCGAGAGCAACCCCGACCGACTGGTCGCGTTACAGGTCGACCACCGGGAGGTCTGGCTTTTCGGCGAGAAGACCGTGGAGGTCTGGTACAACTCCGGAGACTCGACATTCCCCCTATCCAGGGTTTCCGGGGCGTTTGTCGAGACGGGATGCGCGGCCCGTATGTCCGTGGCCAAGGCGGACAACACGCAGTTTTGGCTGGCCACGAACGGCGCCGTGGTCCGGGCCGAGGGCTACATCCCCAGGATCATCTCCACCCGGGCCATCGAGGCGGCCATCACGGGCTATTCGCGCATCGATGATGCCCGGGCGTTCGCCTACGCCATGGAGGGGCACACCTTTTACGTCCTGACGTTCCCCTCCGCCGGGGTGACCTGGGTTTACGACGCGGCCACCGATATGTGGCACGAGCGGGCGTCCTGGGGCCTCGGGCGTTGGCGGGCGAATTGCTACGCCCGGCTCGGCAACAAACATTTCGTCGGCGACGTTTCCACAGGGAAAATCTACCGCCTGGACCCCGAGGCGCTGACCGAAGCCGGCATGCCCATCGAGCGGGTCAGGGTCACCGCCCCGGTCGGCGACGAGGACAAGCGGCTGATCCATTCTCGGTTCACGCTGGATGTCGAGACAGGCGTGACGGATGGCGCCCAGATCATGCTCTCGTGGAGCGACGACGGAGGTCGCACGTGGTCCAATGAGCAGACGGCCAGCCTGGGCGCCCTGGGCGAATATCGTGCCAGGGCCGAGTGGCGCCGCCTCGGGCAGTCCAGAAGCCGCATGTATAAAATCCGCTGCACCGATCCCGTCAGGCTGGCGATCCTCGGAGCCTACGGGGACATCTCCAAGGGAGCCGCGTAATGGCTGACACGCTTCCGTCTCCCCCTGTACGGGACAATATCGCAGGCCCGGACGGCCGCATTTCCAAAACGTGGGCCACGTGGCTCTTGCTGCTGTACCGCCGCGTCGGCCAGGCCCTGGGGCGACCTACCACGGCCATCGACGCCGACGTTTCCACGCTCTCGGGGTCGGCCACATCCCTGCAAACCTCCCTGTCCACGCTGGATGCGCGGGTAGCCACAACCGAGAGTTCCATTTCCGCGCTCTCCACGCAGGTTCCCGCCATCAACGCCCGGGTGACGGCGCTCGAAGAGCACAAGTTCCCCTCGTTCACGGTTTCGACTGTCCCCACGGCCGCCTCGAATGCTGGGAAAACCATTTTCGTGAGCAACGAGATCGGTGGCGCCGTGCTGGCTTTTTCGGATGGTACGAGCTGGCGGCGCGTGACCGACCGAGCGGTGGTTTCATGATCCGGGAAGCACGGCACGAGGATCTGGCGGAACTGGTCGACTTCGTCATGGAGTGCGATGCGGCCATGCCCTGGGGGCAGCATGGCCTGCGTCCCGAGACGGACAGCGTCATCCACACCCTGCTTGATCTGATGGAAACCCAGGATGCCGGCTTCTGGTGCGTGGATATTTCCGGCCGTGTGTGCGGGGCCTGCGCCGTGGTTCTTTCGAGATTCCCCTGGTCGCGTGGCGATATCGTCGCGTCCGAATGGATATGGCACATGCGGCCCTCCTTCCCTGAAGGCCACGTCAAGCGGAAATGGGTCGTCCGCATGCTGGATCAGATGCTCGAATGGTCCAGGGCGAACGGGGCCGGGGCATTCAAGGCAAGCGCCATGGCTACGGACAAGGCGCTTGCCCGGTTGCTTGAAAGACGCGGGATATCCCCAATGGAAACAGCCTGCGTCGGGAGGATATGATGGGTATTGAGACCGCAGTCACCGCGGGCTCCGCAGTCCTTGGCGCGGGAGCTTCCCTCATCGGTGGTTCCAACGCTTCGGCCTCGGCCGAGAAGGCCCAGGAGAAAACCCAGGAAACCACCAACATGGACAAGATCGCCCTGATGCTCGGCTTCGCCAACGCGAAGCAGTACCAGGAGGAGCAGGTTGCCAAGGCGCTCGCGGGGATTATCCAGGGCCGCGCCGATCTCGACACCTACGGGACGCGGGCTATCGACGCCCTGTCCGGCCTCGACGCCAATTTCGACAACTACCTTTCCCGGGTGCGGTCGGACGAGGCCAACTACATGGCGCTCGGCGAGCAGGGATTGAAGGGATATTCTGGCCTGCTTTCCGACCCCTCTTCCATCACGTCCGACCCCGGGTACAAATTCCAGTTGAGCCAAGGCATCAACGCCCTGGATCGCTCCGCAGCGTCCAAAGGACTGCTCCTTTCCGGATCGCAGCAAAAGGCCCTGGACCAGTACGGCCAGGACTATGCCTCCACCTCCCTCGACAAGATACTGACCCGCTACCTGAACGCCGTGAACGTCGGGCAGGCCGCGACGACGCAGGTCAATAACGCTGGAGCGACGGCGGCACAAGGCAAGTCCGCCGTCGGGCAGGCCAAGGCGAATGCGCTGCTCAACCTCGGCAGCCAGTATTACAATGTCGGGAGGGATTACGGCAGCCTGTACACGAACCTTGGCGATGACATCCAGCGGCTGTGGGACACCACGTCCAACAACCTCATCAAGTTGGACACCGCACAGAATGAGACGACGACTTCCACGGAATCGGCCAAGGCGTCCGCCGAGAACAACGCGTTGTCCGGGGTCGCGAATTCTTTGAATAGCGGCGTGAAAAACTACCTGTCGACGAGCGGATACGGAACGAACACGAACCCGTTCACGAACGGAACGCGAAACCTCACCTACTGGTCGTAGCAGGAGGGACACATGCCTGTTTTCCAGACGCCCACGCCGGTCAAAATCGACCAGTTGGACCTCGGGGCCATCCAGAACAACAATCTCCGCAACCAGGCCCTGTCTCTCGGGAATGCCGATGCTGTCCGGCGCGAGAACGCGCTGTCCGCCTACACCCAGGCCATCAACTCCGGAGCCGGGCAGGATGAGGCGACCAACGCATTGCGGCAGGCCGGCGCTCCTGAACTGGCGGACAGGCTGGAATACAACGCCCTGAACCGGCAGTCCGCCAAGGCGGCCATCGCCAAGGACATGGATCAGTTTATTGCCTCCCGGGTGCCGCTGGCCAAGGATCAGGCCGGGTGGGATCAGATCATGGGGGAGGCGTCCGCCCGCTATGGCATCACGATCCCCGACACCCTCAAGGTGTACAGCCCTGAACTGCAGCAGACATTGCTCCTCGGCGGCCTGTCCGCCGCGCAGCGCATCTCCATGCAGCG
>CAZNUQ010000087.1:0-8822 GCA_964576235.1 uncultured Desulfovibrio sp.
CGGCCAGGGGAAGACCACATCCCCTGGCCGCCGCCGGGCGTTTTATGAGGCGTTTTCGGCCTCGGCCTGCAACTCTTCGATGAGTTTTTGCATCTCGCCGGCCTGGTGGGCCAGGGAGGCCACGGCCCGGGCGGCTTCCCGCATGCCGCGGGATGTCTCCTCGCTGACGGTGTTGATGTCCTCGATGGACCTGTGGATCTCCTCGCTGGCGGCGGATTGTTGCTCGGCCGCCGTGGCGATGGCGCGCACCTGGTCGGAGGTGGCGTCCACCAGCCCCAGGATGGCCGTCAGGGCCTCGCCGGACTGGTTGGTGAGGACGGTGGCGTTCTCGATGAGCCGCACGCTTTTTTCCACGCCGTCGACGTTGAGTTGCGTGCCGTGCTGGATGCTGGCGATGGCCTCCCCCACCTCCTTGGTGGCGGTCATGGTCTTTTCGGCGAGTTTTCTGACCTCGTCGGCGACGACCGCGAAGCCGCGTCCGGCCTCGCCGGCCCGGGCGGCCTCGATGGCGGCGTTTAAGGCCAGGAGGTTGGTCTGGTCGGCGATGTCGGTGATGACGGTCATGACCCGGCCGATGCCTTCGGCCTGCACGCCCAGGTCGCCCATGTCGCGCTTGAGTTGCGCGGTCTGGGCCTGCACCTCCCCCATGCTCCGGACGATTCTGCCGATCAGTTCGGCCCCCTCCTTGCCCTTGAGGCGGGCGGCGCCGGCGGTTTCGGCGGCATGGCCGGCGTTTTTGGCCACCTCGAGGACCGTGGCGTTCATCTCCTCCATGGACGTGGCGGTTTCGGACACGCGGCGGGCCTGGTGCGCGGAACCCCGGCTGGACTGCTCGATCTGTGCGGAGAGTTCCTCCGAGGCGCCGGTTACGGCCGCGACGATACCCTCCAGCCTGGAAGCGGCCTGGAGCATGCCGTCGCTTCTGGCCGTCTCCGCCTGCTGTCTGGCCTCCTGGGCCTCACGGGAGGCCTGTTCGGCGACCTGGCTTTTTTCCTCGGCCTGCCGGGTTTGGGACTCGATTTCCTGGATGTTGCGTCCGAGTCTTTCCGCCGTGTCGTTGAGGGCGTCGTAGATGGCGCCGATTTCGTCACGCCGGGCGTGCCGGATGCGGTGGTCGTACCGGCCCTGGGAAATGTGCTCCAGGGAATCCACGACCCGCATCAGCGGGCGCAAGATGAAGCGGGAGGACACGAACCAGATGGCGCCGGCGAGCGCCAGAAGGGCGACGAGGCCGGTGGTCACGAGCACGGTGATGGTCTTGTACGCCGGAGCCATGATCTCGTCGCGTTGCATGAGGCCGACGAGCTTCCACTTGGTTTTCGCCGAGGTGAGGACGAAGCCGACGCAGGCCTTGCCGTCCACCACGACCTCGGCATGGCCGGAGCCCTTCTCGAACAGGAGTTCGAGGTGCTTGGCGCCGGTTTCGGCGACCTTCTTGAAATTGTACTCCGGGTGCCTGGGGTCGGCCATGACGACGCCGTCGTCCTGGATGAGCACCATGTAGCCTGTTTCGCCGATGCGGATGGACTGCACGAGGTCGGTGAGCTTTTTAAGCGAGATGTCTATGCCCACGCAGCCAAGAATCCTGCCGTCGCGCCTGATCACGCGCAGGATGCTGGTGACGGCCTCGCCGGTCGTGGACAGGTAGGCCTTGGAGACGATGGCGGCGTCCGGTGTCCGCATGGCCTCCTTGTACCAGGGGCGCGGGCGGGGGTCATACCCGGCGGGCATCTCGCCGTCCACCAGGGCGCTGAGAAACGCCCCCTTCTCCGTGCCCGCGAAGACCTCCACGTAGGCTGGGTGGGCTTTTTGCACCACGCCGAAGAGTTCCACGAGTTCCCGTCCCACGCGGTCGTCGGCCCAGGGGGCGGCCTTGCTCTTGGCTGTCGTGCCCAAATGGCTGGTGGTGGCCTCGTCGAGGCGCAGGACGGCGGGGAAGCCGGCCAGCATGTCCGCGTTCTGCTTGTTCTCGTCAAGAAACAAGGAGATGGCGTAGTCCACCTGGGCCAGTTCGCTCCTGACGGCCTCGAGGTGGGCGGTCGTGGCCTGATTGCTGACGGTCACGGCCACGATGGCGAAGTTCCCCGCCATGGCGGCAACGATGACTGCAAGCAGCGTGGCGATCAGTTTGAACTTGATGGAGTGGAACATGGCGGTCCTCCTCGACGGGCGGTTTGGCCGGGGTGGGGCCCGGCGTCGGGGATCGGGGAGGATACGGTAGCATGAGCCAGACTGTTTGGGGAGGGGGGCCGGGAATGGGCGCACGTGAAAAGCGGGCGACGGCAAGGCCGCCACCCGCTTTTCGGGTCGAACATGGCATGTCGTAGCGTGGGGGGAGCCGGGGGAACGGTCTTCACGGGGAAGACGGCGCGCCGTCCCTCCCGCCGGACTCATGCCTCGTTTTCGAGCGAGGCCAGGAAGGAACGGTACGCGGCGTCCGCAAGCAGCGTCTCCACGGCTTCCGCCCCGTCCGGGCGCACCCGGATGAGCCAGCCCCCCGTGTACGGAGCGGTGTTGACCATGTCGGGATTTTCCTCGAGCAGGGCATTGATCGCCGTGACTTCCCCGGACACCGGCATATAAAGCTCGTTGGCGGACTTCATCGATTCCACCGTGCCGAAGCTTTCTCCGGCGGCGAGGTGCGTGCCGGCAGCGGGAAGCCCCACGTAGACCACCTCACCCAACTGGTCCTGGGCGAAGTCCGTGATGCCGCAGACAACTTCCCCATCGAGTTCCATGGCCCATACATGCTCGGTCGAATAGCGGCGATCGCCGGGAATTTCGGAAATGGCGGGGTCGCTCATGTTGTGTCTCCTTGTGCCGCCACGTCGTGTCGCGGCGCGTCTTGCGGCGGTCCTTCCTTTCTGAGGCCATCGCCCCATTGGGGAGGGAGGGGATGTCTCCGGCGGGAAGGGGTCGGCCGGGATGGGAGGCGAGGGGGCCGGGGGGCGGTTCGCGCGGCGGGCGCCCCCCGGTCTTCCGGCCCGGAGCGGCGCTTACCGCCCGGCCGGCGAATACTCGTGCCGCTCCCCGTTGAGGCTGAACGAATAGGACACGACGCAGGCCTGTTTGACCATGTTGGCCACGGAGCAATACTTGACCGCCCCGAGTTCGAAGGCCTTGACGAATTTGGGCAGGGTCAGCGCCTCGCCCGTGACGGCGTAATGCACGCGGATGGTCGTGAACACCTGCGGAACGGCCTCGCGGCGTTCGGCCTCGACGGAGACGCCGAAGGTGTCGTAGGGCAGGCGCATTTTGTTCATGGCGTTGCACACCTCGATGCCGGTGCACCCCGCCAGGGAGAGCAACATCAACTCCATGGGACGAATCCCCTCGTTGTTGCCGCCGTAAACCGCCGAGGCGTCCATGGTCACCACGCGGCCTTCGGCGTCCCGGCCATCGAAGCGCATCTTTCCTTTCCACTCGACATTCACGGTATTCATGATTGTTTCCTCTTTGCGATGCAATGCGTGCCGATATCCGGCGGTTACCTGGCGGTCTCGACGGCCAGGGCCGGCTCCTGTTCCACGGTGCTGGCGATGATGGCCAGCCACAGGAACAGGATGATGATGAAGACGAACATGCCGATGAGGCCGGTCGTGGCGAGCCAGCCGGAGGCCGCGAAACTGACGGCCGTGAAGACGGCCGCGCCGAGGAGTCCGATGTCGCGCAAAAACCGCTTTCCGTTTTGCGGACGGGCGAAACGCCAGTTCCCGTCGAGGAGGGTGATCACGGCCAGGGTGGAGATGTTGACGCCCATGGCGACCCAGACCGGGTGGGTGTTGCAGTAGAACTTGCCGACCGCCCAGCCGCCCAGATGGTTCCAGAGAAGACCGGAGGCGAAGCCGGCCACGAGGGCCCAGGTGGCTCCCCGGCGCCCGGCCAGGGACCAGAACAGCGCCGCGACAACCGGCGCGAAGGTCGAGCCGTTGCGCGCGGTCCAGGCGAAGATGTTCCACCAGGCGGCCTGCTCCGAGCGCATGTAGCCGAAGATCACCATGAGTACCGTCAGCAGCGTCAGGGACCACTTGGTGTAGCGCACGAGGGTGGCGTCGGAGGCGGCGGGGTTGAGGGCGCTGCCGACATCGCGGCCGAGGCTCGTGGCCCCGGAGAACTGGCACGGCGCGCCCCAGCCCAGGGCGCAGGCCCAGACGCCCAGGGTGAAGATGCCGACCAGCGGCGCGGGCAGGGTTTCCATCAGGTACCGGGGCACGGCCACCAGACCCCGGGCGTTGCCGGGCATGGCCGCGGCCGCCGCGATGCCCACGACGATGGCGACCACGATGAAGATGACGTTGAATCCGGCGGCGATGTAAAGCCCCTTGCGGCCCTCGTCCGGGGTGCGGCACGACAGGGACATCTGGAAGGCCGCCTGGGCCAGGAGCACGTTGATCCAGAACGTGCCGAACCAGGCCAGGATGGTCTGCAGCCCCACGCCGGAGAAATCGGCGTATTGCGGCTTTTGCGCCATGAAGGCCGACAGCCCGTCCAGGCCGGGATGGACGCACACGGCGTAGATGGCCACGGCGAACATGGCCATGTAGGCGAAGAAGTTGGCGGTCTGGGTCATGGCCACGGACCACATGCCGCCGGCCTGGAGGAACACGTAGAGCAGGGCCGCGGTGATGATGACCGCGGTCATGAGATCGATGCCCGTGATGGCGTTGATGCACGAGGCGAAGGCCAGGGCCGTGGCCACGGACCACATGGGGAAGGTGAAGGCCGTGATCGCCCCGGCGATGGCCTTGGCCACGCGGCCGTACTTGTCGCCGATGAGCCCGGAGATGGTGACCATCATCTTGCGGCGGAACGGGCCGATGAGCACCAGCGCGATGATGAGCACGTGGGACAGTTCCGCCACGCCGTACCACATGGCCGAAATGCCCTTGAGATAGGCGAGTTCGAGGACCGCGATGAAGGTGGATCCGGAAAAGAGGCCGGTGATGCAGAAAGCGACCGTCCAACGGCCGAAGCTGCGGCCTCCGACGAAGTAATCCTCGCCCTTTTTCGCCCGGCGCTTCATGACCTGCCCCAGGCTGACGAGAAGGATGGTGTAGGCCAGGGCGAGGCCGAACATCCAGAGACTGTAGCTGTTCATGGCGAACTCCGTATGGGAAGCCGCGGCCTAGGCCGCGCGCGACCGGGCGCCGAGCAGGTCCGTGGCCGCCTCGGCGAGTGTTTCGGACAGGGTGGGATGGCTGTGCACGGTATCGGCCAGTTGCCGGACGGTGAGGCCGTTTTTCACGGCCAGGGCCGCCTCGGCCACCAGTTCGCTGGCCTGGGCCCCGAACAGGTGCGCGCCGAGGAGCCGTCCGCTGGCGGCGTCGGCCACGAGTTTGACCATTCCCTGGGGCTCGCCGAGGGTCTGGGCCCGGCCGTTGGCGCCGTAGGCGGCCCGGCCCACGGCCACGTCCAGGCCCCGACTGCCGGCCGCTTCCTCGGCGAGGCCCACCCCGGCGATTTCCGGCGTGACGTAGACGCAAAACGGGATGGCGTCATACGCCATGGCCGCATTGCCGCCCATGGCGTTTTCGGCGGCCACGATCCCCTCGGCCGAGGCGGCGTGGGCCAGCATGGGACCGGGGGTCATGTCGCCGGCCGCGTAGATCCCCGGGATGGAGGTCCGCATGCCGGCGTCCACGGCGACGAACGGCCCCAGGCGTTCCAGTCCGGGCAGTCCGACGATGCCGTCGACGGGAAGGGGACGGCGGCCCGTCGCCACCAGGACGGTCCGGCACACGGTTTCCCTGGCCCCGTCGCGGCCCTCGTAAAGGACGGCGAGCATTCCGTCGCGCTCCACGACGCCGGTCACGCTCGCGCCGCGTTCGATGGAAAGGCCTTTGCGTTTCCACATCGGCGTCAATCGTTTGAGCAATTCGGCATCGACCATGGGAAGAATGCGTTCGGCGGCCTCGATGACCGTGACGCGGCTGCCCAGGCTGGCGTAAAGGCAGGCGAACTCCATGCCGATGACCCCGCCGCCGATGACCGCCAGGGATTCCGGAATCTCCGTGGCCGCGAGGAGCGCGTCGCTGGTGACGACGCCCGGAAGGGTCAGGCCGGGAATGGGCGGCAGGACCGGGCGCGCGCCCAGACTGAGCAGGATGTTGCGGGCCTGGAGAACTTCCCGGCCGTCAGGGCCGGAGACGGTCACGGCCCCCGGCGTTTCGACCTGCCCGAGCCCCCGCAGGACGGTCACGCCGTTTGTCGAAAGCAGCTTGGAAATGCCCTGGGCCAGCCCGGCCACGATCTGGTCCTTCCTGGCGTGCAGCGCCGCCATGTCCATGGCCGGCCGGTCGCAGGACACGCCCCATTCGGCTGCGGCGGACGCCGCCGCCAGCACCGACGCACCGTGGATGAGGGTTTTGGTGGGAATGCAGCCCTTGTTGAGGCAGGTGCCTCCCAGGCCTTCCTTTTCGACCAGGGCCACCCGCCCGCCGAGCCTGGCGGCCCGGACCGCGGCGACATAGCCCGCCGGCCCCCCGCCGATGACGACAAGATCGAACCGTGTTTCCGCAATCAATGGTACACCTCCGTTTCGTTCGCGCGGAACCAAGCGCGGTCCTGTCTGAAACAAGGATCGGGCCAATGGCGAAATATGACGCCATTTCAGTCTGTTGGCGGCTGTTTTTCGGGGCGGTGGCGTCTTTTCGGAACGGGGTGGATGTGGGGAGGTTCTTTTGAAAAAATGTGTTATTTCAAGGTATAAATGCGGAAGGAGAATCTGGTCGTCTGGTCCGTTTCCGGCCCATGGTTCAATTCCGGACCGTCAGGCCGTGCTCGCGCAGTTTCCGCAGCAGGGTCGTGTGGGGTATTCCAAGCCGTTTCGCCGCGCCCCGCAGGCTCTGGCCCGCTCCCAGGGCGCTTTCGATGCGGCCGCGTTCGAAGCGGCTGACCGCCTCGCGCAGGCTTTCCCCGCCGGGCGCCTGGTCCACGGATGGAACAGGTTCGCGGCTCCGGCCGGTGGCCGTGGCCAGGGAGCGCCAGACCGTGCCGGTGCCTTCCTCCAGGTCCGAGAGCACCACCAGCCGTTCCATGACGTTGGCCAGTTCCCGGACGTTCCCGGGCCAGGGGTAGGCGGCGAGCAGCCGGCGGTGCTCGTCGGCCAGTTCGAAGCGGCGGCGCAGGCGGCGGGTGAACTGGGCGAGGAAATGCTCGGCCAGGGGGATGATGTCCTCCGGCCGTTCGCGCAGGGGCGGCACGGCCAGGGGCACGACGTTGAGGCGGTAGTAGAGGTCCTCGCGGAAGGTTTTTTCGACCACCATGCGCTTGAGGTCGCGGTTGGTCATGGCGATGATCCGCACGTCGACGCGGATGGGGGCGCGGCCGCCGATGCGGTGGAAGACGCCTTCCTGAAGGGCCCGCAGGAGCTTGACCTGGAGCGCAGGGCCCATTTCCCCGACCTCGTCGAGCATCAGGGTGCCGCCGCCGGCCGCCTCGAAAAGCCCGATGCGGCCGGAACGGTCCGCTCCGGTGAACGCGCCCTTTTCGTAACCGAAGAGTTCCGATTCCTGGAGATGCTCGGGGATGGCCGCGCAGTTGATCTGGATGAGGGGGCCCTTGCGTCTGTGGCTGTGCCGGTGGATGTGCATGGCCACGACTTCCTTGCCGGCGCCCGTTTCCCCGGTGACGAGAACGGTGGAGTCCACGCGGCCGATGCGGGCGGCCTGCTGGAACAGGCTGACCATGGCCGGGCTTTGGGCCACGGGCGGTTCCTCGTCGAAATGGGCGGTGCGCAGGGCCTCGATCTCCCGCTCGCGGCGGTCGGCCTCCCGGCGCAGGGCGTCGATCTCGGTCAGGTCGCGCAGGGTCAGGACGTAGCGGAAGGGGGCCATGTCCTGGTCGGGCAGGGGGGAGATGGCCAGGGCCATGCGGCCGCGTCCCTCCTCCTCCACGAGGCGGGCGAACGCCTTGCCCCCGGCGCGGCATTCGGCGATGCTCCTGGTGATGGCGGCGGCCACCGGCCCCTCCTGGGTTCCCTCTCCGGCGGGCCAGCCGGGGGCCATTTCGGCGAAGCGCTGGTTCCTGGAGAGTTCGCGGCCGGCGTGGTCGAGGACGAGGATGCCGTCCATGGCGCAGTCGATGATCTGGCGCAGTTCGTTGGTGCGGCGCTCCGCCGTGTCGAAGGCGTCGTAGACCTTGCGGATCAGCTCCATTTTCGTGAGCACCCCGACAAGCCGGTTGTGCTCGTTGAGCACGAGCAGCCGCTCCATGGGCATCCGGCAGACGACTTCGAACTGTTCGTCGCTCCGCACGCTGACGATGTTTTGGTCCATCACGGCGCGTATGGGGGCGTCGACGCCCAGCCCCTGCTTGAGGGCGTCCACCACCCGGAAGATGGTGAGGATGCCGACCGGGGCGCCGTCCGGCCCGAGGATGGGGACGCAGTTGACCCCCGTGCGTTTGTAGACGGCCAGGGCGTTTTCGATGTTGTGCTCCGGTGTCAGGGTTTCCGGAGAGGCGTGCATGACCTGTTCGACGCGCATGAAGGGCTCTCTTGGGGCTTGAGGGAAAACGGTTCCGGCGGCGCGTTCCGGGAGGCCGGCGCGGCGCCCCGGTCGACGCGGGGCAAGGGGTACAGGCGGGGCTGCCCCCCCGTCAATGCCCTTCTGTCGCCTCCCGCCGCAGGAGATCGCGCACTTTCTGCCGTACGGACAGGCAGGCCCGGTCCGTTTCGGACCTCGGCCGCGGCCGGGCCACGGCGAAACGGCCCGCCACGCCCTGGCCGGCCTGGAGCGGCGAGGCGTCATGCCGGGCCTTTCGTGGACCCGTCCAGCCGGAAACCGGCGCCTTCGAGCAGGGCCTGGGCATCCTCCATGGCG
>CAZNUQ010000088.1:0-8717 GCA_964576235.1 uncultured Desulfovibrio sp.
CCGCCACAGCCTGGCCGCCGCCTCGAGGTAGCGGGGGTTCTCGGCGACGAAAAGCGGCAGGATGGCGCCGCGCACCCGGTTTCGCAGGAAGGCCGGGTCCGTGTTCGAGGGGTCGCGGGCGACGGGGAGCCCCAGGGCGGCGACGAGGGCGTCGATCTCCCGGCGGGGGGTGAGGAGCAGCGGGCGCAGGATGCGCCGTCGCGGGTCCAGGGCCGGCATGCCGCCGAGGGCCGGCCAGCCCGCGCCGCGCGAAAGGCGCATGAGCTGGTCTTCGGCCAGATCGTCGAGCTGGTGCCCGAGCACGATCCAGGCGTTTTCCCTTCCGGCGAGAAGTTCCTCGAAGAAGGCGTAGCGGGCGATGCGGCCGGCGTCCTCGATGCCCGTGCCGCGTGTCCGGGCCAGGGCGGCCACGTCCGCGCGGCGGACCTGGCAGGGGATGCCGCGTTCCCGGCAACGGGCCAGGGCGGTCCGGGCTTCTTCGGCGGAATCCGGCCGCAACCCGTGGTCCAGGTGGGCCGCTTCCAGGCGGGCACCGAGGCGCGGGGCGAGAATCTCCAGGACGGCGAGCAGGGCGGCCGAGTCCGGGCCGCCGGAGTAGCCGGCGATCCAGGTGGCGCCGGCCGGGGTGTGGCCGCATTCGTCCGTGATAAAGGCGCCGACGCCCAGGCACAACCGGGCGAGGCGCCGGGGCAGATCGCGGAGACGGAAGGGGAGGGCGGGGGACGGCCCCTCCCCGGGAGGGATCGGACGTGTCATGGCGTGTTGCCCGGCCGGGCCGCGCCGAGAAGGCCGTGGCGGACCGGCCCGGGAGGCGTCCGGCTAGACGGGGATGTCGAGTTCCCGGATGAAGTTGTCCAGGAAATCGATCATCTGCTGCCTTTGCTCGGGCGTGCAGTAGCTGATGCAGGAGCAGCGCAGCTTGCCGCGTCCCCGCACCAGCAGTTCGAGTTTGAGCCAGTTGCGTCCGGTCTCCAGGATGAGCGTGTAGGGCCCGCAGGCGTCGTAGTGCTGCTGTTGCTCGTCGTTGAGCATCTCGTGGGGGAACGGGATGTAATAGATGTGCTCGAGGGGGCCTTTGAATCCCTTTTCAATCAGGTGCTTTTCGATGATTTCCATGTTGTCGGCGGAAATCTCGTCGATCAGATAGGATCGCATGGTGTGCTCGCTTTATTCCGTCGCGTCGAAGTCCGAGGCGTCGTCTTCGTCCACGGGTGGTTTTCTGTCGGCGTGGGCGTCGGGGGAGACGCCTTCGCGGTCCAGGTTGAACATGCGGCGGGTGAGGTCGATGAACCTGTCGCCTTTTTCCTCGCGGGCCCGGCGCTTGAGGAAGCAGACGGGCTCATGGAGAATCTTGTGGCTGATGGAGACGGACAGGGTCTCGAGGGCCCGCCGGGTCTCCTCGGGGATATCCGGCCCGAGCCGGCGCAGGGTTCTGCGCAACTCGCGCCGGGCGATCTCCTCCCCCGTTTGCAGCAGGCCAACGATGGTCGGCTTGACATCGAGGGACTTGAGCCACTCGCCGAACCGCGCCACCTGCAAGCGTATGATGTCCCGCGCCCGGGCCGCTTCCTCGCGGCGCTGGGCCAGGTTCTCCTCGACGACCTCCTGCAGGTCGTCGATGTCGTAAAGGTAGACGTTGTCGAGGCTGTTGACATCGGGATCGATGTCCCGGGGCACGGCGATGTCGATGAAAAACATCGGCTTTTGCCTGCGGGTCTTGAGCACGCCGCGCACGTCCCTGGCCTTGATGACGACATGGGGCGCGCCGGTCGAACTGATGACGATGTCCACCTCGTGCAGACGCGAGAGGAACTCCTCGAAGGCCACCGGCCGTCCCTTGAAGCGTCCGGCCAACTCCTCGGCCCGGGCATAGGTCCGGTTGGCCACCAGGATTTCCGAAACGCCGGCGTTGAGCAGGTGCATCGCCGCCAGTTCGGCCATCTCGCCGGCACCGACGAGCATGGCCCTCTTGCCGGCCATCTCGCCGAAGATGCGCTTGGCCAACTCCACGGCGGCGTAGCTTATGGACACGGCGCTGGCGCCGATACCCGTTGCCGTGCGCACCTTCTTGGCCACGGAAAAAGCCTTGTGGCACAGCCGGTTGACAATGACCCCGGTGGTGCCGCCGGCCACGGCGTTGCGGTAGGCGGCCTTGAGCTGTCCCAGGATCTGGGGCTCGCCGAGGACCAGGGAATCGAGTCCCGAGGCCACGCCGAACAGATGCTCCACGGCGGCGAGTCCCCGGTGCTCGTACAAATGGGGCGCGAGCAGCGATTCGTCCTGGTCGCAGTGGTCGGCCCAGGCCGCGAGAACGGCCGCGCGCGGGTTTTCCCCGGGCGCGCCGACGACCAGGATTTCGACCCTGTTGCAGGTGGAAAGGACCAGGACCTCGCGCAGGCGCGCCTCGCCATGCACCAAAAGACCGCCAAGCTTCGGCCGATCGCCCAGGGCGAAGGCCTCGCGGATTTCAACCCCGGCGGTTTTATGGTTGAGTCCGAATAGGTAAATCTGATGCTCCATCGATATATCGCGCGAAACTGTGATGGGTTGGCATGAAAAAGTTGATCACAAGCAGGGACACGAGGGTCAGGCTGAAGATCCAGATGGCCATGCGGGCCGTTTTCCGTCCTCGCCAGCCGAGGAACATGCGCTGGTGGAACAGGAAGGCGAAGAGCAGCCAGACGCCGATAGCCGTTATTTCCTTTGGATCGTAGGAAAAGATGCGGTTCCAGGTGAGCTTGGCCCAGATGAATCCCGACAGGAGGCCCACCGTGTACAGCGGGAAGCCCACGGCCACGGCCCATCGGTTGACCGTGTCGCAGGTGGACAGGGCCGGCAACGCCTTGGAGACGCCCCGCAGCTTCTCCTTGGTCTTTATCTTGCGCTCCAGGTACAGGTAGGCCACGCCCGCGCCGCAGGCCATGGCGAGCAGACTGATGGCCAGGAAAAACGCCCCGATGTGCAGGCCGAAAAACAGCCCCCCCAGCGCCTTGGGCAACGGCATCCGGGTCGCCGTGACGGCCTGGGAGGAGAGAAAGAGGAACAGGGCCAGCGGCGCGGCCAGCACCCCGAGCATGCCCAGCCGCAGGCGCCACCAGAGGAAGAGGCAGATGAGCAGCAGGCACCAGGCGAGCAGGCTGAAGTAGAACTCGCCCGACAAAAGCGCCGTGCCGCCCTCGCCGGCGAGCAGGACGGCCAGGTCGGCGGTATGGAGGGCGAAACCGGTCGCGGTCAGGCCGGCGCCGGCCCGCCGCAGGCCGGTTTTTCCGGACACCACGCCGAGGAGGTACAGGGTCGCCCCTGCGAAATACCCGGCCAGAACCAGGAAAAAGAACACGTTAAGCGCCGGCATGGAGGAGTGCTCCCGCAACCAGTCCGGCCGTTTCGCCGTGCAGCGCGGCCGGAAGGATGTCCCGCAGGATGGCCTCCGCGGCGGCCGCATCGCCGCGTTCCAGGGCCTCGATGAGCGGGGAGTTGACCACTTCGCGGAAAATCCTGGAATTTTCCGGGCTGCCGAGGCCCAGGGCCAGGACCATGGGCCGCAGCCGGCTCATGAGCAGAAGCAGCGTCCCGTACTCGGTGCCGAGAAATTCTCCCAGCCCCTGCCGGATCTTTCGGGCCAGGGCGGGGGAGCCGCCGCCGGTGGAGATGGCGACGGTGAGGTCTCCCTGGGTGAAAAGCGCCGGCACGATGAAGCTGCATTTTTCCGGCTGGTCGACGATGTTGCACAGGATGCCCCGGGCCGCGCATTCCCGGCTGATCGCCCAGTTGAGGGCCTCGTCGGCGGTCGCGGCGATGACCAGGAAACGGCCGTCGAGGTCGGACGGGACGAAGGGCCTGCGGGCGAAGGTCACCTCCGGGCGCGACAGGAGTTCGGCGCATGCGGCGTCGGGTTCGGCCAGATCCAGGACCAGGATGTCGGCCGCGCCGCAATCGGCCAGGGTGGCGATCTTGCGGCGGCCGACCTGCCCCGCGCCCACCACCAGGCAACGCTTGCCGTGAAGATTGACGTAGATAGGATAATACCGCATGGAAGGCTCCTATATCAGAAGAACGCGGCGTCCGAAAAGAGCTTTTTTTCACATGGATTTTGCGGCCAAATGACCGGAGGCGGCGCATCGTGGGACATTTTCTCGCCCTGCAACTGGCCCGGCTGGGCGATCTTGTCCAGACCCGGCGGCTCCTGCTCGGCCTGCGGCGCCGGGCGGCGGCCACGGGCGGCGAGGTCCACCTGGCCGTGGACCATTCCCTGGCGGCCCTGGCCTCCCGGCTCTATCCGTTCGCCGTGGTCCACGGCCTGCCTGCCCACGGCCTGCCGGGCATGGCCGGGGCGCCGGCCGAGGCCCGGGTGCTGGAGGCGCGCCGGGTCTTCGAGACCCTTGCCGCGATCCCCTTCGAGCGGGTCTTCTGCCTCAATTTTTCCCCCATGGGCATGGCCGTCTCGGCCATGTTCCCTCCCGAGATCCAGCGGGGCTACCGCCAGTTCGCCGGCCAGCCCGACAAGGACGGCCTTCTGCGCCTCGTCTTCCGGCTGGCCCGGGACCGCCGGGGAGGCGGGTTCAACCTGGCCGACATCTGGGCCCATCTCGACGACGAGCCCTGTCCGCCGGAGGCGGTCAACCCGCCGGCCTCGGGCCGTGGCGGAGGCCTCGGCGTGGCCCTGGCCGGCCGCATGGCCAGGCGTTCATTGCCCCCGGAACTGCTGGCGCCCCTGGTCCGGACGCTTTTTTTGGCGGCGGGCGGGCGCGGCCTGGTCCTCCTCGGCACGGCGGACCAGGCCGGCGAGGCCCGGGCGCTCATGCGGCGGCTGCCTCCCGGCGTGCGCGAGGCCTGTCGCGATCTTACGGGCAGAACCGGGCTGGCGGAACTGGCCGAGGTGGTGTCGGGCCTCGACCGGCTGCTCACGCCGGACACCGGGGCCATGCACCTGGCGGCGTTTCACGGCGTGCCGGTGACGGGGCTTTTCCTTTCCTCTGCCTGGTGTCACGAAACCGGGCCCTATGGCGTGGGGCACACGGTCTGGCAGGCGGTCGCGCCCTGCGCGCCGTGCCTCGAGTCGGCCCCGTGCCGTCTCGACCTCGTGTGCCGGGAGCCCTTTGCCGACCCCGGGCTGCCCCGCCTGCTCGCGGGATCGGCCAAGGCCGCGCCGCCGCCGGGGCTGGTGGGGTACGCCACGGACTGCGACGCCCTCGGGACCCTTTGCCGTCCTGTCGCGGGGGAGGACCCGACGCGCGACCGCCGGGAGTCCGTGCGGGCCTTTCTGGCCCGGCGTCTTCGGGCCGAAACGGGGCGGGCCGGGGAAACCGCGGCCGTGGACCGGGAACTGGCCCAGGCCTATTGCCTGGAAACGGACTGGGTCCTGCCGGGCGCCGGCGGAACCCTCGACGGGGAGTGGTAACCCATGGACATCGCCCGCGCCCTGCGCATCCTGGTGGTCCTGCCCATGTACGGCGGGTCGCTGCCCGTCGGGCGGCATTGCGCCGCCGCCCTGGCCGGCCTCGGCCACACGGTGGAGGTTTTCGAGGCCCCGGCCTTTTATCCGGCCTTCACGTCGCTGCGGGATCTGCGGGTGACTTCCGACCGCCTGGAATACCTGGAGACGGGCTTTTTGCAGGTGGTGTCCCAGGCCGTCTGCGCCAAGGCCGAGACGTTTTGTCCGGATCTCGTGCTGGCGCTGGCCCAGGCGCCGTTGTCCCGGCAGGCCCTCAAGCGCCTGCGGCGCGACGGGGTCAGGACGGCCATGTGGTTCGTCGAGGATTTCCGGCTTTTCACCTACTGGGAGGCCTTCGCGCCCTTTTACGACATTTTTGCGGTCATCCAGAAGGAACCCTTTCCGGAGAAGCTGGCAGCCATCGGTCAGGAAAACGTGCTGTATCTGCCGCTTGCCGCCGATCCGGCCGTGCATCGCCCCCTGGACCTTTCGCCGGTCGACCGGCGGCGCTACGGGGCGGAGGTCTCCTTCATGGGCGCCGGCTACCCGAACCGGCGCGTGGCGTTCGCCCGGCTCCTGGATTTCGATCTGGGGATTTTCGGCAGCGACTGGGACGGGGACGCGATTCTCGCCCCGCGTCTGCGCCTGGGGGGGAGGCGGGTGGAGACGGAGGAGGCGGTGAAGATATTCAACGCCGCCACCGTCAATTTGAACCTGCACTCGAGCATTTCCGCCACGCAACTCGTCTCTGGCGGGGATTTCGTCAATCCGCGGACCTTCGAGCTGGCCATGTGCGGGGCCTTCCAGCTCGTGGACCGGCGTACCCTCCTGCCGGAGCTTTTCGGGGACGACGAACTGGCCCAGTTCGGGAGCCTGGAAGAACTCAGGGAATTGCTGGCCCGCTACCTCGCCCATCCCGGGGAGCGCGCCGCCATGGCCGCCAAAGCCAGGGCCAGGGCCCTGGCCGGGCATACCTACGCGGACCGCATGGGCCGGCTGCTCGACTTCACGGCGCGGCGGCTTCCGGGCTGGCCCGCGCCGGCGCGGCGCGAGGAGGCGCTTTCCTGCCTTCCCGAGGCCGCGCGCGAGGACTTGGCGGCGCTTTTGCGGGAGCTTTCCCTGCCGCCGGACGTGTCCTTCGACGACCTGATATGGGCCGTGCGGGCGCGCCAGGGACGGCTGACCCCCCTGGAAACCTCGCTTCTTTTCCTCGACGAATGGCGCAAGCAGTACGCGCGCTGAGGACTCCCCGGGCGGCGCCGCGCGGCGATTCCGGAAACTGCCGGCGCGTCGTTCCGTTTGCGGGACGCCCCCCTAGCGTTTGATCTCGAGGGCCTTTTCCAGCATGGCGTCGGCCGTGGTCACCACCTTGGAGTTGGACTGGAAGGCCCGCTGGAAGATGATCAGGTTGACCATTTCCGTGGCCATGTCCACGTTGGAGCTTTCGAGGGTGCTGCCGGAGATGCCGTCCAGGGTGCCGGAGTTGGCGCGCCCGATCGTGGCCTCCCCCGATTCCGTGGTGGCCGAAAAGAGGTTGTTGCCTTCGCGGCGCAGGTCCGTGGGATTGATGAAGTCCCCCAGGGCCAGGACGTAGAGCGGCTGGTCGCGGCCGTTGGAGAACGTGCCGTAGACGACGCCGTTTTGGTCCACGTAGGTGCTTTTGAGCGTGCCCGAGGCGTAGCCGTCCTGCTCGGTGGTCTGGGTGTAGGACGAGGTGGCGTAGCCGGTGGTGCAGTTGGCGGCGTTGCGGGTCTTTGACGGTGTGAAGCCGATATTGGCCGTGGCGTTCGTTCCGATGTCCGCCGCCGTGGCCGCGCTGCCGGACTTCCAACTGGATCCCGAGGTCGAAAGGCCCGTCTTGAAGTCGATGGTCTGTGAAGACAGGATGTTCGAGGCGTTGGACGTGGAGCGGAACGTCGCGGACATCTGGGGCACGCCCGAGGAGTCGAGGGATGCCTGGGTCCACGAGGAAAGATTGGTGGGATCGGAACCTGTGGGGGTGAAGGCCGTCTCGTTTTCCAGCACCCCCTGGGCGGAGAATGTCAGTGTGCCGATCATGAGCGCGCCGGCCTTGCTCGTGCCGCTGGTCGTGGAACTTCCGTCCTCGCTTGCGTTCATGGCCACCATGTATTCCCAGTATTCCTTGCCGGATTCGTCGCCAACCTTGGAATAATAGGCCGTCAGCGTGTGGGAGCCGCCTTCGGAGTCGTAGACCTTGATGTTCGTCGAGTACGAGGCGTTGGACACGGGGGGGCTGTTCGTGGCGTCGTATCCCTTGAACATGGTGAAGTAGGGATCGGTCGCGTCCTTGGCGCCGGCCTCGTCGAGGCTGTCGAGGTTGGTGACGACCGTCACGGAGCCCGTGGCCTGCCCGGGCAGGGTGAAATCCTTGATCTGGACGTCGGTGACGCCACCGGTCGTCGGAATCTGGGACAGAACCGCGTCCGTGCGTTCGGCCGCCAGCACGGCGGCGGTGTCCACGGCCCATCCCTGGACGCGGCAGCCGGTTGGCGTCACATAATAGCCGTCCGTGTCGAAATTGAAGTTCCCGGCCCGGGTGTAATAGGTCTTTCCGTTGTCGGGGTTGTTCACGATGAAATAGCCGTGATCCCCGTCGATGGCCAGGTCCGTGGTGTTGTTGCTGGTGTCCAGTCCCCCGGCGCCCGTGGCGATGGACACGCTGCCGACCATGGAGCCGGTGCCGATCTGGCTGCCGTCCGAGGTGCCGCCGGCCATGTCGCTCAACATGTCGGAGAAAAGGATGCGCGAGGACTTGTAGCCGACAGTGTTGACATTGGCGAGGTTGCTGCTCGTGGAGGCTATCGCCTGACTGTAGGTGAGAAGACCCGAGACTCCCGTCCAAAGCGCGCCCATGGTGAACCTTCCTTTGCGTCGGCCCGGCAGATTTTTCCGCCTTCAACCCGGCCCGTCGTTCGACGGCGGACCCGGCCATGCCCGGCAAACGGCGTATGGCCGGTGTGGCCGAAGGGTTTCGCGGGAAAACCTTGCCGCTTGGTCACGCATCATGCATGCGCCAGGCCAAGAGGGTGGCCGGGGCCGGGCGCGGCGTTCCTGTTCCGGATCCGTCCGTCTTGTAATGAAAAAGTAATAAATTTCAATTTATTGCAAAAAACAGTGTACAGGGAAGAGGAATTGTGTTGACGGGTTGCCCCGGTTCGCCTAATTCTACTCTTCCGCGCTGACGGCGAACGGAACGGTTCGTGGCGGTCGCGCGGGATTTGAAAAAACGTGTTGACGGGCCGGCGGGCAGGGCGTAGAGACGCTC
>CAZNUQ010000089.1:0-8674 GCA_964576235.1 uncultured Desulfovibrio sp.
CGCGGCAAGGCCTCGGCCAGATGCTCGTTGATGCTGGCCAGGGCTTCGGTACCCCCCCGGGCGAAACGCTGGTTCACCTCCAGTTCCACGCCGACGTAGCGCTCGCCGAACCGTTTGCGAAAGGCGGTGACCAGTCCGTCGGCGACGCCCCTGTAGGGGTAGTTCCGCCGCAGGAGCAATTCCCTGTCCAGGCAGGCGAGTTCCCGCATCCAGGCCAGGCAGAAGGTCTTTTCCGCCTTGCGCCGCGGATCGTAGAGGAAACCGACATCGCAGTGACGGGTTACGCCGTGGAGGCGCGGGGTGAAACTGTGGCTGGCCACGTGCACCACGGTCGCGCCGGCCGCCAGCCTTTCGGCCACGGCGGCGGCCACGGCCTCCCGGTGGGGATGGTAGTGCTCGGCCAGGATGGCCGAACGCTCCGCCGGCGGGAGCTCTCCCGTGATTTTTGAAAAAAGTCCGGGATGGCCGACGGAACGGTTCAAGTCCACGAGGATTCGTGTGGTGGTGGCCGCGAAAAACGGCGCTCCCGTGGCTTCGGCCAGGATCTGTCCCGTTTCGAGGGCGCCCAGGTCGAAGCCACGGTGGGAATCCAGCAACTCCCGGCGGCCTTCGAAAAGATGGGCGACGGCCGGCGGGACGGCGTTGCCGCCGTGCTCACACGAGAAAAGGAAGGCCAATTCCGACATGGAGCGGCTCGTTACGGGATAGGCAGTTGCACAGTCGGCCGTAGACCTCGCGAATGTTCCGGGGACGGTAGTCGCCGTCCACGGCCGCCAGGATGCGCCTAGCCAGGCTCGACTGGTCGACCAGGATGGCCATGGGCTTTTCCCACTCGGGATCGAAATCCATCGCCGGCATGGAACTCAGGGCCAGCCGCCGCCAGATGACGCGGGCCGGGATGCTCGAAGGGGCGTACACCCCGAAAAGCCGGGCGTATTCCTGCGGCACCGGTGTGCGTCCGGCGTTCTGGATGGTTTTGCTGAAAATATCCGTGAGCTGGCGGGTGTCCCAGGCCTTTTGTTCCTCGTAGGTGGACCAGCGTTCCTCGACCAGCCCCTTGAGGGCCGCCACCACGACGCCGGCCAGGGCCATGTCGGCGGCGGGGCATTCCTGGGTGTCGAGCACGCGGATCTCGATGGTCGAGCGGTCGAAGCGGGCGATGGCACCCCGGGCGTTCAGGAATTCGTCCTGGAGCACCTTGCCTGGATCGAGCGGCGCGATATCCCGGTACATCGGTTCCAGGATGCGCTCCCGGTATTCGGCCTCGCTGAAAACAGCCTCCGGGATGACCAGCCCCATGACCGACGGCACCCGCCGGGCGTTCCTGGAGTACTGCTCCATGCGGGCGTCGAGGTATCCCGTGAATTTGCCTTCCAGGATGGGCGAGGAGGCAGCCAGAGCCGGCATGATGGGGAGCAGCACCCGGATGGCCGCGTGAAGCCTGCCGAATTCCTCGTCGTTGGCGAACGGCAGGTTGATGTGCATGCTTTGCAGGTTCGACCAGCCGTGCCCCTTGCAGTCGAAGATGCTGTCGAAGGCCCGGTAGACCTCGCTGTACGCGTGGGGCCACAGGACGGTTTCGGCCATGGGGTCCATGAGGGGATGGGCGCCGGTCGGCATGAGCCGCCCTCCCAGGGGTTCCAGGATGGCGTTGACCTTGGTCACGTGGTCGGCGAAGGCCGCGGCCAGCCCGGACAGGCTCGGAGCCGGTGAGCTCACCTTGAGCTCCAGGACATGGGCCACCAGTTCGTTCGACCAGCTGATCGGCCCCATGTCCACGTCCGCCGCATCTTCCTTGCCGGCCGCGGCCGCCAGCACCTTGTCGGCCACGGGCAGCACGGAAAGGGTTTCGCGGTCCACGATCATGTATTCGATTTCGATGCCGAAGGCGGAAAAAAGAGGTCGTGCCAGACTCATACGTTCAGGCTCCCGGTTTTGCGGCGTTCGATGCGCTTGAGGAAAACTTCCACGACGCGAAGATAAAGTTCGTCCTGGAGCACTTCGTCTTCGAACCCGGCGTCTATGTTGGGATTGTCATTGACTTCAATGACGTACACTTTGTTGCCGACCTGCTTGAGGTCCACGCCGTACAAGCCGTCGCCAATGGCCGCGGCGGCTTTCAGGGCCGTGTTGATGACCTTCCGCGGGACCTTGCCCACGGGCATGGTTTCGACACGGCCGTAAATATCCTTGCCGCTCTTTCCCTTGCGCAATATCTGCCAGTGTCCCGCAGCCATGTAGTATTTGCAGGCGAAAAGGGGCCTTCTGTCAAGAATGCCGATGCGCCAATCGAATTCGGAGGGAAGATACTCCTGGGCGATGACCAGGTCGGATTTGGAGAGAAGCCTTTTGGCCTCGTGCAGCAATTCGTCGCGTTCGCGCACCAGGACCACGCCCTGGGAAAAGGCGCTGTCCGGCTGTTTGACCACGCAGGGAAGCGAAAATTCCTCCAGGATGTGGTCGATGTTGCGCATGTGGGCGATGAGCGTGCGCGGCGCCGGAATCCTGTGGCGCGAGAGCACTTCGGCCAGATAGACCTTGTTGGAGCAGCGCAGGATCGATTCCGGATCGTCGATGACCACCAGTCCCTCGGCCACGGCCTTCCGCGACATGCGGTAGGTGTGGTGGTCGACGTTGGTCGTTTCCCGGATGAAAAGCGCGTCGAACTCGGACAGGCGGTTGGAATCCTCCCTGGTGATGCACTCGACGCCGACGCCCAGGGTTTCGGCCGCCTTGATGAAGCGCTTGATGGCCCGGGGGTCCGAGGGCGGGCGGGGTTCGTCGGGATCGTGCAGAATGGCCAGGTCGTAGCGGGACACGGGGCGCTTGGGGATGATGAGCTTTTTCCCGGAAAAGTATTCGGTCGAAACCGCCTCGGCGAAGTCGCGCTCCTCCTCGGGAATCTCCTTCACGGACATGGGCGAGACGTTCTGGAGCTGCCAGCCGTTCTGGAAACTGAAATCCGCCCGGAGAAACGGCGCCGGAAAGAGCTTGAAGAGCCGCGAGGCGAGATGTTCCAGCCCCTTTTCCGGTGTTTTTCCGAAATATGCGGAAAGACTGGTTTTTTCTGGTGTCCTGTCGGCAAAGGCCCGGGCCATGAGCTCTTCGAGTTCCTCCGAGGCCAGGCGGATGATGCCCACGGACTTCATGTCCTGGATGGCGGTGATCGACGGCACGGGTTTGTGGCCGCGCGCCTCGGCCAGCAGCGACACGTAATAGCCCATGGACTGGTACCGGTAGGAGCGGCAGATGTTGATGATCTTGACGCCGCGCAGACCGGTGAAGGTTTCGTCGGTGAGATAGGCCCGGGCCGCTACCGGCTCCACGCCGGAAAAAACCAGGGAGCAGTCCTCGGGATTCTCGATGACCACCAGGACGGACACGATCAAAGGCTCCTTTGCCGTCCCTCGGGCCGGACTTTTTTCCTGGGGGAAAGCACCAGCAGGTTGGCGTCCCGGGTGATGATGCCGAGCATGACCGCGCACACGAGGTGGTTGAGCGTCACTTCGTAGTATTGGCTGGAGCTTATGGGATTTGGCAGAAGCGGGTCGGCGATATGGGTGGTGCGCCGTTCCTGGTCGTAGCCGCTGAGAACCACGAAGTGCCCCGACGGTTCGCCGCGCAGGTCGTCGAAGATCATGGAACCTTTCTCGTCGCGCTCCCGGGCCGTGCGGTAGAGGTAGGTGGCCGAGAGGCCGGCCAGGATGGGCCGGTCGCGCTTGAGGATGGAACGGATCAGGCCCGCCGTCAGGTCCTCGAAGCGGATTTCGCCGCCGAGTTCCAGAAAATGCAGATAGGCGGCCGTGGCCGCGCGGACGGGGTCGTCGTTTTTGTAGGCGAGCTGGGCTGAAAGCTTTTCGGCCAGGGTTGCCGGTCCACCGGCGAACCAGGTAATGTCGAACATCGTGAGGTCGAAGGTGTAGAGCCTGGCGGCGAAGCCTCTGGCCAGGGCGTGACAGCCGAGGAGGGCGCCCAGCGTCCCCCCCGCGGGGAGGGTCTCCACTTCCTCGATCACTGTCTCCAGCGACAGGTCGTACCCGTAGTAGCGATAGATGGCGTGCAGGCACGTCGGCCCGCATGTCGTATCGTCGGGCTGGGGCAATATCGGTATGGAAAGCATGGCGGCCACGGCCTTGGCCCCTATCATGGCCCGAACCGGATGACCATGGATCAAATTGTCTCTTTTCCGATTATTAAATAAATGAAAGTAAATTATTATCCGAAAAGACGTCGTTCCGCGTAGTTGCGGCCGGCGGTTTCCTCCGCCGGCCGCAACAGGGGACTCAGGCCCGGCTGAAATGCCGGTATTTGATGCGGTGGGGGATGTCCGCCGCCGCGCCGAGGCGGGCCTTGCGGTCGGCCTCGTATTCCGTGAAGTTGCCGTCGAAAAAGACCACCTGGCTTTCTCCCTCGAAGGCCAGGATGTGGCTGGCCACGCGGTCGAGGAACCAGCGGTCGTGGCTGATGACCAGGGCCGAGCCGGCGAAGGCGAGCAGGGCTTCCTCGAGGGCGCGCAAGGTGTTCACGTCGAGGTCGTTGGTCGGTTCGTCGAGCAGCAGCACGTTGGCGCCGCTTTTGAGCATCAGGGCCAGATGCAGGCGGTTTTTCTCGCCGCCGGAGAGCACCTTGACTTTTTTCTGCTGGTCCTGGCCGGTGAAGTTGAACCTGGCCACGTAGGCCCGGGCGTTGACCTCCCGGTTGCCGAGCTTGATCGTGTCGTAGCCCTCGCCGACGGCCTCGAACACGGTCTTTTCCGGATCGAGGCTTTCGCGGTTCTGGTCCACGTGGGCGAGCTGGACGGTTTCTCCGAGCTTGAAGGTGCCGGCGTCGGGCGTTTCCTGGCCCGTGATGAGCTTAAACAGCGTGGTCTTGCCCGCGCCGTTGGGGCCGATGATGCCGACGATGGCGCCGCGCGGTACCGTGAAGGTCAGGTTTTCGAAAAGCAGCCGGTCGTCGAACCCCTTGGCGACCCCTTCGGCCTCGATGACGTTCTTGCCCAGGCGCGGTCCGGGCGGGATGTAGATTTCGAGATCCTTGGCCAGACGTTCCGACTCCTGACCGGCCAGGGATTCGTAGGCCGCGATGCGGGCCTTGGACTTGGCGTGGCGGCCGCGCGGCGACATGCGCACCCATTCGAGTTCCCGGGCGAGGGTCTTGACCCGTTCGCTTTCGGTCTTTTCCTCCTGGCGCAGCCGCTCCTGCTTCTGTTCCAGCCACGAGGAGTAGTTGCCCTTCCAGGGGATGCCCCGGCCCCGGTCGAGTTCCAGGATCCAGCCGGCCACGTTGTCCAGGAAGTAGCGGTCGTGGGTGACGGCGATGACCGTTCCGGGGTAGTTGTGGAGGAAATGCTCCATCCAGGCCACGGTTTCGGCATCCAGGTGGTTGGTCGGCTCGTCGAGGAGCATGATGTCGGGCTTCTGGAGGAAGAGGCGGCACAAGGCCACGCGGCGGCGTTCGCCGCCGGAGAGCACGGAGACGGGGGTGTCGGGCGGCGGGCAGCGCAGGGCGTCCATGGCCATCTCCAGCCGGCTGTCCAGGTCCCAGGCGTCGCAGGCGTCGAGCTTTTCCTGCACCTCGCCCTGGCGCTCGATGAGCCTGTTCATGGCGTCGTCGTCCATGGGCTCGGCGAAAGCGGCGTTGATTTCCTCGAATTCCTTGAGCAGGGCCACGGTCTCGGCCACGCCTTCCTCGACCACCTCGCGCACGGTCTTGGTGGAATCGACCAGCGGGTCCTGCTCCAGGTAGCCGATGGTGTGCCCGGGCGTGAGCACCGTCTCGCCCTGGAAATCCTTGTCCACGCCGGCCAGAATGCGCAGCAGGGTGGACTTGCCCGCGCCGTTTAAGCCCAGCACCCCGATCTTGGCGCCATAGAAATAGGACAGGGAGATGTCCTTGATGATGGGTTTCTTGTCGTGGAATTTGCTCACGCGGATCATCGAGTAGATGATCTTGTTCGTCGGCTCGGCGGCCATGGAACCTCCTGATGGCGTCGTCCGTCCCGGGGGACGGCGTCGTTGTGGACCTGTCAGCGCGACAAGGCCGGGACAAAAGCAAGCGGCCCTCCGCCTCCGGCCGGGTCGGGGTCGGATGGAGGGCCGCCGGAAAACACGACCGGGAGCCCCCGGCCATGGGACATGGTCTATCGTTTTTTGCGGTTGAAGGCTTCCTGGAGCTTTTCGCCAAGAAGACCAAGTCCGCCGGTCGGCTGGTGCGCCTTCTCCTTCTTGGCGTAGCGCTTCCAGTCGTCGTGCTCCTTGGGTTCCCCGACGGGCGCGAGGGTGATCTTGCGCTTTTCGGTGTCGATCTCGGAAACCACGACCGTGGCCGTGTCGCCGGCCTTGAGCTTTTCGTAGGCGGCCGGATCGGTGGCGTCGCGCAGCTTGGATGTCGGCAAAAGGCCCGTCACCCCCGGTGCCAGGTTGACGAACAGGCCGAACTGCTGGCGGTTTTCCACGGTGCCGGTGACGGTGGCGCCGATGGCGAAGGTCTCGGGCACGTCCGCCCAGGGATCGCCGGCGGCTTCCTTGAGGCTAAGCGATATGCGGCGCTTGGACAGGTCGATGTCCTTGACGCTCACGGTCACGGCATCGCCCGGGGCCACCACGTCCGAAGGCTTGGCCACGCGGCGGACATGGCTCATCTCGCTGACATGGACAAGACCCTCGATGCCGGGGGCGATCTCCACGAAGGCGCCGAAATCGGCCAGGCGGGTGACCTTGCCCTCGATCTTGTCGCCAACCGCGAACTGGTCGCCCACGCTGTCCCAGGGATCGGGGCCGGCTTGCTTGATGGAAAGGGAAATGCGTGGCCGGCCCTTCTTGTCGCGGTCGAAGGCCAGCACCTTGACCGTCACGGCCTGGTCCACGGCCACGGCGTCCTCGGCCTTCTCGGCCCGGGACCAGGACAGTTCCGAGAGATGGACGAGGCCCTCGAGCCCGGGGGCCACTTCGGCGAAGGCGCCGAAGGCGGCGAAGCGGGTGATGACGGCCGGGATCACGTCGCCGGGGCTGACCGTCTCCATGAACCGCAATTCGGACTCGGCCCGTTCCTGCTCCAGGAGCTTGCGCCGGGATACGACGATGTTCTTGCCGTCACGCTCGAAAGTGGTGATGGCGAAGCTGTAGGTCTGGCCCACGTGGACTTCGGGATTGTCGGTGAAGGCCAGATCGATCTGGCTGACCGGGCAGAAGGCCCGTCGGTGGAGGATGTCCACGTCGAAGCCACCCTTGCGCGCGGCCGTCACCCGGCCTTCCACGGGCACGCCGCCCTCGAAGGCCGCCCGGAGCGCCTCGGCGCCGCCATGGCCCGACAGGGCCTTGGACAAGACGACCTCGTCGCCGCGGACGGACACCACGTAAAGGCTCACGGTGTCGCCCTCGTTGACGGAAACGGCCCCGTTTTCATCGAGGAATTCCGTCTTGTCGGCTACTCCGTCGAGCTTGGTGCCGGTGTCCACCACGACGGTGGCCTCGGTGATGGCGATGACGTTCCCGCTTATGCGGTCCCCAACATTGATTTCGCCGCCGCGTTCGGCCAGGGAGGCCTCCATGAGCGCGGCGAACTCGCCCTCGGCCGGCATGTCTTTGGTGTCCGGCAACTTCTCTGCCATGATCGCTCCGAAAGGGGGTGATTTGGGCGCGAACGCGCCGGGGCGCACTGTAGCGCAGCGGTGAGCCTTGTCAAATGCGAAAAAAGCCCTAAATATCGGAATCCGGCCCCGGGCCGTTTTTGGAGAAGCAGCATGGACCCAGTCACCCACGCCGCGGCCGGCATGCTCATCGGGCAGGTCGCACGCGGTAAGTTCCCGCAGTTCAAGGGCATTGTTCCGCTGGCCGCCCTGGCCGCCTGGATGCCCGACATCGATAACATCGTCACTTTTTTTGGCCCCGAAGCCTACATGCGCTACCACCGTGGCTACACCCATTCCCTGGTGGGCGGCGCCGCGCTGGCCTGGCTCCTGGCCCTGATCGTGGCGAGGTTCCGCCGGGACGCCGGGAAAGGCGGGCTTTTCCTTCTCTTTTTCGTCTGCGTGCTCTCCCACCTGTTTCTCGACTGCATCACGTCCTACGGCACGAGCGTCTTTTTGCCCTTTTCCGAGATGCGGGTGTCGTTTCCCGCTATTTTCATCATCGATCCCGTCTATACGCTGGTCCTGGCGGGACTCGCCGCACTGAGCCTTCGCCGGCCGGCGGCGCGCCATTCCCTGGCCGCGGCCGGGCTGGCCTTCATGCTGGCCTGGCCGGCCCTGGGCTACGGCGTGGGCAAGGTCGTGGCGGCGCGGGCCGAGGCGCTTTTCGCCGCGCGAAACGAGGCGGTCGGCGCCGTCCATGTCCAGCCCGACGCCTTTTCTCCGCTGTGGTGGAAGATCGTGGCCGAGCAGGGCGACCGGTACGTGCTGACCGGCCTCGACCTCCTCGCCCCGGACGCGCTCTTGCCCGAACGGCGCTACGAGCGCTGCGGCCGGGAGGATCTGGAACGTCTGGGCCGGAATTCGCCGGTTTTCTCCCGGTTTGTCTGGTTCGCCGATTTTCCGGTCAAATCCGCCGCCGTCACGCCCGAGGGGACGACGCTCACCTTCCAGGATTTGCGCTTCATGGCCATCAATCCGTTGGTGGCCAAGGTGCGCGGGCCGGCCGTACCGTTCACCCTGACGGCCTACCTGGCGCCGGACGGC
>CAZNUQ010000090.1:0-8524 GCA_964576235.1 uncultured Desulfovibrio sp.
CCCTGGGGACCTCCATCCAGTCCACCTTCGAGACCATCAGCTCGAAGATCAGCGGTTCCTAGGCCAATCTCCTCGCCCTACGATCCTTTTTCATCCGGCGCCGGAAACGATGCAGCGGCCGCCCCCCGATCCGGGAGGCGGCCGCCGCGCGTTTGGTTCCCAAAAACCTGGCGTCGTGACGGGTCGGTCCCGCCCTATTCCGCCCTGGCGGCCTCGCGGCGGTGGCGGATGTATTCGATCACGCCGGGCATGACCGAAATGATGATGATGGCCACGATGACCACGCTGAAGTTGCGCTTGATGAAGGGCAGGTTGCCGAAGAAATAGCCCGTGTAGACGAAGATCGAGACCCAGATGACCGCGCCGGCCACGCTGTAGGCCAAAAAATGCGGATAGGCCATGCGGGCGATGCCGGCCACGAAGGGCGAAAAGGTCCGGACGATGGGCACGAACCGGGCCAGGATGACGGTCTTGCCGCCGTGGCGCTCGTAGAAGGCATGGGCCTTGAGAAGGTATTCCTTCTTGAAGAAGCGGGTTTTCTCCCGCTCGAAAACGGCCGGCCCCACCCGGCGGCCGATCCAGTAGTTGAGGTTGTCGCCCAGAAACGCCGCGGCCACCAGCAGGCCGAAAATGATGTTCGGGTCGAGAACCCCGCCGCCGCACAGCGCCCCCGCGGCGAAAAGCAGCGAATCGCCCGGCAGAAACGGCGTGACCACCAGTCCGGTCTCGCAAAAAACGATCAGGAACAATATGCCGTAGGTCCACACGCCGTAGTCAGCGGCAATGGCGTTCAAATACTTGTCGACGTGAAGGATAATATCGACGAAATGCAGCAGGAACTCCATCGAGGCTCCTTTGGGTTCGATTTTCTCGCGGTCATTCCATAGGCACGGGATCGGGGTTTGGCAAGCCCAATCGTGCGCCGCCTTCCCCCGGTTCCGGGGCTTCCCAAGGAACGGCGGGCGGGGTAGGGAACGCCATGCCGACCGCAGATTCCGCCCCGACGCCGGGAAACGCGCCCGTACCCGCCGGCCGCTCCTTCCGTCTGGTCTGTTCCCCGGAAGCCGTCCCCCTGGTCGAGGCCCTGCTCGCCGCCACGGGTCACGCCTTCGAACCGGAGCCCTTTTCCCCCTGGTGCCGCCGGCTGACCCACGAACCCGTGCCCCTCGGGGCCTCCCTGGCCGCCCGCTTCGGCTACATCCACATCCAGGACCGCTCGTCCATGCTGCCGCCGCTGCTGCTCGCGCCCCCGGCCGGGGCCAGGGTGCTCGACATGTGCGCGGCCCCGGGCGGCAAGACCGGATTTCTGGCCCAGCTCGTGGGACCGGCCGGCTTCGTGCTCGGCAACGAACCCACCCCGGACCGGCTGGCCACCCTGCGGCAGACCCTTTTCCGGGAGAACCTGGCCCAGGCCGCCACCTGCGCCCAGGCCGACCTCGAACCGTTTTTGCCCGAGGGCGCCTTCACCCACATCCTGCTCGATCCGCCGTGCAGCGGCTGGGGGACCCTCGACAAGAACCCCCAGGCCGCGCGGATATGGAGCGGGGACAAGGTGACGCCGCTGCTCCACCTCCAACGCCGGCTGCTGGCCACGGCGGCCCGCCTGCTCGCCCCGGGCGGCCGCCTGCTTTTTTCCACCTGCACCACCAACGTGGCCGAGAACGAGGACCAGACCCGCTTCGCCCTGGACCACCTGCCCCTTGCCCCGGTGCCCCTCGGTCCGCCGGCCGGATTCGTGTTCGAGGCCCCGCGCCGTCCGGACGTTTCGGGCGTGCTGCGGGTGGACAGCCGGGCCTCGGCGGCCCAGGGCTTCTACATGGCGCTTTTCGAAAAAACGGGGGACGCCCCTGGCCCCGCCCGGGAGGCCGGGCCGCTGCCGGGCGCGCCGGTGCCGGACAAGGCCCTCCAGGCCGCCGGATGCGACCCCTCGGGCCTGCCGCCGGGCGCCGTCCGGGCCTTCGGCGACAAGGTCTTCTTCCTGCCGGCCGGGACGGCGGCGCTGCCGCCGGGGCTGCGCTTCCAGGGCCACCCGCTCGGGACCCTGCGTTCCGGCGTGTTCCGGCCCCATGCCCGGGCCAGACTGCTTTTGCCCGCCGGGGCCGCCGGGACGGGGTTGAACGAGAAGGCGCTTTGCCGTATCGAGGCCCTCCTGGCCGGACAAAGCCTGGAGGCCGGGAACCTGCCCGCCCGGCCCGGACTTTTCTACCGGGGCCTGCCCCTGGGGTTCCTCACCCGCAAGGGCGCCCGGATCCTGTGGTCGGATCGATAACATTCCGGGGCATTGGAGGACGCATGCACGGGAGCGATCGCAAACTGGCGCGGCTTTTCCATCCGCAAACGGGCAAGGCGGTGATCGCCCCCCTGGACCACGGGGTCATGGAGGGGATGCTCACCGGGCTCGAGGAACTGCCGCGACTGTTGGAGATGGTCGGGGATTTCCCCGTGCAGGGCATCGTGCTCAACAAGGGGGCGCTGCGGGCCCACCTGCCGGTCCTGCCGCTTTTCACCACGGCCGTGTGCCAGCTTTCCGGCGGCACCCGCCACTGCCTGCCGCCCTACGCCCGCAGCCTCATGTGCGGTACGGCCGAAGCCCTGCGCCTGGGCGCCGACATGGTGGCCGTGCAGGTCAACATCGCCAACGAACTGGAAGACCGCATGCTGGCCGACCTCGGGGCCATCGTGGACGAGGCCCACGGCCTCGGCGCGCCGGTGCTCGCGGTCATAAGCCCCAAGGGCGAGCGGGTGGTCAACGAGATGGACCCGAGCCTCATCAACCACTGCATCCGCCTGGGGGACGAACTCGGTGCGGACGTGACAGGGGTGCCCTATTCCGGCGACGCCCGCAGCTTCGGCCGGGCCGTGGCCGCCTCCTCGACGCCGGTGCTCGTCACGGGCGGCCCGTCCCGGGCGGACTTCAGGAGCTTCGCGGCCATGGTCGGCGACGCCCTGGCCGCCGGCGCGGCCGGCACCTGCATCGGCCGCAACGTCTTCCAGCATCCCGATCCCCGCGAAGCCCTGCGCCGCATCGTCGGCATGGTGCACGGCGCCGAGGTGCTGGCCGAGGCCGAGGCCATGGCGGCGGCCCGGCGCGAGGCCGAGGCCGAGATCGAAACCACCGGCGACGCGGCCGGGGACTGAAAGGCCCGGGGGCGGACGGGGCTCTTCCGGGGCGCCGCCCCGCACCCCGCCGGGAAAATCATTCCCCCGGCCCCCGGCCGGACGGATGCCGGCGCGGCACCCGGGGCCAGCCCGAAAAAAACGCGCCTATGCCGTAGGCCGGGGCGACCCGGCCTTTGTCATGCCGTCGCCTTGATGACCACCAGGGTCACGTCGTCCTCCAGGTGCAGCCCGGCCTTGAACTCCCGCAGGTCGGCCACCAGGGCGTTGACGATGACCGAGGCCGGCCGCGCCGCCTCCCGGCGCACCACCGCCTCCATCCGCTCCTTGCCGTACATGGCGTCGGCGGCGTTGCGGGCCTCGTGGATGCCGTCGGTGTACAGGACCAGGACCTGGCCCGGGGCGAGCCACGGCCGGCGCTGCTCCTCGTAGGTCCACTCCCCCACCGCCCCGAGCGGCACGCCGGAGCCCATAAGCTGCTCGAAGGCGTCCGCGGCCGGATCGTAGAGCATGCCGGGATCGTGGCCGGCCCGGCACCAGACGATCTCCCGGGCCACGCGGTCCAGGCGCAGGAAAAAAAGCGTGATGAACCGGCCCGTCAGGTGCGTGTCCTGGCATAAAAGCCCGTTGACCTCGGTCAAAAGCGCCCCCGGTCCCGGCTGGCCCATGGCCCGGCCGCGCAGCAGCGCCCGCCCCGTGGCCATGAAAAGCGCCGCCGACACGCCGTGCCCGGTCACGTCGCCGACCACGATGTCGGCATGGCTGGCGTCATCCTGGGAAAATTCCAGGAAATCGAAATAATCCCCGCCGGTCTCGTCGCAGTACAGGCTCAGGGCGGCGATATCCATGCCCTCCAGGGCCGGCGGCCGTCCCGGCAGCAGGTGCTGCTGCACCTCCATGGCCAGGCTCATGTCGTTTTTGAGCTTGACCCGCTCCAAAAGCTGCGGGGCCATGTCGTTGAACGACCGGGCCAGTTCCCCGAGCTCGTCCCCGCCGCCCGGCTCGACCCGGGCCGAGAAATCCCCGTCGGCGAGCCTTCGCGCGGCCAGGGCCAGCTCCCGCACCGGCCGGGTCACGGTCCGCGAGGCGAAAAGCGACAGGACCGCCACCACGAGCACGGCCGCGCCGACGAACCAGCCGACCTGGCCGAGCATCCGGGAAACGGCCCCGAACACCCGCCCCTCGGCCGTCCTCGCCGCCTCGACCACCATTTCGCGGGGGGCGGCCAGGGCCACGGCCAGCCGCTTCCCGGCGATGGGCGCGTAGGCGAGCAGGGTGTCCTGGCCGTTGTAGGGCAGCCGGCGCACCCCGCCCTGGCCCGAGCCCAGGTCCTCGGTCACGGCGGCAAGCCCCGCCGCGTCGGGGGATTCGATGCGCTCGAGCTCCACCGGCGCGGCCCAGTCGATGGAACGCTGGGCGTAGTCCCGGCAGGCCACGATCACGAGGTCGGGCCTTCCGGCGGCGTCCGTGCGGCCGAAGGAGACGACCATGACGCGCGTTTTCTCGGTCCAGGCCCGGGACAGGTCGCTTTCCAGGAACAGCTTCCCCATGGGGATGTCCAGGCCGGCGACGCCGAGCACCCGCCCGTCCGGGGCGCGCAGGGCCAGGGCCATGGTGGCCAGCACCTGCCGGGTCACGGCGTCGGTCATGATGTCCCAGGTGATGCCCGGGGCGGTGGCCGCGTTGCCGTACCAGGGCCGGCGCCGGGGGTCGTAGTCGGCGGGATAGCCGCCGTGGCCGGGATAGGCGGCGTGGAGGCCCGAGGCCAGTCCCACGTAGCCGAACAGCATCAGCGACTTGTGCCGGGCGAAAAGGGTCCGGTAAAACGGCAGCACCCCGGAAAGGGCCTCCATCTCCGGCCGGGCCGCCTGGCGGTCGAGGCCGGGCGGCAGGTGGAAGGACATGGTGTCGTAGCTGGCCGCGACCTCGGTACCGGGCAGCGCCACGAGATCGGCGGCCGGCACGCGGCCGGCGTCGAAGTCGCTGTCCAGGAGCAGGGGCCCGGCCGGCGGCGGGGAAGGCCGGGCCAGCAGGACCCGGGTGGCCTCGGCGGCCGTCAGGGAGAGCGACGTTTCCAGCAGGTCGAGGGTGTCGGCGCAGTTCTCCCCGAGCATGTCGGCCGTCTGCAAAAGCTCCTTGGCGGCGTTGCGCTCCAGGGCCGCGGCCGCGGCCCCGGCCAGCTCCCGGCCGAGCTGGCCGGTCTGGCGCCAGGCGTAGAACCCCAGGGCGCACAGCGGCGTGATGACCACGACAAGAAGGAAACACAAGAATTTCGTTCTGATACGCATGAAGCACTCCCCGGACGGCATCCCGCCCTCACGCCCGGCCAAAATCCCGGCCACCCTCCCGCCGGAGCTCCCCGAGGGTGGCCGAATAGGCCTTCATGACATGCTGCCGGCCGAGCATCCCGAGCACGGCGTCGGGGCGTTCGGCCGCGACCACGGGCAGCTGGCTCAGGTCCGTCTTGATGAACAGCATCAGCGCGTCGTAAAGCGACATGTCCGGGTGGACCGCCACCACCGGGCGCATGAGATCCCGGACCAGCACCAACTCCCCCAGGCTCGCCTCGAAAAGCACCCCGCGCGCGTCCTGCACCGACAGCAGCCCGGACAGCCGCCCCTCCCGGTCCCTCACCGGAAAGACCATCTCCCGCGTGCCGGAGATGATGTCGGCCAGCGCCCGCAGCGTGACGCCCTCCTCCAGGATGGTGGCCCGCCCCGGGACGAACACGCTCGACACCGGCACCCCCTCGAGGATGTTGGTGGTGGCGTCGGCGACATGGGCCGGCGAGGCGAACTTGTTGGGCACCTGATTCTCGTAGAGATGGACGCCGTCGCAAAGGACCATGACCACGGCCGAGCAGAGCATCAGCGGCGCGAGCAGCCCGTAGCCCTGGGTGATCTCGCAGACCATGATCAGCGGTCCGATGGGGGCGTGGGCCACGCCGGCGAAGAAGGCGGCCATGCCGACCATGGTGTAGCCGCCGGGCTGGGTGACGATGTCCGGGCGCAGCATGTGCCCGAGCTGCCCCACCACCCCGCCGGCCGCGCCGCCCAAAACCAGCGACGGGGCGAACATGCCCCCGGAAAGTCCCGAGCCGATGGTGATCGAGGTGGCCAGGACCTTCCCCAAAAACAGCCCCGACAGGAAGCCGATCCCGAGCTGGCCGTTGGCCGACAGTTCCATCCAGCCGTAGCCGCCGCCCATGACCTGCGGGAAGCACATGCCGAAAATCCCCATGCCCAGGCCGCCGAGGACCATGGACGGGGTCGGGCCGAGGCGATCCCGGATGGGGCCGAACACCCGGAACTTGAAAAAGAAGAAGGCGCGGATGAAAAGCCGGGCCGCCAGGGAGACGACCACGGCCAGCCCCAGGTAGAAGGGCAGCTCCAGGGGGTTTTCGAACAGATACCGGGGGGTCCTGATGATGGCGTCCACCCCGAAAAAGAAGGTGAACAGCGTGTAGGCCACGACCGAGGAGACGACCGCCGGCAGCAGGGCCTCGGCCTCGAAGTCCTCGGAATAGAGCACCTCCACGGCGGTGATGGCCCCGCCGAGGGGGGCGCGGAAGATGGCCCCCAGGCCGCCGGCCGCCCCGGCCAGGAGCAGGATGCGCCGCTGCCGCACGGTCAACCCGAGCTTCTGGGCCAGAAACGAGCCCAGGCCGGCCCCGAGCTGGGAGATGGGGCCTTCCTGCCCGGCACTGCCGCCCGAGGCGATGGTCAAAATGGCCGTGGCGCCCTTGACCAGCGGCGCCAGGGGGCGGATGAGGCCGCCGCCCCGGTGGAAGGCGCCGATCATGGCGTCCGTGCCGTCGGTCGCGCCGCGCAGGGTTTCCGGAGCCAGCCGCGTGACGAGCACCCCGGTCACCAGCCCGACGGCCGTGGTGAAGACCGGAACCAGCCAGGGCCGGGAGGGGCCGGCCGCGACCGCGAGCGAGGCCTCGCCCGAGGGGGCCGGCAGGGAAACGCCAGCCAGTTGCGCCAGCAGCAGATGCCCCAGGTGTTCCAGGCCGAGAAAGAAAAGGATGGCCAGCCCGCCGGAACCAAGCCCCGCCGCCACCCCGAGAAGCAGCCAGCGCGCCAGCCCGCCCCGGCCGTAGCGACGGACCAGCCGCCGCCAGACGACGCGGGAGCGCCGGAAGGCCGAGGCGCCGCGGCTCCCGTGCCGGCCGGGTGGCGGGGAGGCGACCATGGCGCCCCCCCTCAGGCCCTGGCGTCCGGTGCGGCCAGGATCATGCGGGCCAGGCCGATGTCTTCCCGGATGCGGGCGACAAGCTCGTCGGGCCCGGAAAACTTCCTTTCGGAGCGGATGCGCTGGACGAAGTGCACCCGGATGGACTCGCCGTAAATCTTGTCCTTGAAGTCCAGGATGTGGGCCTCCACGGACATGTCGAACTCGCCGAAGGTGGGATTGCGGCCGATGTTGGCCACTCCCGGCCGCGTGACGCCGCCCACCTCCACCCAGACCGCGTACACCCCCGGCTGGGGGACGAGTTCCTCGCCCATGGGCAGGTTGGCCGTGGGAAAGCCGAGCTTGCGTCCGCGTTTCTGGCCGTGGGCCACGACCCCGCGCACCTGGTGGAAACGGCCGAGCAGCGGGCGCACATCCCAGACCTGGCCGGCCTGGACCATGTCCCGGATGCGGGTGGAGGACACCACGGCGCCGTTGATGATGACCGGATCGAGGCGCTCGACGCCGAAACCGTGCTTCTGGCCGAGGATGGAAAGCAGTTCGAAATTGCCCCGGCGCCCCCGCCCGAAGGCGTAGTCGTAGCCGATGACCAGATGCCGCAGGCAAAGGCCCTCCACCAGCACCTCGCGCACGAAATCCTCCGGCTCGCGGGCCGCCAGCTCGCGGGTGAACGGCAGGACCACGGCCACCTGGATGCCGGCCTGCTCGAAGCACTCCAGCTTGTGTCCGGTGGTGGTGATGGCCGGCGGCGCGCCGCTGCCGAGCAGCACCCGGCGGGGGTGGGGATCGAAGGTCAGGGCCACGGACACCAGGGAGGCGGCGGCGGCCCGGTCGCGCACGCGTTGCAGGAGCTTGGCGTGCCCCATGTGGACGCCGTCGAAATTGCCTATGGTCAGGCAGACGCCGCTTAAGGCCTCGTGGATATCCGCGATGCGGGTGACGACAATCATGTGGGTTGGTCCGGCGGGCGGGGCTGGCCGACAATCGCCCGGCGACCCGTTGCTATCCCAAAAAAAGGCGCGCTTCAACCTGCATTGCCTTCCCGGGCCGCCGGGATTTTTTTCGCGGCCGCTGTTTTTTTGCTTGCCAAACCCGTGGGGGTCCGATAAAAGCCTTTTCCTGCACCGCCGAAGTGGTGGAATTGGTAGACACGCTAGGTTCAGGGTCTAGTTCCCGCAAGGGAGTGGGAGTTCGAGTCTCCCCTTCGGCACCA
>CAZNUQ010000091.1:0-8372 GCA_964576235.1 uncultured Desulfovibrio sp.
CCGGCGGCCGGGGCGGCGCCACCGGCGGCGACGGTGACCACACCGTGCTTTTTGACATCCTCGATCATCTTCAGCAGCTCGTCGACCTTGCCGATGTATTCGGTGACCTTGGCCTCGGAGGCGACGATGACCTTCTCGCCCTCGTCCTTGGAAGAGGCTTCCAGACGCTTGGCCTTGTCCTCGGCGGCCTTCAGGCGGACTTCGACATCCTTGAGGATGGCGGTCTTCTCGGCCAGATCCTTTTCGGTCTTTTCGAGCTTGGCGGCCAGTTCCTCGTTGGACTTCTTGGTCTCGCTCAGCTTGGCGAAGATGGCGCTGATCTCGGCAACGACATCAGGCGGCAGCACGGACACGGACACGTTCTGCGCGGTGGCGCCCAGTTCCCCGCCGCTCATGCGCACGAGTTCCGGGTGCTGCTCGTATATCCAGGACTTGGCCAGGGCGGCGGCGAACGGGGCCAGTTCCGGATCGATTTCCATACCGGCCATGAAACCGACCATCTCGGCCACGGCTTTCTTGTTGCCTTCCTTGTCGATCCCTTTGAGGTAGGAAACGAACGCGTTCATCGGGAAGACTTTGCGCGCTTCAGCCATGGTATCCTCCTTTATTAGACCCTGAAAATCTTTTCTTCTTCACGTTTGAGGGGGAGACGCCCATGCTGGTGGGCGTACACCAACGCCGTCGTTCTGTAGACCAGATGCCCGAGCTTGGACCAGGGCAGGTAGGCGAACAGCATGAACACCGCGATCAGATGCAGGTAGTAGGTCGGGTAGGCCAGGGCGGCCACGCCGGCCAGACGGAAGATCTCCGCGCCGAGGCCGGTGAGGGCGACGGCCCAGATGACCCCGAGCAGATACCAGTCGTAATACGACGAGGTGGACTTGGCGGGGTCGACGTTGATGCGCCGGCGGGTCAGCATGGTCAGGCCGTAGACCAGGGCGACGGCCCCGACGTTGGCCAGAAGCTTCACCGGGCTCCAAAGCGGCATGGGCGTGTGCCCAAGCGGCGCGATGAAGGAGATGATGTAGCCGCCCCAGTGCGACACGGCCACGATGGACGTGACGATGGCCAGGGCCACGAAGCCGTAGAAGAGCGTCAGATGGCCCTTGTACCGCTCGGTGTTGTCGTTGCCGCACTCGTTCCACTTCACGTGGGTGGCGATCTCGTCCACGACGACGGCCTTGATCGACTCGATCAGGGTCGGCTTCTTGGTCTTCGCCCCGACGAGCAGGGTGGTCGGTGTGGTTTTTTCAAAGCTCTTCCACAGCTTCATCACGCCCTTGTAGAACGAGAAGGCCACGAACGCGGCGACAAGGCCGAAGATCGGGTCGATGGTGTAGTCGCCGGGGAACAGCTTGCCATAGACGATCTCGCCCTGCGGCAGGCCGAAGCCGGTCGTCAGCAGCCAGATGAACAGGTAGAGCACGGCCGGAATGGCGATCAGCTTGGGCAGATGCTTGGCCGAAGCCATCCATTCGCCGATGATCGACGGTTCCACCAGGTTCCGGTAGGTGACGTTGCGCAGAGCCGAGACGAGATCGCCGGGCCGGGCGCCGCGCGGGCACAGATCGGAACAGGTCTGGCAGTTGTGGCACAGCCAGATGTCGATATCGCCCTCGAAGCGGTCCTTGAGGCCCCACTGGGCCCAGACCATCTCCTTGCGAGGGAAGGGATTCTCGGACGGGGCGAGCGGACAGGCCACGCTGCAGGTGGCGCATTGGTAGCACTTCTTGACCGCCTCGCCACCGGCCGCCTGCACGTCCTTGATGAACTGCAGATCGGGTTTGATACGTTGCGCGTATGCCATGGAGCCCTCCTCCTAATAGCCCTTGAACGGGTTCGGACCGATCTTGAGCACCATTTTCATGAACTGGTCGATCATCTCGGGGATCTGGTCGTATTCGTCGATGGCCACCTGGTACTGCTCGACCCGCTCGGGCTCGACGCCAAGCCGCTTGAGGGACTCGGCGATGTTTTCCTTGCGGCGGTTGCAGATCTCGGAGCCCTTGACGAAGTGGCACTGGTAGTCGTCGCCGTACTTGCAGCCGAGCAGCATGACGCCGTCGACGCCCTTGCTCATGGCGTCGGCCACCCAGATGGCGTTGACCGAACCCAGGCAACGCACGGGGATGATGCGGACGTAGGGGCTCCACTTCTTGCCGCGCAGGGCGGCCATGTCGAGGGCCGGGTAGGCGTCGTTCTCGCAGGCGAGAATCAGCACGCGGGGTCCGCCGTCCTCGATCTTGGCCGGGATCTGACACTCGCGGATCATGGAGCCGATCATGTCGATGTTGTAGTTGTCGAAGGAGATGACGCGCTCGGGGCAGGCGCCCATGCAGGTGCCGCAGCGGCGGCAGCGCGTGGGGTTGGGCTTGGGCGTGCCCTTCTCGTCGTCGTCGAGGGCGCCGAAGGGACATTCCTCGGTGCAGCGCTTGCACTGGGTGCAGCGCACGAAGTTGAACACCGGGTAGGACAGATCGCCCGAACGCGGATGCACGGCCACGCCCCGGCTGGCCGACTCGATGCACTGGATGGCCTTGAGGGCGGCGCCGGCGGCGTCGTCCGCGGCCTGGGCCATGGTCATGGGCTGCCGCACGCAGCCGGCGGCGTAGATGCCGGTGCGCCGGGTCTCGTAGGGGAAGCAGATGTAGTTGGAATCCGCGAACCCGTCGAAGAGCTGCAGATCCGGGAAGGCCGGCCCCTGGCGATAGAGCAGGTTGATGGTCGGATCGAGGGCCGTGGCCGGCACCATGCCGGTCGGCACCACCACCATGTCGGCGTCCAGGCTGATCTCGCCGCCAAGGAGGGTGTCCTTGGCCGAGACCACGAGCCCGGCGCCCTCTGCGGCCACGCCCGTCACCGTGCCCTTGGTGAGCATGATGCCGGGGTTGTCCTGGGCGGCCCGGTAGTAGCGTTCGTTGAGGCCGGGGACCATCATGTGGTCGTAGATGAGCATGGCCACGGCGCCATCGAGCTTCTCGCGCACGTAGCCGGCCTGCTTGAGGGCCACGAGGCTGGTCAGCTCCGAGGCGTAGGCCAGGTGCTTGACGGTCTTGATGGGGTTGAAGACGACCTTCGGCTCTTCCTCGCCTTCCTTTTTCTCCTCGGCCTTGGCCGGCTCGGCCGGGGCCTCGGCGGCGGCCGGGGCCTCGGCGGCCTCGACCAGCTTGCTCACGTCGGTGATGAAGACAACCGACTGGGGGGCCTTGCCGTCGGAGGGGCGCTTGATGGCGCCGGCCTTGGCCATGGCCTCGAATTCGGACGAGGTGACGACGTTTTTGAGCGTGCCGTAGCCGAAGGGAGCCAGGGCCTCGGTCTCCATGGGCGTCCAGCCGGCGGCCAGGACCACGGAACCGATGGGGAGCTTCTCCTCCTTGCCGCCCGAGGTCAGGGTGGCCTCGTAAACGCCCGGCGCCCCGGCCAGGGTGGTCAGCGTCGTATCCAGGCGCACCGTGATCTTGGGATTGCCGGCGACGCGGCCGATGAGGCGCTCGATGCCGGTGTCCACGGCTTCCAGGTGCGGATACTTGAGGGGGAAGGTCTTGTAGAGGGAAAGCGCCTTGCCGCCGAGGGATCCGGTCTTCTCGACCAGGATCACGTCGTACCCGGCGCCGGCCGCGGACAAGGCCGCGTTGAGGCCGGTCCAGCCGCCGCCGAGGACCAGAATGGTCTTCACCGTCTCGGGCAGCTCCGGATGGGGCGCGTTCATCTTCTGCAGCTTGACCACGCCCATGCGCAGGTAGTCCTGGACGATGGAGAGCAATTCGCGGGGCACGGCCTCGCCGGGGACCGGAAGCGAACCGTCCGGATTCTTGTAGGACAGGACCACGAACTCGCGCAGGTTGACCCGCTCGACCAGCACCTTGTCGCCGAAGGAGAAGACATCCCAGTCCACCCGGGGGGACGTGCCGCAAAGCAGCACGGCGTCGATGGCCCCGGAGTCCACGTCGGCCTGGATCATGGCCAGGCCGTCGGCGCTCGACAGACGCTTGTGGGATTTGATGATGGGACAGGCCCCAGCGCATTTCGCCTTGACGAACGCGACCAACTCCTCGGGGGAAAGGAGCGGGGCGACGCTGGATTCGTCGATATACACACCGATTTTTTCGGCCATCGCCGCTACCTCCCTCGCACCGTGGCAATTGCTTTCATGGCCGCGCCGGTCGCCGACTGGGCCGATTTCATGACATCAAGCGGCGTGGCGGCGCAACCGGCGGCGAATATTCCCTTCTCCTCGCCGCCGACGATGAATCCCATCTCGTCAACGGGCACGTCCACGGGCAGGCGCTCGCCGGCGATGCTCGGCTGCATGCCCGTGGCCAGCACCACCAGCTCGTAGCGGTTGTCCGACTTGATGCCGGAGACGGCGTCCTCCACGGTCAGGATGACGTCGCCAGAACCGGTATCCTCGGCCACGGCGGCCACCTTGCCCTTGACGGCGTTGACGCGGTCATCGGCCAGGATGCGCTTGGCGAAGTTGGCATAGCGGCCCGGGGTGCGCAGGTCGATGTAGTAGATGGCCACGCGGGTGTCGGGGTAGGCCTCGCGGACGTAGGCCGCCTGCTTGAGGGAGGCCATGCAGCAGATGTAGGAGCAGTAATTGAGGTGGTTCTCGTCGCGCGACCCGGCGCACTGGACGAAGGCCACGGAACGGGGGGCCTTGCCGTCGGAGGGGCGCACGATCTTGCCGCGGGTGGGTCCGCTCGGCGAGGCCAGGCGTTCGAGCTGCATGTTGGTGACGCAGTTGGCGATGTCGCCGGCGCCAAGGTTGGTGAGCTTGGTCACGTCGTAGGGCTTCCACCCGGTGGCGTAGACGATGCTGCCGACCTTGAGCACGATCTCCTTGGGCGCGTCGTCGAGATTGACGATATCCGCGCTGGAGAGCATCTCCAAGTCTTCCTTGGAGCACTGCTCCTTGTCGAGGACGTAGCGGTTGGGGAAGGCGAAGGGCACGTCCATGTACAGGGCCTTGCGCTCGCCGAGCCCCAGCTCGAAATCGCTTTTCACGTCCCGGGAAAGCTTTTGCGCCATCTCGGCAAGATTGACGCTGCCGGGCTCGACGTAGCGGGGCTTGATCTTGACCGTCACGTCGTAATCGCCGGCCGATCCGGTGACCTTGGTCACTTCGGCCAGGGTGAAAAACTTGACCTTCTTATTGTTCTTAATCCGCTGGAACTGGATTTCCAGACCACAAGACGGGGGGCACAGCTTGGGGAAATATTTGTTGAGCTGCATCACCCGGCCGCCGAGAAACGGATTTTTCTCGACGATGTAGACTTCGTGGCCGACCTCAGCGGCTTCCAGCGCGGCGGTGATGCCGCTGAAGCCGCCGCCGACGACCAGTATCGCGTTGCTTCCCATCGCAACCTCCCGGCAATGGTTAAGGCCAGCAAGAAAACGGCCTGATCCGCGAGGATAGACCGCCCCCGCCGCAGGCGCTGTCACGGTCCATCCGCCCGGGTAAGACCGTTAAAAAGCGGCCGCGGGCTTACGCCCGCGGCCGCTCTGGTCATCCCTATTCGGGAATGATCTGATAGTAGGCCTTCTTGAAGACCTTGGTTTCCTTGGTGGCCGGATCGTACTTGGAGTTGACGAAGCACTTCCACTTGCTGTCGTCGAGACCCAGGAAGTCGCCGCGGTAGTAGAAGCCCGGGTAACGGGTCTCTTCGCGGAACATGATGTGGGTCATGTGCAGGCGCACGGTCCAGAGGCGGTGGTACTGTTCCCAGCAGCGCATGAGTTCGTGCAGGTCGCGGGCGGCCAGCTTGGCGCTGTCCTCTTCCAGGTACTGCAGGAGCTGGAAGCCGGTGTCGAGCAGGGACTTGGAGGTGGTGTACAGGGTGGCGCAGCCTCCGCCGTACTCGTCCGTGCACTTGACCAGACGCATCATGAAGTTATGCGGGGTGATGTAGTTCGGGTTGACGACGGGGTCCGTGGACACGCCGACGTTGTCCTTGAAGGTATACCAGGGCTGGTAGATCTCTTTGGCCAGGTCGGCGGCCTTTTCGGCCAGGGTGGGCTTGAAGTCCTTGTGGTCGACAACCCAGCGCACCATCTGCTTGCCGGCGATGCGGCCCTCGGCGTGGGAGCCCGAGGAGAACTTGTGGCCGGAGGCGCCAACGCCGTCGGCGCAGGTGAACAGGCCGTTGACGGTGGTCATGCGGTTGTAGATCTTGCCGTTGTCAGCCTTGATCTTGTAGTCGGCGGGAACCCAGGCTTCGTCGGGGCCGGAAACCCAGATGCCGCAGCAGCCGGAGTGGGAACCGAGCAGGTACGGCTCGGTCGGCATGATCTCGGAACCCTTCTTCTCGGGCTCGGTGTCCGTGCAGGCCCACAGGTTGGCCTGGCCGACGCACATGTCGAGGAAGTCTTCCCAGGCTTCGCTCTCGAGGTGCTTCTGCTGCTCAGCGGACAGGTTGGCGAAGGTGGTCTGCAGGGCGCCGGCGGTGTCCATGTAGATCGGGCCGCGGCCTTCGCGCATTTCGCGCAGCATCATGTGGTTACGCAGGCAGGTCGGGATGATGTGACCCTTGGCGTAGCCGCGATCCTCGTAGGGCTTGAGCATGGCGCGGTTGGTGGCGCAGTAGTCCTCGCCCTTGGCGTTGGTGGCCTTGGCCTTGAACAGCAGGAACCAGGCGCCGACCGGGCCGTAACCGTCCTTGAAGCGGGCGGGGACGAACCGGTTTTCCATCATGGTCATCTCGGCGCCGACCTGGGCGCACATGGTGTAGGTGGAACCGGCGTTCCAGACCGGGTACCAGGCGCGGCCCATGCCCTCACCGGTGCTGCGGGGACGGTACACGTTGACCGCGCCGCCGCAAGCCACCATGATGGCGTTGGACTTGAAGACATACACCTTGTTCTCGCGGGTGGAGAAGCCGACGGCACCGGCGATGCGGTTCGGGGTCTTGGCGTCGAGCAGCAGCTTCACGATGAAGACGCGCTCGAGGTAGCGATCCTGGCCCAGGGCGTTCTTGGCGGCCTCGGCCACGATGCACTTGTAGGACTCACCGTTGATCATGATCTGCCAACGGCCGGAGCGGACGGGCTTGGCGCCGGTGCGCAGGGAGACGCCGGCTTCCTTGGACTGGGCGCCGTCGAGGTTGTGGCCCTTGTCGTCCTTGGTCCAGCAGGGCAGGCCCCACTCCTCGAACAGGTGAACGGAATCGTCGACGTGACGGCCGACGTCGAAAATGAGGTCTTCGCGCACGAGGCCCATCAGGTCGGTGCGGACCATGCGGACGTAGTCGTCGGCGTTGTTCTCACCCAGGTAGGTATTGATGGCGGAAAGGCCCTGGGCCACGGCGCCGGAGCGCTCGAGGGCGGCCTTGTCGATCAGCATGATGTTGATCCCGCCGATCTTGTCGGCCCAGCGGCAGGCTTCGAAAGCGGCGCCGCAGGCACCCATGCCGCCGCCGACGATCAGGATGTCAACGTCTTTTTCAATCAGTTCCGGCTCGGCAAGGGCAACGCCTTTGGGCTCGTCCTTCACGGGAATGGTCGGCATAATATGATTCCTCCGTAGGGTGGATGGCTATCGAGTTTCGAATCCGGACTACTTGCAGAAGCCGTCGAGCCAGCACTGGACGGTGTCCATGCCGGTGACGTCGAACTTCTTGCCGAGAGCTTCCTTGGGGGCGACCAGGGCGGTCTCGGTGAACAGCAGTTCGTTGTCCAGATCGGCGCCTTCGGGCTTGCCCTCGTAGGGTTTGATGGAACCTTCAGGAGTGGTGCGGATGGGGAACTTGAAGCGCTTGATATTGCCGTTGCGGAACTTCACGGTCCACATGATGGAGTCGGCCGACCGCATGGGGATCGAGGTGCCACCCATGGGTGCGAAGTCGGCGTAGGGGCGGGCCGAGATGGCGCCCTGGGGGCAGATCTTCACGCAGGAGTAGCACTCCCAGCAAGCGGACGGCTCCTGGTTGAAAGCGCGCATTTCCTGAGGATCCAGAATCATCAGGTCATTGGGGCAAATGTACATGCACGCGGTCTTCTCACCGCCTTTGCATCCGTCACACTTGCTCGGATCCACAAAGGTAGGCATAGTTCGTCCTCCAAACGTTTAGTTGTTGAACACCCAGCGCCCAATCCATTCGAGCTATACGCCGTTGCGCACGGGACATCCGCGTGCCGGCCACGTCACGTTCAAGGAACGCGACATCCTCCGGCCTGCCCCCGCACCGGCGTCGCTTGGTGCCGACACCGAGAACAAGTCTCCGGGGACACGGGACATACCGCCCCGTCGCCAAGTGGCGAGCAAGTCCCCAGTTTCGCTACCGTTTTCGACCTGCCAGCGGATAGCTTGTGACCAATTTAACAAGCCCCACAAACCCCGTCAAGGGGAAAGTTCTTTTTTTCACGTCCCCTCG
>CAZNUQ010000092.1:0-8124 GCA_964576235.1 uncultured Desulfovibrio sp.
AGGATCGACAATCCGAACCCCAGGCCGAGTTTGAAGGCGAGACCGCGATTCTTAAACATGGTTGACTCCTGGTTTCGGGTTTTCGGGCGCGCATCATGTCCGCGCGGGAGGCCGTCCCTCTGGGAGCGGAGTCTCCCCTCCCTGGCCTATCGGCGAAAGTCGGCAGGTCCGCAGGGTGTCAGCGAAAAAAATCCTCGTCCGCGGTCGTCTGTTGGGCCGCCACCTGGTCGGCTTGGCCGGTTTCGTTGAAAATATGGGACAGATCCTGGATTTCCTCGTTGGCAAAGACCTTGTCCACGTCGAGAACGAGAATGAAACGGTCCCCGTGCTTGCCGATGCCCCGGATGAAGTCGGCGCGGACGGCCGCTCCCATGCGCGGCGGCGGATCGATGCGGTCGGTTTCGAGTTCGAGCACTTCCTTGACCGAGTCGGCCAGGGCGCCCATGACCGAGACGGCGTCTTCCCGCTTGATTTCGACGATGACGATGCGGGTGTTGAGGGTGCGTTCGACCTGGCCCAGGCCGAATTTCATCTTGAGATCGATGACGGGCACGGCGTTGCCCCGCACGTTCACCACGCCCCGCATGAATTCGGGGGTCTGGGGAATGCGGGTGATGTCCGTGTAGTCAAGGATCTCCCGGACGGAAAAAATATCGATGGCGAAGAGTTCGTTGCCGAGGGTCATGGTCAGGAAGCGTTGGCTGCCTGATTGGACGTCCGTGGTCATGGTGTCCCCTTTGCTTTCCTCGATGTTTTGCCGGTGTGTCCCCTACTTACAGCATCTTTAGAGTTATGCATAATTCCAGAGAATGACAATGGAAATTTGGCGCCTTGCGGGACTTGGGCCGGGTTTTTTCGGACTCCACTTTTCAACGGGTTGGGACTAGGATGGGCAAAACGAGCGAGGAAGGATGCCATGCCCCCCAAACGCACGACCATCGCCACGATAGGCAAGACATTGGAGGAGCGGCGCGATGCCGCCCGCGACGTCGCTCTCAAGGAATTGAAGGCCCTGCGGGCCGATCTGGGCACCCTGGAGGCCGTACTGGCCGGACGCCGCAAGCGGGGGGACTTTTCGTTGTTCGACGTGGCCCACGGCGCATTCGAGATTTTTCGCAACGCCGCGGCCGCCTTCGACGCCGAGGATCTGCTCGCCTCCTGCTCCCGGGAGTTGGAGGCCGCCAAGGCCCTGGAGTACCTGGAGCGGCACGGCGCCACGGAACTCGTCAAACCGGCCGGCTGGCACTGGATCTCGCCGCGCGGGGAGATGCACCTGCTGGGCCGGGGCGAGGATGTGGAAAAGGCGGCCGAAAAGCTCGCCGCCCTGCTCGGGGGAGGGCGGCGCGCCAAGCGGCGCGAAGCGCAGCCCGGCGACGAGGGGACGCAACCGGTTCCCGCCGCCGGGACGGAGACCGGCGACGCATGAGGGCGGGGCTGGCGACATCCGGGGGCAGAGGAGGTTTCCGGCGTTTGCTGCCGCTGGGGCTGGCGGCCGTCCTGGCGCTTTTCGGCTGCTCCGACGATCCGCCTCCGCCGGCCGATGCCGTGGCCGGCAAAACTCCCGTGGTACGCCCCGAGGACGTGCACGGCCAGGCACCGGCCGGGGCCACGGTCCTTGCCCCGGATTATCGCCGGGAATTTCCCGCCGCGGGCAGCGACGCCGTGCCCGGACGCGCCGTGGCCTCCGCCGGGGGGAGTCCCGTCCCGGGACGGGCGCCGGCCGTCGCTCCTCCGGGGACGGGGCAATCCGCGCCGGCCGTCACTTCCGCTCCGGTCCGCGGGCCGGAAGGGGGCGCCGGCGCCGGGCGTTCCCCCGGGACCGCGTCCGCGAACGCCTCCCAGGGGTTCCCCGAGGCCGGCTGCCGCCAGCTGGTGCTCGTCGTCGTCCCGGATCCCGGCGCGAACCGGGGGATGGTGCGCCGTCTGGAACGGGAAGGGCCCGGCGCACCCTGGCGCGAAGCGGGCGCCGCCGCGTCCTGCGTCCTCGGGAGAAACGGCCTCGCCGCCGGCAGGGGCATCGGCGCGCCGCCGTCCGGCCCGGCCAAACGCCAGGGCGACGGCCGCACGCCGTCGGGCCTTTTCCCCCTGCCCGAGGCTTTCGGTTACGCCTCCCCGGAGGAGGCCCGGGCGGCGGGCGTAAAGCTTCCCTATGTCATGGTCACGGACCGCAGCGCCTGCGTCACCGACAGCGGTTCGGCCCTGTACGGCCGGGTGGCCGGTCCGGACCAGCGTCCCGCCGGCGGTTCCGCGCGCCAGGAACGCATGGTCCGGGACGACGGCGCCAACGCCTGGGGCATGGTCATCGGCCACAACCGGGAAGATCCCGACCCCGGCGCCGGCGCCTGCCTGTTCCTGAACGTGCGGCCGGCCGGCGGACCGCCGACCGGCGGCAGCATCGGCTGTCCCCCGGAGGTGGCCGCCGGGCTGGCCGCCTGGCTCGATCCCGGCGCAAGGCCCCTGCTGGCGGTCTTTTCCCGGAAGGACTACCAGGAGCGCGCGGCCGCCTGGGGGCTGCCGTAAAGTGGGGGAACCGTCCGCGCCGCCCGTCAGGGGCTGGCGTGGCGGGCCAGGATGCGGGCGATGATGTTGGTGGTGGAAAGGCCCGGCAGGAGGGGCAGGCTTTCCACCCGTCCGCCCCGGGCCGCGACCAGTTCGGCGCCGACGATGGCGGACACGGGCCAGTCGCCGCCCTTGACCAGCACGTCGGGGGCGAGGGCGGCGACGAGCGCAAGCGGGGTGTCCTCGGCGAAGGCGCACACGTAGTCCACGCAGGCGAGCCCGGCCAGGACGTAGGCCCGCTCGGAAAGCGGGGTCACCGGCCGGGTCGGGCCCTTGAGCCGGGTCACCGAGGCGTCGTCGTTGACGCCCACCACCAGCAGGTCGCCAAGGGCCCTGGCCCGGCCGAGCAGATCGACATGGCCGGCGTGGAGCAGGTCGAAGCAGCCGTTGGTGAAAACCACGGTCCTGCCCCGGCGCGTCCGGGAAAGGACGGCCGCCAGGGCTTCCCGCTCAAGAATCTTCGGATGGTCAAGGGGCGGCATGGCGTTTGCGGCGAAGCCGCTCCTCCAGGCCGAAAAAGGCCAGTTCCAGCCAGTCGAGGCCGAAGGCGAGGGTCTCCTCCTCGTCGGCCATGACGCGCTCCCGTCGGGCGTCGTCGATTTCCACCAGGTTGAAAAGGCCCATCTTGGCGATGAATTCCTGGAAGGCGTCCGGCTGGTATTGGGCCAGCCAGACCATCTGGGCCTGCTTGGCCGAAAGGGCCGCGCCCTTGCCCCGGGCCAGGGCCATGAGCCGCATGTAGCGGTCGTTGAAATGGTTGTAGCGGGCCAGATCCTGGTCGGTCAGCCAGCCCGGCGCGTCCCATTCGGCGACCTCCTCGAAACCCCGGCAATGGGGTTCGCGCACCACGAAGAACTGTTCGACGACCTGTCCCGCCTCGTCGAGCCGGGTGGCCCGGCCCAGGGGATAGGTGCGGCAGGCTCCGGGGCGGTCGGCGTAGACCTTGCAACCCTGGGGCGAGACGAACGGGCAACGCTTGAGCCGTTCCTCGCGCATCTTGAGGTGCAGCATGGGGAACCCCGTGTCCGGGGCGGTGAAGCGCGTGGCGAAGTGGTCGATGAGGTCCGAGGCCGTGATGCCGAGAGCCCGGCGCAGACGCAGGGCGTCGTAGGGCGTCAGCATGAGCGTCAGATCCGAACAGCAGGCGTTGAAGCACGGCACGTCCGGATGGCAGGCGAAACGGAACTTTTCGCCGGGTTTGAGTTCCGGCAGGGACTTGAGGAAGGCTTCCGTGGCGTCGGCCTCGTTTTCGGCCAGGGCGTCGTTTAAATCTTTCATGCGTCGATGCTCCTTGCCCGCGCCTTCTACGTCCGGGCGCGTGCCTTGGCAACCGTCCGGGCGGCTTTCGTGTCCCTTCGGGGGCGCTTCTTGACAGGGCCGGGAAAAAACAGGAACCTTCGTGCCATCGGTCATGCGACTCCCGGGCGGGGAGGGCGTGGCCGTTTCCCTTGACGGCCTCGCCTGGACTGGCGCCGGAATCTTCCGCGTCCCGGTCGGGACGGCCAAGCACGCGGGCGGACCGGCAATGCCGCGAGGCCTTGCTCCGCTTGCCGGGGACGGGATGCAGCCGGCCTTCACCTTGCGCCTTCAAAACCGCCTGCTGGAACTCGACCGCGTCGCCGAGGCGGTCGAGGCCTTCGGCGAGGCGCATGGCCTGTCCCCGAAGCTGCGATTTCAAATCCGCCTGGTCCTCGACGAACTGGTCACCAATATCATCAGCTACGGCTATCCCGACGGCGGGGAGCACGGGATCGAGGTGGCCATGCGGCAGGACGGCGGGCGGCTGCTTTTCGTGCTCACGGATGACGCCCGGCCGTTCGATCCCCTGTGCGCCAGGGCGCCCGACCTCGAATCCGAGGCCGAGCAGCGGCGGATCGGCGGTCTCGGCATCCATTTGGCGCGGGTGATCATGGATCGGGCGGCCTACGAGCGCGTGGGGAACCTGAATCGTCTGATACTGGAAAAGGATTTGGATTGATCCCGAGGGAGACGGGAAACGCAAAAGGGGGCGACATGCAACTCGTGGAAAAGGAGAACGGCGAAGTCACCGTGCTGGAGCTTGGCGGCAGGCTCGACAGCAACACCTCGAAGCTCCTGGAGGACAAGGTCATGGAGATCCTCGGCCAGGGCAAAAAAAAGGTGCTCATGGACTTCAAGGATGTGGACTACATCAACTCGACAGGGCTTCGCGTCCTGCTTCTGGCCCTGCAGCAGCTCAAAAAGAGCCAGGGCAAGCTGGTGCTGTCCTCCATCAAGGACTATATGAAGGAAGTCTTCGAGATTTCAGGATATACCGAGATTTTCCCCATCTATGCCAGCCAGGAGGAGGCCCTGCCGCATTTCGCCTAGACGGTGGCGGGGAGAAATGCGCCCCGTCCCGCTGGCATGGCGGCGGGAAGGGCGCGTCCGGGCGTCATGGCGGGGCAACGGGTCTTGGAGGTGACGGCGCGATGCGGGATTGTTTTTCATGGCGGGCGGCGTTCGCAGGGATGATGCTCCTGTGCCTCGTTCCCGTTTGCGCGGCGTTGGCCGGGACCGGTCCCACGGAACTGGCCGGATTGCGGCTGGGTCAGTCCGTGGACGCGTGCGCGGGCAAGCTTATGCCGAAAAGCGTGGACCGGGCCTTGTACCGCCCCTATCTCGGGATCATGCCCGCGGCCCCCGTGCAGGGCTACCGCAGCGGCTACGTGGAGTTCGGCATGTGCGCCGCCCCGGGGCGCATCGTGCGCATCAAGATGCATTACGCCGACGACTCGCTGGAATTTTATAACCGCGTCCTGGCCGCGCTGAAAAAACGGTACGGCGAGCCCAGGGAATGGCGCGGCAACGCCTTCGGCACCCTGCGGACCTGGAAATGGGGTCTGACCGCCCCGGACGGAGAGCCCGTCAGCCTCATCCTCATGCACTACGAGGGCACCGACGGGGCGTTTACCGAGGGCAACTCCATCCGCATCGCCGCGACCGGCCAGGTGGCCCGGGAAAAGCGGTGCCACGAGGCCAAGGGGGGGGACGACGGGAGCCGGGACGATGCCCCGTCCGTGAAGGCGGATATCCAGTCCCTGGGGCTGGAATGGTTCCTGCCCCGGTAGCGGGCGGACCGGGGGGATGACGTGATCGCGCCGCTTCTGGAGTCCAGGTTTCTGGCCCGCCGGGCCGAGTTGTCGGCGATCCTCGGCCGGCTTCGCGAACATGCGGCCCAGATGGGCCGGGAAGACCTGGCGGGCACCGCGGAAACCCTGCTCGCCCACGTGGCCGAGCCCTTCCTTTTCGTGGTCGTCGGTGAGGTCAAGACCGGCAAGAGCAGCCTCGTCAACGCGCTGCTCGGCGCCGACGTCACGGACGTGGCCCCGGACCCCTGCACCGACCGCATCCGCATCATCGCCAGGGGGGAGTCCCCGGCGGCGGCCGGGGACGGGCCGCTTTGCGTCCGCGTGACCGTGGACGACCCCATCCTCGACGGGCTGGCCATCGTGGACACGCCCGGCGTGGACAGCATCATCGACCGCCACCAGGAGATCACCGAGGCGTTTCTGCCCCGGGCCGACCTGGTGCTTTTCGCCTTTTCCGCGCTCAATCCCTATTCCCGCTCGGCCTGGACCTTTTTCGATCTGGTGGCCGGCTCCTGGCGGCGCGACGTGGCCTTCGCCCTGACCCTGGCCGATCTGGCCAGCCCCGAGCAGATCGCCGTGAATACGGCCCGGTTGCGGGAACTGGCCGGGGAACGGGGGCTGGCCGATCCGCTCGTTTTCCTCGTTTCCGCGACCCAGGGCCGCGACGACCCCGAGGCCGGCGGCATCGAGTCCCTGCGGCGCCACATCCGGGCCCTGACCGCCGCCGGCGGCCACTTCGCCGGAAAGCTCGAGGCCACCCGGCGGTCCGGCCTGCGCCTGCTGTCCGAACTCGGCCGCGTGATCGCGGCCCAGGAACAGGCCCTGGCCGCGGACATGGCCGAGGCCGACCGCCTTCGCAAGCGTCTGGAGACGGCCCGGCAGGCAGCCGGACGCGAGGCCGAGGTCCTGCGCGCCCGGGTGGAGGCGGCCTACGCCCGGCTGGCCGGAGCCTTCGAGGCGGATTTCGCCGCCGAACTGCGTTTCGGCGGCATGGTCGGCCGTTCCCTGACGGGGTTGTGGCGGCGGGAGGCCGGCGGCGGCCCTGTCGACCGGCTCAGGGCCCTCGGCGAGGCCTTCGGGCGCGACCTGGAACGCGAGGTGGACGACATCGCCCGACAGGGCGCGCTGCACGTTTTCGAGAGTGTCAGCGGTTCCGTCCGGATGCTCCTCGACGAGTTGCGCCTGCGCCGGGCGGCCCGGCCCGGGCCGGAAAACGACGCCCTCGGCGTCCAGCGTGAGCGGGTCCTGGCCGAGGTGGCCGAGCGGGTCGAGGCGCTCTTGGCCGAGGGGGGCCCCCTGGCCGGCATCGATCCCAGGAGCGTGTCCGGCATGGATCCCAAGGCGGCCGTCGGAAGCGCCCTGGTGGTCATCGGCACCATCTTCGCCGTGGCGGTCAAGGGCGCGGTCCTCGACGTGACCGGCGGGGTGGTGGCGGCGCTGGGGGCGCTTTTGGCCGGCAGCGCCCTTTTCTGGCAGCGGCCCCGGGTGCTCGGCGAGATGCGGCGCCGCCTGGCCGCCGGCGGGGAGCGGCTGCGCCGGGAGCTCGAGGAACGCCTCGGCGCCCGCCTGGACCGGATGTTCCGGGAACTGGCCGCGCGTTTCGACCCCTTTTTCGTCGACATCGAGGAACGACGGACGGCCCTGGCCGCCATGCGGCAACGCCAGGACGCCCTGGAGGCGGCCCTGGCCGCCTTCACGGCGGAAGACGGGGCCGGCGGTCACGCCTCGTGAGCAACCATCTGGTATTCAGATATTCTTCAGGCGGGTTGCCGTCGAGGTGCGCGTTGCCATATTCCGGGGACAGGCCAGCGGGGCGGGGACGGCGAGGCGGACATGGTGGTCCGGTCCGGCCCATGCCTTTTTCCGGGCCCGCCGGGGCCGTGTCCGGGAGCGCCCCATGAACGAACAGGCCCCGTTCCTTTTCCTGCACATCCCCCGCACGGCGGGCACCACCCTCAACCGTCTCCTCGAACGCCATTTCCCGCCGGAATCCGTGCTTGCTCTCTACAGCCAGGACGATTTCCGGGAAAACGCCGCCATCGAGGCCGACCGTCTCGCCAGGGTGCGCCTGATCGAGGGGCACGTGCTCCTCGGGGACTACGAGCGGTTCACGTTCTACGGCGTCCCGGCGCGGGTGTTCACCTTCCTTCGCGAACCGGTCTCGCGGGTCGTGTCCGAATATCATTTCCTGCGGACCTGGCCCAGGCAGCACATGTACGCCCTGCTTGACGGCGGCCGGGTGAGCCTGTCGGAGTACGTGACGAGCGACCACCGGCTTTTGCGGTATAAAGGCTCGAACTTCATGACCCGGGTGCTTTCCGGCCTCGACCCGGAAGCCCGGCCCGACGAGGCGCTGGAACGGGCCAAGGCCAACCTGCGCGACCGGTGCGTCGTCTTCGGCCTGACCGAGGCCTTCGACGCCAGCCTGCTTCTGCTCGCGGACGCCCTCGGCCTC
>CAZNUQ010000093.1:0-7926 GCA_964576235.1 uncultured Desulfovibrio sp.
ACGGCCGGGGTCCACAGGAGCCTGTCCCTTGCGGGGGCTCCAGTTGCGGGCCATGGTCTGGATCGACTCCACCTGACGCGCCGTGAGCAGGCCCTGGATCTGATCGCGCAACGCCGAGGCGCCGTCCTTGTCCTCGGCGGGCAGGTCCGGGGCCATGGCCGCCCGGATGGCCCAGAAGTAGGCCTTGACGGGGTTTGGGGAAACCCCCTTGCCGTACAGATAAAGCGTGGCCAAAAGGTATTGGGCGCCGCCCTTGCCGGCCAGCCCCGCCTCGGTCAGCCACTTGGCGGCGTCGTTGAGGTTCTGGGGCACGCCCTGGCCGTGATAATAGAGCTTGCCCAGGCAGTACTGGGCGTCGGGGCTGCCGGCCATGGCCGCCTTCCTGAACCATTCCGACGCTTTGACGAAATCCTGGGGTACGCCCTGGCCGGTGTAGTACATGGCCGCGACCTGGTTTTGCACGGTCACGTCGCCGGCCGACGCCAACGGCAGAAATTCCTCGAGGGCGCGGGGATAGTCGCCGTTGCGGTAAGCCTGCTTGCCTTCCTCCAATCCGGCCAGGGCCGGAAGCGAAAGCGCCAGGACAGCCGCGACCGCCAGGAAAAAACGCCCCGCCGCCTCACGCATCGCCATCCGCCCCGGTTGCCTCCTCCCCTCCGGACTTCCTCCCGGCCTCCAGTCCATTGCCCAGGATGACATGGCGAAACACGAACACGGAAACCGGAACGCCGAGGACCATGCCCCACAACCCGAACAGCTTGTGGCCGATATACAGGATCATCAGGGTGACCAGGGGGCTTATCTTGAACATGGCGGCCACGATGCGGGGATTGAGCACGTAGGTTTCGATGGTGTGCACGACGATGATCATGAGGACGGCCCACAGCGCATGTCCGGGCCCCGTGGTGTTGACGGCCACGAGCACGATGGGGGCCGAGGAGATGAAGGTGCCGAGCACCGGGATGAGGCCGCAGAAAAAGACCACCGTGGACAGCAGCGCGATGGGCTTGATGCCGAGCAGGTACATGCCCATGGCCGTGAGGATCGTGTTGACGGCGGCGATCATCATCTGGGCCCGAAACCCCATGCCCACGACAACGGCGAAACGCACCACGCTCCGGGCCGTCACATCGTAGATGTCCCGCAGCCTGGAATCGCGAAGGGCGATGGTCTTGGCCCGCAGGTTCGGGAAATCGAGCATGATGAGGAAGCTGAAAAGCGTCCCCAGAAGGAACGTGGAGACATAGTTCGTTATCTGGTTGAAGGACGTGACGGCCAGGGTGAAAAGCGTCTCGGCCTTGACCCCGACCAGGGACTCCAGGGCCAGATAATCGCGCACCCTGGAAATGGGCGTTGCCATGTCCGGCACGAGCCAGGCCCATTGATCGAGGTGGGTGCGCAGGGATTCCAGGGTTTCGGGCAGTTTCTTGACGAAGGCCGTGGACTCCGCCCCGAGCGTCGGCAGGACGCCGGAAAGGATGCTCAAAACCGCCGCCAGAAAGACGAGGTACACCACCGTCGCCCAAAGGGCCCTGGGGAGTTTCGTCCTGACCGCCAGATCCTCGATGGGTCCGTGAAAGAGGAAGCACAGGATGTAGGTGATGAAAACCAGGCCGAACAAGCCGTAATAACTGGCCAGCCAAACAAGCCCGAAAAAGGCGGCCCAGATGGCCAGGGTCTTGTTCGTGCGCATGAATTGGGCGATGTCGAATGCCATATGGAGCATGGGCCTAGCACAAAAGCCCGGGAGGGACAATCGCGGACTCGCGCCCGCAACGTGTCGTCATTTCCGGAAAAGCCACAAAACCAGGGAGATCGCCAGGCTGACGAGGAGGCAGGTGACCCAGGGAAAATACACCGAGTACCCCTCGCGGCGCAGGTTGATGTCGCCCGGCAGGCGTCCGAGGGGAAAGCGGTCCCACAGACTCCGCCAAAAAGCAGCATTGTCGCACAGGATCATGAGCAGGCCCAGGCAGGCCAAGGCCAATCCGATGCCCAAAAGCACCTTGCCGGTCGAGGAAATCATGGGTATGTCCGCTTGTCCCGTTCCGGGGACACTACCGCGCCATGCAAAGGATCGCAAACACCGTGCAACTCCCGCCTTTTCGTCTGGAACGTTTTTTCGCCGAACATGAATTTTCCGCGCCCCGTCTCCTGTGCGCCTCGGACGGCGAGTCCATGTCCCTTGGCGAACTGCTCGACCTCGTGCCGCAAGCCGCCGAGGGACTCTTCCGCCTGCGCCTGGGGTATACCGACTCGCGGGGGACACCGGCGCTTCGCGAAGCCATAGCCGGCCTCTACGACACGATCACCCCGGATGATGTGCTGGTCCACGTCGGAGCCGAGGAGGCCATCTATGCCTTCATGCGGGCGGCCCTCGTGCCGGGCGACGAGGTGGTGGTCACGACGCCGTGCTACCAGTCCCTGACCGACGTGGCCAGAAGCCTTTCCTGCCGGATCGCGCCCTGGCGCTGCGATCCGGATTGGGGATTCGCGCCGGACATGGGGGAACTCGACGCCCTGCTCACGGAAAGAGTCCGGGCGCTGGTCGTCAATTTTCCCCACAACCCCACGGGCTACCTCCCCTCGCCGGGAACCTTCTCCGCCATGATCGCCCGGGCGGCCCAACGGGGGGCGCGCGTCCTCTCCGACGAGGTGTACCGGTTTTCCGAGGCCGAGGGCGTGCCGCCCCTGCCGGCCGCCTGCGATCTCGACCCGGGCGCGGTTTCCCTCGGCGTCCTCTCCAAGTCCTTCGGCCTGGCCGGATTACGGGTGGGCTGGGTGGCCTGCCGGGACAGGGAGTTTCTTTCCCGCCTGGCAACAGTAAAGGACTACTTGAGCATTTGCGGATCCGCCCCGTCGGAATATCTCGCCACGTGCGCCCTGGCCGGCAGGGAAACCATCCTCGGACGGATGCGGACCCTGCTCGACCGCAACCGACGGCTTCTCGCGGACTTCTTTCACGACAGGTCGGATTTTTTTCACTTCGTGGTTCCGCGGGGCGGACTGACCGCCTTTCCGGGACTGCGACGCGGCGACGCCGACGCCTTTTGCCGCGCCGCACTCGAAAAGGCCGGCCTGCTTCTGCTCCCCGGCCGGCTCTACGGCGAGGAATGGCAGGATCGGTTCCGCATCGGTTTCGGACGGGCGGATTTTCCGGAAAACCTCGAGCGGCTGGCCGCGTTTTGCCGTGACTGGGACACGCGCCCCCGGTCGTGAAAAATCCCGCCACTCCAGGCGAAATAACGACGCAACCACCTTGAATTTTGGTGTCGATTCGGCCACAAGTGCGGGACACACGCTTCGGTGAGAAGGGATGTCCCTCGCTGTTTGACACATTTCAACAACAGGAGTTTTTCCATGGTTAAAAAACTCGCCCTGGCCTTGATGCTCGTCGCCATGACCGCCTCGCCCTCCCTGGCCAAGACCCTTGTCTTCGCCACGGACGCCACCTGGCCGCCCATGGAGTTCGTCGACGCCAACAAGGAAATCACCGGCTATTCTGTCGACTACATCAAGGCCGTCGCCAAGGAGGCCGGTTTCACCGCCGAATTCAAGGCCGTGGCCTGGGACGGCATTTTCGCCGGCCTGGCCGCCGGGAAGTACGACGCCATCTGCTCCTCGGTCACCATCACCGAAGAACGCAAGAACACCATGGATTTCTCCACGCCCTACTTCAAGGTGCGCCAGGCCCTGGTGGTCCCGGCCAAGTCCACGGCCAAGTGCATCGAGGACATGAAGGGCAAGACCCTTGGCGCCCAGATCAGCACCACCGGCCACTTCGCCATCAAAAAGGCCGAGGGGATCAAGGACAAGTCCTACGACGAAGTCGGATTGGCCTTCGAGGACCTTTACAACAACCGCATCGACGGCGTGGTCTGCGACGACCCGGTAGCCGCCCAGTACGCCCTGCAAAACGACAAGTACAAGGACGCCCTGAAGATCGCCTGCATCATCGAAACCGGTGACGACGAATTCTACGGCATCGCCCTGAAGAAGGGCAACAAGGAAACCCTCGACCTCATCAACAAGGGCATCGAGGCCGTGCAGAAAAAGGGCATCGACAAGCAACTTCTGGCCAAATGGATCGGCGGCGGCAAATAACTCGGCCGCCCCTCCGGCAGCGGCGGCGTCCATCGGCCCCTTCGAGGACGGGGACGCCGCCAATCGGACAGTCGCATGAAACACAAAGGCAAGATCGTCGTGGATGACAAACCCGTCGTGATCGACGTTGGCGACGGGGCCGCCATCCCAAAAGCCTCGGACAAGGGTCTGGTCTCGGCCTGGCGCATTTCCTTCGCCGGCGCCCTGGCCGTGCTGGCTTACCTGCTCATCTTCCATTCCAACCCTTACCTGCGCGTCTTCAAGTTCCTCCCGGACGGCATCCTGGTGACCTTCCAGGTGACCGTCTACTCCATTGTCCTGGCCATGTTCATCGGGCTGATCACCGGCCTGGGACGCATTTCCCGCAACAAGTACGTCAACCTCGTGGCCTCGACCTACGTCGAGATCGTGCGGGGCGTACCGCTTCTGGTGCAACTCTTTTACATCTATTACGCGCTGGGACGCTTCGTGCACGTCCCGGATCTCCTCGCCGCGGTCATTTCCATGAGCGTGTGCTACGGCGCCTACATGGGCGAGGTCTTCCGGGCCGGCATCACCGCCATTCCGGTCGGACAAACCGAGGCCGCCCGCTCCCTCGGCTTCAACCGGGCCCAGACCATGTACCATGTCGTCCTGCCCCAGGCCTGGCGCACCATCCTGCCGCCGGTAGGCAACGAGTTCATCGCCCTTTTGAAGGACACCTCCCTGGTCTCCATCCTCGGCGTGGCCGACCTCCTGCGCCGGGGCCGGGAATTCGCGTCGGAGTCGTTTCAATACTTCGAAACTTTCACCATGGTGGCCGTGATCTACCTGATCATTACCCTGATCTTGTCCAAGCTCGTGAGCCTCATGGAGGAGCGTTTGTCACACCATGTCACCCGCTAGCCCGATCATCCGCGTAACGGACGTCTGCAAGTTCTTCGACAGCGTCGTGGCCCTCGCGAAGGTCAGCCTCGACGTGGCTTCCGGGGAAAAGGTGGTCATCATCGGGCCGAGCGGCTCGGGCAAATCCACCCTGCTGCGCACGATCAACCGCCTGGAGGACATCAGTTCCGGCAAGATCGTGGTTGACGGTTTCGATCTCGACGATCCGACCGTCGACATCAACAAGGTGCGCATGGAAGTGGGCATGGTCTTCCAGAGCTTCAACCTCTTCCCGCACAAGACCGTGCTGCAAAACGTGACCCTCGCCCCCATCAAGCTCAAGGGCATGTCCAAGGCCGACGCGGACGCCCTGGCCTGCGGACTGCTCGAAAAGGTCGGCATCCTGGACAAGGCCGATGTCTTCCCGGCCAAGCTCTCGGGCGGCCAGCAGCAACGCGTGGCCATCGCCCGGGCCCTGGCCATGAACCCCAAGATCATGCTCTTCGACGAACCGACCTCGGCCCTCGATCCCGAAATGATCGGCGAGGTGCTCGATGTCATGGTGAAACTCGCCCACGAGGGCATGACCATGGTCTGCGTCACCCACGAAATGGGCTTTGCCCGGGAAGTGGCGGACCGCATCGTCTTCATGGACGGCGGCCAGATCCTGGAAGTGGCCACGCCGGCGGATTTCTTCACCAACCCGCGGCATCCGCGCACCCAGAAATTCCTGGAGCAAATCCTCTAGCCCTTCCCGCGCTCTCACGGAAGGGCCGCACTCGTGGCCGGCGACATGGGGAACGCCCTGTAACCGGCCACGAGTGCGGCTCGGGGATAGTCGCCTCCGGCGTCCCAGGGTTCGAAGCCGGAAGACCGGATCGGTTTCCGGCCCGAAGGGTCGGGGGAACCGGCCCTGGCCTGGAGCGAACCAAGGCCGGAGGCCTGCCGGGGCGCCCTCTCCCTTGCGGAAAACGCTACTGCACGACGTGGCCGCAGGGGCCGGCGTGCCCCTCGTGGCTGCCTTTCCGCTTGTAATTCGTCACATAATCGAGAAGTTTGCGGGTCTTTCCCGCATTCTCCGCATCGCCCAGGCGGTCGAAGATGGCGATGGATCGTTCGTACCACCGGGTCGCGCCGTCGATGTCTCCGCTCAAATGCCCGACCAGCCCCAGCTGGTGGCACGTCTTGGCCTCGGCCACTTCGTTGCCCTGCCTTTCCTCGATGGCCAGGGCCTTCTCGAACCACTCCTTGGCCTGCGGATACTCCTCGGCGAGTTGGGCGACCAGTCCGAGTTGGTGGGAGGTGACGGCGATGCCGCCCTCCAGGCCTTCCCGCTCGCTGATGGCCAGGGATTTTTCCAGCCAGGAGCGCGCCCCGGGCAGATCGCCGGCCTGCTGGCTGGTCAGCCCCAGATTGTGGCTGGTCATGGCCACGCCGATCTCGTCCCCCAGGGAGGCAAAGGCGTCCAGGGCCTTTTCGAATCCCTCGCGGGCAGCGTCGAGCTCCTGGCGCTCCAGGGCTTCCAGGGCGGACTGATGGATGGCCTCGGCCTTGGCCGCTGCGGCATTGTTGGCGTCAGGCGTATTCAAAATTTCCTCCAGAAGGCCGGAACCGTGCGCGGCGAACGCCGTCCGGCCGGTTGCGTGTCGTTTCCGCCGCCTGGACATGTGGGTGACGTGGATTCGCCTCCGGGTCAAGTCCCGACAATGACGGCCGGGTGACATTCGGCCGCCATTGTGCGAACAGGGTGCGCCCTCACAGGCATGCCTCTTTTGGGCAACGTCCGGGACGGGACATATGACGCGAATATATTGCAAACTGATCGGATCGGCCCTGGTGTGGGGCGGCACCTGGGTGGCCGGCCGCTTCCTCGGCCGGTCCATGGAACCCTTTTCCTCTGCCTTTCTGCGCTTCGCCCTGGCCTCCGTCTTTCTCGTCGCGCTCACGGCCCGCGTCGAGGGGCGGCTGCCCCGGCTCACCCGCCGGAACTTCCCCTGGCTGCTGCTGCTTTCCGCCACCGGCATCTTCGGGTACAACGCCCTCTTTTTCGCCGGGCTGCAAACGGTGCCGGCAGGCCGGGCGGCGCTCATCGTGGCCGCGACTCCGGCGGTGATCGCCCTGTATTCGGGCCTGTTCCTCGGGGAAGCCTTCGGACCGGCGAAAATCGCCGGCATGGCGCTCTCGTTTGGCGGAGTGGGCCTCATCGTCTCGGGCGGCGCCCCCCTGGCCCTTTTGCATACGGCGGTTTCCGCCGGCGATCTGTGCATTTTCGGATGCGTGGCCACCTGGGCCGCCTACACCCTCGCCGGCAAGAAGGCCATGGAACGCGTCGCACCCTACGGCGCGGTCATGTGGTCGTGCATCCTCGGCGCGGCGCTGCTGCTTCCGCCCGCCCTGGCCTGCGGCCTGCTCCGGGACGCGGCCGCCGCCGGACCCGGGATATGGGGCTGTCTCGTCTTTTTCGGCGTCCTGGCCACGGGGTTCGGCTTTTCGTGGTACTATGAGGGAGTGCGGGCCATCGGTCCGACCAGGGCCGGCATTTTCATCAATCTGGTGCCGGTGACCGCCGTGTTCCTGGGGTGGCTGCTCCTTGGCGAACCGCTGGCCCCCTCCCTGGCCGCCGGCGGTCTCCTGGTGCTTTGCGGCGTATGGCTGACCAATCGACGCGCATCGCCCCCGAAATCGTAAGGTCCGGCTTGCGCTCTCATCGGCTTGGGGCTAGAGGAGCACCATCCTCCAAGTCTCCGGAGCCCCGCTCATGGAAATGCAAACAGCTCCCGCAAAGGTGCTCGTCGTCGACGACGCGCCGTCCAATCTGGCCATTCTCACGGATACACTGCGCCGGGAATTCGACGTCCGCGTCGCCTCCAGCGGCCAGGAGGCCCTGCGTCTGGTGGGTGAGAATCCGCCGGACCTGATCCTGCTCGACATCGTCATGCCGAACATGGACGGGTACGA
>CAZNUQ010000094.1:0-7729 GCA_964576235.1 uncultured Desulfovibrio sp.
GCATGTTGCCGCCATGGTTGTCGTTGCGGGTGGTGACCACGATGCTCAGACGGGGCGTGCGCTTGGCTGGCGCGGCGTCGGAAGGGGCCGTGCGCGGGGTCGTTTCGGGAGGGGGGGTCTGCATGGATGCCGCCTGGGGTTGTGGTCGATCCGTCCGCTCCGGACGGGAAACGGGGCTTACCGCTTGATTCCGAGCAGTATCCAGCTCGGGCGGATCCAGAAAGAGGAGCGCATGACCTGGTCAAGCCGGGGCGCGAGCCGTTCGATGGCCTGGCCGACCCCCCGGGGGGCCGCATGGATGCCGGTCACGGGCGGGCAGAAGTCGTGCCAGAGGATCAGCCCCCCGGAACGCACCAGACGCAGGGCCTTTTCCGTGTCGCTCGCGACCACCTCGGGCGTGTGGCCGCCGTCGATCAGGGCCGAGTCGAAGAAGCTGTCCGGGTACTGGCTGTCGTCCCAGCGGGTGGAGTCGCAGTAGATCTGGCAGACCCGGTGCCCCAGGCCCTTTTCCAGGTAGAAGCGGCCGATGAAGCCGAAGGTGTCGGTGCGCCGGGCATGGTCGGGGGACAGGCCGATGCGCCGTGCCCATTCCGCGGCCGGCATGGTCTCGAGGCCGTAGGATTCGGCGCTCATGTACCCGGGCTGGCCGTCGGCCAAAAGCTCCCCGGCCGGCATGTTGATGGTCCAGACCGTGGCGTCGCATTCCTCGAGGCAGTAGACCGTCCCGGCGCCCTGCCAGGTGCCGAATTCCAGATGCCGGCGCGGCCTGAGATTGCGGTAGAGATACCGGAAGATCGGCGCGTCGTCGATCTCCATGCGCCAGTCCTTCAGGTCCTTTTCCAGGCTCGCGGCCGGATAGTCGAGGGGCGCCGCCAGCCCCAGGGCCTCGTGGAGTTTTTCCACGGGGACGACGGGGCAGGGGCGTCCGGGCTCCGGCTCCGGCTGCCGGGCCGGGGCGGGGGACGGCCGATGCGCGCCGGCGGTGCCGGCCGCCGGGGCGTCGCCGCAAAGGGGGGCGAGGTCCTGGGCCGGGGTGATGCGTTCGTCGCGCAGCCACCGTGCGTATTCGGCGAAGGTGGTAAGGCGGCCGGGATCCTTGAGGAGCCTCGCGAAGTCGGCCGAGTCGTCCGGCGAGGGGGTGACGCCGCAGTAGTAGTGGAAATCGCAGAAGCAGCAATCGAGGCCGCAGGGGACGGGCCCTGGCCGGAGCGTCAGTTCGCGCCGGTAGAGGTTGCCCACGGAAGGGGGAAAGCCGTGGGAGCATCCCCGGATGTTGCCGTCGTAAAACGTCGTGTACAGCAGGCGTTCGCCGGCATGGCAGGGGACGTTCCTGGACTTGAAGCCTCCGGCGAAATAGAGCCACGAGCTTTTCAGGGAAAGCCGGGGCGCGATCCGCTCCCATTGCTCCCGGGTGTAGGGCTTGGGGTACGGGGGGGCGTCGGATGGGAAAAAGACCAGGGGCGCCAGGATGACCGGCGTGTCGTGGCGCAGCAGGGCGTCGTGGAAGGCCTCGAAATGTTCGAGCATGGGCTCGTCGAGGACGAGCTTGACGACGATGGGATAGCCCTCCCGGCGCAGGCTGGCCACGGTTTCCAGGTAGCGGGGAAAGCGCGGGATCTCCACGGAATGGAAGGTGGACAGGATCCAGCCGAAGCGCTCCGGGGCGAACCGGGACAGTACGGCCCTGGCCCGGACCCGGAAGTTGGACTGGAGGGACACGCTGTGGCCGGCGTCGATGACGCCCTGGAAGATCGCCTCGATGTTGGGCGTGATGAGGGGTTCGCCGCCGGTGAAGATGATGTTGGCGCCGCTGAAGTTGGAATAGAGCCAGTTCAGGTCGTCCTGGGTGGCGTCCTCGGTGATGCGGCCGAAGTCGCGGCTTTCGGCGTGGGCGACGCAGTAGGCGCAGCGCTGGTTGCACACGCGGTGGATGTCCAGGACGATGGTGGTCTGACCGAACATGGTTGGCTCCGGGGTATGGGGGGCGTGAAAAACATTGTTGTCGCCACCGCGCCGCGTGTCCCAGGCGGCGACGGCTCCGGCCGGGAGGGCGGGCCTCAGGCCGGCCGGGCCTCCACGCACAGGTGCCAGCCGAAGCGCTTCTCCAGCCAGCGGAAGGCCGCATCGGGCAGCCAGCGGAAGTACCAGACCTTCCTGTATTCGTGGCGCTTGTACTCCGGGATGCTGTACGGGAAAATGTGGTCCGCCGCCACCGAGGTCACCGTGAAGCCGGCGAGCAGGTCCCGGACGGTCCGTGCCGTGTAGCTGTAGGTGACCGGGCAGCCGGTCTGGGCCTCGGAGTACCGGGCGATCAGGGCGTCGAGCTTCCAGAAGGCGAAGTTGCCGAAGCGGGCCAGGATCCAGAAGACCTTCCAGGAGCGCCGGTTGTAGACCATCATCCTGAAGACGCTTTCCGGTCCCATGTACTTGCGGATTTCGGCCGCCGCGGCCTCGGGATGCGGGGTGTGGTGGATGACGCCGAAGGAATAGACGAGGTCGTAGGGCTCGACGGGCACGGTCTCGGACAGGCGCTCGGCGTTGGCCCGGTAAAACGTGATGCGGTCGGCGAGGCCGAAGACCTCGGCCCGCCTTCGGGCCATGGCCAGGGATTCGTCGGACAGGTCCACGGCCGTGACCTGGGCACCTGCCCGGGCGAAATTCATGGTGTCCGTCCCCAGGCCGCAGCCGATTTCCAGGACCTTCTTGCCCTTCCAGCGCCCGAAATCGGCGAAGACCGGGATGTGGGGCTCGACGAAATACTTGCGGGCCTCGACCTCGTCGAAATACTCCCGGGTCCCGACGGGCTTTGTGGAGTGTCGGATGTTGCAGGGGCGGGCGTTCCAATAGGCGCGCACGTCCTCGACGGTTTTGCCGGTGAAGGGTCCGAGTGCCGATTCCATGGCGTGTTTCCTTCCTGGTGTTGCGTGCTGCACAAGCGGTATCGGGTTGTCGTGTGGCCGGGGTGGCGTCAGCGCGCGCCGTCCCCGCCGATCCCCAGGGGGAGGTGGGCGAAGCGCCGAAACGTCCGTCCCCGGGCCATCCGCCAGCAGTCGATGAAAAGGGGTTCCGGCCCCGCTTCCTCTTCCAGGCGGTCCCAGTCCAGGGCCTCGTATTCGGGCCACTGGGTCATCAGCGCCACCGCCCTGGCCCCGGCCGCGGCCCGGTAGGGATCGTCCATGGCCTCGCCGCAGCCCGCCATCTCCGCTCCGGACAGGGCCACGGCCCTGGGATCGTGCAGGCGTACCGCGTAGCCGGCCCCGGCCAGACGCCGGGCCAGTTGCAGGCTCTGGGACTCCTCCACGATGTGGGTGCCCGGCTTGTAGGAAAGCCCCAGCAGGGCCACCGGGCCGGGGGCCGGCACCCGGGCGGCGATCATTGCGAAAAGCCGTTCGACCACGCCGGCGTTGACCCCGGTCACGGCCGGGCTCAGGCGCAACGAAAGTCCCCGCGTGGCGGCGTGGCGCTGCATGGCGATGTTGTCCCGGGGGAAGCAGGGACCGCCGAAGCCCAGGCCGCCTTTGAGATATTTCGGGCCGATGCGGCTGTCCGCGCCGAGGGCCGCCGTGACCACGTCCACGTCGGCTCCCTCGGTGGCCTCGCACAGCGCCGTCAATTCGTTGGCGAAGCTGATCTTCATGGTCACGAAGCAGTTGAGCGAGAGCTTGGTGACCTCGGCGTTGGTCAGGCTCATGACGCCGTAGGCCGGGTCGCTGTCCACCATGGAGGCGTACAGTTCGCGGATGGTCGTCCCGGAGCGTTCGTCGGAGGCGCCGATGAGCACCAGGTCCGGGTTCAGGAAATTGCGGATGACCGAGCCCAGGGCGATGAATTCCGGGTTGTAGACGAGGCCGAAGTCCCGGCCGCAACGCTTGCCGGTGAGGGCTTCGAGCCTGGGGCGGAAGACCGTCTCGCTCGTGGTCGGCATGACCGTGGAGACCACGTCCACGATATGGAAGGTTTCCTTGGCGGCCAGGGCCGGGGCGATGGCCGCAAGGACCGCCTCCACGGCGGCGTTGGAAAAGGCCCCGTCCGGGCCGCTTGGCGTCGGCACGATGATCAGCGTGGCCGAGGACTCGCGCACGGCCCGGGCCGCGTCCGTGGTGAAGGTCATGTTCGGGCGGGCGGCCGCCAGCAGTTCCGGCAGGCCGGGCTCCTCGATGGGGCAGCGGCCGGCGGCGAGGGCGGCGACATGGTCGGGGTTGTTGTCCACGCCGACCACGCGATGTCCCTTGGCCGCGAAGCAGGCCGCCGAGCACAGGCCGAGCTTGCCGAGTCCGATGAACGAAATATCCATGCGATGATGTCCCGTCAGATGAACTTGTAGGTCATGCTGTCGTTGAGGATGACTTCCTGATAGATCTGGTTGTGGGGCTGGTAGGTGCAGCGCGGGCATTCCTTCTCCACGTCGATGGCGTCGTGGATGTCCCAGTGCTCCCTGCCGCCCCAGGCCCCCTCGATGCTCTCCACGTCCTGGCAGTCCCGCAGGAGCTCCAGCTTGCCGTCGCCGCGCCTGTCGCAGCACAGGCTCAGGGTGAAGGCGTCCTCGGGGGAATCCTTGCTGGCGGGCGGGGCCACCACGGCGGTCATGAACACCGAGTAGCATTTCTCGAAGCAGTTGGAGATGCCGAACTGCGAGTTGAACTTGTGGGTGACGCCGTAGACGCTGAAGCCCTCGTCGTCGAGCTCCTGGGCCTGGGCGATCTGGTCGTTGAAAAGGGCCACGTCCTCGGGGCTGAAAACGATCTCCTGGTCCGTGCCGATCTTGTCCCAGGTGGTGCCGGCCGGCCGGAAGTGGATGGACTTGCAGCCGATGGCCTTGGCCAGCTTGGCGGCGTTGAAGACCTCGCCGATGTTCTCCTTGTAGAGAAGGTATTTGTAGCTGAGGCCATAGGACGGATGGTGCTTGCCGAGCTGGGTGTAGTGGCGCTTGGAGTAATCGACCAGCATGGCCATGTTCTGGATGACCCGGTCGAAGACGTGGGACTTTTCCGGAAGGCCCTTGAGGGCGTTGAAGGTGCGGGCCGAACCGGCGTCCACGGACACCCCGACCCAGGTGCATTGGCTCAGGGCGTCGATGCACTCGTGGATGTGGCTGCCGTTGGTGACCATGCCGACTTCCACGCCCCGCTGCACCGCCATGTCCACGAAGACCGGCGTGGCCCGGTTGAGGAGGGGTTCGCCGCCGCCGGCCACGCATACGGCCTTGACCCCCGGCTCGGGCAGGCCGCTCCCGGCGCCCCAGCGGGGCAGGTAATCGGCCAGACGGCGCAGGGTGGCCTCGGACAGCCTGAAGTTGCGGTGCTCGCGGATGTAGGCGGCGTTGCACCAGGCGCAGTTGAAGTTGCACACGTTGGTGGGGTCGACGGTGATGAGCACGGGGGGCGGGATGGGGCGCCCGCGCCGGATGTTCCGCCAGCGTTCCACGTGGACCAGCAGTTTGTAGCTGTTGAAGGGGTTCCAGCGTTTCTGGGCCTTCCACTCGTCGGCTTTCTGGGGCGACTCCTGCCTGCCTTTGGGGATGCTGAGCGTTTGCGCCATGACCATGCTCCGTGTCGTGTGGTTTGCAGGCGACAAGCATAATCCATGCCGGACTGTTTTGTCCCTTGCGTCCCGTTTTCGGGGGCCTCCGGCCGGCCCCGCGGGCGGCGGACTGGGGCAAATCTTGCCGTGCCGCGTCCCGGACCGGCAAAAGCCGCCTTCGCCCGGGACGCGGCGCCGGACTTGGAAACGTGGCGTCCCGGCCCCGTTGTCCGCCCCGGCCGGCCGGCCGCGACGGAAATTTGACGACGGCCCGGCCGCCGGCCGGCATGCGGCGACAGCTTGTTGCGTTTTCGGGAAAAAGATCAAGCCCAGGCCGGACAGGCCGCTTCCGGCCGCGCCGCGCCGCGCACGATGTCGGCGATAAACCGCATGACGGTCAGATGGGTGATCAGCCGGGTGCTGAAGAACCGGACGCCGATGTCGTCCCGGCGCAGGACATCGGACAGGCCGGACTCGTCGAGGGGTTTCTCGTAGGACTGGTTGGCGATGAGCAGAATATGGCCGAAAAGGCTGCGGATTCGCAACACCTCTTGGAGTGTGGCGGCGAGGGCGTCGAAGGTTTCCGCCACGGTCGAGAAGATGTTGGTGCCGTCCATGGAGGGGGCCCCGCGGCGCCGGCCGAGGTTCGCGAAGATCATCTTGGACAGGTGCGAGGATACCGCGACGATGACGAGATGCTCGTGGCGCCGGGGTTCCGCCTTGATGCGCGCGAACTGCGCGTCGAAGATGGGCACGAGGATGCCTTCGGCCGTCCGGCTCAGGTCGTCGTGGCCGAGATGGTGGATGTTGCCGTTGGTCATCCCCTTGATGGCCATGTGCTGGCCGATGGTGGTGATGACGTGGCTGTGGGCGCTCAGCTTCTCCACCAGCTTCATCGCCCCCAGGGACCAGTGGCCGTGGAGGATGCGGTCCTTTGCGGACATGGGGAAGTCGGCCGGGTTGAACCCCGTCAGCTCGAGTCCGGCCAGGGCCTCGCGGATGTCGGCGTAGTCGGGCGCGGCGAGCATGGTCCGCAGGATGGATTCCCGGTCCTCCGGGGATATCCAGCAGATGGCCGTGACGATTTTCTGCCCGCCCGGCGCGGTGATTCGTTCTGAAGGCATGCGGCCGTGACCTCCGGTCCCCGCGGCGCCCGTGAGGCGGGGCCGCGTTTCCGGCCTCGGGCCGGTTGCACTGGACAAGCAAGCGGCGTGCCGGAGAGGAACCGGGAAAATGTTCCGCCCTTCCGGGCCCCCGAGTCCGGCCGCCGCGGCGTGACGGCCGGACTCGAAGACGGGATCCGAGGTCCTTGCGGGGAGCTTGTTAGCACGAAATATAAAATGATGCTACACAAAACAGGGCGAAGGAAAAAATCGCGGGGCCGGCGCCGGTTACGGCCCGGCTGAGAACGTCCCGCAGAGCGGCCTTTTCCACGTGGCCGGCCTTTTCGAGCATGCGCCGGACGGCGTCGTCGACGGTCGGGACCGTCTCGCCCATGCCGCGCAGGTCGCCCCATACCGCGCGGCTGATATCGCTTTGGATGATGAGCCGGCCCTCCCGGTCCCTGGCCCAGAAATCCAGGGGCAGGTTGACCAGCATGGAGGTGAGCACGGCGCCGATACGGCGCAGTTGTTCCTCGGCCCGCTTGCGTTCGGTGATGTCGGTCACGAGCAGCAGCAGATGGTGGACGCCTTCGCGGATGAAGCGCACGGTCTGCCAGTCGATCCAGGGGGCGTCGTCGTTCGGTCCCACGCGGCATTCGCCGCTGGCCATGCCGCCGGTTTCCAGGGGCTTTCGGGCGCGCGCGGGCAGACCCGTCCGGCGCCAGAAAGGATCCGCCTCCAGGGCCGGGGGAGGCCCCGCGTGGCCGAGGATCCGGGAACACACCGCGTTGATCGAGACGCAGCGTCCTTCCTGGCGGTAGACGGCGATGCCCACGGGCGAGGCGGCCAGGATCGTTTCGTTGAGGGAGCGCGCCGCGTCGAGGTCGATGCTGCGCTCCTGGAACCAACGGAAAGACGCACTGGCGTGGCACGCTTCGCGGCGTTCCATACGGCCCGAGGCATCATCGGGAAACTCGGTGGCCTGCCGTGCGACAAAGAGGTTTGTCGTACCGTCTATACGCAGGCGTACGAATGCATATATCCTTGCCCCAAAAGGAGGTTCCCATGAAAGGAGACCACGAACACCGCCACGAACACGCCCACGA
>CAZNUQ010000095.1:0-4666 GCA_964576235.1 uncultured Desulfovibrio sp.
CTCGGCTACCTGACCAGCGCGGTCTACGGCATGGGACTGGGCATCGAGGGCGTGCTCGACAGCATCGAGTCCATGCGGGACGACGAGCCCCTGGTCGCCGGCGAGACCGACGCGGTCAAGGTCAGCTCGCTGGAGGACATGGCCGGCGAGGCCCCGGTGGTGCGCTTCGTCAACTCGCTGCTGTCCCAGGCCGTGCGCGAGGGGGCGAGCGACGTGCACATCAGCCCCGAGCGCGACCAGGTCCAGATCCGCATGCGCGTCGACGGCAGGCTCAAGGCCGTGCCCTCGCCGCCCAAGCAGATGATCCTGCCCATCGTCTCCCGCATCAAGATCCTCGGCAACCTGGACATAGCCGTGAGCCGCGTGCCCCAGGACGGGCGGTTCACGGTGGCCATCGACAGCCGGGAGATCAACATCCGCGTCTCCACCCTGCCCACCATCCACGGGGAGAACCTGGTCATGCGCCTGCTCGACATGAGTTCGGGCGGACTCCTGCTCTCCGATCTCGGGCTGTCGGCGGACGACCTGGCCAAGATCCGGCTGGTGGTGGACAAGCCCTACGGCATGTTCCTGGCCACCGGCCCGACCGGATCGGGCAAGTCCACCACGCTTTTCGCCCTGCTGCGGGAGATCAGCCGGCCGGACCTCAACGTCATCACCCTGGAGGATCCGGTCGAATACCGCATGGAGGGGGTGCGCCAGGTGCAGCTCAACCGCAAGGCCGGCATGACCTTCGCCAGCGCCCTGCGCTCCACCCTGCGCCAGGATCCGGACGTGGTCCTGGTGGGCGAGATTCGCGACGCCGAGACCGCCTCCATCGCCACCCAGGCGGCGCTCACCGGCCACAAGGTGCTTTCCACGGTGCACACCAACGACGCGGCCGGGGCCGTCATGCGGCTGATGGACATGGGCATCGAGCCCTTCCTGGTGTCCTCGGTGCTGGTGGTTTCCATCGCCCAGCGCCTGGTGCGCCGCGTCTGCCCCAACTGCGCCGAGCCCTACGCCCCCCGCCCCGAGGTGCTCCGGTTCTGGCACCTGGAAAATGCCGCCGGGGCGACCTTCATGCGCGGTCGCGGCTGTTACCAGTGCGGCGATTCCGGCTTCAAGGGACGCGTGGGGCTCTTCGAGATCCTGGTCATGGACGAGGAGATCCAGGAGATGGTGGCCCGGCGGGCGACATCGCGGGAAATCAGCCGGTTCGCCGCCGACTCCGGGCGGCTTAAGCTCCTGCAGGACGACGCCAGGCTGAAGATCCTCGAAGGCAAGACCACCTTCGAGGAGGCGTCCTCGGCGGTCATGGTGTAACCGGCCGCGGCGAAGGGGAAAGGCATGACGCACTTCGTCTACGAGGCCATCAACGAGGCCGGCAACACCGTGCGCGGGGGGCTCGAGGCCGAAAGCGTCGAGGCGGCCCAGAACCGCCTGTCGGCCATGGGGTACATCCCTGTTTCCGTGCGCAAGGGCGTGGCCGTTCCGCAGACGGCGGGGGGCGGGGGCCTGTCCCGGTTTTTTTCCCGCGTCCGGCCCCAGGAACTGGTCCTTTTCACCAAGCAGCTGCGCACCATGCTCGCCGCCGGGCTGTCCATGCTGGAGATCCTCAAGGTCCTGGAGGAACAGTCGGAAAACCCCAGGCTGCGCCGGATCTGCACCGACATGTCCGACGCGGTGAAAAAGGGCGCCTCCATATCCGAGGCCCTCTCCGCCCACAAGGACACCTTCTCCGACCTCTACATCAGCATGATCCGGGCCGGCGAGGCGGCCGGCGCCCTGCCCCAGGTGCTCGAACGGCTGATCTACATCATCGCCCACGAGCACAAGGTGAAAAGCGACATCAAATCCGCCCTGCAGTATCCGGTCACCGTGCTCGTGGCCCTGGTCGGGGCGTTTTTTTTCCTGCTCACCTTCGTGGTGCCGACCTTCGCCCGGCTTTTCGCCCAGGCCAAGATCGAACTGCCCTGGCCCACCCGGGCGGCCATGGCCCTCAACGCGGCCATCCACGACTACTGGTACGTCACCTTCGGGGTCCTGGCGGTGGGGGGCGTCGCGCTGTGGCTGTGGCTGCGCACGGAGGGCGGCCGGCTGGCCCGGGACGCCTTCCTGCTCCACATCCCGGTCGTCGGCATGCTGCTGCGCAAGGCGGCCATGTCGCGCTTCGCCTCCATCTTCTCCATCCTCCAGGCCAGCGGCGTGCCCGTGCTCTCCTCCGTGGACATCCTTGTCGGCACCATCGGCAACGCGGCCATCGCCCGGGAGTTCTCCCGCGTCCAGGACCAGATCCGGACCGGCCTGGGGCTTGCCGCGCCGATTTCCCGGGCCAGGTACTTCACGCCCATGGTGGTGACCATGGTGGCCGTGGGCGAGGAGTCGGGCAACCTCGACGAGATGCTGTCGGCCATAAGCGAGCACTACGACGCCGAGGTGGCCTACGCCGTCAAGCAGTTGTCCGAGTCCCTGGGGCCGATCCTCATCGTCGGCCTGTCCGTCGTGGTGGGATTTTTCGCCCTGGCCATCTTCATGCCCATGTGGGACATGACCCAGATGGCCACGCGCATGTGAGGCCGGCCGTGCGTCCGCAGGGGGAAAACGGCGGAAGGCGCCCGGCGGCGCGCCCCGGGACGGGCGGTCCCCGGGTCGAGATCAGCCTGCTGGTGCTGGTGCCGTTTATTCTGGGCGGTCTGGCCGCGCTGCCGCTGCTTTGCGCGGACACCCTGTGGCCGGGGCTGTTCGAGAAGCGCCGGACCCTGCCCCTTTGCCTCCTGGCCGCCGGGCCGGTCTATCTGGCGGCCACGGGGTTCCTGCTCTGGGCGCGCCGGCCCATCCGGCGTTTCCTCGATTCCGCCCGGTCCATGCCCGTCCTGCCGTCGGCCGGCGCCCGCGCCGGGCGGGGCGGCGACGCCCTGGCCGGCCTGGAGGGCGTGTTCGACCAGGTGGTGGAGGCCCTGAGCCTCATGGACGCCCGGTCGCTTTTCCCGGACATGGTGGGGGAAAGCCGGGCCATGCGCGGGGTGTTTTCCCAGCTGCTCAAGGTGGCGGCCACGGGGTCCACGGTGCTGCTCCTGGGCGAGTCCGGCACGGGCAAGGAACTGGCGGCGAAAAGCATCCACGCCAAGAGCGACCGGGCGGGAGGGCCGTTCGTCGCGGTCAACTGCGCGGCCATCCCGGAGGGGCTGCTCGAAAGCGAGCTTTTCGGCCACGAGCGGGGGGCCTTCACCGGCGCCGTCGCCCGGCAGATCGGCAGGTTCGAACAGGCCTCGGGCGGCACCCTGTTCCTCGACGAGGTGGGGGACATGCCGCCGGGCACCCAGGCCAAGATCCTGCGGATTCTGGAAACCCGCCAGTGCGAGCGGGTGGGTGGAAGCCGACCGGTGGCCGTGGACGCCCGCATCGTGGCGGCCACGCACCGCAATCTGCCGGAGATGATCGGCCGGGGGCTTTTCCGCGAGGACCTGTTCCACCGGCTCAACGTGTTTCCGATCGTCCTGCCGCCGCTTCGGGAGCGGCGCGAGGACATCGCCCTCCTGGCCGGTCGGTTCCTGGAGGAGCTCGGCGGCCAGCCCCTCCCGGTCCCGGCGTTGCAGCGGCTTCTGGCCCACGACTGGCCGGGCAACGTCCGGGAGCTGCACAACGTCCTGGAGCGGGCCGTCGTCCTGGCCGCGGGCGGCCCGATCGGCCCCGGGCACCTGCCGGCCCTTCGCGACGCCGGCCCGGGATTCCCGCCGGAGGCCGGGGAGGAGGCGGGGCGGGATCTCCCGGCACGGCTTGCGGTCTACGAAAAGACCCTGATCGAGGCGGCCCTTTCGCGCACGGGCGGCGTCCAGTCCAGGGCGGCGGCGCTTCTGGGCATCAAGGAGCGCAGCCTTTGGCACAGGGTGAAGAAGCTGGGGGTCGATCCGGCCATGTTCAAGGCCGGCCGGGAAAAATAGGCCGGGCTCCATTATTTGTTGATGCGGGCATCAATTTTTGGAGTATCATCCGTCCCGGGCGATCGCCGGATCGTCCGCGCGTTCGGGCCCGGGGCGGCTTCGCCCGGAAGGCGACGCCGTGGCACGGATAATGCTCGTTATGGCAGGCCGCCCCGGGCGGCGTTTCGCAACCCTATCGGAGGAGACAGTCACATGGTCGCGCATTCCCGTGGAAACGTGGGGCAAAAGGGCTTCACGCTGATCGAAATCATCGCCGTGCTGGTCATTCTCGGCATCCTGGCCGCCGTGGCCGTGCCGAAGTACATCGACCTCCAGGAACAGTCCGCCGTGCGGTCCATCCAGATCGCCCTGGCCGCCGTGAAATCCCAGGCCACCATGGACTACGCCTCGGCGATCCTGGCCAATCCCGGCGCCGCCACCAGCTGGAACGTGGCCACCAACGTCGTCCTGGGCGATTTCAGCGGCAGCTATAAGCCGGCATGCGACGCCACTTCCGGCCTCGTTTCCGTCTACGTGACGGCCGGCCCATCCCCGTGGTTCGCCGATTATTCCACCAAGACACTCTCCGTCGGGACGCAAACCGTCGCCGTCACTTCCGCCATCCTCACCCTGTACAATTCGGCCGCCGCGGTGAAGCCTTAAAGCGGCAGTTAGGAGGGGATCGTATCGCAACGCGGCGTTGCGATGCCGTCGCAAGGCGGGGTTCGGTCTGCTGGCCGGATGCCCGCCTTTTTTGATGTCCA
>CAZNUQ010000095.1:4766-7706 GCA_964576235.1 uncultured Desulfovibrio sp.
CTGGGGGGGCGGGGCGGGACGACGCCCCGGAAGGTGCGCCATTCGTGGGCCTGGGCGAGATGGATGTCGGCGGCGTCGGCAAGGCCCAGGGCCCGCTCGAGGCCGGCCAGTTCCAGGTGGGCGTCGACGAAGCCCGGGGCGACGGCCAGGGCGCGCCGGTACTGCGTCATGGCGCGCAGGCGTCTTCCCCCGGCCGCCTGGAGCTGGCCGAGGGCGAAGAGGGCTTCCGGGTCGCGGGGGGTGGCGGCGAGCACCCGGCGAAGGTTTTTTTCGGCCTCCCCGGGGTCGCCCATGAGGGACTGGGCGCGGGCCAGGTTTTTTCGCGCCGGATGGTGGCCCGGGGCCTGGGTCAGGATCAGGCGGAAGGTCGCGGCGGCCTCCGGATAGCGCTTGCGCCGCAGCTCCACCAGCCCCCTGCGGTTGAGCAGGGCCAGCCTGGCCGGGTCCTTGTCGAAGGCGGCGGCGAGGCCGTGGCCGATGACCGAAAGGGCCTTGTCGTCCTCGCGCAGGTCGTAGAGCACGTTGGCCAGCATGGACAGGGCCGCGACGTTTTTGGGATCGATGGAAAGGGCGGTCAGCAGCAGGGTTTCGGCCTCGCGCGTGAGCAGCTGGCTGGCCTTGACCAGGGCCAGGTTGACGTAGCTGCCGGCGAAGGACGGGTTGTGGCGGATGGCGGTTTCGATGGTTTTCTGGGCCTCGTCCACGTCTCCCTCGCGCCAGAGCACCATGGCCAGATTGTTGAGGGCCAGGGCCGATCCCGGGGTGAGGGACAGGTTTTTCCGGTAGAGCTCCTTGCTCCTTTCGCTGTTTTGCCTGCCGCTTTCGATGTTGGCCAGGTTGTTGAGGGCCACGGTGTTGTTTTCGTCGACGGCCAGCCCGTGGGTGTAGAGCTCCTCCTCCGTGGCCCAATGCCCCAGGTATTCGAAGCTGACGAGCATGGCGGTAAAGATCGTCGCCCCGGCCAGCACCGACGGCAAAAGCCAGCTCAGGCCGAAGCGGCGGAAGCTGTCCGAGGCCAGCCAGACGCCGGCCACGAGCAGGCCGATGGAGGGTATGTAGGTGTAGCGGTCGGCCAGGGCCTGGCTGCCGACCTGGATGATGCCGATGACCGGGACCAGGGTGCCGAGAAACCACAGCCAGCCCGTGAGCAGGTAGGGCTTTTTTGTCCAGGCGCGCAGGCACAAGCCGGTGATCGCCGCCAGGGCCAGGACGCAGCCGGCCACCCGCCAGGCCGGCAGATGGGCGCTCATGGGATAGAAGAAGGACAGCGGCCAGGGCCAGACCATGCGCCACAGGTAGAGCACGTAGGAGTTGGCGGCGTTGGCCAGCCGCGAGGCCAGGGGCAGGGCGTCGAGGCCGGCCATGGCGCCGCCGTCGCGCTGGGCCAGGAAGGTCAGGAGGCAGGTGGCGGCCACGAGCAGGAACATGGGCAGTTTTTCGAGGAAAAGCCGCCAAAGGCCGAGGCGCGGGCAGGGCCTGTCCGGGCGCGCGGCGGCCGGGCCCCTTTTCCAGCGGCCCAGGGGCCAGACATCGAGGAGCAGCATGGCGCATGGCGCCGTGACCAGCATGGGTTTGGCCATAAGCCCCAGGGCCAGCCAGAAAAGGACCAGGGCAAGGCGGCCCGCGCCCGGTTTCCGGGCATGGCCGACGTGGGCGTGGAGCGCGAGCAGGAAAAAAAGCGTGCTGAAGACGTCCTTGATCTCGGATATCCAGGCCACGGATTCGACATGGAGGGGGTGGACGGCGAACAGCGCGGCGACCACGAGGCTTTTCCCGGCCGCGCCGGTCGTCCGCCACAGGAAGGCGTACAGCAGGAGCACGTTGGCCACGTGCAGGGCCAGATTGACGATGTGGTAGCCGCGCGGGTCGAGGCCGAAGACGTTGAACTGGATGTTGAGGGCGAACCAGGTGAGGGGGTGCCAGTTGGCCTCGGCGAATTTGGTCAGGCACCACCACAGGGTCTTGAGGGAAACCGGATCCTGGATGGGGTAGTTGCGGACGACGTAGCCGATATCGTCCCAGGCGAAGCCGAAATAGGACACGGGCCAGTTGTTGACGACGGTTATGGCGAAAAGGAGCAGGCAGCCGCCGAGGACGGGGTGGGCCCTGGCCAGGGCCGCGATTCGATTGGTCATTGGCATGGCTGGGCGAAATGGTTACTACGGGAGGAAATGCGGGGAGGGGCCGCGAGGCTTCCCCTGGTGGCGCAACATGGCGGAAAGGGCATGGTTTGTCAAAAGCGCGGACAGTCGGCCGGGGGCGGGGCGTGATGCCGCCCCGTGACGCGCGGCGGCGGTTCGCGGGCGGCTTCACCCTCCTGGAGGTGATCGCCGTGCTGGCCGTCCTGGGCGTGCTGGCGGCGGTCGTCCTCACCCGGTTCGGAACCGGCAACGTCTCGGCCGTGACCGAGGCCGAGATCTTCAAGGCCTGCCTGCGCTACGCCCAGACCCGGGCCATGGGCGACATCTCGACCTGGGGCGTCTCCATCGCCGCCGACGGCCGGTCCTACACGCTTTTCACCAACAACCCCTCCGTGGGGACGCCCGTTCTTCCCGGCGTCGGCTCGGCCACGCGGACGTTGCCGGCGGGCGTGTCCGTTTCGGTTTCCGGGGCGGTCGGGGCCGCCAACAGCATCGTGTTCGATTTTCGCGGCCGGCCCGTGGACAAGGGCGGGTCGGGCGACACCGCCAACGGCAGGGAATATCAGAAGCAGGCCGTCGCGAACTGGCCGGCGGCGCTGGCCCGGGATATCACGCTGACCTTTTCCGGGGAAGGCGCGGTCGCGGTGGTGGTGCGGCGGCAGACGGGGTTCGCGCAATGAAGGGGCGCGCGCGGGGGCGCACGGGGTTCACCCTCCTTGAGGTGATCGTCACGCTGGTTCTTTTCGGCATCGTGGCGGTGATGCTGGGGCCGTACCTGCTGGGGCCTGTTTCGCGGAGT
>CAZNUQ010000096.1:0-2660 GCA_964576235.1 uncultured Desulfovibrio sp.
CTCCCGGCCGCCGTCGGGGCCCTGGCGCGCGCCGGAGACCACGGCCGTGGCGCCGTCCCTGCCCACGGCCAGGACCGGGTAGGCCTCGCCCAGCTCCAGCAGCCCGACGGGGGGCAGCCGGCGGCGCCGGGCGGCGAAGCCCATTCCCTGGGCCAGGCGCAGCAGGGTGGCCAGGGTCAGGACGCGCCCGGCCAATCCGTGACGGGCGATCAGGTCGGCCGTGGTCGCGGCCACGCCGTGGTGGCCCATGATGACCACGAAATCGTCCAGGGCCGAGGGGGCGAGACGGGCCATGCGCGGCTCACCTCGGGACCGGCGCGGGGCTAAAGGAGGGCATCGCCGTCCGCCTCCGGGGCGCTCCCGGCCGCGTCGGCCTCGGAAGACTGGGGCTTGAGCTTGCGGCGCAGGCTCTCGCGGCTTATGCCGAGCATCCTGGCGGCGCGGGTGCGGTTGCCGCCGCATTCGGCCAGACAGGCCTCTATGGCCTCCCGCTCCAGCTCCTTGAGCCGGCCGACCTCGGCGCGGACAAACCCCGCCTCGGCAGGAGGCGGCGGCGCGGACAGGGCGTTTCGCACCTCCCCGGAAAGGTCCTCGACGTGGATCGTGTCGGTGTAGGCCAGGGCCACGGCCCGCTCCACCTCGTTTTCCAGCTCCCGGATGTTGCCGGGCCAGGAATAGGCCATGAGCGCCTCCCGGGCCCGGTGGGAAAAGAGCATGCGCCCCCGGCCCATGTTGCGGGAGAATCCGGCCAGGAAATTCTCGGCCAGCAGCGGGATGTCGTCGCGGCGTTCGCGAAGCGGCGGCAGGTCCAGGTGCACGACCTTGATCCGGTAGTAGAGGTCGCGGCGGAAGCGCCCCACCTCCAGATCCTGCTTGAGGTCGCGGTTGGTGGCCGAGACGAGGCGGAGATCGACGGACACCGGGCCGCGGCCGCCGACCGGGGTGACCTCCCCCAGTTCCAGCACGCGCAGGATCTTGGCCTGGCTGGTCTCGCTCATGTCGCCGATCTCGTCGAGAAAGAGCGTGCCGCCGCTGGCGCCCTCGATAAGCCCCTTGCGCTTTTCCACTCCCGTGGCCACGCCCTTTTCGATGCCGAAAAACTCGCTCTCGAAAAGCGTCTCCGGCACGGCCGTGCAGTTGACGGCCATGAACGGCCCATGCCGGCGCCGGCCGGAATAATGCACCACCTTGGCCACCATCTCCTTGCCCGTGCCCGTCTCGCCGGTGATGAGCACGTTGACCGTGGTTTCGGCCACGCGCTGGGCGAGCTGGAGCACCTTGGCCATGCGCGGGCTGGCCCCGATGACCTTGGAGGGGGAGAAATTCTGGCGCAGCTGGTGCTTGAGGGCGGCGTTCTCCAGCTTGAGCCGCTGTTCGATGCGGCGCAACTCGGAGTGGGAGTTGTCCAGCCGCTCCACGGCCTCTTCCAGCAGCCCCTCGCGATCACGCACGTAGGAAAGCATCCGCTCGAAGCCCTCGAGCAGCTCGAGAGGCGCCCCGGGCCGGCCGGGCAGCCTGTCCAGGGCCTTGCGACAGGCGCCGATCTCCTCGAGGGCCGCGTCGTAGGCGGCATCGGAAACCAGCGCGGCGAACCGCAGCAGACGGGCGGACGCATCCGGCGTGAGATTCAAGGGGGACTGGGACATCAGACCTCCCGCGTGCCCGGAGACGACGAAGGAAACGATCCCGAAAACGGCCGATTCCGCCTCGGACCACGGCGTCCATTTCGTATCGGAAAACGCGATCACACGCAATTCAAAGCCGTTACAAGGCCGTTTTTCTCAAAGCGGGGGCAGGCCGGCGATTGGTTTGCGCGCCCGCGGTCCCGGGGACGAGCCCGCCGGCCGAAACCGCCTCGGATCCGGGCGGCGCCACCTCGAAACGAGGCGGCCGTGGCAGTTATCTCAAAAATATTACAATATATTTCAGCATGTTGTCCTTGGCACGGGATTCGCTATCCCAAAAGACAGGAGAACGGAAAAAACACCAACAACCCCACAAGCGACAACCGGAGGGTATGCAAATGAGTCTGGGTTCCTTTTTCTCCAAGGTGGCGTCGGCGGTTTCCACAGCGGTCAGCAAGATTTCCTCGGTGGGCACCCTGGTCGGCACGGTGGGCCAGGCGGTCTCCTGGGCGGCCGACAAGCTGGCCACGGCCACGGGCTGGGTGACGGACAAGGTTTCCACGGCGGCGTCCTTCGTCAAGCAGACCGTGTCCACGACATCGGGACTGATCGCCCAGGCCACGGCGGCGACCGGCGCGGCGGCCGCCGAAAAGATCGGACAGGCCGTGTCCTACGTCGCGCAGCAGGCCGTCACGGCCTACAACTGGGGCAGGGACACCGTGGCCACGGCCGGCAAGTGGATCGCCGACACGGTGGCGACCGGCTCCCAGTACGTCGAGACGATCACGGAGCAGGCCAAGGCGGTGGCGGCCGACACCTCCTCCGGCGCCGCCACGGCCACGGCCGCCGCGACCGGCAACTCCGTGGCCTACCGGGACTACGCCGGGCTTTCGACCACGGCCTCGGGCGGCGAGTCCCTCGCCCAGACCGCCGGGCAGCAGAAGAGCCAGCTCCTGGCCGCCTGATCCCCTCCCCCGACGCAACGACGCCCCGCCGATCGGCCGATCGGCGGGGCGTCGTCATTTTCCTGGTCGC
>CAZNUQ010000096.1:2760-5990 GCA_964576235.1 uncultured Desulfovibrio sp.
CCGGCTATTCGTCCTCGATGCCGTTGCGGTCGTCGATGACGCGCTTGGTCTTGCCGCAGCTTCTGGGCAGGGAGCCCGGAGGCAGGATCTCCACCCAGCCGCGCACGAGCAGGTGCTTGCGCAGCTCGATGGAAATGGCCTCGGACAGGTTCTGGTCCAGGTCGGTGCCGGCCGAGGCCTTGCGCTCCACCTTGATCACCATCTGGTCCCGGCCGTCCCGGCGCAACAGGCGGATCTGGAACTCGCTGTCCACGGCCTTGAAGCCTTCGAGGACGCTGGCGATCTGGCCGGGGTAGATATTGACGCCCCGGAAGACGAACATGTCGTCGGAGCGGCCGACGATCCGGTCGTGACGCGGCATGGACAGGCCGCAGGAACAGGGCGCGGGCAAAAGCCGGGTCAGATCCCGGGTGCGGTAGCGGATCAGCGGCGAGGCCTCCTTGCAAAGCGAGGTCACCACCATCTCGCCCACCTCGCCCGGCGCGACCGGGGCCAGGGTCACGGGATCGAGGACTTCGAGAATGAACTTGTCGGCCCAGTAGTGGATGCCGTCGTGGGCCCGGCACTCCAGGCCCGAACCCGGACCGTAGAGTTCGGTCATGCCGGTGATGTCGAAGCTCTCCTCGATGCCGAGCCACTTTTCGAAATGGCGCCGCATCTTGGGTGTGTGGGTTTCGGCCCCGAAAATGACCTTGCGCAGCTTGATGCGCTTGCGCATGTCGCGCTTGTGCACCTCCTCGGCCATCAGCAGGGCCATGGAGGCCGTGGAGCACAGGCAGGTGGCCTCCATGTCCTCCAGGAACTGGAGGTGGATTTCCATGTTGCCCGGGCCGACCGGCAGGGCCATGGCGCCGAAGTGCTCGCAGCCGAGCTGGAAGCCGGCGCCGGCCGTCCACAGGCCGTAGCCCGCCGCGATCTGCACCCGGTCCAGGGTGGTCAGGCCGGCCAGCTCGTAGCAGCGGGCGAACATGCCCTTCCAGGTGTCGATGTCGCGCTGGGTGTAGGCCAGGATCTTGCGCTTGCCCGTGGTGCCCGAGGAGGCGTGGATGCGCACCACCTGCTCCTGGGGGACGCTCAAAAGCGGCAGGGGGTAGCCCTGGCGCAGGTCCTCGACGGTGGTTACGGGCAGGCGGGAAATGTCGTCGAGGGACAGGGTTTGGCCGGGCTCGTACCCGGCCGCGGCCAGGCGCTCCCGGTAGACGGGGCTTCCGGCGAAGGCGTGCCGGCAGGTCCAGTTGAGGCCTTCGGCCTGGATCGCGGCCAGCCTCTCGGGGGAAATCTCGGGGATGAAACGGTATCGGCTCATGGGTGGCTCCGGAAATACGGGATCGGTGGGCCTCTTAACCGAAAAGCGCAATAAAGGAAACGCCCGCGACCATCAGAAGTGCCCCGGGCAGACGGTGGGCCAGGTCCGGCTCCCGGAACACGACGGCCCCCAGCAGGACGCCGAACACGATGCTGAGCCGCTTGACGGCGATGACGTAGGCCACCTGGGTGAGGGGCAGGGCGTGCATCTGACAAAAAAGTCCGACCGCCTCGAGGAATCCGGCGACGAGCACGCCCCGCCCCCACGATCCCGGCGGGACGCGGTGGCGCAGGCTCCGGACCGCGACCGCCGCCAGCAGGGCAAGGCCCGTCGCGGTATAGATCGCCGCCCCCCAAAGGGCCGGCGAGGAGGCCTGGAGGCCCAGCTTGTCGAGGTTGGCCCCGAGGCTCCACACGGCGGCGACGACGAGCATCAGCCGCGACCCGGCGTTGGTGAGCAGGGCCCGCACCGGGCCCCAGAAGCCGTGCCGCCGCTGCCCCAGATTGAGGACGTAGGCGCCGGAGGCCACCAGGACAACCCCGACGCATCCGGCGGGCTCCGGAAACTCCCCCAGGGTCAGCGGCGAGGTGGCCAGGAGGAAAACCGGGGTCAGGGAAAGCATGGGCAGGGTCAGCGACAGATCCCCCGCCGCCAGGGCCCGCCCATACAGGACGTAGGTCAGGCCGCCGAGGATTCCGGCGACCAGGATCAGCGGCCAGAACGCGGGGCCAAGCGGCGGCAACGGCTCCCGGGCGGCACCGATCCACAGGAAGGCGGCCGCCCCCAGGACATAACCGAGCATGACCCAATCGGGATCCAGCCGCGCCATGGAGCGCTTGAGGAAGGCATCCTTGACCGCCTGGGTCAGGGCCGTGACGAGCGTCAGAAAAAACCAGGTCATGGGCCGCCGCGCCGTGCCGGAGTCGGCCAACGGGCCGCCGTATCCCCTTACAGGCAGGAAGCCCGCCAGGCAACCCACCCGGGGCCGGACTCCCCCCTGGACACGACCCGCCCCGTGCTTCACACTATCCGGCACGCCGGATGCCCCGGCGGCAACGCTCCGGGTTCCAGGCGGAAGGCCGGGGGACCGCCGCCCCGGAAACCCCGCTCCCGGAACTCCACGAGGTGCCCCGTGCCCGACTCTCCGTCCATAGCCCCCGTCACCGCGCCCGAGGCCATCGAGGCCCGGTCGCTTGCCATCATCGACGCCGAGGTTCCCGAGCCCCGCCCCTTCGCCGGACCGCAGTGGGAGATCGTGCGGCGGCTGATCCACACCACCGCGGACTTCGAACTGCTCGACCTCGTCCGCTTCTCACCGGGCGCCGTCCAGGCAGGCCTCGCCGCCCTGGCCGCCGGCGCGACCGTCGTCACCGACACCGAGATGGCCCGTTGCGCCATCCCGGCACGCCGCCTCGCCCCCTTCGGCTGCACCGTGCGCTGCCTGCTCAACGACCCCGGGGTCGTGGCCACGGCCCAGGCAGCAGGCGGCACCCGGGCCGCCGCCGCCGTGGACGCGGCCCTGGCCACGCTCGCCGGCCCCCTCGTTTTCGCCATCGGCAACGCCCCCACCGCCCTGCTGCGACTCCTCGAACGCCTTGAGGAAAGCCCGACGCTCCCGGCCCTGGTCATCGGCATGCCCGTGGGCTTCGTCAACGCCGCCGAGTCCAAGGCGCTGCTCATGACCCGTGCCGACGTGCCCTGGATCGCCATCTCCGGCCGCAAGGGCGGCTCGGCCCTGGCCGGAGCCACGGTCAACGCGCTGGCGATCCTGCTCGCGCGGAGAAATGTCGGGGGATAGGCGGGGAAAGAGAAACGGGGCTCCGCCCCGCACCCCGCCGGGAGGGGGTCACCCCCTCCCGGACCCTCCCGATCGGGGGGACCGGGGGGCGTGACGCCCCCCGGCGGGTCCAGGGCGGAGCCCTGG
>CAZNUQ010000097.1:0-5808 GCA_964576235.1 uncultured Desulfovibrio sp.
GCGCGTATTGGGGGATATCCGATACCAGCGTGGCAAAGTCCGTCCCGGGCTTTCCCGAATCCGGAGCGGGCGCGCGACGTTTCAACCATTTTCGACGGTTGCCTGGCAACCGCCGCCAGGAGGGAGAGGGTCCCGTCGGACGCCGCATGGTTCGAACCCTGATACGCCCCGCACGAGGGGAAGGAGACGCCCGTGGGCACGGAACGGTATGCCGTCCTTGATGCGTTAAGCGAATCGGAATTGCAGGCCTTCAAGGCGCAGGTCGCCGGTATCCCCAGGGAGGGCGCGAGGCCTTTGGCCGCGGCCGCCCCGCCCGGGGCCGTGATCGTGGCCGAGGGCGATTCCTGGTTCGACTACGCCCCGGGAACCGACATCATCGATTGCCTGCGCCGGTTCCACGGCTGCACGATCCACAATTTCGCCGATGCCGGCGACACCCTGGAAAACATGATCTACGGCAGCGAATACGGTTCCAGCTATTCCCCCAAACCCTGCCAGTTCTCGCTGGTGCTGGAGGCCCTCCGGGAGCACGCCCCGCCGGTTTTCCTGTTCTCCGGCGGCGGCAACGACATCGCCGGAACGGAATTCGAATCCTACCTCGATCACCGGTCCTCGAAATCGGCGGGCGGATTGCGGCAGGCCGTGGTCTCGTACATGTTCGGGTATTTCGAGGAACTGCTCCAGCACATGATCGACGAGGTGGCGGCGGCGTCCCCGGGGACGCGCATCATCATGCACGGCTATGCGCCGCCGATTCCCACGGGACGGGGGGTGCAGATGCTTTTCTTCAAATTCGCCGGCCCCTGGCTGCGGCCGGCCCTGGCCAAGAAAAAAATCGACCTTGGGTCGGGGAGGCGGATCGTCGGGGAGTTGATCGACAGGTACAACGACCTGCTCGCCAGGCTCCAGGCCAAAAATCCGGGCCGGTTCCTGCATGCCGACCTTCGGGCCCTCGTCGATCCCGACACCGACTGGGTCAACGAACTGCATCTGCGAAACAGCGCCTTCGCCCGGGTCGCCGACCATATCCATTCGATGCTCTAGGCCTGTCGCGGGGCGGGCCTCCCGGCCCGCCCCGGCCGGTTTTCCCGCCAATCTTGCCAGGGCGGTGGATGTCATATAAGGCAGCCATTGCCCCGGCAAGCCGCCGGCGCGCCACGGCCGGCCCCCTTTCGGACCAGGCCCGCCGGCGCGCCGCCGCATCGGAGGTCCGGGACTTCGGGGGAGGGCGGACCGTTGGAAAGGGTTCCTTCCCCCGCCACGAACGCCATGCCGCGCATCCTCGCCATAGATTACGGACAGGCCCGGGTGGGACTGGCCGTCACCGATCCGGACGGGCGGATGGTCTTCCCGCTGCGGGTGGTGGCCTGGCAGACCCGCGACGCCCTGTTTCGCGAACTGCTCGCGGTGATCGAGACCCAGGGGGTGGGACGCATCGTGCTGGGTTATCCCCGCCGGGCCGGCGGCGACGAGGGGCTCACCGGGCGGCAGGTGCGTAACTTCGCCCAGCGCCTGGCGCGGCGCACCTCCGTGCCCATCTGTTTCGTCGACGAGGCCCACTCCACGGAGGAGGCGGCGGAACTGTTGCGGGAGGCCGGCGTGACCGGCAAGGCCCTGGCCGAACGCCTGGACGCCCAGGCGGCGGCGGTCATCCTGGAACGCCATCTGCGCGGCGGTACATCATGCTTCGATCCCTCATCCTCGGCTTCCTGATCCTCGTCCTCGCCCTGGGCGGGCTGGTCGGCTACCACGCCTACGTCTTCCTGGCCGTTCCTCCCGAGTCGCCCGGCCAGCCCCGGATCGTCGTCATCGAGCCGGGACAGTCCTTCGACGCCGTGGCCGCCATGCTGGTATCGGAAGGCGTGCTGCGCGACGCCGCCGGATTCCGGCTTTTGGCCAGGGTTCTGGACAAGGGCGGCAGGATCAAGGCCGGCGAATTCGAGGTGCACACGGGCTGGACGCCCAGCCGCCTGCTCGACTACCTGACCACGGCCAAGGGCATCCAGCACAAGCTGGCCGCGCCCGAGGGCCTGACCATGCGCCAGATCGCCCGGCTGGCCGAGGAGGCCGGGTTGTGTTCGGCGTCGGCCTTCCTCGCGGCGGCCAGGGATCCGGAACTCCTGGCCAGGTACAACGTGCCGGCCGGGTCCGCCGAAGGCTTCCTCTTCCCCAACACCTACCTTTTCACCCGCAAGCGCGGCGACGACGGCGCCTACGTCGTCGAGGCCATGCTCAAGGAGTTCTGGCGTCAGGCCGAGCTGGTCTGGCCGGCGGCCAGACCGTCCGGCAAGGAACTCCTGGCCGCCGTGACCCTCGCCTCCATCGTGGAGAAGGAAACCGGCGTGGACGCCGAACGGCCGCGCGTGGCCGGGGTGTTCTCCAACCGGCTGGCCCGGGGGATGCTGCTCCAGACCGACCCGACCATCATTTACGGACTCGGGGAGCGCTTTAACGGCAATCTGACCCGGGGCCACCTCGAGGACCCGGCCAATCCCTACAATACCTACGTCCGTCCGGGGCTGCCGCCCGGCCCCATCTGCTCCCCCGGCCTGAAGTCGCTCCAGGCCGCGACCAAACCGGAATCCCACGACTTCTATTATTTCGTGGCCACCGGGGAAGGCGAGCACAAGTTCAGCCGGACCCTCGACGAGCACAACGCCGCCGTCAACAAGTACCAGCGCAACCGCTCGAAGAAATCGGAGTAGGGCGCTCGCCAGGGGATGCGGGGGACGTATCCCTCCATCCCCGCATTCCGGACCGTCAGGCGACTTCCGGCCGGGGGGCGCACTTGTGCTTGAATTCGATGCCCTTGCGGATGAAGAGCGCGGATTCGGCGATGTTGGCGCACTGGTCGCAGACGCGCTTGAGGCTGTGGGCCACGAAGGAGTGCTGCACGGCCCGTTCCACGGGGTGGGCCTCCTGGATCATCTCGCGGGTCACTTCCCGGAAGACGCGGACGTTGAGGTCCAGGGAGGCGGCGTTCTGGTCGATGATGGCCATGGCGGCCCCGGCGTCGAGGTCCGTGTAGCAGCCGATGGTGGCGCGCAGGAGTTCCAGGGCCAGATCGCCGAGCCGGCGCAGATCCTCGTTGACGGGCTGACGGGGCTCGGCGGCCAGAACCACCACGCGTTCGGCGATGTTGACGGCCTCGTCGCCGAGGCGCTCGATGTTGACCAGCATGCGCATGGAACCCACGATGAAGCGCAGGTCCTTGGCCACGGGATGGTGCAGGGCCAGTATCTTGAGGCTTTCCGTGTCGATGCGGCATTCGAAGTCGTCGATTTCGCTGTCGGCGGCGATGACTTCACGGGCCAGGCCGGCATCGTTGGCGAGCAGGCTGGCCAGGGCTTTCCTGACGGATTCCTGGGCCAGGTGCATCATGTGCAGCACATCCACCTTGAGCTTGCGGATGGCCTGGTCGAGCGGGGTTTCCAAGGCGGGCTCCTGGGGTTTGCCGCGCGGGGCGTGGCGTCCTTGCGGTGACCCCTTGTCACGAACGGATCTATGTCACCGGATCATGGCGAAACTGTGACAATTCGGCCACGGACTGTCAATCTCCGGCGGGCCGGCCCGCTTTGGCCCGCCTGGCCTCAGGCGAGGGTGTCCCGCTCGCGGACCCCCACCAGATAGAGGATGCTGTCCAGACCCAGGGTGGAGATGGCCTGGCCGGCGCCCTTCTTGACCACCGGCTTGGCGTGGTAGGCGATGCCCAGGCCGGCGATGCCGAGCATGGGCAGGTCGTTGGCCCCGTCGCCCACGGCGATGACCTGTTGCAGGGAAAGCCCTTCCTTTTCGGCGATCATGCGCAGCACGGAGGCCTTCTTGGAGGCGTCCACGATCTCGCCGACCACCTCGCCGGTGAGTTTCCCGTCCCTGATCTCCAGTTCGTTGGCGAACACGTAGTCGATGCCGAGGCGCTCTTGCAGGCGCTTGCCGAAATAGGTGAAGCCGCCGGAGATGATGGCGATCTTGTAGCCGAAGCGCTTGAGGTTGGTGATGAGGCGCTCCGCCCCGTCGTTGAGGGGGATGCGGCCGGCGACGGATTCCAGGATGTCGGCGGGCATCCCCCGCAGCAGGCGCAGCCGGCGGCGCAGGCTTTCCTTGAAATCGATCTCGCCGCGCATGGCCGATTCGGTGATGGCCGACACCTTGTCGCCGACGCCGGTGGCCTTGGCCAGTTCGTCGATGACCTCGGCGGCGATCAGGGTGGAGTCCATGTCGAAGGCCACGAGGCGGCGGTTGCGGCGGAAGGCGTTGTCCTCCTGGATGGCGATGTCGACGCCGAGATCGCCGGAAATGGCCAGGAACTCGCTTTTGAGCGCGGTGAGGTCGGCCGGCGTGCCGCGCACGGAAAATTCCACGCAGGCCATGCGCGGGGAATTGGCCGGGTCGAGGGAGGCCCGGCCGGAAAGCCGCGTGACCACGTCGATGCTGAGGCCGTTTCGGGCGATGACGCCGGTGACGGCGGCGATGTGTTCGGCGTTGAGGCGCCGGGCCAGCAGGGTGACGATGCGTCTTTCCTTGCCCTGGGCGTCCACCCAGGACTCGTAGCTCGCCGGGTCCACCGGCGTGAAGGTGAGGTGCACGCCGAGCTTGTGGGCGGAAAAGAGCAGGTCCTTGAGAAACGGCGTGGACAGGGCGGCCTCCGGAACCCTGACCAGGATGCCGAGGGAGAGGGTGTCGTGGATGACGGACTGGCCGATGTCGAGGATATCGGCTTTGTACTTGGCCAGTTCGGCGGTCACGGCGGCGGTCAGACCGGGTTTGTCCTCGCCGGAGACGCGGATGAGGATGATTTCGGGGTCGTGCATGGGGAGCCCTATAGCGCCGGCGCGGCCGGCGGGCAAGATGGGGACGGCGCTTCCTCCGGGATTCGCCGTCCGGCGGGCCGGTTTGCCCCTCCCGGCCTTTTCGGATATCCTATCATTTTACTCGAGTGGCCTTGCCAGCCGGGAGGTATTCATGACGCCCACGGACATGCTCGTCGGCCCCAATGCCGACGATCCCTCCTTTTACAGCACCATCCCCGGCCTGGACCAGGACGGCCGGCCCTTGCGGCTTTCGGCCGTTGCCGAGCGCCTGCTGACGATTTTCCTCGACGGCCGGGAGGTGGTCACCTCCATGACCATCGGCGACCACCCGCGCTATCTGGCCCTGGGGTTCCTGCTCAACCAGCGCATGCTGGAACCCGGGGACACGGTCGTGTCCGTGGACCACAACCCGGAGCTGGGCACGGTCATGGTCCGGACCGACCGGCCGGCCGGCCTCGACGCCGGCCCCCGGCGGCGCATCCACACCTCGGGCTGCGCCGTGGGCACGCTTTTCGGCGGGGTGATGGAATCCCTCGACGACGTGCGGCTGCCGTCCGGGCCCCGGCTGCGGGCCTCCTGGCTGCGTTCGCTGGTCCGCCGGATCGAGGGCCTGGACTCGCTGCACAACAAGACCGGCGCCCTGCACCGGTGCGTCCTGTGCCAGGAGGACCGGCCGCTCGTGTACATGGAGGACGTGGGGCGTCACAACGCCATCGACAAGATCGCCGGGTACATGCACGTCCACGGCCTGGATCCCCTGGACAAGAGCCTGTACACCACGGGCCGCCTGACCAGCGAGGTGGTCATCAAGACCGTGATCATGGGTGTCCCCATGCTCGTCTCGCGTTCCGGCTTCACGGCCCTCGGCGTGGAACTGGCCAGGAAGACGGACCTGACCCTGATCGGCCGGTGCCGGGGCCGTTTTTTCCAGGTGCTTTCCGGCGAGCATCGGATGGTGTTCGACACGGCTTCCGCCGGCCAGGCCGGGTGATGGGCG
>CAZNUQ010000098.1:0-5551 GCA_964576235.1 uncultured Desulfovibrio sp.
CGGCTCCGTATCCGGAAAAGGTCATCTGCTCGGCGTCGGTTTCGCCGGGAGCGAACTTGAGTTCCTTCAGGCTACAGTTGAGGCGCTGCATCGGCGGTATCCTCCGCGTTGTCATCGTCTTTCGGCTCGGCCGGATCAATCATGTTGAGGGGCACGCGGTAGCGCTCGCCGCCGTCGTAGGGGTTCATGTCCTCGTACTCGCGCACCTCATTGGGATTCATGGCTCCGATACCGTACATCCTGGCGTAGAACTCGGCCCGGTCCTTGGCCGCGCCGCGCAGGAGGCCGTTGAGCATGAACTTGGCGTAGAGCCCCTGGCGGCGCTCCTCCTCGCTGAAGAGGTTCTTGGCGATGCTCGTTTCGATGCGGCGGCACCAGGGCGAGAGTGTGTGAACCACGTGGGCCAGAAACATCTGCTCGGCGCTGGCGTAGGTGGCGGTCTTGTCCGAGTAGCCCACCATGATGGGCAGCACGCGGAAGGCCCGGCAGATTTCCTCGACCTGAAACTTGCGGGTCTCCAGGAACTGGGCCTGATCGTTGGGCGCGGTCATGGAGGTGAACTTCATGCCGCCCCAGAGCACGGCGGTCTTGAAGGCGTTCCCGCCGCCGGCGTGCCGGGCCTCCCAGGACTTGCGCAGGGCCAGGCGCTGCTCCTCGTTCAGGACCTGATCCGTGGACAGGACGCCGCCGACCACGGCTCCGTTGGAGAACAGCCGCGCGCCATGTTCCTCGGTGGCCAGGGATAGGCCGATGGCCTCCCGGGCGAGGCGCACGCCTTCGAGCCCCATCCAGCCGTTCCAGGACGGCCCACGCAGGTGCCACATCTCGGAGGCGGAAAGTCCAATGCGACGGCCGTCGTCCGTGGTCACCTCGTAGGAGATCACGTAGCCGTCGCGCTTTACGGTCACCTGCTGCGGCTCGTAGGGGAGCAGCTCCACAACGCGGCCCAGCCCCCGATTCACGAACACAAATGCGTTACCGCAGAACACCAGATGCATGACCACCTGCTCGATGAACTCGAAGCTGGTCTGCCAGTCGTTGGGGGCGTCCCCGAGCAGACCGTGCAACGGGTGGTCGTCGGCCGGAGTACGCACGCCGCCTTGGGAGCGAAAGACTTTGAGCGGCACCTGGGCCAGCCCCTCGGCGATGACCCGGGCGCAGGCCAGGGCCGTGGTCGCCTGCAAGGCCGTCTTCCAGGTCACGGCCACGCCGCTCTTGGCGGGCTGGGTGAAGAAGCCGTCGGCCAGGAGGTCCTCCAGGGCCATCCGCGATGCCGACTTGCGGCCTCTGAGCCAGGAGATGACGCCCATCAGTCCCAGACCTCCATGCCGACAAACGGCTCTTCCGCATGGAGCATGGCGCGGGAAAGGGCCATGATGGCGGCCACGATGCCGTCGATCTTGTTCTCGGCGCGCTCCTTGCCCGGATAGTAGGCCTTGGTTCTGGTGGAACGCAGCACCACGTTGGCGGCCTGCCAGGCCAGTAGCGGGTCGCCGTCGTGGCGCAGCTTGCCCGAAAGGTAGAGGGCCTCGAATTCCTTCATGGGCTCGGAGATGAACGCCGGAGACTGGTTGATCTCGATGCAGGAAAAGGACACCCGTTCGCGGATCTCCTGCATGAGCATCTCGGCCTCGCGCGGGTCGTAGGCCAGTTCCCGGATGGAGAAGCGGTCGGCGTAGGCCAGCAGGTCGTCCATGAGATAGTGGTAATCGGTGCGCGCGCCGGGCGTGGCCACCAGATGCCCCTCGGCCGTCCAGCGCTGGTAGTGGGCGTTTTCGGGAAGGGTGACCGTCTCCTCCGGCAGGTAGTGCCTGCCGAAGAGATAGAATTCGTCCCCGCGCCTGAAGAGCAGCACCATGGCGGTGAGGTCCACCTTGGAGGCCAGGTCCACACCGACCCAGCAGGGTTCGCCCGCGAAGTCGTCCAGAGAGACGTCCGCCCGGCAGGCGTTCCACTTGACCATGTTGATCCAGGCCGAGCCGGCGTTGGCCCAGACGTTCAGGTGCTTGCACTTGAGGATGTTCTGGCGGGAGGCGATCTGCAGGGCTTCCTTGCGCCGGGCCTGGAGGAAATCGGGGTAGACCGAGACGCCCAGGTTCGGGTTGGCCTTTTCCCAGGACGGCCATTCGGTCCAGTCATCGTTCTCGTCGATGGTGAAGATGATGGCGAAGAGCTGGTCGTTTTCCAGGGTGCCTTCGAGGACCTTCACGGCCTCGTCGCGTTTGGCGTAGCAGGGGCCGGAGGTGTCCACGCCGGCGGTGGTGATCACCGCCAGCATGGGCTGGGAGCGCGCGCCCATGCCGGTGAGCATGGTGTCGTAGAGGTCGGGCGTCTGGTGCTCGTGGTACTCGTCCACAATGGCGCAGTGGGGCGAGGCCCCGTCGCCGGGCTTGCCGATGACCGGCTCGAACTTGCTGGCGTTGTCCAGGATGTGCAGGTTCTTGGCCCCGACGTGAATGCCGAAGTGGCTGACGAAGGAGGGATTCTTGAGGCACATCTGCCGGGCCGGACCGAAGACCTCCCAGGCCTGCTTCTCGCTGGTGGCGCCGGAATAGACCTCGGCTCCGGGCTCGCCGTCGGCCGCGAACATGTACAGGCCGATGCAGGCCCCAAGCACGGACTTGCCGGATTTTCTCGGGATCTCGGCGTAGATTTCACGGAAACGGCGCAGTGCGTCCGCCTTGCGCACCCAGCCGAAGGCCACGGCCAGGATGAAGCACTGCCAGGGTTCGAGGGCGATCTTCTTGCCCGCCCATTCCCGGCCCTTCACATGCACCATGTTGGAGGCGAAGCGGCAGATGCGTTCAGCCGACTCCCGGTCCCAGCGGAAGGGGTAGTCCCTGGACTTGGAGCGTTCCAGATCGTCCAGATGCCTCACGCAGGCCTGCCGCACGTACGAGCAGGCCGCGATCTTTCCACGCACGACGTCCCGCGCGTAGCGGTTGGCGGCGGTGGCATATGGATGGGTGGTCTTTGGCATCTACTTACCTGGAGCGACTTGCTATAAGCCGGGATGTATGGACATGTGGTCTGCAAGCAAACAGCGAAAGGAGAGGACCATGAGCAACCGGGAACAAGCCTTGAATCGCCCCGTGTGGTTTCCCAACCCCCTTGGGCTGCGAAGAGAGAAAGGCATACGCCGCCAGGAACAAGCCCTTGCCAACTTCATGAACAAGATTCAGGAATCCAGAGAGCTGCTGCGTAAGATCCAAGAGAGACTCGACGATCACCTCGGAGTCGCGCCGGAAGAGATCACCTGGGCCAATGCCGGAGACGCTGGGCGGATTCTGGCCGACCTGCGGGACATCGCCGCATATCTTGAGGTGTAAGCGAACCCTCATGCTTTCCCGAACCCCGCCCATTCAGCATCTTCCTTCCCGGCCGGATTCGCCGCGACCCGTGTGCGGCTCGACGGCGTGAGGCCGAACTCGGTCAGAAATTTGTGCATGATCTCCATGGCCCGGTTGGCCACGCCCACCAGCGGGTTCTGGATCACGTTGCCGCCGGTGGTCTTGATGAGCAGCCCGGACTGACGAATCTTGCGTTCTGCCTCGACAAAGCGCTCAAAGGCCTGGCAGTAAGCCGCCAGGGCCGCATCGTCCCCCTCGGTGAGCACGCCCATGCGGACGAGCACCGGAGCCTTGCGCAGCCATTCCTCCCGGGCGGTCTCGCCAAGGAAATCAGGCGGCTCGGGCAGCACCGGGGCAAGCTCTGGCTCGTTGGGATTGACGCGGCACTTCTGCGCCGTGCCCTTGAGCATCTTGAGCTTGGTGGGGAGAGGCTTACGGCCGGCCATGGTTTTCTCGCGATTCAGAGTTGACAGCGCTCAAACTTATAGTTAGAAAATAAACATGTATGCGCTTCGATTTTCCACGGCCGCATTGAAAGCTCTCAGAAAAGCGCCCGCCGATGTGGCTGAGCGCGTTCGAACGAAGCTGGATGAGCTTACGCGAGACCCTTTCACGGCCGCCAACGTTAAAAAGCTCACCAGCCATCCGGGATATCGATTGCGAATCGGCGACTGGCGGGTGATCTACCTGATCCAAAAGGAAGAGGTCGTCATCCAGGTGGTGGACATCGGACAGCGCAAGGAGGTGTATCGATGAGCGTCCAGATTCTTGAACACGAAGGAAAGCCGGCGTTCGCGTTGATGCCCATCGAGGAATACGAGCGCCTTGTGACTGCCCTCGAGGATGCGCATGACGCCGCGACCATCGAGGAGTTCTACCGACGACTTGTGTCCGGGGAAGAGGAGACCTTTCCGGCGGAAGTCGCCGACCGGCTGTTGGCTGGAGAGCATCCTGTCCGGGTGCTGCGTTCCCATCGGGGCATGACCCTGCAGCAGGTAGCTGACGCCTGCGGCGTGACCAACTCCCACATCTCCCAGATCGAAAAAGGCAAGCGTTCCATGTCCACGGAGCTGCTGAAGAAAATGGCCGAGGCGCTCCGAGTTGACGCCGAACTGCTGCTCTAAGGATACCTTCCCGCCTCATCGCCCTTTCTCCAGCACCGCCTTCTCGCCCGTGAAGTCTTCCCAGCGCTTCACGGCGACATCGACGTATGCGGGGTGCAGCTCCATGGCCAGACAGGCGCGGCCGGTGATTTCGGCGGCGATGATGGTGGTGCCGGAACCGGAGAAAGGTTCGTACACAGCCTGGCCCGGGCTGGAGTTGTTCTCCATGGGCCGCTTCATGCACTCGACAGGCTTCTGGGTGCCGTGGATGGTGTCGGCGTCCTGGCCCTTGGACGGGATGTTCCAGATCGTGACCTGCTTGCGGTCTCCGCTCCAGTGGGCCTTGCCCTTGACCGCGTACCAGCAGGGCTCGTGCATCCAGTGGTAATGCCCCCGGGAGAGAACCAGACGTTCCTTGGCCCAGATGATCTGGGAGCGGATGCCGAAGCCGCAGGCCACAAGGCTTTCCGCGACCGTGGCCGCGTGCAGCGCCCCGTGCCAGACATAGGCCACATCGCCGGGGAAGAGGGCCCAGGCCTCGCGCCAGTCGGCGCGGTCGTCGTTCAGGACCATGCCGGTGCGCTTGGTCTTCTGGCCGGACAGCGCCTCGTTGCGCCAGGCGGGATCGTATTCGACGCCGTAAGGCGGATCGGTGACCATGAGGTGTGGCCGGACGCCAGCCAGCAATCTGTCCACGTCGTCCGCGCTGGTGCTGTCGCCGCACATGAGCCGGTGGCGGCCCAGAATCCAGACAGCACCCGGTTTGCTTACTGGCTCTGCAGGAGTCTCTGGCACCTCGTCAGGGTCGGTCAGGCCATCGGTGGTCGGCTTGGCCAGCAGGGAATCGATCTCGGCGACGTCGAAGCCAGTGAGGCTGACGTCAAAGGCCATGGCCTGGAGTTCTTCCAGTTCCAGGGCCAGGAGGTCCTCGTCCCAGGCGGCCCAGTTGGCGGAACGGTTGGCCAGCAGGCGGAATGCCTTCACCTGCGCGTCGGTCAGTTCGTCGGCCAGGGCCACGGGAACTTCCATAAGGCCCAGCTTGCGGGCGGCCTTGAGCCGCAGGTGCCCGTCCACCACGGTGCCGTCGGACTTGGCCAC
>CAZNUQ010000099.1:0-5284 GCA_964576235.1 uncultured Desulfovibrio sp.
GGCGAGGATTCCGTGACCATGGCCTCGCGGCTGATCGCGGGGGCCCTGGAGGGGGAAATCAGTTCCTTCGAGTGGCAGGCCCGGCGTTGCGACGGATCGAACTTCACCCTCGAGGTTTCGCTCACGACGATGCAACTGTTCAGCGAAACCTTCGTGGTGTCCTTTATTCGCGACATCTCCGAACGCAAGCAGATGCAGGAGCTGATGATCCAGACCGAGAAGATGATGAGCGTGGGCGGGCTGGCGGCCGGCATGGCCCACGAGCTCAACAACCCCCTGGGAATCATCATGCAGTCCGTGGAAAACATGCGGCGCAGGTTCTCTCCGGAACTGCCGGGAAACATCGCCGTGGCCGCTCCCCTTTCCCTGGATCTGGGCGTCGTGGGCGAGTACATGCGGGCCCGCAACATCGACGAATACCTGCGCGGCATCCGGGAGGCGGGGGACCGGGCGGCGAAAATCATCCGCACCATGCTCGATTTCAGCCGCAGCAGCCAGTCCGTGCGGGCTTCCGTGAACATCAACGCGATGTTGGACACCGCCGTGGCCTTGGCGGCCAACGACTACGACCTCAAAAAGAAGTACGACTTCAAGAGTATCCGCATCGAGCGGGACTACGACGCATCCCTGGAACCCATCGAGTGCACGGAGACGGAAATCGTCCAGGTGCTGCTCAACATCATCAAGAACGCGGCCCAGGCCATGCCCGGGCGGGGCCGCAGGCCGGAGCCGCCGGCGTTGCGCCTCGTCACCCGCGCCGTGCCCGGCGCCGCGCGCATCGAAATCAACGACAACGGGCCGGGGATGCCCGAGGCGACGCGCAAGCGGGTGTTCGAGCCTTTTTTCACCACCAAGCCCCAGGGCGAAGGGACGGGGCTCGGGTTGTCCGTGGCGTTTTTCATCGTCACGCAGAAGCACAAGGGCAGAATCGCGGTGGAATCCCTTCCCGGGGTGGGCACGACGTTTGTCATCGAGTTGCCTTTGCAGTAGGAAAAAACATGGCACCGGAAAGCGTTTCCGTGTTGATTCTCGATGACGAGCCCTTCCTGCGGCAGTCCATCCGGGACTACCTGCTGGACGAGGGGCGGTTCGAGGTCTTTGTCGCGGGGGACGGTGAATCCGGGCTGGACCTGCTCGAGCGCGAACGTATCGACGTGTGCCTGGTGGACCTCCGCCTGCCGGGCATCAGTGGGATCGAGTTCATGGCGCGGGCCCAGCAAGGCCGTCCGGACCTGCGCTTTCTCATCCATACCGGTTCCCCGGAGGAGCAGCTCCCCAAGGCCACCATCCAGGGCTTTCCCGGATACCGGGGCGTGCTCTTCAAACCTCTGGCCGACATGGGGGAGCTCGTCCGTGCCATCGACAACGCCTTTCGCTAAAGCCTTCGTCACCGAAGACGGACGTCCCGTGCGCGTGCTGGTCATCGACGACGAGGCCATGTTGCGCCGCACCCTGGCCGACTACCTGGAGGACATGGGCTGCCAGACCGCCCTGGCGGCCAACGGGGCCGAGGGGCTGGAAGCCCTGGAGCAGTTCCAGCCGGATGTGGCCCTGGTCGATCTGAACATGCCCGTCCTCAACGGCTATGCCTTCATCGAGATCGCCCACGGCCGCTGGCCGGAGCTGCCCATCATCGTGGTCTCCGGCGTGGGCACGGTGGACAAGGCCGTGGAGGCCATCCGGCTGGGGGCCTGGGATTACGTCACCAAGCCCATCTCCCGCTTCGACATCGTGGAACACACGCTTTCCCGGGTGCTGGAGCGCGCCCGGCTCTTGCGCGAGAATCTCAACTACCAGCACAACCTGGAAGCCCTGGTGGAGGAACGCACCGCTGAACTGCGCGACACGCGTCGCCAGATCCTCTACAGCCTGGGCAAGGCCGCGGAATACCGCGACAACGAAACAGGACGCCATGTCATCCGGGTCGGCGAGATCAGCGCGGCCCTGGGGCGCGCCCTGGGGCTCGACGACTGGCGCGTGGAAATGCTGGGCGAGGCCGCCCCGTTGCACGACATCGGCAAGATCGGCGTGCCCGACCGGATCCTGCTCAAGCCCGGCTCGCTGGCCCCGGAGGAGTGGGCCGTGATGCAGCAGCACTGCGAATACGGCTGCATCATCCTCAACCAGCCCCTGGCCGGCGGCATGAGGGATCCCGGGATTTGCGCGACGAGCCTGGCCGCGTTTTCCGGAGGGGCGCCGCCGGGGCTTTTGCCCCTGGCCCAGGTCATCGCCCTGGCCCACCACGAGCGGTGGGACGGGAAAGGGTATCCGCGCGGCCTGGCCGGAGAGGACATCCCGCTGGAGGCGCGCATCGTCTCCGTGGTGGACGTGTACGACGCCGTGGGCAGCCACCGCCCCTACAAGGAGCCCTTCCCGGAGAAGGAATGTCAGAAGATCATCTGCGAGGGGGCGGGAACGGCCTTCGATCCGGCCGTGGTGGAGGTTTTTTTCGACAACATCCGGACCATCCTGTTCATCAAGGACCGCTGGCGCGACTGAACGCCTTGCCGGCCCGTCCCGCGGGCTCTGGCCAGCCCCCAGGGCGTTTTCGATGCTGCCGCGTTCGAAGCGGCTGACCGCCTCACGCAGGCTTTCCCCGACGGGGCTGCTCCCCGTCAATGCCCTTCTGCCGCCTCCCGCCGCAGGAGATCGTGGACTTCCTGCCGCACGGACAGGCAGGCCCGGTCCGTTTCGGACCTCGGCCGCGGCCGGGCCACGGCGAAGCGGCCCGCCACGCCCTGGCCGGCCGGCCCCAGAACCACGATGTCGTCGGCCAGCTGGACGGCCTCGGCGACATCATGGGTGACGAGCAGGATGTTCATGGGCATGGACTGGTGCAGGGAAACGAGCAAATCGCGCATCCGCTCCCGGGTGATGGCGTCGAGGGCCGCGAAGGGTTCGTCCATGAGCAGGACCCTGGGCTCCAGGACCAGAACCCTGGCCAGGGCGAGGCGTTGGCGCATCCCCCCGGAGAGGGTTCCGGGGAGATGCCGTTCGAAACCGGCCAGCCCGACGCGGGCGAGCATTGCCCGGGCCGGTTCGCGGCTCGCGGCCCGGCCCATGCCGGCGGCCCGCAGGCCGAGGGTGACGTTTTCCAGCACCGTCAGCCAGGGGAAAAGGGCGTCCTCCTGGAAGGCCACTGCCCGCTGCGGCCCCGGGGCGCGGGCGGGCTTCCCGTCCAGCAGGACCTGTCCGGCGTCCGGCGCGGCGAACCCGGCCAGGATGTCGAGGAGGGTGCTTTTGCCGCAGCCGCTTGGACCGAGAAGGGCGAGGATGCCGCCCTGGCCGAGATCCAGGCTCACCCCGGGCAGGATGGTCCGGCGCCGCCCGTGGACCGCGAAGGCCTTCACGATCCCCCGGGCCTCGAGGACGGGCGCGGTCACGGCAGCCGGGCTCCCTTGAAGGCCAGGCGGAGGGCCGAGGCGAGCAGGGCGTCGCCAAGCCACCCCAGCCCGGAAAGCAGCAGGATGCCGGCCACGATCATGTCCACCCGTCCCACCAGCCGGGCGTCCATGATCATGGCCCCGATGCCGTCCGGAACCCCGGTCAGTTCCCCGAGCACCAGGTAGGCGAAGCCGACGCCCAGGCCAAGGCGCAGGCCGGTGCGGATGCGGGGCATGGCGGCCGGGATGACGATCCGCAGGAAGACGGCGGCCGGGGAAAGCCCGAGCATGACGCCGGCCCGGACGAGGACGGGCGGGACGGCGGCCGCCCCGGCCGCCGCGCTGGCGTGGATGGGGAAAAAGGCGGCCAGGGCGACGAGAAAGAGCGTCGTGCCGGTGCCGATGCCGAGCCAGACGATCGCCAGGGGCAGCCAGCAGATGCCCGGCACGGAGCGCAGTCCGTCGACCATGGGGGCAAGGAGGCGGGACAGCGCCGGTATGCGCCCGGACGCCACGCCCAGGGGGAGGCCCAGGGCCGCGGCCAGGGCGAACCCGCCGCAAACCCGGGACAGGCTGGCCGCGAGGTCGCCGGCGAAGCGGCCCTTAAACGGCCCGGCGCCGGGACTTCCGGCGACGTAGGCCGTCAAGGCCTCCCATACCTCGGCCGGCGAGGGGAGCAGGTAGCGCGGCATCCCTCCCTCCCGGGTCGCGGCCCACCAGGAGAGGGCGGCCAGGGCGGGCAGGACCAGCGGGAGGGCGCGGGCCGGGGATGGGGGGCGCATGCGTGTCGTGTCCTCCAAATCCGCTTGGGAAATGCCGCCGTGTTTTTCAGGCGCGGCGCCCTATTCGCCGCGCAGCCCGGCCACGAAGCGGTCGTCCACCAGGGCGGCGTAGTCCGGCTCCCTGTCGATCATGCCCAGGGCCTTCATGCGGGCCCCCAGGGCGGCCAGCCGCCGCGCGAACGGCCCGTCCATGTCCCAGGTGAGTTCCATGTTCCCGGCGGCGGCCTGGAGCACGGCCGGGTCCACGCCGAAGCGGCCGGCCGCCTCGAAAAGCCACAGGGCCTTGTCGGCCCGCAGGGCCCTGGTGGCCCGGACATGGGCCGCGACAAGGGCCTCGACGGCTTCCGGGCGCTTCTCGAGGGTGTCCCGGCGTACGATCAGGCCGGCGTTGATCGGGCCGATGGCGTCGTCGAAGTAGGGGTAGGCCAGGATTTCCCCGTACCCCTGGAGGGCCGCCTGGGAGGGCAGGGGCTCTCCCGAGAGGAAGGCGTCGATATCCCCCCTGGCCAGGGCCGTGCCCATGTCGAAGAAGTCCACGCGCACCAGGGATACGTCCCCGGCGGGGTCGAGGCCCGCCCGCGTCAGGACCTCGCGCAGGAGGATTTCGTGCATGGTTCCGGGGACAGAGGCGATCCGTTTGCCGGCTAAGTCCCGGACGGAGGCGATCCCAGAACCCTTCCGGACCACCAGGGCCGAGCATTTTTCGCACAGCGCGGCCACCAGGACCACCGGCTCGCCGCGCGAGGCGGCCTGGATGGCCAGGGCCAGCGTGGTGCCGGCCATGTCCAGGCTGCCGGCCAGCAGGGCGGCCTTCTGATCGCCGGGGTTCGCGAAGGGGAGGACCTCCACCGCGAGTCGGGGCGAGAATTGCCCGTACAAAAACGGCTGGATGGTCTGGGCCGTTTTCCATGTCCCGACTCGTAGCGTCTCCCCCCGGGCGTTGCGGGTCATGAGGCCGGAAAGCCCAAGGGCCAGGACCGCCAGCAGCAGGGGCGCCAACGGGGTGCCTCCCCCCCTGCCGGCCGGCCTGCGGTGGCCAGGCGTCATGCCGGGCCTCCCGGGGCCCCGTCCAGCCGGAAACCGGCGCCTTCGAGCAGGGCCTGGGCATCCTCCATGGCG
>CAZNUQ010000100.1:0-5165 GCA_964576235.1 uncultured Desulfovibrio sp.
CTTGACGACGCACTTGAGGTCGGCGGCGCAGGCGAAAAGCGGCTTCTTGAAGGCCACTCCGAATTCGTCCTTGGCGACCCAGCGCACGGTGGCGGCCCGGTATTCGCCCAGGGGGCCGACGGGCTGGAGCCTGGCGTTGAACAGCACCACATCGCCGCGCTCCAGGGAAAGGTCCGACCCGTTGCCCAGCTGCAACCGGGCGCCGAGCACGCTCAGGTTGACGATGCGCACCAGGGAGGACGCCGTCTGCGTCTGGACCTTGCCCAGGTGCCGGGAATATTCCGGCCCAAGGGACACCCGCTCGGCCATGCGGCGCTCGCCGCATTCGCGGCACATCCAGTAGCAGTCGCCGGGCGCCCCGAAATCGACGAACTCGTGCCAAGCCATTTTCCCGCATTGCGGGCAGCTTCTGTAGGCTACCAGGGGCATGACGCGCCCCCTTCCGGCCGTCGCGGTTCGCGGACGGAACGTTTCCCGCGAACCGCCAACGCGCCGCCGCTCATTTCACAAGCCCCACGCCGTAGAGGGACACGGAATTCGTGTCGCAGGGGGTGCTCTGATCCCGCTTGGGATCGACGGCCACGCCCCGCATGAAGCGCCCGAGCACCTCGCCGCTCTTGCCGACATTTTCGATGAAAACGGCGCCGAGCTGGTAGATGAAGACCGAATTGCGGCCGGAATTCTGGGGTTGGGAGGGGTCGTAGAACGGGATGAGGGCCACGCGCGGGCTCTGGGTGGGATCGCTGTACTTGCTGCCCACGATCGAATTCGTGGCGTCGTCCCAGGTGGCGTCCGGGTCCTGGGCCAGGAGGTCGGCAAGGCCCTGGTTGGTGGGGCCGACCATGTTGCCGGGCTCGATTTGCAATTCGTCGCCGGTGGCGATGGTCGTGTCGTTCGAGCCGGTGCAGCCCGCGATGTTGAGCCGGTAGGTCTGGCCGCCGGTCTCGGGGGAGCCGGTGTTCGCGGGAGGATAGTCCACGGCGTTGAAATGCCCGGGGACCACCGTTTCCTGGCTGTCGCTCAACTTCAGCACGATGGTCGTGCCGATGTCGGCGTTGTCGTAGCCGAGCACCTTCACCGAGGCCAGCTCGCTCGGGCACGACGCATCGAGCACCCCGTTGTTGCTGTATTTGGTATTGCTGGTGCAGGTGTCGGTCCAGGTGAACTTGGCCGGCGGGGAAAAGGGCTTGAGGCACTTGGTCTGGCCCGAGCAGAAAAGCGAGGCGCTGGCCGAGGCGGTCAGGTCCTGGGTGTTCCAGCCGAGCAGCGGCCCCAGAAACATGTCCACCGGGTTGCCGCGCGACGCGGTGCGGCCCACCGTCGCCTGGACGGTGTCCGGCGTCGCCCCGGCCGCCGGCTGGTCGCCCTTGAGGAAGGCCACGTCACCGGTGGTGATCGCGCTCGCCTTGGAATCCTGCTCGCCGAGGTTGGCCTGGCCGTAGCGCACGGCCGTGGCCGAAACCCGGGACAGGTCGTCGCCGTGGCGCAGGAGGTCCGCCGCCCCGGCCAGGGCCGCGGAATCGGCCGCCGTCTGCAACTGGCTCCGCTTGTACTGCAGGTAGCCGTAATCCACGGCGAGGGTGGCCATGCCCGCCAGGACAACCATGGAAACCGCCACGAACACGGCCACAGCGCCCTGTTCCCTGCCTCGATCCGCTTTTCCGGGGCTGGCGTTCATTGTCTTTTCCTCTTCACAATTGCGGCGCGGTAGCCGCGGCCGCGACCTGGGTTATGTTCGGACTGACCGCCCCCCAGGGGATGATAACCATGGAGGAGGTGTCGTAGCTGACCGTCACCGTGACGGGCGTGCCGGCAGCGCCCGATCCCTGCGTGCTCACGTGGGCCAGCCCGTAGTCGTAGCCGGAATTCCGGATGTAGGCCTCGACGGCCGAGGCCACATCCTGGTTACGGGCCGCCGCCATGGCCCCCTCGCGGGCCGCCCGGGCGACCACGCTCTGGGCATGCAGGATCTGGCCGAAATCGACGACCCCGGCCAGGAGCGGCACGAGGAGAAAGGCGAGCATGAGGGCCAGCTCGACGCTCACCGCGCCGCGCTCCCGCCGCCGGCCGCCGCGATCTTGAGGCGTGTTCATGGCTCCACCACCATCGTCGCCGAGGCCGTGACGGCCTCGGGAAAAAGCGTCTGGCCCAGGAACCGGGGGAGGATCAGCGGCTCGAAGGGCAGCACGGCCGACACGGTGACCGGGCTTCCGGCCACGCGCACGCTCGGCGACACGGACACCGTGGCCGATCCCCCGGCCCCCTGGTTGATGGGGAGGTCGAGGGCGCCGGCCACCGAGGCCTGGACGGCGGCGTCCGTGGCGCCCGGCATGGTGGCGATCCTGGCCGCGTCGGCCACGGCAGCGGTGAGCGAGGTGCGCAGGTAGAAGAACCGGCCGTAGTCGATGACGGCGAACACGATCGTCAGCAGCACCGGCAAAAGCAGCGCCATTTCCACCGCGCTGGCGCCTGCCTGGTCACGCTTGTTCGAAGGGACGCGCATATGGGACTTCCCCGGGTTTCGGGCCGCCGGGAGAAACCGGCTTTTGCCCGATTCCCAGGTAACGCCCCGGAGGAAAGCCGTCGATGGGCTCGATTCCGTGGAGCATGGGGAAAAGCCCCCATGCCGCGTGGCCGGGCTCAGTCGATCAGGCCGAGCCTGGATGCGTAACGCACGAGTTCCACGGGATTTTGCAGGTCAAGCTTGCGCATGAGGTTGCCCCGGTGGTGCTCGGCGGTCTTGACGCTGATGCCCAGGGTGGCGGCGACTTCCTTGTTGGAGAGCCCTTCCACGAGCAGGCGCATGACCTCGCGTTCCCGGGCGGTCAGGGTGTCGTAGGCCGAATGGGACTCCTCCTCGGGGCGCTGGCGGCTGCCCAGCAGGGCGCGGGAGATCTCCACGGAAAGGCCCGGGTCGAGGTAGGCCGAGCCCGCGGCCACGGCGCGCAAGCCGTCGAGGAGGCTGTGGGTCGCGGCGTCCTTGGTCAGATAGCCCAGGGCCCCGGCCTTCATGGCCTCGGACACGTAATCGACCTTGGCGTGCATGCTGACCATGAGGATGCCAAGGCCGGGCAGCATGGTCAGGAGTTCCCGGACCAGCTGGATGCCGGAGCGGTCCGGCAGGGAGATGTCCAGGATCGCCAGGGCCGGCCGGCCGGCCTTGGCCACGCGCAGGGCCTCGGCGCTGCTCCCGGCCTCGCCCACGACCTCGAACTCCGGGTCGCGGCGCAAGATGGCCTTCAGGCCCTCGCGGAAAAGGGGATGGTCGTCAACGATGATCAGTCGCTTGGTCGCCATGGAAGCGTTCTCCGGCGTAAGGGATTTCAGCCACCACCGTGGTGCCCTGGCCCGGGGCGGACAGGACGCGCAGGCTGCCGCCGAGCAGGCCGGCGCGTTCGCGCATGTTGACCAGCCCCATCCCCGGCCGCGCCGCCGCGTCGCGCCCGGCTCGCGCCGGTTCGACCCCCCCGCCGTCGTCGCGCACGCGCAGGATGAGCCGGGGGTAGGATTCCACCAGCCGCACGGAAATGTTCGCCGCCCCGGCGTGCCGGCGGGCATTGGACAGGGCCTCCTGGGCGATGCGGTACACGTTGATGGCCACCTCGGGATCGAGGACGAGGCCCTCCAGCCCGACCCCGGAAAAGGTGACCGGGGGGCCGCCGGCCAGGGAGAAGTCCTCGCACAGCCGTTGCAGGGCCCGGGGGAGCCCCAGGTGCTCCAGGTCGGGCGGACGCAGGCCGTAGGACAGTTCGCGCACCGAGGCGATGGTCCGGGCCAGCACCCTGGAGGAGGCCTCCAGGCGGCGGCGCAGTTCGCCGTCCGAATCGCAAAGCCCGTCCAGCATCGTCTCGTAGGCGATCTTCAGGGAGGAAAGGTCCTGGGCCACGTTGTCGTGCAGATCCCGGGCGATGCGGGCCCGTTCGGATTCCTGGGCCAGCATGAGCTGCCCCGTCAGGGCCCGGATGCTTTCCGCCGCCTCCTTGAGATCGGTGATGTCCACGGCCGTGCCGACGATGTCCGGGAGTCCGCCGTCCGGCCGCCCGGCCACGGTCTTGCCCCTGGCCAGAAACCAGCGGACGGTGCCGTCGGCCGCGGCCAGCCGCACCTCGTCCTCGTAGGCCAGGCCGTCCCCGCCGCGCGCGGCCTGCCCCGCCCGGACGATCCGCTCCCGGTCCTCGGTCTGGATGCGGGAAAGCCAGACCTCCAGGGGCAGCGCCCGGCCCTCGCCGCCGTACCCCAGCAGATCCTCGATGGCCGGGTCCACGGCCAGGGTTCCGGCCCCGGCGCGCAGTTCCCAGACCCCCACCTTGGCGGCCCGGGTGGCCATGGCGTAGCTTTCCCTGGCCGCGTCCAGGTCGTCGAGCATGGCGTTGACGGCCCGGGAAAGGACGGACATCTCGTTGTCTCCGGCGACCTCGGCCACCCGGCGGCGCTCCCCCTTGCCCAGGGCCTGGATCTCGGCGCCGAGGCTCGTGATCCGCGACAGGATGAACCGTTCCACGAAATAGAGCATGGCCAGGCCGAAGATCACGCCGACCCCGGCCAGGCTGCCGATGGTGGCCCTCTCCAGCAGGTGCCCCTGGGTGTGGATGGTGCGCGGCATGACCACGGCCAGGACCAGGGCCGGACGGCCGGCGATGTCGCGCAGCCAGGCGTAGCCGCCCACCCTGGCATCGTCGAGAGGGACGACCCACACCGCCTCGTCCCCGGCGTCGGCGCCCCCCGCCGCCACCGCCCGGGGGATGTCGGGATCGGACGGTTCCAGCAGGCGCGCGTCGAGGCGGGTGAGCTCGGCGATGGACCGGATTTTCGCCTCGTCGAGGAACTGGCCCATGACCAGGGTTCCGGCGGGAGGCCCCTGGCCGTCGCTCGTCAGCACGGTCCGGGTCGCCAACAGGCAGGGAAGGCCGCCGAAAAAAACCAGGCCGGCGCGGCGCACGTCGCCTTCCACCGGGCCGGACAGGCCGGGGACGGTGGCCAGCATGGCGCCCGTCTCCGGGGCGGCGTCGCTGAGGACCTCCCCCTCGGGGTCGTAGGTCCTGGCCAGGACCAGCCGCCCCCGGTCGTCCAGGAGGGCCAGCAGGTTCAGGCGCAGCACGCCGATGGACAGGGGCGTGACGTTGGCCTGGAGGTAGGCGTCGTTGGGGGCGCGCAGGAAGTTGTAG
>CAZNUQ010000101.1:0-5138 GCA_964576235.1 uncultured Desulfovibrio sp.
TGTACCTAGTCCAACCGGTAGTGGCAGCCCAGGGAACGGCGGTTTTGCATGGCGGCGATGGTGATGGTGTAGGCCGCCTGGCAGCCGTGGAACAGGTCCACGATGGCCTTGCTGAGGGGCGTTTCCCGGTAGAAGTCGTGGAGGTGCTTGTTGAGTTCCCGCAGGTCCTCGAAGGCCCGCTTGAGCCTCGAACTCGACCGGTTGATGCCCACGTAGTTCCACATGGTGTTGCGGATGGTGGCCCAGTCCTGGGCGATGAGCGCCGGATCCTCGTTGCGGTTGGAGCCCGGGCTCACCCAGTCGGGGATGCTGTCCAGGAGCCGGCGGCCGATGGCCGCCTTGCGGCCGGAGCGCTTGGCGATGTCGTGGCCGGCGGAGTAGCCCCACAGCAGGCATTCCAGCAGCGAGGTGCTGGCCAGGCGGTTGGCGCCGTGCAGGCCGGTGCAGGCGCACTCCCCGGCGGCGTAAAGCCGTTCCAGGGTGGTGCGGCCGTCGTTGTCGGTGAGGACGCCGCCGCAGAAGTAGTGGGCGGCGGGCACCACGGGGATGGACTGCTTGGTGATGTCGATGCCGAGTTGCAGGCAGCCCTTGTAGACCGTGGGAAAACGGCTTTCCAGATTTTTGACGTAGCTCGCCACGTCCAGATAGACGCAATCGTGGTCGGTCTTGAGCATTTCCGCCAGGATGGCCCGGGTGACGATGTCGCGCGGAGCGAGGTCGGCCCGGGGGTCGTAGCGTTGCATGAACGGTTCCCCCGAGGCGTTGACGAGCCGGGCCCCCTCGCCCCGCAGGGCCTCGGTGATGAGCAGGCGCCGTTCGGCCCGGTGGAACATCGTCGTCGGATGGAACTGGACGTACTCCACGTTCATGACCTTGGCGAAGGCCCGGGAGGCCATGGCCAGGGCCGAGCCGATGGAGGAGCGGGTGTTGGAGGTGTGCAGGAAGAGCCTGCCGCAGCCGCCCGTGGCCAGCACCGTGAAGTCGGCCAGGATGGTTTCCACCTGTCCCGAGACCTCGTTGAGGACATAGGCGCCGAGGCACTGGTTCAGGAGCTGGTACTTGAATTCGAGCAGGGTGGCGTGGTGGTGCGAGGTGAGCAGGTCCACGGCCGTGCGACGGGTCAGGATCTTGATGGCCGGATTGGCCTTCACCGCGGCCATGAGGCCTTCCATGATGGACCGGCCGGTGCGGTCGGCCATGTGCAGGATGCGGGCCACGCTGTGGCCGCCTTCCTTGCCCAGATGGAAGGAGCCGTCCTCCCGTTTGTCGAAGGGCAGCTGGAGCCGGTCGATCAGCACCTCCTGAACCACCTGGGGGGCCTTGCGGGCCAGGTGGCGCACGGCTCTCGGGGAGTTGTAGCGCCAGCCGCAGGTCAGGATGTCGCGTTCGAGCAACTGGGGCGAGTCGTCCGGGCTGCGAAAGACGATGCCGCCCTGGGCCAGGGCGCTGTTGCCGTCGTCGAGGTCGTCGCCCGAGGTCAAAAGGATCACTTCGAGCCCCGCGTCGGCGATCATCAGCGCGGCGGTCAGCCCGGCCACGCCCGAACCCACCACCAGCGCATTGGAGTGCATGCGGTAAACCATGATTATCCCCCGTGCGGCCCGTTCCTATCGGGCCGAAACTTCCAGCATCCGCAAAACCGCGGCCTTTGCCGGTTCGCGCACCGCCTCGGGCACGCGCACCGGCTCCGCCGTGTCCAGGGAGACGAGCTTGGCCAGCAGGTTCTCCTCCGTGCCCTTGGCCATGTTCGAGCAACTGCTGCGGCAAAGGGGCCGGATGTGCTTGATCCCCTGGTATTGCTTGGCCAGGCGGGACACCAGGTTGATTTCCGTGCCGATGACGATGTCCGATCCGGGAGGGGCCTCGGAGACGTAGCGGATGATAAACGAGGTGGAGCCGGCCGCGTCGGCCTTGGCCACGGTTTCCGGCGAACACTCGGGGTGGACGATGACTTTCGCCTCCGGTGTTTCCGACCGGACGGCCGCGATGTCGGCGGCCTTGAACCGGGAGTGGATGACGCATTGGCCGGGCCACAGGAGCACCTCGGCGGTGCGGGCCGCTTCGATGTCCAGGCGCGAGCCGCCGCCCCGGATGTCCAGGATATGCCGCCTCCCGGGCGGGATGCCCAGGGTGTCGCAGGTGTTTTGGCCGAGCATCTTGTCCGGCAGGAAAAGCACCCCCCGTCCCTGGTCGAGGGCCCATTTGAGCATCTTCGCGGCGTTGGCCGACGTGCACACGGCCCCGCCCCGGGAACCGACCACGGCCTTCACGGCGGCCGAGGAGTTGACGTAGGTCAGCGGCAGGGGGTCGCGGCCGGCCTCGCCCAGGCGCCGCAGGACCGTCTCGGCCAGAACCGCCGGCGCCATCTCGGACATGACGCAGGCCGCCTCCCGCACCGGGATGTGGATGCGCTGGCCGGGCTTGGCCAGCATGGCGGCGGTTTCAGCCATGAAGAAGACGCCGCAAAAAACGATGTCCCGGGCGGACAGGGCGGCCACCTTGCGGGACAGTTCCAGGGAATCGCCCAGGATGTCGGCGTGGGCGACCACGTCGTCGCGTTGGTAGTGGTGGGCCACAATGGCCAGGTCGTCGCCGCGGCCGCGGCGGATCTCCGTGATTTGCCGGGCAAGGGAAGCGTTCATGGGACGTCCGTCTCCTTGAGCAGCATGCTGAAGTCAGCACTCTTTGCCGAATGGGTGATGCGCCCCACGGACACGAAGTCCGCGCCGAGGACGCCGATTTCGGCCAGGGCGGCCAGATCCACGCCGCCGCTGACCTCGGTTTCGATGTCTGGCGGCACCAGGGCCAGGGCCTGACGCATGGTTTCCCGGTCCATGTTGTCGAGCATGAGCCGCCGGGGGGATTCGGCCACGGCCTGACGCACCTCGGCCAGGGTGCGGCATTCGATCTCCACGGGCGGCATCGTTTCCGGAGCTGCCCGGTAGGCGGCGCGCAGGGCGGCCATGGCCTGGGGGATGCCGCCGGCCCGGTCGATATGGTTGTCCTTGAGCATGAGCATTTCGGCCAGGTCCATCCGGTGGTTCACGCCGCCGCCGACCAGGACCGCGTACTTCTCGGGGTAGCGCAGGCCGGGCAGGGTCTTTCGCGTGTCGAGAAGCCTGGTCCGGCCGCCGGCCAGGGCGGCCACCGCCCTGGCGACCATGGTGGCGATGCCCGAGAGGTGGCACACGAAGTTGAGGATGACCCGCTCGGCCTTGAGCAGGGTCACGGCCGGACCGGCAAGGGTCGCCACCACCGTGCGGTCCGCCACCCGGTCGCCGTCGGCGACGTGCAAGAGGATCTCGCAATTCGCGGCCTGGCCCATGCGTTCGAGGACCAGTCGGGCGATGGGGAGCCCCGCCACGACGATGCCATCCTCCTCCTTGGCCACGATGCTGGCGACGAGACGGTCCGTCGGGGCGAAGACGGCCTGGGAGGTCAGGTCCGGGCCGTCTTCCTCCAGGGCCAGATCGACGGCCCGGCGGAGGAAATCCAGCGCCTTTCCTTGGAAAAATTGCGTGAAACGTGGATCGGTCATGGAATCACCGCATCCGCAGGTAGGGTCGGACGCGGTGCGCCATGGCGCACCGTCGCCGGCCGGGGTGGGAGAAAGGCGCGGACGCGGCGTCGCGTCCGGGAGCTTTCCGGGATCGGCGGCATGTGTCCGGGAACCCGCCGCCTCGAAAAAAGTAGCGTTTTTCGGCCGGGTGGACAAGGGAGGGAGGTGGCGACATTTGTCCATGCACGGCATCGGGGACGCCGCCCCGTGCCTCGCGGGAGACCCCGGGAAAGGGGGGCGGTCAGCCCTGGCGCTTGCGCAGGCGGGCCAGCCGGGCGGCCAGCCGGGGCTCCTGGCCCTGGTCCTTGGCCGCGTAGAACTGCCGGCCGAGGAGTTCCTCGGGGAGATAGTCCTGCTCGACCCAGGCTTCCGGGTAGGCGTGGGGATACTTGTACCCCTTGCCGAAGCCCCATTCCCGCTGGAGGCGGGTGGAGGGGTTGCGCAGGTGCAGGGGCACCGGCTTGACGCCGGACTGCATGATTTCCTTTTTCGCGGCCAGATAGGCGGCGTAGGTGGTGTTGCTTTTGGGCGCGAGGGCCAGATAGACGGCGGTCTGGGCCAGAGGGATGAAGCCCTCCGGCATGCCGATGCGCTCCACGGCCTCGGCGGCCGAGACGGCCAGCGGCAGGGCCATGGGGTCGGCCAGCCCGATGTCCTCCGAAGCCGAAATCATGAGCCGGCGGCAGCAGAAACGCGGATCCTCGCCGGATTCGAGCATGCAGGCCAGGTAGTAGAGGGCCGCGTCCGGGTCGCTGCCCCGGATGGACTTGATCATGGCCGAGGCCAGTTCGTAGTGGGAGTCGCCGTCCCGGTCGCCCCGGGCCAGGGCTTCGGGCAGATGCTTGCGCAGTTCGTCGGGAGCGCGTTTTTCCTCGGGCAGGGCGGCGGTGAATTCCACGAGGTTGAGCAGGGTGCGGCCGTCCCCGGAGGAGAGCAGGGCGATGGCGTCGAGGCTCTCCCGGGCAAGCGTCATGCCGGCGGCCCGGGCGCCGCGCTCGGCCAGGGCCATGAGCTCGGCGTGGCCCAGAGGGCGCAGCCGCAGCACATGGAGCCGGGACAGGAGCTGTCGCGTCACGGAAAAGGACGGGTTTTCCGTGGTGGTGGCGAGCAGCACGATGTCGCCTGTTTCGAGCAGCGGCAGGAAGAAGTCCTGCTGCGCCTTGGAGAACCGGTGCAATTCGTCGAGGATGAGGATTTCCTTGCCCTTGATGCGGTCGCGCAAGGTGGCCAGCCCCGCCTCCGGGGCGCTCACCCGGACATAGGGCCGGCCCTTGGCCCGGGCCAGGATGAGGGCCAGGGTGGACTTGCCGCAGCCCGGCGGCCCGAAAAGGAGCAGGCTCGGCAGGCGCGGCGCGGCGAGCATGGTGGTCAGTCGCGAAATGACGTGGGTCTGGCCCACGAACTCTTCGAGGCTCGTTGGCCGGATGCGTTCGGCCAGCGGCCGTTTTTCGTTGCCGAGAAGGTCCATGGATGCTCGCGGGGGGCGGCGTGGGCACCGCGTCTTTCGCCGGCCGGCCGCCGCCTTGCCGGGATGCGGCCGATGCACGGACGCCGTGCGCCGGGCTGGGGATGAAAAAAA
>CAZNUQ010000102.1:0-1642 GCA_964576235.1 uncultured Desulfovibrio sp.
AGGTCGAGATCGCCAAACTCCTCGATATTCGCCAGTCGAGCATTTCCGACGCCAAGCGTCGCCAGTCGATACCAGACAGTTGGCTGATCAAACTCTATCAAATTTACAGTCTCAATCCGAACTGGATCCTCGACGGCGCGGAACCCCAATTCCTCGGCGAGCACCGCGGCGGCGCGCTGGAAGTCCGCGAACCGGCGGAAGGATACGGCCGCAAGCCCAGGCACTACCATGTCCCCGTCTGCCACATGCCCCTGCCGGAGGGAGCCGAAGGTCCCTGGCGCGAGGCTTCCACCGAGACCCTGACCGTGCCCGAACAGTTTTACGCGCCTTCCCTGATCGTGGTGCGCATGGACGAAAGCGCCATGGAGCCGGTGATCCGCCGGGGCGCCTATGTCGGCATCGACAAGGACCGCAAGGCGATTCGCTCCGGCGGCTTGTACGCCCTGGACATGCCGGTGGAGGGCTTGGTCATCAAGCGCGTCCTCCACGACACGGAAAATGCGAGATGCATCCTGCGTTCGGAAAACCCGTCCTTCACGGATCAAAGCCTCCCGTCCGACGCGATGGCCGAACGGGTCATCGGACGCGTTGTCTGGGTTTTCCAGGAAGTATAACCCAAGCTGGAGGCGGCCGCTGGCTCTTGTTGCCGTCTGTTGACGCTTTGGGAAAAGCGGGATATATTTAATTGTAATTTGTCGGACTGCCTGACAGATCGATACATGCTGACGTTTTCCAGTGGGAGTGCCCAGCAGGAGCCTGTGTGAAGCCTGACAGCTTTGAGGATGCTTACGCCCGTATCCAAGCCGCCACCAGGACCCGGACCCAGACCGAGATCGCCGACCTCCTCGGCATCAAGCAGTCCAGTATTTCCGACGCCAAGAAAAAAAACACCATTCCTGACGGGTGGCTCGTCACCCTCTATCGGTCCTGCGGCCTGGAACCTGATTGGGTTCTCTACGGCCAGGAACCGGCTTCGCGCAGGGAGGGGGTGACGATTCCGCCCGGCGTGCGGGAAAGCGCCCTGTCTTATGCCGCGAATCCCCTGCGGGTGACCGTCTACGCCATGGCCCGGACCGATCCCCAGACAGGCGCCTGGCGTCGGGATCCCTTGGAAAGCATCCCCCTCCCCGAACCCCTGGCCCGCCCCAACCTGCTGGTCGTCAAAATGGACAACACCAGCATGGAACCGATCATCCGCCGGGGGGCCTATGTGGGCATCGATTGCGACGACATCCATCTGCGCAGCGGGGAAATTCACGCCATGGACATCCCCGGCGATGGACTGGTCATCAGGCGGGTGGTGCGCGATCTTGAAAACAAACGCCTGAGCCTCGTCGGCAACAATCCAGACCTGCAGCCCCAGCACCTGCCCCTGGAGGAACCCGGCATCACGCCCATCGGCAAGCCCGTGTGGATCATTCAGGAAATCTGAAACGCTTCTCCGCCGACAAGGTCAAAGCCGCCCGCGCCGAGACCGCCCTTTCCGTATCCTGTTGTTCGGCCGCCCGGGGCCACTATCCGCCATGCCCGGGCACGACACGCCCGCCTGCACGCCGTGGTTCCAGGCCTGACATGTAACGACGCAAACCTGATGGGATGGTGCCAGCGGGAGTTCGCTGGCTGCCGAAGGCGTCGCCTGTCG
>CAZNUQ010000102.1:1742-5033 GCA_964576235.1 uncultured Desulfovibrio sp.
CCTGATGGGATGGTGCCAGCGGGAGTTCGCTGGCTGCCGAAGGCGTCGCCTGTCGCTCGATAGCGTCAGCCCCGCCCCGTCCGTTTGAGGGCGCAGGTGAGTCCGAGGGAAACCAGGGCCAGAATTCCCGAAAGCAGGCCGGCCCGGGTGAAATCCCCGGTAAAGACGGCGTTGTAGATTTCCAGGGAAACGGTGTTGGTGCGTCCCACGATATCGCCGCCAAGCAGCAGGCTGATGCCGACCTCGCCCAGGGCCCGGCCGGCGGCCAGGAAAAGTCCGGCCGCGATGCTCCCGCGGCAATGGGGCATGGCCACCCGGACAAACGTCGTCAGCGGCCCCTTGCCCAGAACGGCCGAAAGTTCGATCAACCGCCCCAGGTCGCCGCGCGCGGCCGCCTGCACCGGGCGAACCATGAGCGGCAGCCCTGCCGTGATCGCGGCCAGGGCCAGCCCCGGAAAGCCGAAGACGATCTCGACGCCGCAATAGTCCAGCAACGGCCCCCCCAAGGGCCCCCGGCGCCCAAGGACCAGCAGCAGGAAAAATCCGACGGCCATCGGCGGCAGCACCAGGGGCAGGGACACCAGGAAGTCGAGGACGGCAACGAGCCGCCCCCGTCCCCGGCCGAGGAGAAAGCCCATCGGGACCCCGATGAGGAAATACGCGGGCAACGCGACGGCCATGACCCGGAGCGTCAGGCCGATGGGAAAGACGACGCCGGGGGCGATGGCCGCCGCGAGAAACGAATCCGCGCCCAAGCCTACATCCCGTGCCGGACGGCGATGGCCTTGGCCGCGTCCGAGGCCAGGAAATCGGTGAAGGCCTTGGCCGCGCCGGCGTTTTCGGCCGTGACGAGCCTCCCGGCCACGATGGCGATGGGCTCGTACCGGGACGGATCGATCTTGATGGAGCCGCCGATGGAGTCCTCGAGGCCGATCACGTCGGAGAGATTGACGAAGCCGGCGTCCACCTCGCCGCTGACAAGATAGGCGGTGACCTGGGGCACGGTGGCGACCACGAGCAGCTTGCCGGCCACGGCCTTGGCCAGACCGCTCCGCTCCAGGTACTCCGAGGCCGCCTTGCCGTAGATGGCCTTTTGCGGATCGGGGACGGCCAGCCGCTTGACGCCGGGGGAGGCCACATCCTCCGGCGCCGCCAAAACCTTGCCCTTGGGCCAGGCCAGGACAAGGACGCCGTGCCCGACATCGGCGAGGCCGGAAAAAGTCAGGCCGGCCCGTTCCAGGAAGCCCTTCTCTCCGACGATCACGTCCACCGCCCCGCTCCCCCTGGCCTGGGCCGTCACCTGCCCCATGTTGCCGAAAATCAGATCCGCCTTGATCCCCGTGCTGGCTTCGAAGGCCGAGGCCAGTTCCGTGACGAGCTTCTTGTAGCCGGCTCCGGACGCGACAGTCAGCGTTCCGGCCGAGGCCTGGCCGATAAGTCCCATGGCCAGCAGACAGGCAAGCAACAGGCGTTTCATGACATCACTCCTTTGTCGTTTGGCATCAATGCGTCGTTTTCCCACCCGGGGGCAGCGCCGGGGACGCCAGGATCGGACCGGAGGGTCGCGACCGGAGCGTTTCCCCGTAAACGGCGCCGCAACGGTCGAACAGGGCCTGCTGCTCCATCCGGCACAGTTCGAGCTGCCGCGAAAACCATCCGGGATCGAGCCGCCCCCGGTTGACGGCCAGGATCCGGTCGCCGAGATGGACCGCCTCGGCCAGGTCATGGGTGACATGGACGATGGGGATGGCGAACCTGTCACGCACGGCGAGCAGCTCCCGCCGCAGGGTCATGCGGGTTGCCGCGTCCAGGGCGGAAAAGGGCTCGTCGAGCAACAGGACCTTCGGCCGGCGGGCCAGGGCCTGGCACAATGCCCCGCGCTGCCTTTCGCCGCCGGACATGGCCCGGGGCCGGGCGCCGGCCAGATGGGCGATGCCGAAAAGGCGCAACAATTCCTCGGCGAAGGCGCGGTCCCGGGTGGCGTAGGCCACGTTCTGGGCCAGGGTCATGTGGGGGAAAAGGGAGTATTCCTGAAAGACCAGGCCGACGCCCCGGTTTCGTGGTCTGACGCGAAGGCCGCGCCCGGTGTCGCGCCACGCCTCCTCCCCCATGGCCACAGTTCCGGAATCGGGATCGTCGAGGCCGGCCAGAAGGCGCAGGATCGTCGTCTTCCCGGACCCCGACGGTCCGGTCAGGACCAGGATGCGACCGGCCGGGCAGGAGAATTCCACGTCCAGGGTGAAATGGGGCAGTTTTTTACGCAATCGGGCCGTCAGGATCATGCCGTCCCGACCTTGTGCAGCCCTATCGGGGACGCGTCCCACGGACGCCCCCGGTTGTCGGCGGTCCGCCTCCGTCCCCATGCCTCCCGAAAGGCTGCGTGAACGAATACGCCGGTGCGCATGTATCCTCCTCGCGGCTTGGAGCCGCCCTTTTCCGTGCCCGCACGTGCGGTTGGAGTCAGAAGCACGGCGCATGATACAGCATTATTGAAATACATCCAGTATCACAGAAATTTTGAATTGCGTGTCAGCTTGGTGTCCACTGAATTTCGGCATACCTTCCTGTTCATATTTCATTGTTTTGTCAGTATCATGTACGCAGAGTTGCTTATATGCATTTGATCTATAGACTGTCACGGGCAAAGCAATATTCGTGACATAAACATTCTATGCTTTACAATGCATAACACTGTGGATATTTTCCAGCACCATGAGAATAACGGAAGGCAGTATCCTGGAAAACGTCACGCGCCTCGGAGCCGCAGATCTCCAGCGTCTTTGGTGTCATATCGGAAGCATGCTCACCCAAAGAGGCGAAACCCCCGAACCAGTCAGGCAACACGGTCAGGCAGGCATGTTCCGTATTCCTGAAGGCATACGTTACCTGGAGCCCTGGCAGATCGACGCGTTGACCGAGGCCTTCACGGGGTGGCGTGACGCCGCCCAGACCGCTTCCATCCGTCGCGCCAGACAGCGCATGCGGCTTGTCTACCTCATGCTGCGCCACAGCGGGGCCAAACTTGGGGAGGTGTTGTCCCTCAACGAGGCGACGGACATCGACAGAAGCCAGGGGGTCGTGCTTTTCGGCGGACGGGAACCGGATGCGCAACGCCGCCGGGTGGTGGTGCCCGGGGATTTTCTCGAAGAAGTGGAGCGTTTCGCGGCGAGTCCCGCCAACAGGGGAATCGCCGGCGGATTGTTCCGGCTCGACCCCGGATTCGTGCGCCGCAAGCTCTACGAGCAGGCCGCGAAAGCGGGACTTTCCGCCGGGCTGGTCAATCCCACGTCC
>CAZNUQ010000103.1:0-4790 GCA_964576235.1 uncultured Desulfovibrio sp.
CCCGTATCCGGGCATGGCGGGGATCCCCGCGTTCCTGCCATGCCCGGATTTCTGGGGAACGGGCGTGTCCGCCCTCCCTGGGGGAAAGGCGTCTACCGCCTGGGCTGGGCCTGGTCCTGGCCCATCTGCGAGCAGGCTTCCAGGAAATCCGCCGCGTTGACCGCGCCGGAGGCGAAGGACTTCATGGCCTCCTCGTGCAGGAGTTCCAGGGCCTCCTGCTTGCAGTCCCGGTATTCCTTGGAAGTGAGCATGTTGAACTGCCGGGGACGCGGCAGGTTGACCTCGAGGATCTTTTTGACCCGGGCCGGCCGGTTGGTGAGGAGGATGAGCCTGTCGGCCAGGAAGATGGCCTCCTCCAGTTCCGAGGTGACGAACAGGTTCGTGCCCCGGTTGTCCTCGAAAAGGCGCACGTAGTATTCCTGCATCAGCGAACGGGTCATGGCGTCGAGGCCCCGGAAGGGCTCGTCCATGAACATGACCTCGGGCTGGTTGATCATGGCCCGCACCAGTTCGGCCCGGCGCTGCATGCCCCCCGAGAGCTGGGAGGGATACTTGTCCTTGAAGTCGGTGAGCCCGACCACGCGCAAAAGGCGCATGGTCCGTTCCCGGATCTCCTGCTCGGGCAGTTCCCGCTGCACCCTCGGACCGTAGCTGACGTTCTCGTAGGTGGTCATCCAGGGGAACAGGGCCGTTTCCTGGAAGACCACCAGCCTGTCGCGGCCGGGGCCCGTCACGGGCCGTCCGTCGATGCGCACCTGGCCGGTGTCGGGCTTCTCGTAGCCGGCCAGGATGTTGATGAGGGTGGACTTGCCGCAGCCCGACGGGCCGATCAGCACCGTGAGCAGCCCCTTGTCCAGGGTGAACGAACAGTCGCTGAGAACCTCCTTGCGCAGCGGCCCCACTCCGAACCCCTTGCCGACCTTCGTGACCACCATTTCGCCGCGGGCCTTGGCCTCGGCATTCGTGTGACTCATGATCGCGTCCTTTTCCGCTAGAAGGTTCGCAGCCAGGGGGTGAGCCGGCCGCCCAGGAAGCGGATGGCGGCCGAGGAGAGGTAGCCGGCCACGCCGATGCTCACCATGCCGATGATGATGACGGGATATTCCCCGGCCACGTAGGAACGCCAGGTCAGGTAGCCGAGGCCGGACTGGCTGGCGATCATCTCGGCGGCCACGACCACGGCCCAGGTGATGCCCATGCCCACGGTCATGCCGACCACGATGCTCGGCATGGTGGCCGGGAGCACCACGCGCCAGAAGATGTCCCGGGGCGAGGAGCCCAGGGAGTGGGCCGCCCGGATGTAGCGGATGTCGATGGCCCTGGCGCCGCCCACGATGTTGAGCACCACCGTGAAAAAGGCGCCGAGGAAGGTGACGAAGATCATGGACAGCTCCGGGGTCGGCCAGAAGATGACCGAGGCCGGCACCCAGGCCAGGGGCGGGATGGGGCGCATGATCTCGAAGATGGGGTAGATGGTGTCCCGGGCGACGCGCCGGATGCCGAGCCAGAGCCCCAGGGGGATGCCGACGATCTGGGCCACGATGAAGCCGCCGAGGATGCGCATCATGGAATCCCACCAGGAGAGCCAGTAGGAGGCGCTGCGCAGTTGCTTGCCCAGGGCTTCCAGCACCGACGAGGGCGCCGGGATGTTGCCGAGGATGGGGGCCTTGATGCGCACGCAGATTTCCCACAGCACGATGAAGCCCACGATGGAGACGATGCCGCGCCAGGTCGTCTTGCTGATGACGGTCTTGCGGAGCTTGATCCAGTTTACGGAAGCACATGTCGCGGTTGCAGTGGTCATGCCGAACCTCTCATGGATGCGTGGCCGTCAGGCCATTTCCCGTTCCCCGGCCGCGAAGGCCTTGAGGGCCTCCTCGTGCACGGCCGCGATGCATTCCTCCTTGAGGCGCAGGTACGTCGAGGACGACAACGCCCGGAAGTCGCGGGGCCTTTCGATGTCCACGTCCAGCACCTTCTTGATGCGGGCCGGCCGGGTGGTCATGATGTAGACCTTGTCCCCCAGGAAGATGGCCTCTTCCAGGTCGTGGGTGATGAAGAACACCGTCTTCTTGTGCCGGTCGAAGACATCGAGCAGGAACTGGTGGACCACGGTCTTGGTCAGGGCGTCCATGGCCCGGAAGGGCTCGTCGAGGAGCAGCACCCGGGGATCGTTCATCATGGCCCGGGCGATCTCCACCCGGCGGCGCATGCCCGAGGAGATTTCCGAGGGGTAGTTGTTTTCGATGCCGGAGAGCCCCATCTGGCCGAGCATGGTCATGGCCTGGTCCACGGCCTGGCCGCGGCTGACGCCGCCCTGGACCATGGGGCCGAAGACCACGTTCTCGAGCACCGTCATCCAGGGGAAGAGCGCCCCGTTCTGGAAGACCACGATGCGGTCGGAGCCGGGGGTGGCCATGCGCTGTCCGTTGCACAGCACCTCCCCGTCGAGGAGGATTTCCCCGGAGGTGATGCCGTGGAAGCCGGCGATGGCGTTGAGGAGCGTGGTCTTGCCGCAGCCCGAGGGGCCGACCACCACGCAGAACTCTCCGGCCTCGATTTCCATGGAACAGTGGTCCACGGCCAGGACGTTGACCCCGTCCGGGTCGTACACCTTGATGACGTCGCGGATGCTGATATGGCCCCGGCCCTTGTCCGGGGCGGCGGATACGGTGGCGCTCATCGACAGGCCTCCCTTACCTTCCACTGCATGAGCCGATCGCCGACCAGGCGGATCAGCGCGCTTGAAAGCCACCCGATCACGCCAAGCGTCACCATGGCGATGACGATGACCGGATACTGCACCAGCATAAACGAGTTCCAGATCAGGTAGCCGAGGCCGAATTCCCCGGCCAGCATCTCGCCGGCCACCAGGGAGAACCAGGCGAAGCCCATGCTGATCTGCAGGCCCGTGAAAATGAACGGGAGCGACCCCGGCAAAATGACCTTGCAGAACACGTGGCGGGGCTTGGCTCCCAGGGAGTTGGCCGCCCGGAAGTAGACCTCGTCGATGGAGTCCACGCCGAGCAGGGTGTTGAGCACCGTGGCGAAAAAGGACCCCAGGAAGGTCAGGAAGACGATGGAGGCTTCCCGGCCGGGCCACATGAGGATGGACAGCGGCACCCAGGCCAGCATGGGAATGGGGCGCAGGGTTTCGAGCAGGGGGAAGGTGTAGTCCCGGAAGATCTTCTTCCAGCCCATGAAAAGGCCGAGGGGCACGCCGAGGACCGTGGCCAGGACGAAGGCCTTGAGGACCCGCACCACGCTCACGCCGATATGCTGGTAATACTCCGGCGTATAGATGGAGATGCCGTAAACGGGGGCCTGGGAGATCCATTCCCGGAAACTGGCCACGGGGCCGGGCAGCTTTTCGAAAAGGGGCAGTTTGAACCGCTCGGTCAGAAGATACCAGACCAGCACGAAGCCGATCAGGCCGAGCAGATGCAGGTACGGACTGGAACCCTTGAGCCAAAGGCGCAGGTTGAACCAGGCCAGGGACAGGGAACCCGGGGCCTTGGCCGCGCCGGGAACCGCTTGCAACGTCTCTACGCTCGTGGTCACGGAAGCCTCCGTTGTCTCGTGCCGCCGGGCCGGACGGCGGGCGTCCGGCCGGCCCGGCGTGCATTCGCGCCCGTCTTTCGCGTCGGGCGCCTTGCGTCGCTACTCAGCGAACGGGGGGCAGGCGCTGGCCGGAGCGCCCTTGATGACGCCCAGGGCGGCGGTGTCGCTGACCGGGGCGTAGCCGGATTCCTTGAACACCTCGCGGGCCAGGCTGTCGTCCACGATGCCGGCCTTGAGATGCTCGGTGCTGATGACCTTTTCCTTGAACAGGAACGGCGCCACCTCGGCGATGTTCTTCTTTTCGCGGTCGCCGAAGTAGAAGTTCTTCCATTCGCGGATTTCCTCCGTCGAATTGGACGGCACCTTGCCGTAGAGGGAGTACCACAGGACCTTCTTGGGAATGCCGCTGGCCTGCTTGGCGACGAGATCCACGACCTGGGCCCAGTTCTTGGGATCGAGGACGAAGCGCTGGGCTTCCAGTTCCGAGCGCAGGTAGCCCTTGGCCACGTCGGGGTGGGCCTGGATGAAGTCGGCCCGCATGCACAGGATGCCGAGGTCCGGGTTGTCGCAGGCCCGGCCGTCGGCCGCGATCTTGGCGATGCCCTCGCCCACGTCCGAGGCGATGCGGGACAGGGTGGGCTCCCACAGGGAGGCGGCGTCGAGCTTGCCGATGCGGAAGTTGGTGGCGATGACCTCGATGGACTGGTTCAGGTATTCGCCGGGCTTGACGTTGTAGCGGGCGAAGAAATTGCGCATGTACTGGTCAGAGGCGCTGCCCTTGGGCGCGGCGATGACCTTGCCGTCGAGCCAGCGGGCCAGTTCCTCGGCATTCTTGAACGCGGGGGCGTCCTTTTTCACCAAAACCAGGGAGCAGCGGGTGCCTTCGGACATGCCCAGGCTGGCGACCATCCGCACTTCGGCCTGTTCCGGCTTGGAGCACAGGATGGTGGCCGGCATGACGCTCATGTAGCCGACCTGGGCCTTGCCGGCCAGAATGTTGTTGGCCACCACCGTGCCTTGCAGGGCCGGCAGAAATTCGATCTCGGTTCCGGCGGGCACGTATTTCTTCCACAGCCCCAGTTCCTTGTTGACGATGACCGGATAGGAGATGGTGTCGTACGGCTGAAAACCGACCACGAATTTTTCCGCCCATGCGGTCGTCGCGGTTAGAAAGGCCAGACATCCCATCCAACAAAGCACCTTGCGTACGCGTCTCACTGGAACCTCCT
>CAZNUQ010000104.1:0-4589 GCA_964576235.1 uncultured Desulfovibrio sp.
CGGACCTCGACCATATCTGGCTCTACTGACCCGCGCATGCCCCCGCGCGACGACGACGCCGGGGGGATCGGCGGGACTGCGGCGGAAGCGAACCAGGGCAACGACAAAGGCCGCCGCTCCCAGCATCGGGAAAGCGGCGGCCCGGTTCGCGGAAAAGTCCGGAGGGTGGTTGGACGTTCTGCCTAGGCCCTGGGCAGGGCAAGGCTGCCCCGATATTGATCCAGGGTCTCGATCCCCAGTTCCTCCATGAGGACCGGCAGGCGTTGGGCGATACGGAAGGCCATATCCGGCCGCATGAAGTTGGCCGTGCCGATCTGCACGGCATGGGCGCCGACCAGGATGAATTCCAGCACGTCCTCGGCCGAGGCGGCGCCTCCGACGGCGACGACCGGCACGGACACCGCCCGGCAGACCTGCCAGACGCAGCGCAGGGCCACGGGCTTGATGGCCGGCCCGGAGAGGCCGCCGATGACGTTGGCCAGACGCGGCCTGCGGGTCCGGATGTCCACGCTCATGCCGGTCAGCGTGTTGATGCAGGTGAGGGCGTCCGCGCCGCCGAGCACGACCGCCCGGGCGATGGCCACGATGTCCGTAACGTTCGGGGAGAGCTTCACCCACACGGGCTTGTCCCCGGCCCGCTTCTTCACGGCCTCGGTCAGCCGGCCGGCCATGGCCGGGTCCTGGCCGAAGGCGATGCCGCCGGCCTTGACGTTGGGACAGGAAATGTTGACCTCGAGGGCGGCCACCCCCGGCGCCGCGGCAAGCACACCGGCCAGTTCGGCGAATTCGTCGGCGTCGCAGGCGTAGAGGTTGGCCACGACAGGCGTTTCCCGCCAGGGCAGGCGCGGCAGCTTGTCGCGCAGGAAGACCTCGACGCCGCAGTTCTGCAAACCGATGGCGTTGAGCATCCCGCCCGGCGTCTCGGCGATGCGCGGCATGGGATTGCCGGCCCGGGGCGCCAGGGAAAGCCCCTTGACCGCGATGGCGCCAAGCTCCCGCAGATCGCCGAAGGGTTCGAATTCGGTGCCGTAGCCGAAGGTTCCGGACGCGGTCATGACCGGGTTTTTCAGATGCATCCCGGACAGGCGCACACTCGTGTCGACGGTCATGCCCCCTCCGTGAGATCGAGTTCCTCGACCCAGAAAACAGGCCCCTCGGTGCAGGTCTGGACGTAGTTGCCCAGGGCGTTTTTCTCCACGCAGCCGAGGCAGCCGCCCACGCCGCAGGCCATGCGGTTCTCGAGCGACACCTGGGTTCTGGCGCTGTACTTGCGGGCCAGCCCGGCCACGGTCAGCAGAAACGGCCGCGGCCCGCAGGCCAAAACCAGGCCTCCGGCGAATGCGGCCACGGTTTCGTCCAGGAGGGCGACGAATCCGGGCAGGTCCGCCGGCGTGGCCTCGTGAAAGGCCGTGGCCCCGGCCAGACCGCCGGACATGGCTTCGAAGGGATAGCAGGAACGCGGCTGCCGGTGGCCGAAAACCAGGGACAGCCGCTCCGGGGCGGGATGCGTGGCCGCGTACTCGACGAAGGGCGCGATGCCCACGCCGCCGGCCAGCATGACCGTGGGGGTTTCGGGCTCCAGGGCGAACCCGTGGCCAAGGGGCCCCCAGAGCGTGACCATGTCCCCGGGAGCGAGCCGGCACAGGATGTCGGTCCCCCGGCCGCAGGCCTGGACGAAAAGCGTCAGCTTCTCCGGGGTCAGGCGGCAGATGGAGAAGGGGCGAGGCCAGACCGGATCCCCGCGAAAGGCCGCCGGCCGGACCATGACGAACTGTCCGGCCACGGCCGGAGCCAGCCCCGGATTTTCAAGCTCCAAGACATGACAGCCGTGGCGCGCGCCCTCCGGTCCGACGGGAGCGACGGACAGAATGGGAACGTCTCGGCAAACGCCGGAATTGCCCAAGGGGTACCTCGCGATGCAAAAAGTTGAAGCCTTGTACCGTCTTTGCCCTGTCTTGTAAAACGAGGCCCGCCGGCCGGCAACGGGAATCGCGGCCCGATGCCCGGCGGTCCTTGAACTCGGCCGGGGTTGGCCGTAGTGTGGATTTTGGCCAGGATACCGGCCGAGGATTCCCGGCCGGCAACGCGCCGGCAACGCGAGGATGTGCATGCGTCAGGACATCGACCTGCAAGACGACGACTCCGATTCCATCACCAAGACATTCCACAAGGGCGCCACCCTTTTCAAGGAAGGTCAGACCAGCGACGTGGCCTATATCATCCGGCAAGGCCGGGTGGCCCTCTACCGGGTCGTCGACAACAAGCGGATCGGCCTGGGCGAACGCGGCCCCGGCGACATGCTCGGCGAGATGGGGGCCATCGACGCCGAGCCGCGCTCCTGTTGCGCCGAGGCCCTGGAATTCACCGAGGTTCTGGTGTGCGACCAGAACCTCCTGCGCACCATGCTGCTGCGAAGCCCCCGCCCCGTGCAGATCATCACCAACTACCTGGTCAACAGGGTCCGGGAACTGTCCGGCCGCATCACCGGCAGGCCGACCCCGAACACCTTCCTGTCCGTATGCCGGGTGGTGGCCCTGAGCTGGCAGGCCGTGGCGCATACGGAGAATCCGCAACTGAGCCTCGCCGAAGTCTCGCGCACCATCAAGGACATCCTGCTGGTCAGCCAGCTCGAGATCGACGCCGTCTTCGAACGCCTGAAAAAACTCCATCTGGTGACCATCACCGACGTGAAAGGGAGCTTTTCCCGGAGAAATCCGCTGCTCGACGCGCCCAGGCCCGGCCCGGCCTTCGTCAAGGACCGGATCGTGCGCCTGCCCGACGCGGACAAATTCCTGAGCGTGGCCCGGAACATGGCCCGCGACTACCGCGAGCGCCCCGACTTCGGCGTGGACATGGAATTCTGCGACCTGGCCGACTTCGCCCGGGAGGCCGGCTCCACCCCGGACATCATCTACAAAAAAATCGGCTACAAGGAGATCCCGGCGGAGCTTTTCTTCTTCCACAAGGCCGCCGGCCGGGACTACATCGACCGCATGGGGCCGGAATTCTTCAAGCAGGCCCGCCGGCCGCGCCTTGAGGCCGCCGACCTCGAACGCATCGACGACATCGCCTCCGTGGACAACGCCACCCTGCAGGAGGCCTTCTCGGCCCTGGGCTTCCACAAGGTGGCCGTGGCCGCCGCCATGGCCGGCCCGACGGCCCGCGAAAAAATCTACAAGAACCTCTCGAGGAAAATCGCCGCCGTGGTCCGGGAGGAAGCCGCCGCCATGGCCGACATCGACGAGGACGAGGCCGCCGACGTGGAAAAGGAACTGCTCGCCCGCATCAAGACCCTCAAGGGAATCGTCTCGTGAACATCGCCACGGTCATCGGCTTCGCCTGCGGCATCGTCATCCTCGGGTTCGCCACCTTCCTTTCCACGGACAGCGCCGGGGTCTTCATCAACTTTCCGGGATTGGCCATCGTCCTCGGCGGCACCCTGGCCTCCACCTTCATCTGCTTCCCCCTCAAGGAAGTCATGCGGGTCTTCAACACCTTCCTCATCGCCCTCAAGCGCGAGGAACTCCCCACGGACCACTACATCGAGGAGATCGTGGCCATCGCCCGGGAAGCCTCGACGCGGGGCAAAATCCACCTGGAGAAATCCCTGCCCGGCATCGAGAACGAATTCCTGCAAAACGCCATCCAGATGCTCGTTGACGGCTACTCGCGGGAGGAGATCAAGGAAATCCTCGACACCCGCATCGAGCAGACCTACCAGCAGGAACTGTCCTCGGCCGGCATCTACCGGACCATGGCCAAGCTCTCCCCGGCCTACGGCATCATCGGGACGCTGATCGGCCTGATCGGCATGCTCCAGTCCATGAGCGTGGGGCTCGGCAACCTCGGCGCCCACATGGCCGTGGCCCTCACCACCACCCTCTACGGCATTCTCCTCGCCCACCTGATTTTCCTGCCCATCGCCATCAAGGTGGAAAAACGCATCGAGGAGCGCGTCATCCTCATGTGCGTCATCCGCGACGGCACGCTTTTCATCAAGGACAAGACCCCGGCCGCCATCGTGCTGGACAAGCTCAAGGCCTACCTGCCGCCCCGGCGCTGGTCGTCCATCGAACGGCAGGAGGCCGCGGCCGACTGATCCCGCCGCCGGGCGCCCCGCGGAACGCGCCAAGGCGTCCGCGGCACACGCAACCCCAGGATTCCCGTGCTGAAACTCTCCGACCTGCGCAAGCGCCGTCCCGAGGAAGACGATCTCTGGCCCATTTCCCTGGCCGACATGATGACGCTTTTGCTCTGCTTTTTCCTCATCATCGTGGCGGTGTCCCACGTGGACCTCAACCGCTACGAGCGGGTGGCCGATTCCATGCAAAAGGCGCTCGTCACCGAGAAACCGGCGCCCAGCGCCCCAACCGGGGAGTCCCGCCCCGCGCCTCCCCCCAGGCCCGCCCCGGCCGAGACCGCGGAGGTGCGCTCCAAGGTCAGCCGGACCACCCTCGCCAGCGAACCGGCGCCACCGGCCGAACCGGAACAGGCCGGTCCCGGACAGCCGGCCAAGCCGGCCAAACAGGCCCCGCCCAAGACCGAAACGCCCCCCGCGCCCGAATCCGAACGGACCGGACCGACCAAAA
>CAZNUQ010000105.1:0-4381 GCA_964576235.1 uncultured Desulfovibrio sp.
GTATTCATGCCGGAACGGGCTTGGCCGGCGGCTCATCCGCAGCCCTCGCCGCCGCCGGCGCCGCCGCAGCAGGCCTTGCCGAGCCCCTTGCGCCGGCTTTTGAGGAGCGCGAGATCGCCCGCGTCGTACACCTCGGCCAGGGCCGTCTCCAGGAATCCCGAGCATTCGTGGGGCACAACTCCCGCCGCCGTCAGAACCTTGCGCGGCGTCTCGCCGCAGGCCGCCACCAGCACGGCCCGGCAGTCGGAAAGCAGCCGGGCCAGCTCTTCCCATCGCCGGGGGCCAGACCCTGGATCCGGCGCCCAGCGTTCCTCGACAAAGGCGAAACCGTCGCCGTCCCGCGTCCATATCTGAAGTTTGTGGGCCTCGCCCAGGTGCATGTTGACGAGCATGCCCTCGCGGGTGGCGACCGCCACGTGGGGCCGCGCCGCCATGTCCGTTCCGGGTGCGGTCCGGGAGCAGGTGCCGAGCAGTTCCGACAGTTCCTCGGAGCGGTCATGGCACAAAAGCCCCGCGGCGTCGGCCCGGCAGCGCTTGCAGTGGCGCATCTGGGGCACGAGGAGCCCGGCTTTTTCCCGCAGACCGCGAATGAGGGCCCGGCTTGGAGCGGGGACCGCGGCGAAGGGGGTGCCGGCCACGGGGAAGACCGGCATGATGTTCTGGATGTCGATGCCCAGGGCGGACAGAAACCTGGACACGGCGAGCACGTGCTGGTCGTTCACCCCGGGGACGACGATGGTGTTGGTCTTGACGATCACGCCGTGCTCCTTGAGGAGGCGCATGCCTTCGAGCTGGCGGTCGAGCAGGAGTTTCGCCGCCGCCTCGCCCCGGTGGATGATCTTGCCGTCCCGGGCCCAGGCATGGATGCGCGCCCCGATTTTCGGGTCCACGGCATTGACCGTGACCGTCGCGTGGGTGACCCCGAGTCCGGCCAGGTCGGCGGCATGGGCAGGCAGGGCCAGACCGTTGGTGGACAGGCAGAACAGCATCCGGGGGAACCTGTCCCTGAGCAGCCGCATGGTCCGCATGGTTTCCGGATTGGCCAGGGGGTCGCCCGGACCGGCGATGCCGCAGACGGTGATGCGCGGCTCGCGCGCGAGCACCTGCTCCATGTAGGGCACGGCCTGTTCGGGCGAGAGCACGGCGCTCGTCACGCCCGGCCGGGATTCGCTCACGCAGTCGTACTTGCGATTGCAGTAGTTGCACTGGATGTTGCACCTGGGGGCCACGGGCAGGTGGACCCGGCCGCAGGAGCCGGCGGATTCCCTGTTGAAGCAGGGGTGCTTGGAGAGATCCTTGATGGCGGTCATGCGGTGCTCCTTTAGAGGTAGCCGTAGCCCACGGCGTTGTCTTCCTGCTTGCGTTCGAGGAAGATGTTGACCAGACGGTCGAAAAGTTCCTGGGTGCCGCGATAGCCCACGTGCAGCATGCGCTGGCCGCCGAAGCGGTCATGAATGGGGAAGCCCGCGCGCAAAAGCGGCACGCCCATGGCCTTGGCGTAGCGGTATCCCTTGCTGTGGCCGACCAGGATATCCGGGGCCAGTTCGGCCGCCCGTTCGGCGATGTCGTGGAAATCGACCCCCTCGCGGGCCTCGGGCGGAGTTGGCAGGATGCCGGCCGTCACCTCGGCCAGGGCGGCCTTAAAGTTCTTGCAGACCGCGCCCGTGGCCGCCAGGACGGGCTTCATCCCGATTTCGGCCAGAAACGCCACCATGGCGATGACCAGATCTTCCTCGCCGTAGACGATGGCCCGCTTGCCGGAGACGTACTTGTGGCCGTCGACGTAGGCATCGACCAGCTTGCCGCGTTCGCTGGCGTACTTGGCGGGCAGGGGCCGGCCGGCGAGGTCTCCCAGAGCGGCGAAGAAGGCATCGGTTTCGCGGATGCCGACGGGGATGCCGATCCGGATGTCAGGCACGCCGAAACGGCGTTCGAGCCCGGCGCCGGCGCTTTCGGCCATGCGCCCGGCCCGGCCGCACTCGATGGACCCGAGGCTCCCGGACATGGCCCTGATGGCGGCAAGGGGCGTGCCGCCGGCCGGGAGCTTTTCGTAGTCGAGCAGGGCCGGCCGGTCCATGGTTTCGGATATGTCGGGCACAATCGTGGCGGCCACGTCGAAGTCGGCCAGGATTTCCTTGAAATGACGGATGTCGGCCGGGGAGACGAAGCCGGGCATGAGGTTCACGCGCCGCTCGGCCGGGGCCTTTCGCGTCACGAGCTGGGAGACGAGGGCCGCCGTGGCCGCGTGGAAGCCGTCCATGTGGGTCCCGGAATAGCTCGGCGTGGACACGTGGACGATTTCCGGTAGGGGCAGGTCACCGAACTCCTTGCGGAATTCCGCCAAAAGCCGGGGCACGTCATCGCCGATCGTTTCGGTCAGGCAGGTCGAGGCCACGCCCACGACCGAGGCCCCGTACTTGGACATGACGTTGAGGATGCCCTTTTTCAGGTTCGGGCCCCCGCCGAAGACCGCCTGCTTTTCCCCGAGGGCCGAGGAGGCGATGTCCATGGGTTCCCGGAAGTGGCTGATGATGTAGCGGCGCATGTAGGTGGCGCAACCCTGGGAACCGTGCAGGAAGGGGATGGCCCCCTCGACGCCCCGGAAGGCGATGGCGGCGCCGAGCGGCATGCACAGCGTGCAGGCGTTGGTGGTGGAAACGTAGGGCGAATCGCTCATATGCCTTCTCCGTTGGCCCGGAGCGTTGTGACGGTTTCGGCTTCGGCCCTGGCCATGGCCTCGCGCCGGGGCACGAAGCGCCAGATGGGACTCGTGGCCGAGGCGTGGACTTCCCTGGCGAAGTTGAGCATGCCGACGAAGCCTTCCAGGGCTTCCTTGCGTTCGTGGTTGTGGTCGCAAAAACCGACCCCGAGCTTGTGGGCGATGGGCCGTTCCTTGACGCCGCCGACGAAGATGTCCACGTCGAGTTCCTTGACGAAGGCCGACAGTTCCAGGGGATTGGAGTCGTCGACGATGACCGTGCCGGGATCGCAGATGGCGGCCAGTTCCTCGTAGTCCTCCCGGGTGCCGGTCTGGGAGCCGACGAGCACCACCTTCATGCCGAGGTGGCGGAAGGCCTTGATCAGCGAAAAGGCCTTGAAGGCGCCGCCGACATAGACGGCCGCCTTCTTGCCTTCCAAATCCCTGCGGTATTCCTTGAGCTTCGGCAGCAGGGCGGCCAGCTCCTCGCGCACCAGCCCCTGGGCGCGGGCCACGATCCCGGGGTCGCGGTCCTTGAAGTGGTCGGCCACGGCGTAGAGCGAATCGGCCATGTCCTCGATGCCGAGGTAGGACGCCCGGATAAACGGGATGCCGAAGGCGTCCCGCATCATCCTGGCCAGTTCCATGGTGGCGCCGGAACACTGGACCACGTTGAGGGCCGCGCCGTGGCATCGCCGGATGTCCGCCACCCGGCCGTCGCCGGTGATGTTGGCCACCACCTGGACCCCCATCTTCTCGAAGTACTCCCGGATGATCCAGATTTCGCCGGCCAGATTGAAGTCGCCCAGGATGTTGAGGGACACCGGGCCGATATCCGACGTGTCGCCCGTGCCGGCCAGGGCGAACATGGCCTTGCAGGCGGCGGCGTAGCCCTCGCGCTTGGTGCCCTTGAAGCCCTCGGACTGGACCGGGATGACCGGTATGCCGGTCTGCCCGGCCACCTCGCGGCACACCGCGCCCACGTCGTCGCCGATGATGCCCACGATGCAGGTGGCGTAGACGAAGGCGGCCCGGGGCTTGTGACGTTCGATGAGTTCGAGCAGGGCGGCCTTGAGCTTTTTCTCGCCGCCGAAAATCACGTCCTTTTCCCGCAGATCGGTGGAAAAGCTCAGCCGGTGCAGTTCCGGGCCGGACGACAACGCGCCCCGGATGTCCCAGGTATAGACGGCGCAGCCCACGGGGCCGTGCACCAGGTGCAGGGCGTCGGCGATGGGGTAGAGCACCACGCGCGAGCCGCAGAACACGCAGGCCCGCTGGGAAACGGCCCCGGCCAGACTGTCGCGGTTGCAGGCCAGCTCGAAAGGCCCTTCTCCCTTGCGGTGGATCTGCCCTCGCCGTTCCTCGAAGATAGCCTGTTCCATGAAAGCTCCTTTCCCGGTCGCCACGCGCCGGAGCGAACGGAGTCTTTCAAGGTGTGTGCCAGGCTATAACAGTTTGAAATAAAACAAATTATTTCAAAAGAGGGGCGTGGAGGGACAAAATTGTAGCCAGGTTGGCGACACGAATGTCGGCTGGATCACAAGGCGGGAGGCGCGCCGCAACCGCGGCGGGTTCGCCCTTGGCCGTATCGTTCGGGATGTTTTGGGCAGCGCGGCCTGTTTTTGCGACAGGCCGCCTGCGACGGTTCCTGGGCGCCTTGCCTCAGGCCGGAGCGGCGCATGC
>CAZNUQ010000106.1:0-4322 GCA_964576235.1 uncultured Desulfovibrio sp.
GCCCGCTTGTCCGGGGTATGGGTCACTCCGGCCCCCTGCAGGCTTTTCAGCAGGGCGGTGACGCTGTCGTGGCGCACCACATGGCGCATTTCCTGGAAGCCGCACACGATGCCCGGCACACCGGCGAGAAGCTCCCGGTAAAAGGCCGCCGGCCGCATGGGATAGATCGAGCCGAACCCCGTCGCTCGCGAGGCCTGCCCCAGTTCGGCGAGCGTGCCTTCCACGTAGAGGGCCAGCGCGAAGCCGCCGCCTGACCGTAAAAGCCGCAGATCGGCCGCCATGGAGCGCTCCGGGGCGGCGTACCAGTGCATGGCCGAGGCCGAGGCCAGAAACGCGAAGGTGCCTTCCGAAAAAGGCGGCCGTTCGCCATCGGCCGCCACCTTGACAGCTCCGGCCATGGACGCGTGGGCGAGCATGCCGGACGAAATGTCGAGCGCCACGTAAGGACCGCCGGAGTGACGCTCCGTGAGCAGACGGGTCATGAGTCCGCTGCCGGCGCCGATTTCGAGGACGGGGCCGGAAAGGGTTCCCGGGCATAGGCTGGCGAGGTGCGCCGCCACCTGCCGCTGGACCAGGGCGGAGGCCTCGTAGGTGGTTCCGGCCCGGTCGAATCGTCTCTTTATTTGCGCGGACATCAGAACAGCACTGCCGCGAGGCTCGCCGGATCGGGGTAATGCCCGCCGGGCGCGGGGACGAAACGCGCTCCCCCAAGGACACCCAGAACCCTGTCCACGGCCGGTCGGCGCACGATGCGGTCGGCCTCCCCGTGAAGCACCGTCACATGACCCGACGGGAGGGGGACTTCCGGAACGGCCGAGGCGAGGAGGTAGTCCAGGCCGGCGGCCAGGGGGGCCGTCCATTCGGGGTTCCAGAACGCGTCTCCGGGCAGGCCGCAGTTTTTCCAGAAGCCGCGGGTCGTCGCCTCGGGATCGCGCACAAGGCCCGCGGCCATGCTCCGGGTGACCCTGACCGGCAGGCTGTCGGAAAAACGCAGAAACGGTGCCGCGAGAACCACCCGCTCGAAACGAGGGAAGAGCCGGGCCGCGTGCTTGACGATCATGTGCGCGCCCGTGGACCAGCCGGCCAGCACCCTGGCCGGCGTCTTCTCCATGCGGCGAAGCAGCGCGGCCTCGTCGCCGTCGAGAAACGGCGCGGCAAAGCACACCTTCCCCGAAAGCGCCGGAAAAAGCGCTTCGGGCCCGGCCCAGCCGGACAGGAAAAACACATCGCTCATGGGAAGAAGGAAACCCGAAGCCTGGAAAAGCCCAGCCGCACCCGTTTGAGGTCCTCGTCGGTCAGGTCGGCCCGCAGGGAAAGCCGCAGCCTGGCCGAGCCCTGGGGAACGGTCGGCGGTCGCACGGCCGCGACATAAAGCCCTTCGGCCATCAGCAGCGCCTGGGCGTGCAGGGCAACGCGATTGCGGCCACAGGCCACGGGAATGATCTGGGTGGTCGAGCCCATGGTGTCGAATCCCAGGCTGGTCAGGTGGTCGCGGATGTCCGAGGCCATGCGCATGAGTTTGGCGCCCTCGCCCGGATTGGCCTTGACGCGGCGCAGCGCCGCCAGGGAGGCGCCGAGCACCGCCGGCGGCAGGGCCGTCGAAAAGATGAAGGACCGCCCGGCGTTGCGCAACAGTTCGATGGTTTCCACCCGGCCGGCCACATAACCGCCGAGCGATCCCATGGCCTTGCTCAGGGTGCCCATGTGCACGTCCACGTCGTCGGAAAGCCCGAGGGCCGCGGCCAGCCCCCGCCCCCGGCCCAGCACGCCCGTGGCGTGGGCCTCGTCCACGACGATGAGCGCCTCGTGCGCTTTGCCAAGTTCGACCAATCGCGCTAAAGGTGCCACGTCGCCGTCCATGCTGAAGACCGTGTCCGTGACCAGGATCTTCTTTTCGACATGCCGCTCGCGTTCCAGCAAACGTTCCAGATGCTCCATGTCCAGATGACGGTACCGGATGAGCCGGGCGCCGGACAGGGAAATGCCGTCGAGGATGCTGGCATGGTTCAGGCGGTCGGAAAAAACCACGGTATGGCGGTCGGCCAGGGCGGAAAAGACGGCCAGATTGGCGGCGTAGCCGCTTCCCGTGACCAGGGCCGCCTCCTGATATTTGAACGTGGCCAGCTCCGCCTCGAGGGTTTCGGCCAGGGCGAAATTCCCGGTGATGAGCCTGGAGGCCCCGGACGAGCAACCGTGGCGGGACAGAGCCTTGGCCGCCCCCTCGACAAGCTCGGGATGGCCGGCCAGGCCCAGGTAGTTGTTGGAAGCGAGGTTTAAAAGCCGCGTGCCGGAATGCAGGATCTCCCGGGCCGCGCCGTCGTCGATGGGCGGAATGGTCCGGTAACTGTCCGAGTTACGCAGCTTGGCCGCCTCGGGAACAATGTACTTACCGAAAAAGGATGTGCTCATGTCTCATGTTTCCGGGAGGGAAGCCATGCGGATCTGGCATCCCTGCACCCAGATGAAGGATCACGAGGAATATCCTCCCGTCTTTATCGACCGCGGTCAAGGGATTTACCTCTACGATCGGGAAGGCCGCGCCTACATCGACGCCATTTCTTCCTGGTGGGTCAACCTCTTCGGCCATGCCAATCCTCGTATCATCCAGGCCGTCGGCGAGCAACTGTCGCGCCTGGAACATGTCATCTTCGCCGGCGCGACCCATGCCCCGGCCGAGGAGTTGGCCGACCGGCTGCTGGCCGTGGCCACGCCGGGCCTGACCCGTGTGTTTTTCGCCGACAACGGCTCCTGCGCCATCGAGGCGGCGCTCAAAATGAGCCATGCCTCCTGGCGCAACCTCGGCCATCCGGAAAAAAACCGTTTTCTCTTCCTCACCAACGGCTACCACGGGGAAACGGCCGGCGCCCTCGGCGTATGCGGCGACCGGCTCTACGCCGCGCCGTTCGTGCCGCTTTTCGTGCCCCAGATCGAGGTGCCCTGCCCGGACTGCCAGCGCTGCCCGCACGGCAAGGAGCGCGCGACCTGCGACGCCGAGTGCTTCGCGGCCATGGAAGAGGCTATCGCAACCCACGGAAACGTCCTTTCCGGCGTCATCGTCGAGCCCCTGGTACAGTGCGCCGGCAACTTCAACATGTACCCGCCCGCCTATCTGCGGAAGCTGCGCCGGGCGACCACCGCCGCCGGCATCCACTTCATCGCCGACGAGATCGCCGTCGGGTTCGGCCGCACCGGCACCATGTTCGCCTGCGAGCAGGCCGGGGTGTCCCCGGATTTCATGTGCCTGTCCAAGGGCATCACCAGCGGCACGCTGCCGCTTTCCTGCGTCCTGACCACGGACGCGGTCTTCGACGCCTTCTACCACGACTATGCGGAGGACAAGGCGTTCCTCCATTCCCACAGCTACACGGGAAATCCCCTGGCCTGCGCCGCCGCCTGCGCCACGCTGCGCATCTTCGAGGAAGACGACGTGATCGCGGCCAACCAGGCCAAGATCGCCCACCTGCACGCGGCCGTCCGGGAACGTTTCGCCGGCTGCCGCCATGTCCAGGACATCCGGTCCACGGGCTGGATCACGGCCGTGGAACTGGCCGCCGACCCGGAGCGGAAAATCCCCTTCGACTGGAAGGCCCGCACCGGCTTTCGCATATACCGCGAAGCCCTCGAACGCGGTGCCTGGCTGCGCAACCTCGGCGACATCGTCTATTTCATGCCGCCCTATGTGATAACGCTCCCCGAAATCGACAAACTGACCGACATCGCCCTCGATGCGGTCAAGGCGGTGCTCCCATGAAACGCTATTTCATCACGGGTACGGGCACGGGCATCGGCAAGACCCATTTTTCGATCCACTTCGCGCGACAGCTCAAGGCGCAGGGCTTCTCGGTCCGTTACGTGAAGCCCGTGGCCACGGGCTATCCCGGCGACGACGACGCGGGATTCGTCGCCGCGAGCGTCGGGATGGCCCCGCAGGACGCGGTCACCCTCTACACGGCCGAGGAACCGGCCTCGCCGTGCTTCGTGTTCGACCCGTTTCCTTTTGAAGAATGCGTGTCCCGCATCGAGGCATTGTCCACCGAACGCGACGTGCTGCTCGTCGAAAGCGCCGGAGGGCTGGCCGTGCCCCTCGGGCCCAGGCGCTACAATTACCATTTCGCCCTGGCGCTCGGCCTCGATGTCATCCTGGTCGTGCCCAACAGGCTTGGCTGCCTGTCCGACGCCATCGTGTACGGGCACTTCGCCACGCGCCACAAGCTTTCCCTCGACGGCCTGGCGGTCAACGACTTCTTCGCCGAGTCCCCGCGCAGCCTGGAACGCAACCTGTCCGTCATCGGCGAGAACTTCCCCGGCAAGCTGATCTACCG
>CAZNUQ010000107.1:0-1913 GCA_964576235.1 uncultured Desulfovibrio sp.
TCGGCCCTGGTCGGGGCGCTGTGCTACTGGCTGCTGACCCTGACGGGGCTTGTCGCCTAGCACCGCGCCCCGCCGCCGGGAAGCGGCTTTTCCCCGTCCATCCGGGGGGCGCCGCCGCTCCTTGTCCGATTTCCGCTCCCCCCCGGCCGGCTGCGCAGAAGGCAACGGCACGTCCCGGCAGGGGGCTGATGCGCGGAGGGGCGCGCGCCGCTGCGGGCCGCCCCTCCGCGTCCGGGATCAGGCCAGAAGCGCGGCCGCGTCCCGGACGATGGCCGCGATGGGCACGTTGCGGGGGCAGGCCGCCTCGGCCGCCGCGAAATCCAGGTCTCCCAGCCGGGAACGCAGGGCTTCGGGCAGGCCGGCGTACAGTTCCCTGGCGATCTCCCGCTCGCCGTACTCCCGATAGTACATCATGGCCCGCATGACATCGGCCACCGGCAGGCCCCCGCCGAGCGCCCCGCCGCAGACGGCGGAGCATCCGGCGCAGTAGTCCCCGGACGTGGCATCGGCGAAGCGGCCGAGAATCTCGAAATCCTCCCGGGACAGGCGCGTGGCGTCGCGGGCCGCGGCCACGTTGGCCCCGAGGATCGTCAGGTTGGGCATCTGGGAGCAGATGCTGGCGATGTCCGGATTCCCCCAGACGGCCTTGAGCTTGGCCTGCTTGTCGGTGAAGCCCTTTTCCAGGAAGTGTCCGGCCACGTCCAACTCGGCCTGGGAGTCGGTCCTGACCGGCCCGCCGCCCTGGGTCTTCATGGCCACCACGCCGATTCCCGCCGCTGTGGCCGCGGCGAGGGCCTCCCGCATCCTCGGTTCGTGCATCAGGCGGAAGTTGTAGGAGATCATGACCGCGTCGATCCAGCCGAGCCGGGCCGCCCCGGTCAGGCAGTCCTCCATGTTGCCGTGGGTGCTGAAGCCCACGAACTTGATCTTGCCGGCCTTTTTCATGGATTCGGCCCAGTCTTTCACCTGGCCGTCCATCTCGCCGATGCCGGAAACGGCGTGGACGTAAAACAGGTCCACATACGGTGTCTTGAGCCGTGCCAGGGCCGCGTCCAGGCGTTCGGTGAACCGTCCCTCCTTGGCCACGAGTTTGGTGGTCAGGACGATATCCTTGCGCGCGCCGGGGTTGCGGGCGAAAAAACGGCCGTACCCTTCCTCGGACAGGCCGTTGCCGTAGGCCTCGGCCGTGTCCCAGAAGTTGACGCCCCAGGACAGGGCCTGCTTGAGGAGGAGCTGGTTGTTGATGGTGTCGAACATGCCCCCGAGATTGAGGATGGACACCTCCAGCCCGGTTTTGCCGAGGGGGCGCCTGGGCATGGGGCCGGGAGCGGGCGTGGCCGTCACGGCGGATTCGCCCGTGGCCAGGGCCCCGGCCGGCAGTCCGGCCAGTCCGGCGGCCAGCCCTCCGATACCCAGGGTTTTCATGAGATCGCGGCGGGTCAGACCCGTGCGTTTGGCGTCGGCCATGGCGTTTCTCCCTTTTTCGTCTGCCGTTTTGGCGCCCCGCGAACTGCCTGGCCGGCATGTCCGGCAGGGCGCCCCTGTCGTGCCGGTCAGGCCAGCATGCGGCCCCGGCCGGACCGGGATTCGTTCTCGTTGGTCACGCGTATGGCCCGCAGCCCCGACACCGGGCATTCGTGCTCGCACATGCCGCAGCCGATGCAGCGGGCCGGGTCCACATGGGGCTGCTGGAGCCGGACCAGAAGCTCCAGGTCGCGGCCGGCGGCATCGGCGGGCAGGGGCGCCTCCAGGGTGATCGCCGTGGCCGACGCGGCCACGATGCGCCAGGGCGCCCGCTCCGGGGTGCCGGCCGGACGCAGGAAGTAGTCGCCGCCGGCCAGGTTGCGGCCGGGGGGCAGGGGCGCGCCCAGGCGCACGGTCGCGCCTTCCGCGGCCACGGGCAGGAAGCGTCC
>CAZNUQ010000108.1:0-1866 GCA_964576235.1 uncultured Desulfovibrio sp.
GGACGCTTCCTGCCCGTGGCCGCGGAAGGCGCGACCGTGCGCCTGGGCGCGCCCCCACCCCCCGGCCGCAACCTGGCCGACGGCGACTACTTCCTGCGTCCGGCCGGCGTCCCGGAAAGGGGGCCCTGGCGCATCGTGGCCGCATCGGCCACGACCATCACCCTGGAGGCGCCCCTGCCCGCCGATGCCGCAGGCCGCGACCTGGAACTCCTGGTCCGGCTCCAGCAACCCCACGTGGATCCGGCCCGCTGCATCGGCTGCGGCATGTGCGAGCACGAATGTCCGGTGTCGGGGCTGCGGGCCATACGCGTGACCAACGAGAACGAATCCCGGTCCGGCCGGGGCCGCATGCTGGCCTGACCGGCACGACAGGGGCGCCCTGCCGGACATGCCGGCCAGGCAGTTCGCGGGGCGCCAAAACGGCAGACGAAAAAGGGAGAAACGCCATGGCCGACGCCAAACGCACGGGTCTGACCCGCCGCGATCTCATGAAAACCCTGGGTATCGGAGGGCTGGCCGCCGGACTGGCCGGACTGCCGGCCGGGGCCCTGGCCACGGGCGAATCCGCCGTGACGGCCACGCCCGCTCCCGGCCCCATGCCCAGGCGCCCCCTCGGCAAAACCGGGCTGGAGGTGTCCATCCTCAATCTCGGGGGCATGTTCGACACCATCAACAACCAGCTCCTCCTCAAGCAGGCCCTGTCCTGGGGCGTCAACTTCTGGGACACGGCCGAGGCCTACGGCAACGGCCTGTCCGAGGAAGGGTACGGCCGTTTTTTCGCCCGCAACCCCGGCGCGCGCAAGGATATCGTCCTGACCACCAAACTCGTGGCCAAGGAGGGACGGTTCACCGAACGCCTGGACGCGGCCCTGGCACGGCTCAAGACACCGTATGTGGACCTGTTTTACGTCCACGCCGTTTCCGGCATCGGCGAGATGGACGGCCAGGTGAAAGACTGGGCCGAATCCATGAAAAAGGCCGGCAAGATCAAGTTCGTGGGCTTCAGCACCCACGGCAACATGGAGGACTGCCTGACCGGGGCGGCCCGGCTCGGCTGGATCGACGCGGTCATGATCTCCTACAACTTCCGCCTGATGCACGAACCGAGGATGCGGGAGGCCCTCGCCGCGGCCACAGCGGCGGGAATCGGCGTGGTGGCCATGAAGACCCAGGGCGGCGGGCCGGTCAGGACCGACTCCCAGGCCGAGTTGGACGTGGCCGGACACTTCCTGGAAAAGGGCTTCACCGACAAGCAGGCCAAGCTCAAGGCCGTCTGGGGGAATCCGGACATCGCCAGCATCTGCTCCCAGATGCCCAACCTGACGATCCTCGGGGCCAACGTGGCCGCGGCCCGCGACGCCACGCGCCTGTCCCGGGAGGATTTCGAGATTCTCGGCCGCTTCGCCGATGCCACGTCCGGGGACTACTGCGCCGGATGCTCCGCCGTCTGCGGCGGGGCGCTCGGCGGGGGCCTGCCGGTGGCCGATGTCATGCGGGCCATGATGTACTATCGGGAGTACGGCGAGCGGGAGATCGCCAGGGAACTGTACGCCGGCCTGCCCGAAGCCCTGCGTTCCCGGCTGGGAGACCTGGATTTCGCGGCGGCCGAGGCGGCCTGCCCCCGCAACGTGCCCATCGCGGCCATCGTCCGGGACGCGGCCGCGCTTCTGGCCTGATCCGGACACGCCGCGAACCGGCGCCCTGCCCGCCCCTGGAGCGGCAGGCGGGGGGAGCAGGGCCTCGGACCGGGGGGCGGCGACGCCCCCCGGATACGGGAGGAGGGAACGCCTCCCGATGGCGCCGCGTTTAGACGACAAGCCCCGTCAGGGTCAGCAGCCAGTAGCACAGCGCCCCGACCAGGGCCGA
>CAZNUQ010000109.1:0-1859 GCA_964576235.1 uncultured Desulfovibrio sp.
AATCGCCTTCCGTGTCATCCCGTGCCCGTTCCGGGGCCGCCGGAAAAAGTGCCGGCCGGCCGGGGACGGCGGCGGGGCCGCCCCCTGGGGGGATTCCGGGCTTGCTCCCGAAGCCCAGGCCGCCTATACCTTGCCCGTCAAGAAAGCGTCTGCCGGCGGCCGCGATTTCGGCGCACGGGAGGAGCATGGCCAAGCGTTCCATCACTCTCCACTACCTGCTTTGGACCTGGGGTTTTTTGCTGCTGGTCCAAAGCGCCGTCTTCGTCTTCGCCACGCGACAGGCCGGACGCACGGTGGTGGAGGAGGCCGAGGAGCGGGCCCGGGCTTCCCTGGACCTCGTCGCCCATCTGCTCGCCGGCAAGGCGCCCTTCGCCGGCGAGGCCGCCCTGGCCGCCTGGATCGACGACCTCGGCCCGCATATCGGATTCCGCCTGACCTACGTCGTTTCCGGACGGGTGCTGGCCGACTCCGGCGTCGGCGCCTCCGGAATCACGGACATGGAAAGCCATGCCGACCGGCCCGAGGTGCGCCAGGCCCTGTCCGGGGGATTCGGCCAGGACGTGCGCGTAAGCCGTACCCTTGGCCGGGACATGGTCTATGTGGCCAAGGCCGTCTCCGGCACTCCGGGACTGCCGGACGGCATCCTGCGCCTGGCCCTGCCCGTGTCGGCGCTTCGCGGCGAATTATCCCGCCTGCGCGACATCCTGCTCGCCGCCCTGGCCCTGGTCTTCGCGGCCGGGGGCGTGGCCGCCTGGGCCCTGGCCCGGCGCATGGCCGGGACGCTGCGGGAGATATCCGGCGTCGTGGCCGCCGTCGGCGCGGGCCATTACGAACGGCGCATCCACATCGTGCCCGCCAGGGATTTCCTGCCCCTGGCCGCGGCCGTCAATTCCCTGGCCGAACGCATTGGCTCCCACGTCCGGGAGCTCGAAGAACGCCGGCGGCGCCAGGAGGCCATCCTCGACGGCATGGCCGAAGGCCTGGCCATCCTCGACGCCTCGGGGCGCATCCTGGCCGCCAACCGGGCCCTTGCCGGCATGTTCCCCGCGGCCGGAGGGCTGCTCGGGAAAACGCCCCTGGAAGCCGGCATGCCCCTGGGGCTCGACCGCGCCCTGGCCGTCCCGCCGTCGGAAGGCGCCGGCGCCAGGCGCGTCGGTCGCTTCGAGTTGCGAAACGGCCGGGTGGTCGAGGTCAACGCGGCCCCGGTGGCCGCCGGAGGCCTGTCCGGGGAGGATGTCCGCATCGCCACCTTCCACGATGTGACCGAGGTGGCCACCCTCGACCGCATTTTCCGGGATTTCGTCATCGACGCCTCGCACAACCTGCGCACGCCGCTGACCAAGGTGCGGGGATACGCCGAGACGGCCAGGGACATGCTGCCTCCGGACGTTCCGGCCGGCGGCGGCAGCGTCATGTCGTGCCTCGACGTGGTCGTCCGGGCTGCCGGCGACATGCGGGGCGTTATCGACGGGCTCCTGGCCGCGTCCCGGGATCGTTTCGCCGCGGTCAAGGCCGCCGCGCCGGCCACCGACGCCCTGGCCGCCCTTGGGCAGGCCCTGGCCGAGTGCGGTCCGTTGCTGCGCTCGAGGGGCGTTTCGGCGTGTATCGTGGACGCGCCGGAAGGCGGCCTGGCCGTGCGCGCCGGGCACGAGGCCCTGGTGCGGACCTTCGCGGCGCTTTTTTCCCGCGCGCCGGACGCCGTCTCCCTGGACATCACGGCGAAGGGGGACGGGGAGATGGCGGAGATCCGTTTCGAGGGGCCGTTTCCGCCCGGCGGGGAACCGCCGGGCCGCGAGCTGTCCGGCGACGGCGGCGAGGTGGTGCCCGACGGCACGGCCTGGATCGTGCGTCTGCCCCGG
>CAZNUQ010000110.1:0-1847 GCA_964576235.1 uncultured Desulfovibrio sp.
AATCGCCTTCCGTGTCATCCCGTGCCCGTTCCGGGGCCGCCGGAAAAAGTGCCGGTGGCCGGGCCGATCCCAGGAGGGGGATTCCGGACTTGCTCCCGAAGCCCAGGCCGCCTATACCTTGCCCGTCAAGAAAGCGTCTGCCGGCGGCCGCGATTTCGGCGCACGGGAGGAGCATGGCCAAGCGTTCCATCACTCTCCACTACCTGCTTTGGACCTGGGGTTTTTTGCTGCTGGTCCAAAGCGCCGTCTTCGTCTTCGCCACGCGACAGGCCGGACGCACGGTGGTGGAGGAGGCCGAGGAGCGGGCCCGGGCTTCCCTGGACCTCGTCGCCCATCTGCTCGCCGGCAAGGCGCCCTTCGCCGGCGAGGCCGCCCTGGCCGCCTGGATCGACGACCTCGGCCCGCATATCGGATTCCGCCTGACCTACGTCGTTTCCGGACGGGTGCTGGCCGACTCCGGCGTCGGCGCCTCCGGAATCACGGACATGGAAAGCCATGCCGACCGGCCCGAGGTGCGCCAGGCCCTGTCCGGGGGATTCGGCCAGGACGTGCGCGTAAGCCGTACCCTTGGCCGGGACATGGTCTATGTGGCCAAGGCCGTCTCCGGCACTCCGGGACTGCCGGACGGCATCCTGCGCCTGGCCCTGCCCGTGTCGGCGCTTCGCGGCGAATTATCCCGCCTGCGCGACATCCTGCTCGCCGCCCTGGCCCTGGTCTTCGCGGCCGGGGGCGTGGCCGCCTGGGCCCTGGCCCGGCGCATGGCCGGGACGCTGCGGGAGATATCCGGCGTCGTGGCCGCCGTCGGCGCGGGCCATTACGAACGGCGCATCCACATCGTGCCCGCCAGGGATTTCCTGCCCCTGGCCGCGGCCGTCAATTCCCTGGCCGAACGCATTGGCTCCCACGTCCGGGAGCTCGAAGAACGCCGGCGGCGCCAGGAGGCCATCCTCGACGGCATGGCCGAAGGCCTGGCCATCCTCGACGCCTCGGGGCGCATCCTGGCCGCCAACCGGGCCCTTGCCGGCATGTTCCCCGCGGCCGGAGGGCTGCTCGGGAAAACGCCCCTGGAAGCCGGCATGCCCCTGGGGCTCGACCGCGCCCTGGCCGTCCCGCCGTCGGAAGGCGCCGGCGCCAGGCGCGTCGGTCGCTTCGAGTTGCGAAACGGCCGGGTGGTCGAGGTCAACGCGGCCCCGGTGGCCGCCGGAGGCCTGTCCGGGGAGGATGTCCGCATCGCCACCTTCCACGATGTGACCGAGGTGGCCACCCTCGACCGCATTTTCCGGGATTTCGTCATCGACGCCTCGCACAACCTGCGCACGCCGCTGACCAAGGTGCGGGGATACGCCGAGACGGCCAGGGACATGCTGCCTCCGGACGTTCCGGCCGGCGGCGGCAGCGTCATGTCGTGCCTCGACGTGGTCGTCCGGGCTGCCGGCGACATGCGGGGCGTTATCGACGGGCTCCTGGCCGCGTCCCGGGATCGTTTCGCCGCGGTCAAGGCCGCCGCGCCGGCCACCGACGCCCTGGCCGCCCTGGGGCAGGCCCTGGCCGAGTGCGGCCCGCTGCTGCGCGCAAGGGGCGTTTCGACGCGCGTCGCGGACGCGCCGGAAGGCGGTCTGGCCGTGCGCGTCGGGCACGAGGCCCTGGTGCGGACTTTCGCCGTGCTTTTTTCCCGCGCGCCGGACGCCTCCTTCCTGGGTATCACGGCGACGGGGGACGGGGAGATGGCGGAGATCCGTTTCGAGGGGCCGTTTCCGCCCGGAGGGGAACCGCCGGGCCGCGAGCTGGCCGACGACGGCGGCGAGGTGGTGCCCGACGGCACGGCCTGGATCGTGCGTCTGCCCCGG